>JBKQHQ010000027.1:0-41952 GCA_052148715.1 Xanthobacteraceae bacterium | reverse complement strand
CGAGAATCTTCGCGTTATTCGGATCCTGCTCGAAGCGAACCAGCTCAACGTCAACCGTGTCGAGACTCTCGTTCGTCTCCGTCAAGAATTCGCGCAGCAAATCATCCATGGAAGGGGCCTTGCCTGGCGGCGCGCGCGGTCACCGGGCCGCGCTTGCGGAACTCCACCACTGTGTTGGCAAAGCGTTTAATTTTGGTTGCAAACCAAAATCCCGCCGTCGTCGCATCGCAAATTTTTTCAGAAAGGTCGTCTGAGCGCGTTCGTAAGCATGCCGGGCGCTCGCGCGGGCTGCCGCGCGAACTTCTACCAAGATTGCGGAATTCGTGGCCCCTGATGCCCTACCAAGAAATGGTGGGCTAAACCGGGAGCCGCAATAAATTCAGTAGCAATCGGATGCTGGGTGAAACGATTCCAGAGGTCGGAGCATTCGAGCGCTCGGCGCTTCCGGCATCGCGGTCAACGCGATCGCGCCCGGCTACTTCGCAACGCCGGCCAATGCGACGACGGTCAACGATGCCGCGATCACTGACTGGCTGAACAAACGTACCTCGCTGGCACGTTGGGGGATCCGGCGGAGATCGCCGGCGCCGTGGTTTTCCTGGCGTCTCCGGCGGCATCCTATGTCACGGGCCAAATGCTTCCCATCGATGCTGGAAACCTGGCCTATTGTTGATCGACCGCCGCTCCCCAGCGCCGACGGCGCGCCCGCCAGAACCGCCCGATAACCTTTCCGGGCCTCACGGCATTTTCCGAAATGCCGAAAGGGTCGTTTAGGCGTCAAATGTTACGCCTGGGAACTCACCAGGAGACCATCCATGCTTTCCATGCGGATTCTTGTCATCTCAATCGGCGTGATCACTCCAACGCTCGCCTTTGCAGCTAGTCCGCTTCAGGGCGCCTGCTTGAACGACGTCAAGACGCTGTGCGCCTCCGTTCAGCCTGGCGGAGGCCGCATGCGCGACTGCATGCGAGAACACCGCGCCGAGCTCTCTATCGCTTGCAAAGCGGCCATCGCCGACCGGATGTTGGAACGCCCGCCTAACAAAACTGGCGGCCATCCCGGCCCAGCAGGGTCCACGGTCGGATCGGGTCAGTGAATCTGAAGCTCAGGCGTGAGGGTCGATGCCTCGATGAACCCCGCAATAACCGACGGGGACTAGGCGCGGACAAGGTCTCGAAGCAAAAAAAGCCCGCCGCTGCAAGCAGGGCGGGCTTCATTGCGTTTAACGCGCGTCAAGTCAGACTGAGCTTTTCGGCGCTGGTCTTGCCGCGCTGCCGATCAGTCACGAGCTCGTAGGACAGTTGTTGTCCTTCGTTGAGGGTGGTCATCCCGGCACGCTCGACGGCGCTGATATGGACGAAAACGTCCTTGCCACCGTCGGCTGGCTGGATGAAGCCGAATCCCTTCTGCGCGTTGAACCACTTCACAGTACCTGTGGCCATGCTGGCCTCCTTCTCAATGCACTCGCGTGCCAATAGCCCACGCGACCACCGCGCAGGCCAATCCGAACTTCAGCGATGTCTTGGGAAAGGACCCTGGAGGGTGCGCTAGCAAGGCAGCCATCATTTCGAATATGAGCCGAATACATAGACACCTGCGTCGAAAATGGCAATGGCGCGTTGCGATGATTTTAAGCGGATACGATAGGTATGATGAAGTCCCACGCCGGGCGCCGGTCACGATCGGATTCGCCGGCAGCAAACTAACCAACCGGAAATCCACCACAGGGACTCACGGTTTCCATGATCGAGCCGGACGGCAGGCTTTCCGGACAATGCTTCCTCAGCGATAAGGAGTGAGCCGGCGCGAGCGCCACCATCCACGCACCAAGCTGGAGCCGATGAAGGCGGCGAGGACCAACCCGACAATCGGGATCCAGATCAAGACGATGCTTGCCAGCACGGCTAACATGGCACCAATCGCAACGCCGACGAGCAGCAACGCGATGATGACCGAAAAGAGGCCAGGTTTCGCGATATGGATGGCTTGGCCGCCCTGGCCGTCGACCGAAATCCAAATCCGCGTTTGCCCCTGCCGAAACGGCCGGGGGCCTTGGCCCGGCGGAATGATTTCCGGTTCGAGATGAGAGATCGGCTCGTCGCGTTTCGATCGATTGCCCATGGTACCCTGTAGGGCGGGGCTTTGCCGCAAGCACGCGCAAGCGCCCGCTCGATGAAGTCAAGTATAGGCCAAGCGACGGGGCCGCAACCCGTGCCGGGCGATTATTTGGCTCTAAGACCTCGACTTGAGGCACGCGTCGATGATGACCTTTGCCTCCGCAACGATTGCGTCCTTCGGACATTTCTCAAGCATGGCCGGGCTTTCAGGCAAAGCGGACTTCGCGCCCGGCGGATAAATGGACGCCCGCCAGCCCTTTCCGACCGGGCTGACTTCGAGACGATAACCCTTGTAGTCGAATGACTCTGCCATTTTTCTGCCTGTCAAATCCAAACGACCCGGGCGCGCTGTCAGGTCGGGTTAGGTCGCCGCGGCCGAGTTGCTACGCTTGTTCAGGTGAAGCCCCGCCGTCGGAACGTGCGCAACTTTAGTGATGCCGGGGCCTTAGCGGGTTCAGATCGGATATGACGCTAAGCTGTCCGGTCGAACGGATAGGCCGCACTTGCATAGAGCGCGCGTATTTGATCGGCAGCGAACCGCTCGTCGTCAACTTGAAGGTACGCTCCAAGCAACAGGGGCGCGGGAAGCTCTTCGACCGCGAAGCGAATCGCCTCCGCCGCGGTGTCAAAGCGCCGGTAATGGATCGACCGGCCCATTCGGCCACGAGCAGGAAAGAAGTCTGCCGGAGCGTTGTAATCAAAACCCATCATGGCGTAGAATAGCTGGTTTCCTACCGTGCGACCATCAAAAATACTTGAGGGCGTCGGAAGTCCGCCCTCGCGCATTCGATTTAGAGTGTTGGCAGTTCGATAACTTTGTTCTCGCCAGTGACGGCGTCGTACACAGCCACGAGCAGGATCGGGTGTCCCTGCTTGATGGCCCTGCCGGCCTCTTCGGCGGCTTCATAGGTCACGTATGAGGCCTTGGTTTGCCTGTCCACTTGGAGGCGGAATTGACCCTTCTCAGGTCGCTTGCGCTGCCCCAATGGCTCCACCGCAGGCTCCTCCAAGTTGATTGTTCCCTTGGTCAGGGTCGTTGCTCGTTCTCGCGTCGCCATATGGCAAATTCTCCTCGGGCTCGGCCGTCAACGTTGGAACGGCGCCGGGCGTTGTCCGACCGGCCTGCCGCCCACGGGCTCTTTTTTCTTCGGCGCCGCAATCAAGCCTTCGCGCTGGGCTTGCTTGCGTGCCAGTTTGCGGGCTCGGCGGATGGCCTCACTTTTCTCTCGCGTCGTCTTCTCCGACGGCTTCTCGTAGAACCGTCGACGCTTCATCTCGCGAAATACACCCTCTCGTTGCATTTTCTTTTTTAGCACCCGAAGTGCTTGGTCCACGTTGTTGTCACGGACGAATACCTGCAAAATAGAATTCCTTCCTGGTCGGTTGAAGAATGCAGCACGTCAGGCGGCAGCGAGTTCGGCAAGGCTTGGCCGCGCCACCGGCGCGGCAAACGTGGGTTCAGGCGCAATCAAGAAGGATTGCTCGACGGCGAAAAGGCCAAGTTTTCAGGCTCGGCCTCGCATATCGCGATCATATCGCGCTAAATTCGGCCGTCCTCGCGTGGTCGTGCGAGCGCAACGAAGGCCAGCCCTGATGAGGCGTTTACTCGCGGGCGGACAGACGATCCAGTTCGGCCCGCCGAGTCTGACGCGATTTTTCTGGATACGGTAAGAAATTTCGGCTTCACGACCATCGTCATGCGTACAATATGGGGCTTCTGCGGGGAAATTGCTACTACCTACCTGTCGCCATGCCCGAGATTGCGTCACGGCGCCTGCCCGCGGCCCCCCGACATCTGCGCCGGACTTGCCGTCATCGCGCTGTACCTGCTGGTATTTTTACGGTTGACGTGACACCGACGGATGGTAGCGACGGGCGGCTCGGCGCTCCCCCGTCGATCTTATCCTTAAGCGCGATGCGCGTCTTTAGCGTGGACGCCGGACGCTATGCCAGCGCTCCAGCCCGTCCTCGCATTCACGCGGCGAACCGTGCGCGATCGTGCGGTTGGCCGAGATCAACGGGCGTGCCCTTCGGTATGACCATAGTCGGGTTCAATTTGGAAATCGAATAGTAACCAATCACGTAGTAACGCGGTGTCACCGTACCGGCGACGCCCGGCGCCTGATAGAGTTCCCGCATATAGTTCGAGAGGTTTGAGTAGTCGGCAATGCGCTTCTTGTTGCACTTGAAGATCGAGAAATAAGCGACATCGAAGCGCACCAGGGTCGGAAAAAGCCGCCAATCGGCCTCGGTGATCCGGTGCCCAACCAGATAACGGTGCCGCGACAGCCGTTCCTCCAGCTCATCGAGGGTGGCGAACAGGCCGTCGTAGGCTTCGTCATAGGCAGCCTGTGACTTGGCAAAACCGCACCGATAAACGCCGTTGTTGACGTTCTGATAAACGCGCTCGTTGACGGCATCGATCTCGGCGCGCAGGGCCAGCGGATAGAAATCGCTTCTGTCACCCGTAATGGCGTTGAACTCGCTGTTCAACATGCGGATGATTTCGGAGGACTCGTTATTCACGATCCGACCGGTCTTCCTGTCCCACAGCGTAGGCACGGTCACCTTGCCGGTGTAGCGCGGCTCGCTGGCAGTGTATGCCTCGTGCAAGTAATGGAACCCATTCAGGGTGTCAGGAAGGCAATCCGGATAGCTCGGATCGTTCTCGAACGTCCAACCGCTCGCCTTCAAGCCGGGAATCGAATAGGCAACCGAGATCAAGCCGTCGAGCTTCTTCACCGCACGATAGATCAAGGTGCGGTGCGCCCATGGGCAGCTGTGTGCGACATAGAGATGATAACGGCCGGGCTCGGCCTTGAATCCGGAGGATCCGTCGGCCGTGATGCGGTCGCGGAACTGGCTGTCCGCACGGCGAAACTGCCCCCCTTCACCGGTCTCTTGCGGCAGCTCGGCATCGGTCCAGACACCGTCGATCAAAACACCCATGTCCATCCTCCGCCGCGAGCGCGTCGCATGCCGCTACTCGTGATGTTTTCCTGCGCTAGACATTTTGTAACGATCGGAACATAATGTCAACGAAGCGGCCTTCTCCCTTGGCGGGAGCAAGTCCATGACGCGAGAACGGCAAAAGTGGAAATCATGTCCTTCATTCTCTATAACGCGCCACAATCGACCTGCAGCCAGCGGGTGCGCTTCGTCTTGAACGCGAAGGCGCTGCCGTTCGAGGAGAAGAGGCTCGATCTGTTGGCCGGCGACCAGCTCAAGCCAGGCTATCTTGCACTCAATCCCAACGGCGTCGTGCCGACCCTCGATCACGACGGCAGCATCATCATCGATTCCTCGGTTATCATCGAATACCTCGATGAGGTCGTGCCTGCGCCGCAGAGCTTTTCGCCACGCGATCCCGCCCAGCGCGCGCATATGCGCGCACTGATGCGTTTCATCGACGAGATGCCGGCAGCAGCGGTGCGGGTGCCGACGTTCAATCTCGCGTTCCTCCCGCGCTTTGCCGCCATGACCGGGGAGGAATTCCAGGCGTTCGCGGAATCAAAGCCGCTGCGCAAGGAGTTCATGCTGACGATGGGCCGCAAGGGTTTCCCGCAGAAGGAGATGGACGCCGCAAGGCAGCGGCTGCGCCGCACTTATGAGCGCATGGACACGGAGATCAAGAAAAGCGGCGGGCCTTGGCTGCTTGGGGGAGATATCTCGCTGGCGGACATCTCGCTGATGCCGGCCATCGTCCGCATGGCGGATCTCGGCGAGGATACGGCGTGGCAGGACCTGCCACGCGTGCGTCGTTGGTACGACGCCATCCGTGCCCAGCCGGCTTTCAAGCCGACGTATTATCCAGGCTCACTGCTGACGGAGCGATTCCCGCACTTGCAAGAAGGCCGCAAGCGGCGCTGACCCGCCCCCTCAGGTGCCCCCAGAGTGCAATCTTGACGTGGGGTCGAGACTAGGCGACATCGACAGGAAGGTTATGCAATAGTGTCTGCGGCATCGTCTACGTCAACGCCAACCCTGAGGGCGAACCGTGTTGCGAACGGGCGAGAACTATCTGGCATCCCTGCGTGATGGCCGTCGCGTTTATATCGGCGGGGAGCTCGTTACCGACGTAACCAAGCATCCGGCGTTCCGCAACACGGCGCGATCGTTCGCGCGGATCTATGACCGCAAGCGCGAAAGCGAAAATCTCGGCGTGATGTCGTTTGCCGAGGACGGCGAGCGATTCACCTCATGGTTCCTGCTGCCGAAATCCCGCGCCGATCTCGAACAGCGCGCGGAGTGCCATCGGCGCGTTGCCGAATGGTCGCACGGCTTGCTTGGGCGTTCTCCTGATCACGTGCCGGCATTCATTGGCGGCATGGCGATGGCGCCGGAATTATTCGATGCCGCCCGGGCGGGATTCGGTCAAAACGTCATCGACTATTTCGATTATCTGAGACGGGGTGATTTGTTTGCTTGCTACCTTGTTCTGACCCCGCAAGGGTCGCGCGACCCCAAAATGTACACAGACACCGGAACAGTCAACCCGGCCCTGGCAATCGTCGCGGAGGATTCCGAAGGCATTGTGGTCAGCGGCCTGAAGTTGCTCGGGACGTCGGCGGTGTTTTCCGACGAGGCTTGGATCGGCAGCATGATCCCGCTCGGACCGGATCAGGCCAACGAGGCGGTGACGTTTGCCGTCCCGATCAATCATCCGGGCGTACAGATCTGGGTGCGCGAGTCATTCGAGCTCAATGCAGAAAATAGGGTCGATCACTACTTCGCGTCGCAATTCGATGAGAGCGACGGCGTCATGGTCTTCGATAACGTGCGCATCCCGTGGAATCGAATATTTTGCCACCGCGACGTCCCGCTGATGCGAGACATGTACTTCAAGACTCCCGCCCACGTGATGGGCAATCATCAATCCAACTGGCGGTTCATCGAGAAGCTAAAGCTGATGGTCGGGATCGCGCACAAGGCCTGCGAAATGGCGGGCGTGATAGGCATTCCGGCCATCCAGCAGACCCTTGGCAAGCTGGCAGCCGCGGAGGCGTCGCTGTTGGGCCTTCTGGCGGGGCAGATCGATCAATTTCAGACGCTGCCGAACGGGTACATCCATGTCAACCGTCGATTCCTCTATGCGGCATTGCAATGGTGCGCGAATAACTACCAACAAATTGCCGAAGAGGTGCGCGCGCTTATGGGATCCGGACCGTTTCTGCTGCCCGCCGATACCTCGGTGTTCGCCAACCCGGAGACGCGCCGGACCTTTGAAAAATACTGGGCTTTGCCGACAACACCCGCGGATGAACGCTACAAGTTCGTAAAGATGGCCTGGGACCTGCTGGGATCTGATTTCGCTGGCCGGCACGCGCAATACGAAAAGTTCTACGGCGGCCCGCCGCATATCATGGACCTTTACAGCTTCTTTAATTGCCCGTGGGGCGAACGTCGTGCCGCTGTGGATCGAATTCTCGACGACATGGATATTGCCGACGGCGCGACCGGGCGCCGGCGATCCGCCGCCGAATAGCAGATGGGGAAGCGAGCATGCGCAAGAACGCGATTGCCAAGACTATTGCCGGCGGCGGCACGGTGCTCAACGGATGGCTGGCGATAGCCAGTCCATTTTCGGCCGAGGTGATGGCGCATCAGGGCTTCGACGCGGTCACGATTGATCTCCAGCACGGGCCTGTCGATTTCCAGGCGGCGGTCGGCATGCTCCAGGCGATCTCGACGACAGCCGCGGTGCCCATGGTGCGCGTGCCGTGGAACGAACCGATTCTGACCGCGAAACTTTTGGATGCGGGCGCTTACGGCATCATTTGCCCGATGATCAACTCGAAGGCGGAGGCCGAGGCGCTCGTCAATTTTTGCCGTTATCCCCCGCGCGGCACGCGCAGCTTCGGCCCTAATCGCGCTGCCCTCTACGGCGGCGCCGACTACTGGCAGCACGCGAACGACGAGGTCCTCATCTTTGCCATGGTCGAGACGCGGCAAGCAGTGAACAACGTCGAGGAGATCATATCCGTGGAAGGCCTGAACGGGATTTATGTCGGGCCCTCCGACCTTTCGCTCAGCATGGGCAAGACGCCCACCCTCGACCCGCAAGATTCAGAAGTGCTGGCGGCGATCAAGACCATCTGCACGGTGACCCGCAAGAGCGGCAAGATCGCCGGCGTGCACACGGATGGTGCTAAAACCGCCATTCGCCGTTTCGGCGAAGGATACCAACTCTGCACTCTACTGAGCGACGCGCGGCTAATGGCCAATGCAGCAGCGGCGGAGGTGCGCGAGGCGCGCGGTCAGATGGCGCCCGGCGGGGCGAAGACTTATTGATACCAATGATACGGCGAACAATGTTTCGCCACAGGCAAGGCGGCTCACGTCGGAATTGCAAGATAACGTATCCCGGGCAAAAACCCGAAGCTTCGCTCAGCCTGCCGGTTCGAAGCGGTCGAGCGGTTGACGGACGATGTGTTTGCAAGGGATCGCAGCAGCGCGGACGTGTTCAACGCCGCTCTGCAAAAAGTCGGACTCCTCCTCAGCACTGAAGCAAGCGCAACAAATGACTCGGCAGGGACTATATGAGCCTTGAAGAAGCTGACGTCGTGATAGTGGGCGGGGGCCCGGTGGGTATGGGCCTCGCCATTGAACTGGGGCAAAGGGATGTGCCCTGCGTTGTGGTGGAGCGCCATTTATTGCCGCAGCCTATTCCCAAGGGACAGAACCTGACCCAGCGTACGATGGAGCATTTCTATTTCTGGGATGTTGAGGATTCGATTCGGGCGGCGGCGCCGATTCCCGCAGAATCGGGTATCGGCGGCCTCACCGCCTACGGCAACCTGCTAAGCGAATATCACTATGATTGGTACGAAAGGGCGGTGGTTGATCCCTATTATTTCACAGCGAACGAGAGATTGCCTCAATATGCGACTGAAGAGGTTCTGCGCGACAGAGTGTCTAAGCTCCCAAGCGTCGACGTGCTGTATGGCTGGTCGGCCGAGGAGATAACGCAGGATCGCGCGGGCGTGTACGTCACGGTTTCGCAAAGCGACGGAATCGAGCGCAGAACCCTGCAAGGAAGATATCTGGTTGGCTGCGACGGCAGCAAGTCGGTTGTGCGTGAAAAAGCCGGTATTGAGCAAACCCGGTCGCACCACGATATGCTTATGGTGTTATTGGTCTTTCGTTCAAGCCAGTTGAACCAATTGCTGGAACGTTATCCCGGAACATCTTTCTACAACGTGCTGCATCCTAACCTCGAAGGCTATTGGCAATTCTTTGGCCGGGTGGATCCGCGAGAGACCTGGTTCTTCCATGCCCCTGTGCCGCCCGATACGACCAGGGACAACTTCGACTTTCGCAAATATCTACATACCGCTGTGGGTGCTGAATTTGATTGCGATTTCACGCACATTGGCTTTTGGGACTTGCGAATAGCAACGGCCAATACGTACCGGAACGAACGTGTTTTTATAGCCGGCGACGCCGCACATAACCATCCCCCCTACGGCGGTTACGGGATCAACACCGGATTTGAGGATGCCAGAAATCTAGGCTGGAAGTTGGCGGCAACCATCGGCGGCTGGGGCGGCCGTGTGTTGTTGGATTCATATACCCTGGAACGCCAGCCGGTGTTCGCGTCAACGGCAAAAGACTTTATCGAGCATTTCATCAGCACCGACAGGAAATTTTTGCACACCTATCACCCAGACCGAGACAAGGCGGCTTTTGAGAGAGCATGGGCGGCGCGCGGTGCGGGAACAATTTCTGAAATTCGTAGGTTTGAACCGAATTATGAAGGGTCACCGCTGGTATTAGGCGCCGGCGGTGGCGTGTGCAGCGCGATAGGGGATCATCTATACGAAGCCAGGGCAGGTCATCATCTCGCGCCGCAGAGCCTATCGTCCGGCCGAAATATCTTTGAGCGATTGGGTGAATGGTTCTCGCTCTTGGCTTTCGACGTTGAAGATTCTATGGTTCTCACATTCGAAGCGACCGCGAAAGCGCTGCGGATTCCACTCTCGATTATCCGAGACACATTTGCCGACGGGCGAGAGGCGTATGGGCATCGTCTGATCCTCGTTCGTCCCGATCAGTTCGTCGTCTGGGCCGGCAATGATATGCCCGCTGATATTAGCGATCTTCTAACCAAGGCAATCGGCGGTTCTTAATTGCGTAACGCTCCATGCTTTCGTGACTCCTTGTCTCTCTCGCTCAGGCGCGCGGTGGCATTCTTCCCAGCAGGTCGCGGACGCTCTCGATCAAGGCATCGCCCAGCAGCGGCTTCTCGACGATGCGAGCGCCCGCGGCCGCGGCGCGCTCCCGCAGAATCGGGCTGGGATGGCTGGTGATGAGGATCGCTGGGGCTGAGACGTGCCGCTCGCGCAACCGATTGAGAACTTCGAGGCCGCTCATGCCCGGCAAATGATAGTCAACGACCAAGCAGTCGCTGGCGGGCAACTCGGCCTGGCCGAGAAGGTCGTTCCCGTCGCGAAAGTCACTCACTGCAAATCCCTCGACTTGCAGGGAAAATCTCAGTGAGTTGCGCACTGCAGCATCGTCGTCCACAACAAGGACCAGGGGCCTTTGCCTCGACACGGCGCGATGCTCATCCATGGATTCGCCCTCCACGACCCGGGTCGTGGGACCAAGCAGCCGAATGCTCTTGTTGCACGGTTTCAGCGTGTCGGCTTTGATGTAACGCAATAGGCCTGCCGAGCTCGAATTTGCGTTAGAGCCCTTGCTGTCGCTCAGGCCTTGCGGGATCGCTCAAGACCCCCGCCGACAACGCCATCCGCACGAGGTCCGACAGGCTCGTGGCCTTCATCTTCGTCATCACGTTGGCGCGGTAAATTTCCACTGTCCGCGGGCTTATGCCGAGGTCGAAGGCAATGACCTTGTTCGCTTGTCCGGCCATCAGCCCGCCGAGCACCTGGCGTTCGCGGGTTGAAAGCGCATCGAGCCGATCATGGATCTCGGCCCGTTCCGCATCATGGCGAACACTGCGCTCAGATCGGTTCAGAGCGGATTTCACTGCGGCTAACAGAACCTCGTCGTCGAACGGCTTTTCGAGAAATTCGACCGCGCCGAGCTTCATGGCTTCGACCGCCAGCGGCACGTCCCCATGCCCGGTAATGACGACGACCGGTAGACCAATCTCCAGCGCTCTCAGACGCTGCAGCAACTCGACACCACTGATCTGCGGCATCCGCACATCGGTGATGATGCAGCCGGGCGCCATGCCGTTGATCGAATTGAGGAAGGCGACGGCGGTCTCGTAGCTGCGCACTCGGATTCGCGCGCTGCCAAGCAGAAACGCCAGCGAATCCCGCATGGCATCGTCATCGTCGATGATGTGGACAACGGGATCATCCGACATCGCCGGCGTCCTCCTTGCTCACCGCCCGCAGCGTGAAGCGAAACAACGTCCCGCCGCCCGGATTGGGCTCGGCCCAGATCTTTCCGCCATGGCTCTCCACGATGGTCCGCGAGATCGACAGGCCCACACCCATTCCCTGTCGCTTGGTGGTTACGAAAGGCCGAAACAACTGCGAGGCTACTTCCTCGACAATTCCTGGTCCGGTGTCGGCGACGCTGATCTCCACCAAGTCGTCGTCTGCCAGCTTCGTAGCTTTACCAGCCGGTTAGTCCAACCGATGCCGTGGCGCAATAGTCCCATGCGCAACTATACCACCTTGGCTGGAAGATCCGTAGTTCCCCTTAGGGGGCCTCTCTTAGGGGCATTATCTGAATTTTCCGTCCCTGATCCCATGGGTATCCAGGGACATCCGCTGGATCTTCGAGGGAGAGAGCCATGTTGCTGCAGAGCGCCGCCGAAGCTAATCCGTCCCGGCAACCGTCGGTATCGCGTGGGGAGCGACCGGTAGGCGCTGATGCCTTGTTCGGGTCGATCGAGCTGATGGGCGCGCGTATGTCGTTTGGCCGCAACGCAGAGATCTATGGCGAGGAAGAGCCCGCAGACTATCTGTACAAGGTCGTGAGCGGCGCCGTGCGGATTTGCAAGTTGCTCGACGATGGGCGCCGTCAGATCACGGCCTTTCACTTACCGGGCGAGATCTTCGGGCTGGAGGTCGGTGACGAGCACCGATTCGCCGCCGAGGCCGTAACCGAATCGAGCATCCTGGTCGTGAAACGTAGCGCCGTGGTGGCGCTGGCGGCTCGTGAAGGCAAGGTCGCCCGTCAGCTCTGGACCGTGACCGCGCACGAGTTGCAGCGCGTACAGCATCACATGCTGCTGCTGGTCAAGAGTGCGCAGGAACGCGTGGCTTGCTTCCTGCTCGAAATGTGCCGGCGGCTGCCCGCGGCCGAGGCCGTTGACTTGCCGATGTCGCGCCAGGATATCGCGGACTATCTCGGGCTGACCATCGAGACCATCTCGCGCACGCTGACGCAGCTCGAGTTGCAGGCCACCATCGCATTGCCGACGTCGCGTCGGATCGTGTTGCGCAATCGCTCGGCGCTGCGCCGGCTTAATTCCTGAGAGAATTGGCCGAGAGGGTGTGCAGGAGCAGCGAGACGCGTGCGAGCCCCGGGGGAAGTGGTGATGACCAAACCCGACTATGGCCTTCGGGTTTGTGTGGCCCGACCCGCGACGCTCTTTGATTTGCAAGAGATCCTCGATCGGCTTGCGCCGGGCGAGCAGTACAAGCTGAACGAATTGGACTATGAGCGTCTCTTTGGAATCGGCACGATTGCGCGCGACCGCTTGAACAAGTTTGCGGCGGTGCATGACTGTGCCGCTCTCCGCACCGATAGCGCGGTGGCCTTCCAAAAGCTGGCATCGCCCTAACGATGCTCGATGTGCACGTCATGGCCACAGTTGAACAAGTACCTGAACATTCAAGCGGAAATTGATCTTCCTCAAGGCGCGGTCGAACCGCTGAAACATGCTCTGACGGAAGGTTTTCCAGAGGGAAGGGTGATGTCCGTCGCAGAGCAAACGCAATCACCACCTCGCACCCAAACGACGGCCCATCAGCCCAGGTGGCTTGCCAAGAGTCTGGGGCTTGTTCTTGCCACAGCCGTCCTCGCCGCCATTCTGCTGCTGCCGCCATCGACCGGACTGCCGGTCGCCGGACAACGCATGCTGGCGGTGTTCGGCTTCGCGGTCGTGGTCTGGATCAGCGAAGCGCTCGACTACGCCGTCAGCGCCGTCGTCATCTCGGCCTTGATGGCTTTGCTGCTCGGAATTTCCCCAGATCCGGCAAAGCCGCAGACGCTCATTGGTTCCGTCCAGGGTCTCACGACAGCCATGAGCGGTTTCGCCAACACAGCGCTGACGCTGGTCGCCGCAGCGCTGTTCCTGGCCGCGGCAATGACCGTGACGGGCCTCGATCGCCGCATCGCCTTGTTTGTCCTATCGAGGGTCGGCGCGCGGACCAGCCGGGTCGTGATCGGCAGCATCGTGGTCGCCATCGTGCTCGCGTTCCTGGTGCCGAGCGCCACCGCCCGGGCTGCGGCGATCATACCGATCATGATGGGCATCATTCTCGCCTTCGGCGCGGACAGAAAAAGCCGCTTCGCTGGCCTACTGATGATCACCACCGTACAAGCGGTAAGCATCTGGAACGTGGGCATCAAGACCGCCGCTGCGCAGAATATGGTGGCGGTGGGCTTTATTCAGAAAATGCTCGGTCAGGACATTACTTGGCTGAACTGGCTCGTCGCCGCGGCGCCTTTTTCCATCGCGATGTCGATTGGTCTTTACTTCATCATGATGAAAATGATGCCGCCCGAGGCGGCGGAAATACCCGGCGGGACGGCGGCGGTGTCTAAAGCGTTGCGCGAACTGGGTCCGATGACCGCCAAGGAGGGACGACTCCTCACAATCTCGCTCGTCCTGCTCGGCTTCTGGGCAACCGAGGGCATCTTGCATAGCCTCGACAGCTCGACCACGACGACTGTCGCTGTGGCCATTCTGTTCCTGCCACTGGTCGGCGTCATGGATTGGAAGAAGGCGAATGCGCTCATTCCGTGGGGCACAGTCATCCTGTTCGGCGTCGGTATTAGCCTTGGCACCGCCCTCCTGCAGACGCGGGCCGCCCCTTGGCTGGCCAATCTGATCGTCCAGTGGTTTGGACTAGATCAGCTTACCCCGCTCGCCATTCTGGCCGTCATGGGAGCTTTCCTCGTCATCATCCATCTCGGTTTTGCCAGCGCCACCGCGCTGGCGTCGTCGATGATCCCGATCGTCATCGCCGTCCTGCAGAAGGTGCAGACTCCGGGCATCAGTGTGATCGGCATGACCATGCTGCTGCAGTTTGTGGTGAGCTTCGGATTCATTCTGCCGGTGAATTCGCCGCAAGGCATGGTGGCTTACGGCACCGAGACGTTCGATGCGCGTGACTTCGTGCGTACCGGCCTGGTGATTACGGCGCTCGCCTGCGCGCTCACTCTCGTCTTCGGCGCCACGTATTGGCGGTGGCTCGGCTACGTCTGAAGGCAAAACCTCTGAGTACTGCCCGTTGCTTTTGATCAAGATCAAAGACTGCACCCCCGTCCGTGGTCTGCTGGCGGCGCAGCGCAGGAGGGACGAATGGAACGGCACGAAATACCCGGAACGCCGATATTTGGCGGGGAAGCGGCGCAAAAGGGCTATGCCCTGAACAAGATGTGCTTCTCGTTCAATAGCGACGAGAACCGCAAGGAGTTTCTCCGCGACGAGGACGCCTATTGCGCGAAATTTGGCCTTACGCCGACGCAGCGCGCGGCAGTAAAGGATCGCAACGTCCTCGAACTGATAGAGGCCGGCGGCAACGTCTACTACCTGGCGAAGCTCGCCGGCATCTTCGGGCTCAATGTGCAGGACATCGGCGCGCAGCAGACCGGCATGACGGTTGAGGCTTTCAAGGCAAAGCTTGCGGCGGCAGGGAGGTAATCATGGCGACCATTGTTGGCGGCATCGGCACGACTCACGTTCCGGCAATCGGTAACGCAATCGCTAAGGGACTACAGCACGACCCGTACTGGAGGCCGTTCTTCGACGGATTCCCGCCGGCGCGCAATTGGTTGGCAAAGGTCCAGCCGGACGTTGTGGTGGTATTTTACAACGATCACGGGCTCAACTTCTTCCTCGACAAGCTTCCAACCTTCGCCGTCGGCGCGGCAAACGAGTACCGGAACGCCGACGAAGGTTGGGGCCTGCCCGTCAGTCACCCCTTCCCCGGCGATGCCGATTTATCCTGGCATCTGATCGAATCCCTGGTCACCGACGAATTCGACGTAACAATGTGCCAAGAGATGCTGGTCGACCACGCCTTCACTATCCCGCTGGCGTTATTGTGGCCGGGAACCGATGGGCGGCCGGTGCGAACGGTACCGATCGCGATTAATACCGTGCAGCATCCGCTCCCCTCCCCGGCCCGATGCTTCAAGCTCGGCCAAGCCGTTGGCCGTGCCATCGATACGTATACGAAGAACAGCAAAGTCCTGATTGTCGGTACCGGAGGACTCTCGCATCAACTCGACGGCACGCGGGCTGGGTTCATCAACAAGGAATTCGATCAGTTGTGTCTGGACAAGCTCGTCGGCGATCCCGAGGCCTTGACGCGCTATTCAAGTCTGCAGATTGCCGAGTTGGCCGGCACACAAGGTGTAGAGCTCTTGAACTGGATTGCGATGCGCGGCGCGCTGACGGGTCGCGTCTCCAAGCTGCACAGCAATTACCACATTCCCATTTCCAATACCGCGTCGGCCCTCTTGGTCATGGAGAATCAGCCGAGCGCGCGGGATGTGGCATTCCGAAAAGCTAGCTGACACGGTAAGCGAGAGCTATCGCTGAGGGGGGCGCCCTTAGCACTGACACGATCTCAGTGCGCAAGCAGCGCGCAACGGCTTGAACGGGCGAACAAGTCGCGCGTCACGCCGCCGAACACGCGTTCGCCGAGGCGCGTGTGGCCGTAGGCTCCAGCCACCGTGAGGCCTGCGCCGATTTCGGACGCAATCACCTCAAGCCGCGCGGCCGCATCGCCGGCCGCGACCGAGACCATGACGGATGCATGGATGCCCTTGCGCGCAAGCCAGGCAGCCACATCATCAAGTCGGTTCTGCGCCGCCGAGCGATGATCGTCGATCTCGACATTCTCGACGATGCGGACTTCTTTCGCCTTGCGCAGCAGCGGCACGGCATCCCACACGGCGCGTCGCGCTTCCCGCGTGTCCTTCCACGCGACCAGAACTTTGTCCAACGCGAGGCCCTCGGCCTCAGGAGGAACCATGAAGATGGGACGCCCCGCCTGCAGCACCAAATCGCTTGGGCTGAGCTCACGCAGCGTATCGGGGAATACACGATCCCGATCGCAGCCCGTGATCACGAGATCGGCCGCGCGCGCTTGGCGCACCACATAATCGGTCGGAAGACCCACCGCGCTGCGCCACTCAAGCTTTGCCGCGCGTTTCTGCAGCGCACCGCGGAACCGCGCCTCGACCTCGCGAAAGCGCCTGTTGATGTCGGCCTGATCCTGCTCGATGACGCCCTGCGCAAAAGCGCCGTCCGCAAAGTACGGCCCGCGGAAGGCCTCGGCCGCCGCAATCCCGATCAGGGTTGCGTCGAATTGCTCTGCGAGCTCGCCCGCAATCTGCAGCCGCGCGTCGTTCGAGCGATCGAGCTCAAGATGCACCATCAGTGTACAGTAGGTCATGGCCTTCTCCGCAACGCGGCGAGTCGTCGGCCCTGGAAGCGATTCGCTCTAAACGCGTGCCATACTACGCTATGATCAGGGGCCCCCGTTGGCTTTGACTCAGGTCAAGATCGGTTCAGCGTTTGAGATCGTCGTCATCGAGCACACGCAACGCGGCGCCATCCATGTCCTCATATTGTCCGCTCTTGAGCGCCCAGAGGAATGCGAACAGGCCAATTAGTCCAAGGCCGAGCGCCATCGGCAGCAAATAGACGAGGACACTCATGACGCAAGCACCGGCCTGCTTTCGGCTGCCCGCTGTGCCGAGGCCGAGGCTTGGTCTACGAAACGATCCCTCGTCCGACGCGGCCGCAGCGCATTGAGCGTGACCAGCATCGAGGAGCCGGACATGGCGGCGGCAGCAATCAATGGCGTGACCAGGCCGACAACGGCGATCGGGACGGCAATAGCGTTGTAGATCGCCGCCAGCCAGAGGTTCTGATGCATCAACCGGCGGGCGTGACGCGCGGTCAGGATCGTCTCCAGCACCGGGGCAAGCCGTTCGCCGAGGAATACCGCGTCGGCTTGGGCCTGCGACAGATGGGCGGCGCTGATCGGAGACAGCGACACGTGCGCGGCCGCAAGCGAGGGAGCATCATTGATGCCATCGCCCACCATCAGCACGCGCCGTCCGCTTGCCTTCATGGCTTCGATCGCCGCCACCTTCGCGGCAGGCTTCAATCCGGCCTGCCAATCGGCGACCCGCAATGCCGATGCCACGGGAGCGACGGCTTCCGGTCTGTCGCCGGAAAGGATGTGGACCCCGAGACCACGCAGCACCAGCGCGTCGACGACCTCGGCCGCGTCCGCGCGAAGGGACTGCTGCACAGTGAACAGCGCATGACGCTCGCCCCAGCGAAACGCAATCACGGACCCGGCGCGACTGTCCACGTCGCCTGCCACATTCGCCGCGGGAAGGCCGCAGAAATCGACGCTTCCGAGCCGAAGCTCAACGCCGTCGACGACACCCCGCACCCCCTGACCGGGCTCCTCGATCGCTCCCTGCCAAGGCTTGCGGTCGTGGGCGTGCCGCGCCAAGGCTGCGGCAAGCGGGTGCCTGCTCGTCAACGCCAGGCGTGCGGCCTTCTCGAGCAAGTCGGCCTCGACCTGCGCCGCATTGGTCACGCGCGGCTCCGGCAGCGTCAGCGTGCCGGTCTTATCGAACACGACCGTGTCGATCTCGGCAAAGCGCTCGATGGCGTCGCCGGAGTTGAGGAAAACCCCGGCGCGAAATAGGCGGCCCGCGGTCACCACTTGGACGGAGGGGATCGCCAGCGCCAGCGCGCAAGGACAGGTAATGATCAGCACCGAGATCGCGGTGAGAATGGCATCATGGGCGGACGCGCCGGCGATCAGCCAGCCGATCAACGTGACGGCCGCAGCCGTATGCACCATCGGCGCATAATACCGGGCAGCCCGGTCGGCGAGACGCACATATCTGGATTTGGCCTTTACGGCCTTGTCGAGCAGCCGCTCCACCTCATCCAAGAATGTATTTTCACCGGAGGCGGTCACGCTGACGGTGAGGGCGCCGCTCAGATTCATGCACCCCGCACAGACTTGGGCACCCGCAGCGGCTAGTCGCGGCGCCGTCTCCCCGGTCACTAGCCCTTCGTCCACTTCCGAGCGGCCTGCGAAAACGGTTCCGTCGGCCGGCATGCGCTCGCCCGGTCGCACTAGGATGCGGTCTCCCGGCCTGAGCCCGGCCGCGGGGACTTGCAGCAATTCGCCGCTCGGCTCGATGCGATGCGCCGCCTCCGCCCGCAGCGCCGCGAGATTGCCGGCCACCGCGCGTGTTCGGCGCCGCAACGCCTGGTCGAGATAGCGCCCGCACAGCAAAAAGAACAAAAGCATGACGGCGGAATCGAAGTAAGCATGCACCGCGTGGTTCGCGGTCTCGACGAGCGACATTCCGAGCGCCAGCAACACGCCGAGCGAGATCGGAACGTCCATATTCACGGAGCGGGCACGCAGCGCCGCGAAGGCGCTGCGAAAGAAAGGCCGCCCCGCATAGGCGGCGGCCGGCAGCGCGATCAAGGCGGACGCCCAGTGAAAGAAGTCGCGGGTCTCCGCCGTCATGTCGGTTCCATTCCCGGACCAGACCGAGACCGACAGCAGCATGATGTTCATGCCCGCGAAGCCGGCAACCGCGAGACAGCGCAGCAGCTCTTGCGACTGGCTCCGCTCCCGCTCTTCGGCTGCGGCCGGCTGGAACGGATGCGCGCGGTAGCCCATCTGCTCCAGACGAGCCACGACCTCCGCCGGATCGAGTGTTCCGGCCTGCCAAGTCACGCTAAGGCGGCGATTGGAGAAATTGACCCGCGCCTCGGTCACTTGCGGCAGTGTCTTCAAGCCGGTCTCGATTCGATTGATGCACCCGCCGCACGCGATGCCTTCGACCGCAAGCTCCATCCGCGCGGTGCCATCGGCCTGCCGCGTCGTGAATCGAGAGAGGTCGATCGCTTGCGTCATCGTCAGCTCTTCGCCACGTCAAGGGCTAGTGAAGCAGGACACGGCTCCTGGAGCGGAACAGCCGTTCTTCAGAGTTGCCCAGGTCGACAATGAGATCCCATTGGCCGGCTTGCGCGTCGGTCACCCCGGTAAAGCGGCCGGGCGCGACCTGGTCGAGCGAGATTTGGCGGTCGAAGCGGGCATCGGTTGGATGCGCGAGCCGCGCCGACGCCGCCAAATGCGCGGGCACGGCGCCAGCGCGGTCCTTCACGTCGAGGGCGACCGTAACCATGCCGTCCGCTTTGCGGCTCACGCGTCCATTAACTTGCCAATGCAGCGCCTCCTGCGCATGCGCGGCGGTCACCTCGTTCTCAAAGGCAAGCCCGGCTTGGTAGGAGCTCTCGGTCTCCAAGCCGCTGAAGGTCGATATGGCCGCCCGAATCATCACGGCGTTGACGGCGCCAACGACTCCGAAGAAGACCAGGAAACAGACGAGCACCGTGCGCCCGGTGAGCTCGCGCGCTCGGGTGCTCGTCGTTCGATCGACGCGAATGCTCATGCCGGCGCCTCCCTATTGCGGTCCGCGAAAATGATCGGCGATTTGCGCTTCTTCGCCACTCACTTGATCGAGGAGCCTGAAAGTGATCGGGACGGAGCCGCCCGGAACCGCGCCGGCAGATGTCACCAGCACGCGAACCTCGCGCGTCTGATCGGGGTCAACCTCGATGATCGGCTGCACGTTCTCGCCGGCAAGATCGAGCGTCGCGCCGGACAAGCCGGCTACGGTGAGGTAGAAATAGCGATCGTCGAGCCGCTTGTTGAGAATACGCACCGTATAGGCGTTACGGATCGCACCGTTCGACAGCTTCACAAAGATCGGATTGCGATCATGAATAACCTCGAGACCGACCGCATGGCGTGACGCAAGGGTATACACCATGACCGCGCCCACGATGGCGATGATGCCTGCGTAGACGAGCGTGCGCGGGCGTATCAGTCGCACGAAGGGCGGCTTGCCGTCCAGGCGCCGCTTCACGTTGACGTCGGTGTCATAGGCGATCAGCCGGGTCGGATGTCCGACCTTCGCCATGATGGCATCGCAAGCATCAATGCATAGCCCGCACTGGATGCAGCCGAGGTCGGCCCCGTTGCGGATGTCGACGCCGGTCGGACAGACGTGCACACATTGCAGGCAGTCGATGCAGTCGCCGGCCGGCAGACCTTGCTCGCGTAAATGCGCGTTTTTTTTCACCGATCCGCGCGGCTCGCCACGGTCGTAGCGATAGGTGACGTTGAGCGCGTCCTCGTCGGTCAGCGCAGCTTGGATGCGCGGCCACGGACACATATAGAGACAGACCTGCTCGCGCATATGGCCGGCGAGCGCGTACGTCGTAAAGGTGAGGATCGCGATGAACGCATAGGCGACGAACGGTGCCGTTCCGAACGCCAAGGATTTCACCAGCGTCGGCGCGTCGGCGAAGTAGAGCACCCAAGCGCCGCCCGTCCACCACGCGATCATCAGCCAAAGGAAATGCTTGGCGGCCTTCCTGCCAGCCTTGTTCAAGGTCCACCGCTGCTGGTCGCGCAACATGCGCTCGCGCCGGTCGCCCTCGGTCCAGCGCTCGACCAGCAAGAACAGATCCGTCCAAACCGTCTGTGGACAGAGATAGCCGCACCAGACCCGACCGGCGAGCGCGTTCATTAGAAACAACGCCATCGCCGCGATAATCAGCAGGCCGGTTAGATAGTAGACCTCCTGCGGCCAGATCTCGATGAAGAAGAAATAGAAACGCGAATGCGCCAGATCGACGAGCACCGCCTGGCTCGGCGCGTTCAGGCCGCGGTCCCAGCGCACAAAAGGCAGGCAATAATAGATACCGAGGGTGATGTAGAGCACCACCCATTTGATGGTGCGAAAACTGCCCTTGACCGATTGCGGATAGATCTTGCGGCTTGCCGCATAGAGCGGGGTCTCGTCGACCGCCGCAGCAGCCTGCGCCGCCTCCTGCGCGAGCCCGGCAAGCGTCGGGGAGCCGCCCTGCCCCGGCTTGCGCGCAATCAGGATGTCGGGTTCGGCGGCCACGGGATCACTTCTCACCGCCGCCGAAGCTATAGACATAGACAGCGAGCGACTTGATCGTTGTGTCGTCGAGCCGTCCGGCCCACGCCGGCATGACGCCGCCGCGCCCGTTCTGCAATCCGTCGATGATCACCTTGCGGTCTGAGCCGTAGAGCCAGATCTGATCGGTGAGATCGGGGGCGCCGACCTGGTGTTTGCCCTTGCCCTGCACGCCGTGACAGACGGTGCAATTGTCGGCAAAAACTTTTTTGCCGAGCGCGAGATCGGCATCGGCCGGCGTCGCTAGCCCGGAGAGCGAGCGCACATAGTCGGCCACGGCCGCGATCTCCGGCGGCTGCAACATTCCGTCACGACCGAACGCCGGCATGCTGCCTTGATGTCCATCGGGGTCGCCGGAGCGAGCGCCGTGCCGGATCGTCTGGGCGATATCGTCGAGCTTGCCGCCCCACATCCAAGCGTCGGCATTCAGGTTGGGGTACCCTTTGGCGCCGCCGCCGCCGGCGCCGTGGCACGGGGCGCAGTTCTCGCCGAAGGCGGCGCGGCCCTGCGCCCGCGCAAACGTGAACAGCTGCGGATCGGCGATGATCTGCTGCAGGGAGGCCGCCGCGATCTTCTGGGTCATCGGGCCTCGCTGGGCTTGCAGCGCGGCTAGATCGTCCAGGACCGCCTGGCGCGAATGCCAGTGGAACACGCCGGACGTATAGCCGCTAACAAGCGGCCAAGCCGGATAGACGAACCAGTAGCCGATCGCCCAGACGATCGTTATGTAGAACAACCACAGCCACCAGCGCGGCAGCGGCGTGTTGAGCTCGGCGATGCCGTCCCAGACGTGGCCGGTCGTCGGCGTGCCGCCGGTGCCATCGGCCTGTTGTTTGCGATCGCCGGCCATGACCTCAGTCCTCCCTCAGCGGCATCCGCGCCGCTTCGTCGAAGCGCTTCTTGTGCGACGGCCAGAGCGCGTAGGCGACGACCAGCGCGAAAATGCCGAAGAAGTAGAGCAGCCCCCAGGTTTGGGCGAACTCGGCAAGGGCTTTGTAGACATCTTGCATGGGCGGCCTCAGCGGATATCGGCTTTGTTGTCGTAGAGCTTAAAATCGACCTGCGTGCCCAACAGCTGCAAGTAGGCGATCAACGCGTCCGCCTCGCTGATGCGCCGCGGATTGCCGTCGAAGTCGCGCGCCTGCGCCTTCGGATAGCGCCGCTGCAGCGCGTCAACCTCGGGATCATCGGCGGTCGCCTGGATACGCACGTCGGCGGCCGCGTTGGCGATCATCTCGTCGGTATAAGGGACGCCGAGCGCTGCCTGCACTTTCAAATGATCGGCGATGTGCTTGAAGTCCAGATCGGTCGCGGCGAGCCAGGGATAGCCCGGCATCACGGTGCCAGGGACCACCGATTTCGGCTCACGCAGGTGATCGCGATGCCAATCGTCCGAATATTTACCGCCTACGCGGGCGAGATCGGGGCCGGTGCGTTTCGATCCCCATTGGAACGGGCGGTCGTACATGCTCTCGGCGGCAAGCGAATAGTGGCCATAGCGCTCAACCTCGTCGCGCAACGGTCGGATCATTTGCGAGTGGCAATTGTAGCAGCCTTCGCGCACATAGATGTCGCGGCCGGCGAGCTCCAGCGGCGAATAAGGACGTACCCCGTCCACCTTCTCGATCGTACTCTTCAGGTAGAACAGCGGCACGATCTCGACGAGACCGCCGATCGCAATGACGAGCAGAATGCCGATCACCAGGATGATCGAATTCTTCTCGAAGATCGCGTGTTTGGCATAAAGGGACATCGGGGCCTCATTCCGCCGGAGCAAGCGCCGGAGTTCCGGCCGGCACCGCGACCTCCCCGGCTTGCACGGTCTTCCAGAGATTCCACGCCATGATCAACGCTCCGGTGAGGAAGAGCGCACCACCCATGGCGCGAATGAGATAGAACGGATGCATGGCCTCGACGGTCTCGACGAACGAATATTCAAGGAAGCCGAGGCTCGTATAGGAGCGCCACATCAGTCCTTGCAGGATGCCGGAAACCCACATCGCCGTGATGTAAAGCACGATGCCGACGGTGGAGATCCAGAAGTGCCAATTCACGAGCTTGACCGAGTAGAGGCTGCGATTCCACAGCCACGGCACCAGGCAATAGATCGCGCCGAAGGAGACGTAGCCGACCCACCCGAGCGCACCGGAATGCACGTGGCCGATGGTCCAGTCGGTGTAGTGGCTTAGCGAGTTCACCGACTTGATCGACATCAAGGGCCCTTCGAAAGTCGACATGCCGTAGAAGGCAACCGATACGACCATCATGCGCAGGACCGGATCGGTGCGCAGCTTGTCCCACGCCCCCGACAGCGTCATCACGCCGTTGATCATGCCGCCCCAGGAGGGCATCCACAGCATAATTGAGAAGGTCATGCCGAGCGTCTGCGCCCAGTCGGGCAGCGCCGTGTAGTGCAAATGATGCGGCCCGGCCCAGATGTAGAGAAAGATCAGCGACCAGAAATGGACGATCGACAGGCGGTAGGAGTAGACGGGCCGCTCCGCGCGCTTCGGGATGAAGTAGTACATGATGGCGAGGAAGCCGGCGGTCAGGAAGAAGCCGACCGCGTTATGACCGTACCACCATTGCACCATGGCGTCTTGCACGCCCGACCAGGCAAT
This sequence comes from Xanthobacteraceae bacterium, assembly GCA_052148715.1. Classification (GTDB taxonomy): domain Bacteria; phylum Pseudomonadota; class Alphaproteobacteria; order Rhizobiales; family Xanthobacteraceae; genus JBKQHQ01. The sequence continues at coordinate 17,986 of JBKQHQ010000027.1, read as the reverse complement.
ATAGGACTTCGACGAGAACAGCGAGACCGGCACGGCAGGATTGTTGCCGAGATGCAGCACCGCAATGGTCAGGATGAAAGCAAGGTAGAACCAGTTGGCGACATAAATATGCGGCTCGGTCCGCCGCATGATGGTTGCGAGAAAGACGAGAAAGTAGGTGACCCACACGACGGTGAGCCACAGGTCGGCGTACCATTCAGGCTCCGCATATTCCTTTGACTGCGTGATGCCGAGCACGTAGCCCGTGCCGGCAATTAAAATGAAAAAGTTATAACCGAGCACCACAAACCAGGGCGCGAGGTCGCCCGCAAGGCGCGCGCGGCAGGTCCGTTGCACCACGTAGAAGGAGGTGGCGATGAGCACGTTGCCGCCGAAGGCGAAGATCACCGCGGACGTGTGCAGGGGTCGGATGCGGCTGAACGTGATCCACGGTAGATCGAAGTTGAGTACCGGAAAGGCGAGCTCGAGCGCCGCCCAAAGCCCAATGGTAAACCCCGCAATGCCCCAGAAGACTGCCGCGATGGTCGCGAATTGCACCGGTGCCATATTGTAGTTTGGCTTGCCGTCAATGGTAAGCAGCGGCAGGGCGGCGGGACGCTTGTGGTAGCGGTCAACGATTAGAAATACCGCTGCAGCGCTCGCGGCCGCGAAGAGATAGGCGTGGAATGCGTATTCCGGCGTATAAGCCTTGGCCGCGATGATGAGGGACAGGAAGGCCAAGATCGCGAACGCGAACGCCGCTCCTCCCTCGCCAATGGTCATGCTCTTGCTCGGGACCGCCGCCTGGATCATCTTAACCTGCCTTGTGGGAGACGAACGAAGGAAGTCGCGCCCTTTGCCGACCCAACCGGTGCGCAAGATGGCTAGAGCGGACTTTCGTGCCTTTGATGCAAATCAAATCTTCGACTTTTAATGTGGCGGCCCGCAGCCGAAGAGGCTCCAATAGGGCCGGTTCCGGTTTACCGCGCAGGAACTCCAACCGCACCTGCTGACCCAAGATGCGGGCCGCTGAGCCACGACCCGTGCTGATCACGCGACGAGTGGGCGAAGGCTCGGATGGCGAACAAACAGCGGCAGCCGTTCGGCCCAACCGTCCAGGCCGAAGACGTGCCCCGCATGCTTGCCGATCAGGAAGACGAGCACGCCCGCATAGACAAGATGATAGTCGAGGATGAAGTTGTTGGTGTCCTCGATGTACGGCCAATCCATATGCGCGGTCCAGTACACCAGCATCAGAAGGATACCGAAGATCGAACTCACCCGCACCATCAGCCCGAATAGAAGCGACAAACCGATCAACAGATGCCCGTACGCCACCAAGAAACTGATGCTCGGTGCGAGCGCGGGCGTCGCGAACACGGCATAGACATGGTGGAAGGTCTTCGTATGGCTCAGGAAGCCGGCCACGCTGAAGTGTGGATCGAATACCTGATGCGATGCGGCATAAAGAAATGTCCACGCCATCGCGAGTCGAAAGTAGACGATCATTGTTCGATCGAACGTCGAGTAAATCATGAGCGCTCCCCCAGGGTCGAAAAGCCCCTGAAAATGAATTTCGAAAAAATGCGGTTCCGCGGGCCGGGGTCATTGACATAGGTCAACCTGCACCTTCACCCGGCCCAGTCGCGCATCGATTTTCACGATGTTGGCCCCAACGGCAGCGTCACGACCACGATGCCGATCTCGTGCGGATCGGATTTGATATCGAAGCCGAGCTGTCCGCACATCTCGAGCATCGCGGTGTTCTCCCTCAGCACTTGGCCCTCAATGCGCTGTAATCCTTCGCTGCGTGCATATTCGATGATCAATTGCATCAGCTGCCAGCCAAGTCCCTGGCCCTTGAGGTCCGAGCGAAGGAGGATTGCGTATTCCCCGGCCGCATAGTTGGCGTCGGCATGGAGCCGCACCACGCCGAGCAGATCGCCGGTTGCCTTGTCAATCGCCGCCAAGGCCATGGCGCGCGCGTAATCGATCTGGGTGAGGCGGGCGATGAATGTGTGGCTGAATTCCTTGACGGGCGCGAAGAACCGCAGACGAAGGTCTTCCGCCGTCACGCGCTCGAAGAATTCGTGGAACATCGGCTCGTCTTCGGGCCGCACGGGACGGACCCCGATCAATGTTCCGTTTCCGAGCGCGAGCTCACGTTCCCACTCCTTCGGATAGGGTCTGATCGCGAGGCGCGGGTTGCCGGATCCAAGAAATTTTTGCTCGACTGGCGCAACGGCGACGCGCGCGTCAAGCGCCATCACGCCTGTCTCGTCGGCCAGCAGCGGGTTGATGTCGAGCTCAAGCACCTCAGGCAAATCGGCCGCCAGCTGGGCGAGCTTAACGAGCACAATGGGCACGTCCGGCGATTTGACGGCCGGCACGTCGCGATAGGCCTCGAGAATGCGCGAAACTCGCGTCCGTGCAATCAGATCCTTGGCGAGCTTGAGGTCGAGCGGGGGTAAGGCCAGGGCCTTGTCGTTGATGATCTCGACCGCGGTGCCGCCGCGCCCGAACACGATAACCGGGCCGAAGGTCGGGTCGGCGGCGATGCCCGCAATCAGCTCGCGCGCCTTGGGCCGGACTATCATCGGCTGGATTGTTACGCCAGCAATGCGCGCATCGGGCTTCGCCGCCCTGGCACGTGCGATGACCTCGGCCGCGGCGTCGCGCACGGCTTGCGCACTGGTCAAATTCAATCGAACGCCACCGACGTCCGATTTATGCACGATGTCGCGCGACTGGATCTTCACGACGACGGCGCCGCCATCCCTTAGGAACCGAGCTGCTACCCGCTCCGCCTCCTCAGGGCCGCGCGCGAGCACCGTCGGCACGATCGGAATTTCGTAGGCTTCGCACAGGCGCGTGACCTCGATCGGGTCCAGCCAAGTTCGGCCCTCGCGCAAAACCGCGGCGACAATAGTGCGGGCGGCCGTCACGTCGGGCACAAAATGCTCTGGCAGGTTGGGCGGCGTCTCCATCAACGCATCGCGCCCCTCGCTGTAGCGTACAAGATGCATAAACCCGAGCACCGCACTGGCTTCGGTCGCAAAATGTGGGATGGCGGCAGCCGCGAATGTGCGCGCTACACCTTCGTCCGCACCGATCCATACCGCAAAGACCGGCTTCCGCCGCAATGAAGCCTTGCGTTGCACGACGTCGGCGACGGCTTGCGCCGTCGTCGACGGCGAAGCGAGTGCCGTCGGAACATTCAGAGCCAGCACGGCATCGTTTGCCGGATCGGCAAGCAGAGCTTCGAGCGCCACCGCATAGCGCGCGGCATCCGCGTCACCCGCAATGTCGACTGGATTGCCCTTCGACCACGACGCCGGCAGCGCCTCGTCGAGCCGCGCGCTTGTGTCCGCCGAAAGCTCCGCGACCCCACCGCCGAGATCGATCAAGCGATCGACAGCGAGCACGGCGACGCCGCCGCCATTGGTCAGGATGGCAAGCCGTTTACCAGGAAAAGGCCTCTGCCGGCCCAGCGTCTCCGCCGCGTCGAAGAGCTCCCCGAAATCGAGAACGCGCAGCAGGCCGGCACGGCGAAACGCGGCGTCATAGACCGCGTCCGAGCCCGCAAGCGCCCCGGTATGGGTTGCCGCGGCCCGCGCGCCCTGTGCGTGACGGCCGGCCTTGACGACGACCACGGGCTTCGTCCGCGCGGCAGCCCGCGCCGCCGACATGAATTTTCGCGCGTGATTGATTGATTCGACATAGAGCAGGATCGCGCGCGTTTGGCGATCGACGGCGAAATAGTCGAGCAGATCACCGAAATCGACGTCGATTTGATCGCCGATCGAGACAACCGCGGAAAAACCGATGTTGCGTTGGGCGGCCCATTCCACCATGCCGGCCGCAATGGCGCCCGATTGGGCGATGAGCGCGAGATCGCCCGGATGCGCCATGCTCATCGCGAAGCTCGCATTGAGCTTCTGCCCCGGTACCATGACCCCGAGGCAATTGGGACCAATCAGTCGCAAGCCATGCGCCCGCGCGGCCCTCTCGGCGGCATCCGCGAGCGAACCCGGACCGTGGCCGAGCCCCGCCGTAATGACGATCGCCCCCGCCGCGCCCTTTTCAGCGGCCTGCTGGACAGCATCGGGCACCATCGCTGACGGCACCGTAATGACGACCAGATCGGGTGCAGCCGGGATCGCACGAATGCTCTTCACCGACGTAATGCCGTCGATCTCGGCGTAAAACGGGTTTACGAGATGGATCGGGCCAGGGAACGAGGCAGAACGCAGGTTGCGAATAATCGCCCGGCCCAGCGAGCTTTCCCGGGGGCTCGCGCCCATCACTGCCACCGAGCGCGGTGCAAATAGCTTGTCCAGACGGTACGTCGACATGCAGCCTCCGGAATGCGGGAACTGCATGCCTTGGTCGAGACGCGCACGGCATTGATCCGGATCAACGCCAGTGCTGCTTCTCGGACGAGTCAACAGCGCCTCTTCTTTACCACCAACAAACATTGATCTCACTCTTGGCAAAGCCCCACCGCCGACGCGGTCCGATGCGCTGCGGCAGCAAGCAGGCGCCGGTGCACCCACCTAGATAAGTCCCGCCGCGGGATCAGGTGGCCTCGGCTACGATTTAGGTGATACGCCCATTGAGGTCGGTCTCCGAGACGATGATATCGTCTTTGTCGAAGAACCTTTCTCTGTGGTCGGGCGGATGGTCGCCACGAGCGCTTCTCCTCGGCAAGGCTGCCGCGTCATTTGGGATTGAAGATTTGAACAAAGTGTTATTGCAGCGGGTAGTGAGTATTTGTGCCTAGGAAAGTACCAGATGCAGTTCCGCTGGTGAGAACCTGCTGAGCCTCTACTCGAAGAGCGGTTGACAAAAATCAATGCCGCCTTACCAGCCTCGGAATGCAAATACCAAAATTCTGATAGAGGTCGGAGCCGTGGACGAACAGGTACGGAACGTCATTGCGCAGCAGCCCTCCGCGGCGAATGAACGGACGGAGATGCCGTTACCCGTGGCCGCGAGATTCTCCAGGCTTATGTCCGCGATCGGCTTAGTGGCGAAGTTCGCGCTGTTGATAGCCTTCGCGGCCGCATGCCAGCTCGCACACGTCATACGGTTGGCCCACCTCGGAGATCAGTACTACCTAGTCGTCAGTCACTATCATTGGCTGCAGCTTTCTGCCTTTGCCATCGCCCAATCGCTACCGGCGCTTATTCTCACCGGCATCGTTCCGATGGTGGTCTGGGCGGCATTCGGCAGTCGGCGAACGACTTTCAATCTGGCAATGCTAGGATGGGCTGTGCTTTATTTGGGAGTCGTGGCCTTTTCGGAACTAGCGTTCATGTCCCAGCAGTCGGTTAGAGGCGGATGGCCACTGTGAACAAGGCCGTTCGCTCGATAATTATCTACATCCACTCGTAATATCGCCTATCTTCCTTCGCTAATTCGGACGCCGATAATGCGCATAATGCCGATGGCCTTCCTCGCCGCGTTTGTGGGTCTTTTCGCTTCCGTCATTTTTCATGCCTCCGGCCAGCCGCCCTCTGCTCCCGGCGGCGGGCATGGATTTCTCATCGACAAGCATGTAGCCGCAAAGCTCAGCTGCAATGCTTGCCACGCCGAAAGCCCCCCGAGCGCGGCGCCGCAGATGGCGACGTGTCTCGGCTGCCATGGGGGTACTTATGACAAGCTCGCTGAGATGACTGCATCCGACGAGCCCAATCCCCACGCCTCTCACCAAGGCCCCCTTCCCTGTTCGAGTTGTCATCGCGTCCACCTTGCCTCGCAGACGTTCTGTAACACCTGCCACAACTTCGATATGACGACTCCCTGAGGTTCCGCAAACCCCAACTCAGCCGTCGCCTTACAAATCAACTGTTCCGACGCCCTGCTTTATCCCCGAAAAATAGTTAGCCGTTTTCTGCCGCAGCCCTCGTACCGGAGATACCCTGGCACGCGGCAGGATTTGTGGCAGTGCATGGAAACCCAAAGAGAAGCGTTCCAAGTGGAGCTCGTTTAGGCCTCCTCCGCGCGGGCGACGTACTCGCGGGTTATGCTATTGATCGTGGGCGTGCCTGCAAGCTGCATTGTCATGATGAGCTCGTTCTTCAGATGCTGGTAAACGCTCTGGACGCCCTGCGCCCCACCCAATGCCGAGCCGTACAACACGGGACGCCCGAGCGCGACCGCGCTCGCTCCCAGGGCCAGCGCCCGGAATACGTCCTGTCCGCGATAGACACCGCCGTCGACGATGATGGGAATACGGCCCTCAAGCGCCGCCGCAACCTGCGGCAACATCGTCATTGCGGAAGGTGTGTTGTCGAGCTGCCGGCCGCCATGATTGGAGAGCCACACAGCAGCACAGCCGCGGCGCGCAGCCTGCACGGCCTGCCTGGGGGACAGAATACTCTTGACGATGACTGGAAGTCCCGTCTGGCTGCGGCAGTATTCCACGTCATCCCAGTTGAGATCGACCTTCATGGCCATGGCATTTCCGGTGACGCCAAGCGTCTTGGGAGCGTTGCCCATGGTGAGATTCGGCATCGCTATACCCTGCAGCCGTAATGAACGTTCGCGGTTGCTAGTGATGAAGGCGTCGGTGGTGACCACGATCGCCTTGTAACCGGCCGCCTTCGCGCGCTGCAGCAGCTCCGCCGCGAAGGGTCGACTTTCCGGGAAGTAGATCTGGAACCATTTGGGGCCGTCGGTAGCCGCAGCGACATCCTCAAGGCTCATCTGCGAGACCGAGCTTTCCACGAACAGAGTATCGGCGAGCGCCGCTCCTTTGACGACCGGCGCCTCCTTGTGAGCGTGCACCGACCCCTGATTCCCCATTGGAGCAGTGATCACCGGTTGAGAAATCTTCGTGCCGAGAAGGGTCGTCGTCGTGTCGACGATGCGATGGCCTGAAAGATAATCGGGAGAGATCACCCAACGGTTGAATGCGGCCAAGTTCTCCCGCATCGTCCATTCGTCTCCCGCGCCGCCGGACACGTAGGCGAAGCCATAGGGAGCCATCACCTTTTGGGCCTCAGCCTCGAGGTCGCGAAGGGTCACGATATTGAGCTTGCGCTCGCTGTCGGGTAGCGAACCAGCTATCGGCGCCGGCGCGGCGGCATCGGGTGCGTTCTGAGCAAGAGTTGCCGGCACCGCCAACGTAGCAGCGGCTCCGGTGCCGGTGAGCAATAAGTTTCTGCGATTGAGGCTCATCGTTGGGTTCCTCCGTCCTGAAAAGTTTTGGCGGCGTTCACAAACATGACACTGCGATCAATCGGCGCGACGAACCTTGAAGTAGATCAAGGGCAAAAACGCATTCGTCGGGACATCGGACTGTCGCTCAGGCCGTTATAAATGTGCCCGCGATTATGCCATGGCCGCAGCGAGTGGATCGCGGTCAAACGGGAACAGTTGCGTCCGCGTCAGGCGCCCCGCGGTTCTGGGATCGCACTCGACTCGAGCCGGCGCTCCATGATTGCGGCCCGCGACCGCGAGCGCTATGAGGGAACCCATGTTGGATCACTTGAAGGCAAACAACCGCGCCTGGGCAGAGCGCATGGTCGCCCGCGACGCCGGCTTCTTTAGACGACTCGAACGCCAGCAAGCGCCGGAGTACTTGTGGATCGGCTGCTCCGACAGCCGGGTTCCGGCGAACGAGATCGTGGACCTCGACCCCGGCGAGCTTTTCGTGCACCGAAACGTCGGCAACCTCGCTCCGCCGCAGGACGCCAACTACCTTTCCGTGCTCCAGTTCGCGGTCGACGTGCTAAAGGTCAAGCACATCCTGGTGGTGGGGCACTATGGGTGTGGCGGCGTCGGCGCGGCGGTGGACGGCAAACGACGCGGTCTCGTGGACCACTGGCTGCATCCAATCCGCGAGGTCGCCCACGAGCACCGGCTTGAGCTTGAGGCGATCGCGGACCTGAATGCCCGCCTCAACCGCTTATGCGAGCTCAACGTCATCAGGCAAGTGAAGAACGTCGTATCTGACGTTTTTGTGCAGGAGGCTTGGGCGCGCAATCAGGACCTCAGTGTTCACGGCTGGGTCTATTCCCTGGCCAACGGCTTGGTGACGGACCTGAACGTGACGGTCAGCCGGCCCGGGGAAATCCCGTCAGCGAATCCTGCTCGGCCGCGCTCCTGACAACGGACATCAGAGCCCCTGATGAAGCCGCGGCCGACCGCCACGGTGACTTGTTCTTTTGCGGCCTGCAGCGCACGTGGAGCACCATCATTCCAGCGATTTCCGGAACCGCAGGATACTCACGGAGAGAAGAACCGCTGCGAGCGCCGCCATCGCCAGCAGGTCCGGCCACAATATGTCGAGCCCGATCCCCTTGAGGAAAGTGCCGCGAATGACGACGAGAAAATATCGCAGCGGATTAATGTAGGTAAACCACTGCAAGACATCCGGCATGCTGGCGATCGGGAAGCTGAAGCCCGACAAGATGAAAAACGGGTTGAGCACGAAGAAATTAGTGGCAAACGCCTGCTGCTGAGTCGAGCAGATCGTGGAGATAAGCAGGCCGAGTGCCAGCAGGCTCAACAGATAGAGTACCGCGCCGAGCGCAAAGACCAAAGGATTGCCGACAAACGGGATCTGGAACCAGAAGATCCCCACGATGGTGATGAGCCCGACAATACCAAGCCCCACGACGAAGAACGGCACCGTTTTGCCAAGGATGAATTCGGCCGGCCGGATCGGACTGACCATGATCTGCTCAAGGGTGCCGACTTCGCGCTCGCGGACCACCGCGAAAGCGGTGAGATTGACCACCATGACCAGGGTGATCGTCGCGATCACACCCGGAACGAAGAACCAGCGCCCGTTGAAATCCGGATTGTACCAAGGCCGTTGCGCGATCGTGACCTGAACCTGCTCCATGGTACCCTGTATTCCCTGGATGCGCTGCGCCAGGTCGGTCACATAATCCTGCGCGAACTGTGCCGCGATGGTGTTGATGTAGCCAAGCGCGATCAGCGCCGTATTCGAATTGGTCCCGTCGACCACCACCTGGAGCGGCGCTTCCTGGCCTTTGCGCAGGAGATTTGCGAACCCGGCATGAACGACGAGCGCAACGGCGGCGTCGCTGCGGTCGATCATCGCATTGATCTCCTCTTGCGATTGTGCGCGCTTGACGATGTTAAGTCGATTGCTCGATGTGAAGCGGGCGACGAGCTCCCGGCTTTCCTGCGTGCGGTCGAGATCGAGCACCGCAGTCGACACGTGATAGACTTCGAAGGTTGCGGCGTAGCCGAACAACAGCAGTTGAACGACAGGGGGCACGATCAAGCGGAAGCGCCCCCATTTGTCACGCCAGAGCTGAATGAACTCCTTGATCACTATGCTGGTGATGCGGCTGAACATTTGCTGCTCAATCGAGGCTCTTGCGGAATGCCCGGACGGCCAGGACCATGACTGCCGCGGCGTAAACGAGGAGGCAGAGGATTGGCGCCGCCAGCGCTTGAATACCGGCACCCTTGAGAAAAAGGGCCTTGAGGATGGTGACGAAATAGCGGGAATACATCAGATAGGTGACGTCCTGGACGGCAGCAGGCATCTGGTCGATCGGAAAAACGTAACCCGATAGCAAAGTGGTCGGGATCATGGTCAGCAGCAGCGCGATCTGGCTCGCCCCGATCTGGCTGCGGATCAGGACCGACAGCAGATAGCCGATCCCGAGCACGACGACGAGGAACAGCGTCGTGGTGATGAACAACGTGAAAATGGTTCCGCGGAACGGCACCCCAAACCAGAGCGCCGCGAGGACCAGGCAGAAAGCGGCATCGATCCAGCCCAGCGCAACGTATGGAAGCAGCTTGCCGACCATCACCTCGCTCGGCTTCACCGGCGTCGAGATCAGCAGCTCCATGGTGCCGCGCTCCCACTCCCGTGAGATCGTGAGCGAGGTGAGCTGCGCCCCGACTAAGGCCATGATGACCGCGACCAGACCCGGGATGATGAAATTACGGCTTTCCAGATCCTCGTTGAACCAGACCCGCGACTGGACCGTCATAGGTTGGATTTGCAGCAGCTGGCGGCCTTGCCTACTCAAGGCATCGAGCGCCACTTCGCTGGAATAGCCGGTGACGACCGAAAGCGCGTAGCCCAAGGCAATGTTCGCGCTGTTGTCGTCGGTGGCGTCGAGAATCGCCTGGACCGACGCCCGACCTGTATCGTTCAACCGTTCGGAGAAATCCGGGGGAATGACGAGAGCGATCTTGCAGTCCGCCCGGTCGATCGCGGCCACCAGCCCCGGATAGGTTCGGACGTTGCGGGCGATCGCAAAATAGGCCGAGGCCTCAAAATTCTTGAGCAGTGCCTGGCTGTTCTGACTGGCTTCGCGGTCAAAGGTGCACACGGGAATGTGTTTGAGGTCGAGCGTCACGCCGTAGCCGAACAAAAACATCTGGGTAAACGGCAGCAAGAGCGCGATCATCAGGCTGCGGGGATCGCGCCAGATCTGCAGGAGTTCTTTGACGGCGATGGCCTTGAGCCGGCGCACTCTCATGCTGCCACCCTCCCGCTCGCCATGTCGGCCGCAATGAGCTGCACGAACACATCCTCCAGCGACGGAGCGATGCGCGCCATGTGGCGGGGCCGTAGGCCCTTTGCGGCGAGGAAGTCGGGCAACTCCGTGAGGCTCTTCTCGGCATTGCCGACCAAGATATGCAGCGCATCGCCGAACACCGAGCAATCCCGCACATCTGGCGCCCCCCGCAGCGCCGCAAGGGTCGCGCCAAGCGCCTCGCACTCGATCAGCAGCAACTCGCCGCCGAGCGCGGTCTGCTTGAGTTTCGCAGGACTGCCGATGGCGATGAGACGCCCGTGATTGATCAAGGCAGCGCGGTGGCAATATTCGGCTTCGTCCATGTAATGGGTCGAGACCAGCACGGTCACGCCGTCGCTGGCGAGGGTATGGATGAGGTCCCAAAAGCGTCGCCGCGAGGCGGGCTCGACACCCGAGGTCGGCTCGTCCAGGAACAGGATGGGCGGCCGGTGCAGCACCGCGCAGCCCAACGCCAGACGCTGCTGCCACCCGCCGGCAAGGGTCGCAACCAGCGCCCGCTCCCGCCCGGCAAGCCCCGCCATATCGACGGCAAAGCGGATACGCTCGGCAAGTTCCGCACCGGGCACGCCGTAAATCCCTCCGAAGAACCGCAAGTTCTCCTCAACCGTGAGGTCGCGGTAGAGGGAGAATTTCTGCGACATGTAGCCGATGCGCTGGCGCACGCCTTCGGGATCGCGCGAGACGTCGATCCCGGCTACGATCGCACAACCACCGCTCGCGCCCAGCAGGCCGCAGAGGATTCGAATAATCGTCGATTTGCCAGCGCCATTCGGCCCCAGGAAACCCATGATCTCGCCGCGCGCGATCCGGAAGCTCACGCGGTCAACCGCGACAAAGTCGCCAAACCGCTTGACGAGATCCTCGGCGATCACCTGATCGTCATTCGGAGCTTGGCTTGGCTGCGCCGGGTTGCTCAAGACGCGTTCCCGGTTTCCAGCAGCGCCACGAACACGTCCTCGATGCTGGGCGCGGCGACCGCGATATCGGCAAACGACACGTCGGCGCGATGCAACGCGTCACGCAATTGGGGAATGCGCGCGTTTGCATCGTCCACCACTGCATGAACGCCGTCGCCCACCAGGAGGACGTGACTCACTCCCTGCTCGCCGGTGATCGCGGCGCGCACGGCACGGCCGTCGGTGGATGAGATGGCGACCAACGCTCCGGGCATGTGCTGCTTGAGCGCCGCCGGCGTGTCGCAATAGAGCGCACGGCCGCTATGCAGGAGGGTCAGCCGGTTGCAGCGCTCGGCCTCGTCCAAATAGGCGGTGGAGATCACGATGGTCACGCCCTCTTCACGCAGTCCATAGAGGATGCGCCAGAAGTCGCGACGCGACACCGGATCGACGCCGGTGGTCGGTTCGTCGAGCAGCAGGATTCTCGGCGTGTGCACCAGTGCGCAGGTGAGCCCGAGCTTCTGCTTCATGCCGCCGGACAGCTGGCCGGCCCTAAAGCGACCAAAGTTGCTCATGCCGGACGCCGCGAGGAGGCGGCTCGCGCGCTCGCGGCAAACCTTTGGCGGAACTTCGAACAGATCAGCATAGAATTGGATGTTCTCGTCCACCGTCAGATCTTCGTAGAGACCGAAGCGCTGCGGCATGTAGCTCACGTGCTGCTTGGCCTCCTCGGGATCGGCGACGGCGTCGACGCCATCAATCACGATAGCCCCGCCGTCCGGGCGCATGACGCCCGCCAGCATCCGCATGGTCGCTGTCTTGCCGGCGCCGTCCGGCCCGACGAGGCCAAAGATTTCTCCGCGGTTTACCGAGAAGCTGAGCCGATCGACCGCCGTAAGCTCGGGAAATCGCTTCACCAGCCCATCGATCTGAATAATCGGAACTTCCACGTTCATGACTTGCCCGCGGGAAGTGCTGCGAGGACTGCGTCGGCCGGCATGCCGGGGACCAATTCATGGGTAGGATTGTCGATGTCGATCTTGATTCGGTAGACGAGCGTCACGCGCTCGGCGTGGGTTTCGACGCTCTTCGGCGTGAACTCGGCGGTCGAGGAAATGAAGGAGACGCGCCCTTTGTAACTCTTGCCTGGGTAGGTGTCGGTCTTGACCACCGCGCTCTGATCGAGGCGAATCTTGCCGATGTCGGTCTCGTTGATGTAGGCGCGCAGCCAAATGTGATCGAGGTCGGCGAGCGTCACCACCGGCGTGCCCGGTATCATGACCTCTCCAAGTTCCGCCTGACGTACCGTGATCACTCCGTCGAACGGCGCCACAAGGACAGTATAATCAAGCACGATCTTGGCCAGCTTGAGCGCCTCCGCGGCATTGCGGATGTTGGCCTTGGCAAGCTCGACCTGCCGCTCGGCAGATTTCTCCAGCGCCTGGTCGCGATCGATGGCGGCATTCGCCTTCTTCAAAACGGCGTTGGCTTGGTCGCGCGCCTCGACGGTGCCGGCACCTTTTTGCATGAGATTGTCGGCGCGCGAGAATTCGATCTTGGCCAGCTCCAGATCGGCCGCATCGCTTTCCACCGTCTTCTTTGTGGCCGCAAGATTCTGCTCGGCCGTTGCAAGTTGACGATTTTGCACTTCAAGCGCCGCCTCGCCCATCGTGACTTGCTGGCGGTAATCCTTATCGTCGACCCGCGAAATCAGTGTTTCGGCTTTGACCCACTGGCCTTCGTCGAATGGCAGCTCGACGATGCGCGACTGCACGGTTTTGAAGCTGAGCACGCTCTGGTGGGCCTCGATATTACCCGACACCAAAATGGTGGCGGCCTGGTCCGACGAGGTCAGCCAACGCACCAAGGTGCTATAATTCCACAGTGCCGCAACACCACCGCCGACCAGTAGGAGTGCGGCGGCCAAGAACGCCAGTTTCGACCTTTTGGGGGTAGCCATTCTCGCCCTCATGCGACGAACTGCATAGGCGGAATCCGGCCCGCCTCTCGATGCCCCCTTCTGAAGCGCCGGAGATAGTCCCGCTTTGATAAACATCATATGCGGCACGAAATGCAGCAGCAGCCGCTTTCCGTGCATAAACAGGCTCTATTTGAGCAAAATCAATGCCCGCCGGAGCCATTTGAGCCCTGGGCGATATTTTTCAACGTTGTGACCGCGATTGGCGCAGCGGGAATAATTCCCCGGCCGACCGACACTACCAAGCGGTCAATCATTACCGCTGACCGTAGCGCGGGCTTAGCCGAGGTACAGCCGCGCGCTCCTGGGGCTTTCGACCTAGCAATGCTAGAATGAACGTTGGTGCGGCCATCCGAACCGAATCCTGCATTGCGGTAAGCGACCATGCTCTATGACTTCGATCATGGCGTCAGGGATCAGAAGCATCTTTTTCCTCGATTCTGGCGGAGCGCCTCTCTTTTCTGGCGAGGCCGGACGGCTTGGACCGCCTGGAGCCTGACCGCCCTTCTTGTCGCTATCGCGCTTCTGCAACTGCTCGTGCAGTATCTGCTTAATCTATGGAACCGGAATTTCTTCGATGCCCTGCAGCGAAACGATGGCCCGGCGCTATGGCTGCAGGCGGAGCTCTTTGTCCCACTGGCCGCCGCGAGCATCACGCTCGCCGCCACTTCGGTGTGGGGCCGGATGACGACGCAGCGCAAATGGCGCGAGTTCTTGACCAGGCGCGTGATTGAGTATTGGCTGGGCGACGATCATTTCCGTCATCTCAATCACCTCGTCAGAGGGTCTGAGAATGCTGAATATCGCATCGCCGAGGATGTTCGCATCGCGACCGATGCGCCCATCGATATGACGCTGGCCCTATTCACCTCGCTCATCACGGCGATGACATTCTTCGGCGTGCTTTGGAGCGTTGGCGGAAGCCTTGCCGTGCCTGTACTCGGCCACACCTGGATGATTCCCGCCTATTTGGTCCTCGGCGCGATCGTCTATTCGAGCCTCTTTACCGGGGCGATGCTCATCGTCGGTCGCCCTCTTACCAAGGTTATCGAAGGGAAAAACCAAGCCGAAGCGGAATTCCGGGGGGCCGCCAATCTGCTGCGCGAAATCGGAGAGCGCACAATGCCGGCCGGCGATGAGCCGCAGGAGCGCCGCAGCCTGTGGCTTGCCGTCCGGCAAGTGCTCGATCGTTGGCGCGAATTATGTTGGCAGCTGGTGCGAACGACCGTGATTTCCAACGGCAACCTTCTGCTTGCGCCTGTGGTCGGTTGGGTTCTGTGTCTGCCCAAATATATTTCCGGCGACATGTCGCTCGGAGAGCTGACCCAGGCCGCTGCAGCCTTCGTCACGGTGCAGGGTGCGTTCAATTGGTTGGTCGACAACTATCAGCGCCTGGCCGACTGGAGATCGTCGATGCACCGTGTCGCTACGCTCCTGCTTGCATTCGACGAGCTCGGTAGTGCCAAGCGGGTCGACTTTTCGAGGGATGACAGGCCGGCTCAAGAGGGGCAGGCCAAGAAGGCGCTGTAGTTGCGGCGCCACCGCCGATAGGCTGAGCAACCCACCCCTTTTCGCGTTGCCGCAGCCCGCCGTTGCTCGCTCAAGTCAGGCGGCGCGCCTTGATCAAATCCGCGTACCGTGATTTCGTGGGGTAAGAATTTCAAGAGTATACTTCCCGTGGCAGGATACGTCCCATGGCGGAGCTGACCCGCAAGAACCGGTGGGGTGGTGTTATCGATAATCCTTCCCCGGCGGCAACCGGCTTTTTCCGTGTCGATCAGATCGCGGGCGTGTGGTGGTTCCTCGATCCGGACGGCGCCCGGTTCTTGTCGAAAGGGGTTACCACCGTTCGCTTCGATCAGGATCAGATTCAGAATACCGATCACATTCCGTACGCAGAGGCCTGCCAACGAAAATATGGCGGCAGAGACGCATGGCGTGCTGCGGCCGCCCGGCGTTTGTCATCGTGGGGATTCAACTCACTTGGCGCCTGGTCGGATGAAGCTGTCGCAAAGGCCGGCCCGTCTTTGCTGTCACTAGCGCCTAATCTCGATCTCGGAGCCTCGTTTGCTTGGCGCAAGAGGAGCGGGTATCGCCCCGGGGTCGACGACGCCTTTCCCGACGTGTTCGATCCGGATTTCGCGCTCCATGTGCGCAGCAGGGCAAGCGAAATCTGCCTGGGCTGGCGTGACGATCCGGCGATCATCGGCTGGTTTACGGACAACGAGTTGCGCTGGGATCCCGATTGGCGAGGCACCGACGAATTGCTGACGATCTTCTTGAATTTACCGCCGCCAAGCCCCGGCCGCCACGCCGCGGTCGAGTTGCTGCGGCAGCGGTATAAGACGTTCGAGCGCTGCAATGACGTATGGTGCACACCGTCGCGGTCCTGGGATGAGCTTGCGACCCTTGCGCTGGTCAAGGCTCCCTACGAGCGGGAGCCCTTCTATGAGCGGAACGAAAGCATCGAGCGCGAGCGAAACGCCGATCAGCCGAAACGCGGCACATTTGTCGGCGATTGCGAAGCCTTCGCGGCAACGCTGGCCAGTCGGTATTTCGCGATGACGGTCGCGGCCGTGAAGGCTGTCGATCCCAACCACCTCGTGCTCGGCTGCCGCTTCGCCTTTCCGCCGCAACGTGCCGTCATCGAGGCCGCAGCTCGTGATCTCGATGTCATCTCGTTGAATTGCTACGGGCTCGATCCTGGTCCTGCGATCGACGCCTTTGCGCAAACTCAAAAGCCCTGCCTGATCGGTGAATTTTCCTTTCGTGCCGAGGATTCCGGCTTGCCCAATACACGCGGAGCAGGTCCGGTGGTGCCCGATCAGGCTGAGCGCGCGCGGTGTTTCCAACGCTATGTCGTCGCCGCGCTGCAGCGGCCTGGCGTCGTCGGATATCATTGGTTTGAACACGCCGATCAGCCGGCCGAGGGCCGCTTCGACGGCGAGAACTCGAACTACGGCACGGTCACGATAGAGGATGACGTGTACGAGGAGCTTACGCAGGCCATGCGGCGGGTGAACGACCAGGCAGAGGACACTCACGAGAACTCAAGCATCGGCGTCGGAAGCCTGAGTTAGGCTGAATACCGGCGTCGGTTGTCCCACATTTCATATAAGGCTAACGCCAAAATCAGCAACCCGACAACGATTGAATTCGTCTTGGCCGCCGGGGCGCTATCCAATACCCAAGAAGAAACGATAAGCCATATGCCGAGGACGATGTTGACCCATTCCTCCCAAAGAAGAAGCCTGTGAAACATAAACAGCTCACCAACAATGACGAGGAATCCAACCGCCACGAGATTTTGCGTTGCCGGCGGATCATTGAATTGAAGCACCCATGCCGAAGCGCAGAGCCAGACCCCAAGCAACAAGGTAGCCCAATCTTCCCACCCCTTTGGCGGGGAAAACGTTCCAATAGCCATACTGCTCCTCCTTGCAAGCCAACCGTGGCGGAACATACCACCATCATAAATCAGGCCGCCTAATGTAAGAATCCACGCTGGCGTCTGCGAGCTCGGGCCACTGACTATAGCCGAGGTGCGTCCATGCCCGCCGCGGCGGCAACCGAGTGTCTGCCGGGGGCACGTTAGCCCACTCAAGGACCCTTAGGTTGCTTTTCGGCGCTTTCGGCCTCGACGGCATCAGCATGGAGCTTCCAGTCGGGAATATGCTGGAGTTGCTCAAAACGGCTTTGCGCCGCTTTCACAGCATCGTCTTTCGTTCTTGCTCCGTCGACGGTAATTGCACGCTGCAGCACCTTGAACGGATGCCCATCGGAACTCAGTAAAATCTTGAAAAACTTGACATAATAGTGTGCCATGGGAGCTACTCCATAATAATCATGACTGATGCCGACGTTGCCGCATTGATTTGCCTCAAAGTCCGCCGGGCGAAGCACACCTGCGAGGTTGACCTCGATCAAAGCGATCGGCTGGCGGCGGGGTAGTCTTTCAACACGGCAATCATGCGCCGGAAGCCCAGCGGGGGGTGCCATGCATCATCGATGGTTCTGTCGAAGGGCCGTGGACGCCTTTGGCGCGCTTGCTGGGGCCCTTCTGCTGCTGTCGCCCGCCGGCGCGATCGCCGCGCCCAAGCGGCTCGACTGCAACCTGACCGACTTTGAAACGAAGGCGGGGCCGAAGTCCGACTCCGGGACCGAGAAACGGTCGATCACCGTCGTGTTCGATGAGGAGGCGAAGGGGCTCACCGTGTACCAGTATGGCAGCGCGCGAGTGCTGAACAACGTCACGATCTCGCAGACCTCCATGAACGGCTACGTCAACGACATCAGCCTGGGCATCGACCCCTCATCCTGGAACATCGTGTTCCAGACCTACGAGCCTGATACCACGCGCGTCGAATTCGGAGTGTGCGGCCTGAGCGCAAAGCCACTGCCGTGAATCATGGCTCGATGATCGCCTGCTCGATGATGCGGGCTCGCTAGTGCCTTTGCCAACCTAGAGCGGATTCCGCTCATGTTCGAACATAACCGGCGTGGCGAAAGAAGTTCCTGCATTCTTTTGGGCTGAAACTGTTAACAATGCGGCCGATCCTACGCCGCAAGCATTGAATTGTGCGCTCTGC
>JBKQHQ010000026.1:0-33503 GCA_052148715.1 Xanthobacteraceae bacterium | reverse complement strand
CCCCCCCCCTACGCCGCGTTTATCTCATCGGGACAGTTCATGTTCTTGCTCGAACAGGTGGTCAACGGCCTCGTGCTCGGAGGCTACTACCTGCTGATCGCGCTGGGCTTGTCGCTGATCTTCAGTGTCGGCGGCGTGGTGAACTTGGCGCATGGCGCGTTCTACGCGCTCGGTGCCTATGCATCGATCGAGATCACGAAATATCTGGGCTTCGGCCCGGCGGCGGTCCTCTCGCCGGTCGCCGTGGGCGTGCTCGGCATCCTGTTCGAACGGTTCCTGTTGCGCCGCTTCTACGCGGCGGATCCGATCCTGAGCCTGCTCTTGACTTTCGGCCTTGCCATGGTCGCCGAGCAGTTGATCCGCATCGTCTGGGGCGCCGCGCCGCTGGCGGCGACGATTCCGCCCGGCCTGAAGGGCGCGGTCATCATCGGCGATTTCCTCTTCTCGCGCTATCGGCTGCTGCTTTTGGTCGTGGTCGCCGTCGTGCTCGTTGGCATCTGGCTGCTGCTTCACAAGACGTCGTTCGGCCGCGTGGTGCGCGCCGGCATCCAGCGGCCCGACATGGTCGCGGCGCTGGGGATCCGGCTGCAGCCTTACATGACCGCCATCGTCGTGCTGGGCGTCGGGATGGCCGCGATGGGCGGGGCGCTGTTCGCGCCGATCACCGTCGTCCATCCGGCGATGGGTGCCGAGATCATCACGGTCGCCTTCGTCGTCGTCGTGATCGGCGGGCTGGGCAGTTTTTGGGGCGTGGTGCTCGCCGCGCTTCTGGTCGGCGTCGTGCGCGGGATCACGATTCATTTTCTCCCGGCCGCCGGCGAAGCGTCGATGTACGTGCTGATGTTCATGGTGCTGCTGCTCCGTCCGCGCGGGCTCCTCGGCGAGCGCATCGAGAAGTTCGAATGACGCTCGCGCGCGCAACGGCGAGATACCGGACGCTGGCGATCGGGGCGGCCGCGCTCGTCGCGCTGCCGCTCGCCACGCGCCTGCTCGGACTGACGGTGAACACGGCTACCGTCGTGGTGATTCTCGCCATTGCGGCGACCGGGTTGAACCTACTGGTGGGTTATACGGGGCTGACATCCTTCGGCCACAGCGCATGGTTCGGCATTGGGGCCTACGCCGCGGCGCTCGCACAGAGGCACTGGTTCAGCGGCCAGATTGTCGTCCCGATTCTGGTCGCGATCGTCTTTGTCGCGGCGCTGTCGACGGTAACGGGAATTCTCATCCTGCGCCGGCGCGGCATCTATTTCGCGCTTCTGACGCTCGCGCTCGCGGCCCTTACCTACAACATCGCCTTCCGCTGGAGCGATGTGACCGGCGGCGAGGACGGCCTCGGCGGCCTGCAGCGGGGGAGCATCGGGCCGGTCAGCCTCGACGATGCGCTCGCCTATTACGTCTTCGTCGCCGTGATCGGGCTCGGCGCGCTGTACGTGCTGCTGCGCGTCGTGCGCTCACCGTTTGGGCACGTGCTGGTGGCGATCCGGGAGAATCAGCTGCGCGCCACGTTCCAGGGCTATCCGATCGAGCGATACAAGCTGGCGGCATTCGTGCTCTCGGCGGCGGTGACAGCGCTCGCCGGGGCGTTGCTGGGTTTTCAGAATTACTTGGTCTCGGCCGACGCCACTTCTGTCGTCTTCTCCGGCGAGTTGGTGGCAATGGTGGTGATCGGCGGGATGCACCATATCCTCGGACCAGCCGTCGGCGTGCTCTTCTACATTCTGTTCCGCGAGCTGTTTTCGATCTGGACGGCGAACTGGCTACTTTGGTTCGGCCTCGTCTTCGTCGGCTTCATTCTGTACTCGCCCAGCGGGTTGATCGGGATAGGGGCGCAGGTGCGCCGGCGCTGGCGTCCGGCCCAGCAGGAAGCCGCGGCGATGAGCCGGCGCGAGATCCACGCGGACCTGCCGCTGCCCGGGTGCTTGCGACCCCAAGCGATCCAAGGATCGGTATTGGAGGTGCGAAACATCTCGAAACAATTCGGCGGCATCCGCGCCGTCTCGAATGCAAGCCTCGCCATCAGTGCCGGACAGATTCATGCTTTGATCGGGCCGAACGGCGCCGGCAAGACCACGCTGTTCAACCTGGTCTCCGGCCTGTACGCGCCCGACGATGGAACGGTGCGACTCGGTGGCCAAAGCATCGAAGCCCTGCCGGCAAACGACATCTGCCGGCGAGGTATCGCCCGTTCGTTCCAGATCACGAACCTGTTCCGCAAGCTGTCGATCTACGAAAACCTGCGCCTGTCGCTCCAGGCGCGGCATCCGGCATGCTTCAATCTTTGGCGGGACGTGGACAGCTATCCCGAGATCCACGCCGAGACCGCCGAGCTGATCCGTTTCCTCGGCCTGGAGGGTATCGAGCATGTCGAGGGCGGAGATCTGTCGTATGGTGGCCAGCGGTTGGTGGACTTAGGCATTGCGCTCGGCTCGAAGCCGCAGGTGTTGCTGCTCGACGAGCCGCTGGCCGGATTGGCGGCGGCTGAGCGGGACCGCGTGTCGAACCTCGTGAAGAGCGTCGCCGCAAATATTCCGGTTTTGATTGTCGAGCATGACATCGACCGTGTCCTCGGCTTCTCGCATTGTGTAACCGTCATGAACCAGGGCGAGGTGCTGATGGCGGGCACGCCCGAGGACGTGCGGGCCGACCGGCGCGTGCAGGAAATTTATACCGGCACGGGCGCGCCGCCCGTCACCAGCCGGGTCGCGGACGCGGCAAGCGATGCGCAACTGCTTCGCGTCGAGCGCGTCAACACGTTCTACGACAAGAGTCATATCCTCAATGATGTGTCGCTCGACGTGCGCGAAGGGGAGATCGTCGGGCTGCTCGGACGCAACGGGGCCGGCAAGTCCACGTTTCTCAAGACCCTCGCCGGCCTTGTGCCGCCGGCCTCCGGAACGATCGAATTCGAGGGGCGGAATATCGCCGGCTTGCCGGCGCCGGATATTGCCCGGTCCGGTGTCGGCTATGTTCCGCAGGGGCGCGGCCTGTTCGCCGGCATGACGGTTGCGGAAAATCTGGCGCTCGGCCGTCTGGCGCGCCACACCGACGGCAGCAAAGGCGTGGTCTGGGACGAAGCGCAGATTTTTGAATATTTCCCGCGCTTGAAGGAGCGCATGCACGTTCCGGCCGACTATCTTTCCGGCGGCGAGCAGCAGATGGCGGCGGTCGCCCGCGCGCTGTCGGGAAACGTCAAGCTGTTGCTGCTCGACGAGCCGTTCGAGGGACTGGCGCCGAGCGTGGTGGGCGAGCTTTTTCGGGTCTTCGACCAGTTGCGCCGGCACGCGTCCATCGTAATTGTGGAGCACAACCTGGATCTTGTCCTCGCGCTGGCCGACCGCGTGTTCGTGCTCGAGCGAGGCGAGGTTTTTCACACCGGACCCGCGGCGCCGCTGCTGACCGATTTGAACTACCGTAAGAAGATCCTGTGGCTGTGACGAGGGGGTGAGGAGTTGGCCTGCAGATACGCGCCATGAGCGCCGCGTCGCGAAGCCTTGTTGTCGTCGGCCAGGGCGCGGCCGGCCTCGCCGCCGCGCTGTCGGCCGCCGAGGAGGCGCGCGCCCGGGGATGGTCGATCACGGTCACGCTTGCTGAAAAAGCCACGGAGGACGAAGCGGGCGGCAACACGCGCTGGTCGCCGTCCTACATGCGCATGGCGTCACCCGACCGCGTGGAGCCAAGCTTCGTGCACGACATGCGCGCGGCGACCAAATTCCGGGGCGACGAGACCTATTTCGCGCGGCTTGCGCAGGAGGCTCCGGCGACGGTCGCGTGGATCGCGTCGCACGGCATCGAATTCATTGCGCCCACCTACTATCTGGCGAAGGGGCCGCCACGGATTCAACCGGCCGGCGGCGGCCCGACCATCGTGAAGGAGTTGACGCGAGCGGCCAAGCTTACGGGCGTGATTTTTCGCCACGGCTGCATCGCGCGCGAGATCGCCGGCGAGCACGGCCGCGTCACCGGTCTTGTCGTCGAGCAAGGCGGGGCGCGCGAAATTCTGGCCGCGGATGCGGTCGTGCTGGCTTGCGGCGGCTTCCAAGGCAACGGCGAGATGATGCGCGCGCATTTCGGCGAGGGCGCCGAGCTGATGCGGCTGATCTCGCCCGGCACGCGTTTCAACACCGGCGACGGCATCAGAATGGCAATGGCGCTCGGCGCCGAGCTTTCGGGTGATTGGAACGGCATGCACGCCGAGCCGATCGATGCGCGCAGCAAGAATTCCGCGCCGGTGGTTCTGGTCTATCCCTACGGGATCGTGGTCGACAGGGACGGCCGGCGTTTCTTCGACGAGGGCCATGGCCTTGTGCACGAAACGTGGGAGTGGTTCGCGCGCGACATACACTTCAAGGCGCCGGGCTCGATCGCCTACGCCATCCTCGACAGCCGCCTTTTTGCCATCGCGGACTATCAGCGCGCCATCCGTTCCGAGGTGCCGCCCGTGCGTGCCGACACGCTCGTTGAATTGGCGCAACGCATCGGCGTGAACGCTGACAATCTCGCCGTCACGATCGCCGACTACAACGCCGCCTGCTTGGGTGATCAAGATACTTTCAACGCGACGCGCAACGACGGCCTTGCGGCCGCGCGAACGCTGCAGCCGCCGAAGTCGAACTGGGCGCGTGCCGTCAGCGTGCCGCCGTTCCTTGCTTACCCCTTGGTCGGCGCCGTGGCCTACACATTCGGCGGCCTGGCGACCGACGACCGCGCCCGCCTGCTGCGCAACGGCGCGCCGATCCCGGGCCTCTTCGCCGCCGGCGAGATTACCGGTCATTTCTACGCCACGGCGCCGAACGCCGTATCGGTGTTGCGCGCCTTCGTGTTCGGCCGGATCGCGGGGCGTGAAGCGGTTGGAAGCTTGGCAGCCGGATAGGTCGGGGCTATCGCCGCTCGGGTCCGGCTGCACACCTGCTGCCGCATTTGCGGCGGCGTGCGGTGCTATGGTTCACTCGATCGCACGAGCCATTACGACGGCAACATAGGGGCATCAAGGCAATATGCGGGCGGCGGCTCCCGTCGCCTATGGAAACTCCGGAGGAAGCCATGGCATTCGATTTCGAGGTCAACGGCAGGGCGGCGCACTCCGAAGCCCCGCCGCATACCCCGCTCTTGTGGGTGATCCGCGAGGAGCTCAAGCTGACCGGCACCAAATTCGGCTGCGGCGCGGGCCTGTGTGGCGCGTGCATGGTGCATATCGACGGCAGGCGCGCGTTCTCCTGCCAGACGCAGATGTCCCAGGTTGCCGGCAAGAGCCTGACCACCATCGAAGGTCTGTCGGCGGATTCCTCCCACCCGGTGCAGAAGGCCTGGCTCGCCGAGCGGGTCCCGCAATGCGGCTACTGCCAGTCCGGCCAGATCATGAGCGCGGTCGACCTCTTGGCGCACCATCCGAAGCCCGACCGCGCCCGGATCGTCGAGCACATGAGCACGAACATCTGCCGCTGCGGCACCTATCCGCGCATCGTCCGCGCCATCGAGCGCGCCGCGAGGGAGGGCTGAGCCATGACCATCGCATTTCGCAATACCGACTTGAGCCGCCGCACGTTCATGGTCGGCGCCGCCGGATTTACCTTCGCCGTGGCGTCGGGCCTGCGGGCCGGGGCAGCCACCGCGGCTCACAATGGCGATCTAGCATTGAGCCCGTGGGTGACGATCTCGACCGACGATACGGTCGCGATCATGTCGCCCGCGGCCGAGATGGGCCAGGGTTCGCTCACCTCACTGCCGCTCATCCTCGCCGAGGAACTCGACGCCGACTGGGCGAAGGTGCGCGTGGTCGTGGCGCCGCCCAACGACGAACTCTACAAGAATCCAGCGTTCGGCTACATGTACACGGCCGGCAGCAATGCCGTGACCGCCTATTTCAAGGATCTGCGCCGGTTCGGCGCGCAGGTCCGCAAGGTGTTGCTGGCGAACGCCGCCACGCACTGGAACGTTCCGGTCGAGGAACTGATCACCGGACCGAACCTGGTCATCCATGAGAAATCCGGGCGCCGCCTGTCCTATGGCGAGATCGCCGCGTTCGCCGAAGTCCCGGCGAAGGCGCCGGAGGTTGCCGAGAGCGAGCTCAAGACGCCGGATCGGTTCCGGCTCATCGGCAAGGACGTTATGCGCGTCGAGCTGCCGCAAAAGATCAACGGCAGCGCGCAATACAGCATCGACGTGCAGGTGCCCGGCATGTTCTACGGTGCGATTCTGCGGGCGCCCGTCGAAGGCGCCGCGCCGGACCGCATCGACGATGTTAAGGCCAAGGCGATCGCCGGGGTGCTGCGGATCGTCCCGCTGCCCTATGGCGTCGGAGTCATTGCGCAAACGCCGCGGGCGGCGTTCGACGCCAAGGACGCGCTCACGGTCACTTGGACACGGACCGGCAAGGCGTGGGGCTTCAACAGCGAGAAGGCGCTGGTTGCTTTCGCCGCCGCGGCCCGTGACATGTCGCAGCCGACCAAGCTGTGGGCCAAAGCGGGCGACGCGCCGGCTGCGCTGCAGAACGCGGCGACGATCGTCGAAGCCGAGTACCGCAATGATCTCGTCTACCATGCCCAGATGGAGCCGTTGAACGCTGTCGCCTCGGTGTCGGCCAAAGGGGACGCCTGCGAGCTGTGGTGCGGTGTGCAGTCGAAGACGATCGCTGTGACGGTCGCGGCGGACGCGCTCAAGATCGCCCCGGACAAGATCACCTACCACGACATGCTGATGGGTGGCGGCTTCGGGCGGCGCGGCCACCGCGATGAGGAATATGTCCATGACGCGGTCGTGCTGTCGAGCGCCGTGCGCAGGCCCGTCAAGCTGATGTGGACGCGGGAGGACGACGTCCATAACGGGCGCTTCAATCCGCTGTCGGCGCATTTCCTGCGTGCCGGCTTCGATGCGTCGGGCAAGCTGATCGCCTTTCACCACCGCAAAGCCTGCGACGAGGTGACGGCGTTCCAGGACCCCGTGCGCTTCGAGCGGCTGAAGGGGCGCGACGGCATCGCGTATAACGGCCTCGACGCGCCCTATTACGAGATCCCCAACCGGCTCGGCGAGGCGGTGCCGCGGGAGAGTGGTCTGCGCACCTCGAGCCTGCGCGGCATCGCGCATCTGACCAACATCTTTGCCATCGAATCGTTCATGGATGAGCTTGCCCGCAAGCGCGGGATCGATCCGGCGATTTTTCGGCGCGATCTGGTCAGAAGCAATCCGCGCGCCTTGCATATCATCGACACCGTGAGCCGCATGGCGGACTGGGGCAGGAAGCGGGACCGCAGTGCGCTCGGCTTCACCTACATGAACTATTCGGGGACGCAGATCGCGCTGGTCGCGGAGGTGTCGGTCGAAAGCAGATCCGGCGTGCTGCGGGTTCCGAAGATCTGGGTGGCGCTTGATCCCGGCATCGCGGTGCAACCCGACAACATCGTCGCGCAGACGGAGAGCAGTGTCGTCTACGGATTGGGATTTGCGCTTTGGGAACGGATCACGACCGACGACGGCGTCGTGCAAGAGTCGAATTTCTACAACTACCATGTCCCGCGCATGAACGAGATCCCGGAGATCGTCATCGACGTGATTGCGACCAACAACCATCCGACCGGCGTCGGCCAAATGGCAACGCCGCTGGTCGGACCCGCGATCGCCAATGCGGTCGCGGAGCTCACTGGCGTGCGGCTGCGGGAAACCCCAATGACCCCGGAGCGCGTGAAGAAGGCGCTGGGGTGAGGCACGGCGCTATCTGAACGACGGGCGGTGCGGCGACGCACCGCCCGCTCACGTCGCAAGATCCGACGTGCCGCGGCTTTGATGATCGATCGCGCCATTGCCCGCATTGCTAACCCACCCCGAGACGGTCCATCCTTGAACCGGCGCGGCGGGCAAGAATGCTTGTCCGCAAACGGCCGTTGCTGCGGAAGAGCGCCGAAACCGGAGACGACCATGAAATTACCCAGCCGTATGCTCGATCTGTCCTCGCCGCTCGACAACGATACCGTGTTCGATCCGCCGTTCATGCGGCCAAAGATCGAATACCGCACCAACGCCGAGAATGCCCCGATGCTGCTCGACAACTTCCCGGGGCTGCGACAAGACGACTTGCCGGATGGCGAAGGCTGGGCTTTCGAGCGCGTGCAGATCTCGACCCACAACGGCACCCACATGGACGCGCCGGTCCATTACCAGTCGAGATCGATCGACGGCAAACGGATGATGACGATCGACGAGGTGCCACTCGACTGGTTTCTTCGCCCAGGCGTCAAGCTGGACTTCCGCCGCCTGCCCGACGGCCACGTCGTCACGGCGGCGGAGGTCGAGGCAGAGCTCAAGCGTATCGATCACGCGCTAAAGCCGTTCGACATCGTGCTGATCAATACGCGCGCCGGCGACTGCATCGGCACCGACGAGTATCTCACCGCCGGCTGCGGCATGGGCCGGGAGGCGACACTCTATCTCACCTCGCGCGGTGTCCGCGTCGCCGGCATCGACGCCTGGGGTTGGGATGTGCCCTTCGTGCACATGCGCAAACGCTGGCTGGAAACGCGCGACCCGTCGATCATCTGGGAGGGCCACAAAGCGGGGCGCGAAATTCCCTATTGCCATATGGAAAAGCTGTGCAACCTCGACCAGTTGCCGCCGAACGGTTTCACCGTCGCCTGCTTCCCGCACAAGATCAAAGGGGGCTCGGCCGGTTGGATCCGCGCGGTCGCGTTGTTCGATTGATCATCAGACGAGAACATTCCGTGTGATCGACCCGCGGGCAGTGATTGAGCATTACGGGCGCGCCGGACTTGGCGCGGAACTTGGCGATGTGCCGCGCTCAAGGGTGCCGGAAAAGACATTGACCATGACTGACGAGCTCATGTGTGCCGGCCGATTCGTATTCGGCGACCCGTGAAACGGGGTCGTTTGCTGAACGGACGGTTGGCGGTGCGCGCAGGAAGGCGTCAGGCAGCGCGCACCGTGGCGAGGAATTTTGCGACCTCCAGCTTGAGCTTGTTACCTTCGCTGGACAGCGCCTGCGCCGAAGCGAGCACTTGGCTCGATGCCGAGCCCGTTTCACTCGCGCCTTTGTTCACGTCCATGATATTGGCCGCGACCTGCGCGGTGCCTTGGGCGGCTTCCTGCACGTTGCGGGCAATCTCCTGGGTGGCCGCGCCTTGCTCCTCCACGGCAGCCGCGATGGCGGAGGCAATCTCGGATACGCGGTCGATAGTGCCGCCGATCTCCTTGATGGCGGCGACCGAGTCGGTGGTAGCCGCCTGCATGCCGGCGATCTGGGTGCCGATCTCATCGGTGGCCTTGGCGGTTTGGGCCGCAAGCGCCTTTACCTCCTGAGCCACCACGGCGAATCCCTTGCCGGCTTCGCCCGCGCGCGCGGCCTCAATCGTGGCGTTGAGCGCGAGCAGATTGGTCTGCTCCGCGACCGAGGTTATGAGCTTGACCACGTCGCCGATGCGGCCGGCGGCCTGCGACAGCTCGGCGATGCGGGCGTCGGTCTGCTCGGCCTGCTTCACGGCTTGACCGGCTATCTTGCTCGACTCTTGCACTTGCCGGGCAATCTCGTTGACGGAGGAGGTCATTTCGTTGGTGGCCGAGGCAACCGACGAAACATTCGCCGAGCACTCCTCAGAGGCGCTGGCCACCATGGTGGAAAGCTGCTGCGTCGTATTCGCCGTCTTCGAAAGCCTATTGGCCGCGCGTTCGAGTTCGCCCGCCGAGCCGGAGACATTGTCGACAATGACACCGACCGCCGTCTCGAATGCATCGGCGAGCTTTTGCATATCCGCTCGCCTAGCCGCGGCCGCGGCTTGCGCCCGCGCCTGCCTCTCGTCGGCCTCTTGTTGTGCCTTTTCGACCGCCTTGACCTTGAACCGTTCCACGGCACGGCTGATCTCGCCGGTCTCGTCGCGTCGATCGCAACCCGGTACCTCGAAGGAGAGGTCGCCTCCGGCAAGCCGCTCCATCGCCGCCGTAAGGCGCGACAGCGGCCGCGTAATTCCGCGAGCCAGGGCGAACACGACGGCGAAGCAGCCGAGGAATGCAATCAGGACCCCCGCGCCAAGCCCCAGAAACGATTGCGTGGCTTCTTCCTGGATGGAGGTCGTGAGCGCGACCAAGTCGGACCCGAGCCTATCCTCAATTTTCTTCAGAATGTCGATCCGTGCCGTCGTTGCATCGAACCACGCCTTGCCGTCGAGGCCTTGCATATCTCCGGTAAGGCCGCCTTTAACAAGAATGTCCCGCATCTTGGCGACCGTCTGCTGCACCTCCCCCGTCATTGCTTGTCGAAAGAAATCGCGCTGCGCCGGCGTCGCGGCATTTTCGAAGCTGCCGAAATAGGCCTCTTGGGCGGCAATGAGCCCGAGCAGGCGTACATACGCAGCCGAATCGAGCTTGCCGGCGGCAATGCCGCCGGCCCCGGTGGCGCGTTCCTGGCCCGCGCGCTCCTTGCCTTGCATGAGGTTGATGTACGTTGCAATCGCCGTGGTGACATCGCCGCGATTGCTGATTTTGGCGATCTCGCCCGTGGCGGAGAACAACGCGGCAATTGCGTCGCTATAATAGGAAGCGGCTTGCACACCAGAGATCGCCAGCGTATCGATCGCGGTGCGACGGTCATCCAAGACCCGCATCAGCGCCTCGGCGCTGTCGATTTTTTCCCTGAAATCGTTGCTCGCCCCACCGCGCAAGTCGGCGATGAATTGGCCGGCAAAGCGGCGCGCCTCATCGGTCAGCTTCCGTTGCGTCGCGAGCTCGGCGCGAAATTGGGCTCCCTTGCTGCTGACAAAGAAGACGGATGCGCCGCGTTCCCGCTGCAGCTCGTGGATCAACTGGCTGATGCCCGCCACGCCGCGCGCGAGCCGGCCGAGCTCAGCCATCTCGGCGCGCGTGCTCCATTTGAGGGTAAGATCGTAGGCCGCAAGCCCGGCCAGAACGAGCAACGACAGCGCAACCGCCAAGGCCAGTTTATGGGAAATGCGCAACGCAGGCATGAGGGAAAACCCCGATTCTAAAGACGGCGCTAATTGTGTGAACGTCAAGTGTGAAGAAAGTAGCTATTTCTAATTAAGTAACATTACGTATGGGTGACATCGCTCCCAGGTTTGTCGAGGTCCCTGCGGGCGCGGGCGCGAGGCCCATCGCCGGCGCAGTTCAAGAACCGCGAGGCATTCGGGTATTCCTATGCCGAGAGCCCTATCCACAGGGCCCTCGCGTCGACACGAGCGCGCACGCCGGCGTCCTATACTGCGCCTCCATGATTCGGCGCGCCGTCCGCGGCGGAAACGCGCGAGCAGTCATGCCGCCACGGGGGACGGATGCGTTTTCACGCCGACCTGCACGTCCATTCCAAATATTCGCGGGCGACCAGCCGCGATCTCGACCTCGAGCATTTGTACTATTGGGCAGCGCGCAAAGGGATCGCGCTCGTCGGCACCGGCGATTGCGTGCACCCGGCTTGGCTCGCCGAGCTGAAGGACAAGCTCGTTCCCGACGCGCCCGGCCTTTACCGCCTCAAGGACGACATCGCCGAGGCGATCGCGCAAAAACTCCCCGCGTCGTGCCGCCGCCCGGTGCGGTTCATGCTCTCCGTCGAGATCTCCACGATCTACAAGAAGGGCGACCGCACGCGGAAAATCCATCATCTGATTTACGCGCCCGATTTCGCGACCGTCGATCGTCTCGCCGCCAGGCTTGCGCGCATCGGCAATATCGCGTCCGACGGGCGTCCGATCCTCGGTCTTGACTCGCGCGACCTCCTGGAGATCACGCTCGAGGCGGGTCCCGGCGCTTATCTGGTGCCCGCGCATATCTGGACGCCGTGGTTTGCGGCGCTCGGATCGCAGTCCGGCTTCAATTCCATCGTCGAATGCTATGGCGATCTTGCGGGTCATATCCACGCGGTCGAGACCGGGCTGTCGTCCGATCCGGCGATGAACTGGCGCGTCTCGTTCCTCGACCGTTACCGTCTCACATCGAATTCCGATGCCCATTCGCCCGGCAAGCTCGGACGTGAAGCGACCCTGTTCGACTGCGACGTTGATTACTTTGCCATCCGGCGCGCGCTTGAGGGCGGCGAGGGCTACGTCGGCACCGTCGAATTCTTTCCCGAGGAAGGAAAGTATCATCTCGACGGGCACCGCAAATGCGGTGTGCGGTTCACCCCGCAGGAGACGCTCGCGCGCGGCGCACGTTGTCCGGTCTGCGGCGAGCCCCTGACGATTGGCGTCGCGCATCGGGTGGAGACCCTGGCCGACCGTGACGAGGCGCAAGCACTGCCGCCGCCGAATGCCGGGGCGGTGTCGAGCCTCGTGCCGCTGCCGGAGATTTTGTCCGAGCTCGCCGCCAGCGGCCCGGCTAGTAAGGCCGTGGAGCGCAGCTACAACCGGCTGCTGGCAACGCTCGGACCCGAGCTCACGATCCTCAATTCCGTTCCGGTCGAAGACATCGCGCGCAAGGAGTCCGCGCTGGTGGCCGAGGCGGTGGCGCGGCTGCGCGCCGGGGCCGTCATCCGCGAGGCGGGATATGACGGCGAGTACGGCGTGATCCGTCTGTTTCAGGACGACGAGCTGGAGCGGCGCACGGGAGGCGGGTTTCTGTTCGATGTCCCCATCTTCGCCCGAAAGCAGGTGGATCAACCGCTGCCGCTGTTGGCCGCCGAGCAAGCACCGACCCTCGTTCCATCCGCTGAGGTCGTGCCGGAGCCTGAGCCAGAGGCGGAAATGCCCAAGAGTATTCTCGCCGGCCTCGATCCTGATCAGCGCGCCGCCGCCGAGATCACCGAGGGTCCGCTGCTTATCCTGGCCGGCCCGGGATCCGGCAAGACGCGCACGCTCACGCATCGGCTCGCCCATCTCGTGGTGGAGCGCGGCGTACCGGCCGCGTCCTGTCTCGCCATCACCTTCACGCGACGGGCGGCGGCCGAGATGCAGGAGCGGCTTGGCGCGCTCATTCCGGCGGGTGCGGCGCAGGTCGCCATTCACACCTTTCATTCCTTGGGGCTTGCCATTTTGCGCGAGGACGGCGCGCGCGTCGGCCTGCAGCCCGGCTTCCGCA
This sequence comes from Xanthobacteraceae bacterium, assembly GCA_052148715.1. Lineage (GTDB taxonomy): Bacteria > Pseudomonadota > Alphaproteobacteria > Rhizobiales > Xanthobacteraceae > JBKQHQ01. The sequence goes on along the minus strand of JBKQHQ010000026.1, from coordinate 20,477 downwards.
TTGCCGCGGCGGCCGAGCGGGTCGACGCGCTCGCCACAACGCTTTGCGTTTCAACGACCAGGGCAGAGCGCCTGTTGCGCGCCATTTCCAAGGCGAAGCGCACCGGCGCCGCGGCAAGCGGCGATGTCGCCGACGCCTGGGCCGCCTATACGCAGGCACTGACGGCGCGCAACTGGATCGATTTCGACGATCTGGTCGGCCGCTCGGTCGATCTGCTGACCGCGGAGCCGGCATCGGCATCGATTTATCAGGACCGCTTCCGCTACATCTGCGTCGACGAGTTTCAGGACGTCGATGAGCAGCAATATCGCTTGCTCCGCCTGCTCACGTCGCCCGCGGGCAATCTTTGCGCGATCGGGGATCCCGATCAGGCGATCTACGGGTTCCGCGGCGCCGACGCCTCCTGCTTCGAGCGCTTCCACGCAGCCTATCCGGACGCCAATGCCGTGCATCTCGAGCGCAACTACCGCTCGACCGGGACGATCGTCCGAGCCTCCGCCCAAGTCATCGGCAAGCCGCGGCCGGACGAGGGTTTTTCCGAGACGGTGCGGGAGATGTGCTCGCGCATCACCATCCACACGGCGCCGAGCGAAGGCGCCGAGGCCGAGTTCGTGGTGGCGACGATCGAGCGGCTGATCGGCGGTCACAGCTTCTTTTCCATCGACAGTGGCCGCGCCGCCGGTTCGCGCGACACCGGTTTGAGCTTTGCCGACTTCGCCGTGCTCTACCGGACCGAGGCGCAGTCGACGGCGCTCGGCGAGGCGCTGTCGCGTTCGGGCATGCCGTTCAAGAAAGGTTCCCACGAGCTGATCGCGGATCAGCCGGCCGTTCGCGCGCTGCTGCGGGAGCTTGACCGCGACCTGCCGGATGCCGCGCTGATCGGCGCGCTCGATGCCGCCGCCGAACGCCTGCAGCGGAGCGAGGAGGCTTGCGACCCCGCGGCGCTGTCACAGGGATTGGCGCAGCTCAAGACGCTGGCCGCCACGTGTGATCAGGATCGGCCCCGCTTCTTCGCGGCCGCCGCCCTGGCGACCGAAGCGGACCTCTTGGATCCGCGCGCGGACCGGGTATCGCTCCTCACCATGCACGCCGCCAAGGGGCTTGAATTTCCCGTGGTCTTCATTGTCGGGCTCGAGGATGGCCTCGTGCCGCTCTATTGGGGTGAGCTCGACCCGGCCGCCGCCGCGGAGGAGCGCCGGCTGCTCTATGTCGCCATGACGCGAGCCGAAGACCATCTGTTCGTCAGCCGCGCCCTCACGCGGCATTGGCGCGGGCGCGCGCGCAAGCTCGATCCGTCGCCGTTCCTACGCGCCATCGAGGCCGCGCTCGTGCAGCATCAACAGGCCGACCTGCCGCGCCGCCGCGCCGAGGACCGACAGCTCGATCTATTCTGAAAGACTCGCGGCTCGCCGTGGGGTGGGCAAAGGCGGCCCGGAAGCGTAGATTGCCGCGCCGGGTCCGCCGCGCCCCTCGGTCGGAGAGGGGGTGCCAAAGGGGCTTGAGATCATGCCTCTGTCATAGGTTATTCTCACCGCGCGTTTGACCAAGTTGAGAGAGACTTATGCTCGATCCGGAGAAGACAGCTCCGGCGCGGGTCATCGTCCGCATGGAGGCCCATGATGAGTCACGCAAAGGATGCGCCGGCAAAGATAAGTCCCCTGGCAGGCAAACCGGCCACGCCGGCAATGCTGGTCGACGTGCCGAGACTGGTTACGGCCTACTACACCGGCATCCCTGATCCTTCGGTGCCGGAGCAGCGGGTTGCGTTCGGCACCTCGGGGCATCGCGGCTCCGCCTTTGCCTGCACGTTCAACGAACGGCATGTCTTGGCCACCAGCCAGGCTATTTGTGATTACCGCAAGCAAAAGGGCATAGGCGGTCCGCTCTTCCTCGGCATCGACACGCACGCACTGTCCGTGCCGGCCCGTGCCAGCGCGCTCGAAGTGCTGGCGGCCAATGGTGTGGACGTGATGCTCGCGGATAAGGACGAATACACGCCCACTCCCGTGATTTCTCACGCAATACTCGTCTACAATCGCGGCCGCGATACCGGGCTGGCGGACGGCATTGTGATCACGCCTTCGCACAATCCGCCGGAGGACGGCGGCTTCAAGTACAATCCGCCCAATGGCGGGCCGGCGGATAAGGACGTCACGGGATGGATCGAGGCGAGGGCCAATGCGCTTCTGGAAAGCGGCCTTCAGGGCGTAAAAAGAATTCCTTACGAGCAGGCCCGGCGCGCCGGCACCACGCATCGGCATGATTTTCTCAACGCCTACGTTGGCGATCTCGGCAGCGTGCTCGACCTGGATGTGGTTCGTGGCGCTAACATCAGGATGGGCGTTGATCCGCTTGGCGGCGCCGGCGTTCATTACTGGGGGCCGATTGCCGAGCGCTATGGTTTGAATCTCACGGTTGTGAACGAAGTCGTCGATCCGACCTTCCGGTTCATGACGGTCGATTGGGACGGTCGGATTCGCATGGATCCGTCGTCATCCTACGCGATGCAGAGCTTGATCGCCCTCAAGGATCAGTTCGACGTCGCCTTCGCCTGCGATACCGACCACGATCGGCATGGGATCGTCACCAAGAGCGTCGGGCTGCTCCCACCCAACCATTATCTGTCGGCCGCCATTCTCTACCTCTTCGAGCATCGGACGAAGTGGAGCAAGGATGCGGCCGTTGGCAAGACGATCGTCAGCAGCCAGATGATCGATCGCGTCACGGCGAAGCTCGGCCGCAAGCTCTACGAGGTGCCGGTCGGCTTCAAGTGGTTTGTGGATGGCCTGCTCGACGGCTCGCTCGGCTTTGGCGGGGAAGAGAGTGCGGGCGCGTCTTTTGTCCGTCGGGATGGCAGCGTCTGGAGCACCGACAAAGACGGCATCGTCCCGGCTTTGCTGTCGGCGGAGATGACCGCACGCCTGGGCCGCGATCCCGGCGAGGTCTACCGCGAGCTCGCGCGCGAGTTCGGCGAGCCGGCTTACGGTCGGGTTGAGGCGCCGGCTACTGCGGAGCAGAAGCAAATGCTGGCGAAGCTTTCGCCAAAGCAGATACTATCCGCGGAGTTGGCCGGCGAAAAAATCCAGAGCATCCTCACCCAGGCTCCCGGCAACGGCGCGGCCATCGGCGGTTTGAAGGTGATTGCCGCAAGCGGATGGTTTGCAGCGCGTCCGTCCGGCACGGAGGACATCTACAAGATATATGCCGAGAGTTTTCGCGGAGCCGATCATCTGCACCGCATCCAGGCGGAAGCGCAGGCCATCGTCGATGCCGCGCTGTCGGCGCCCGAGAATGCGAAGGACCGGCAGTGAGCGAGCAAGCACTGGTCGGTCTCGCGCACGAGCATCTTCCGTCCGCCGACGTGGACGGCTTCGATTCGCTTGCCGAGCTTGCGCTCGATATGCGTTCGTCGTGGAACCACGCCACTGATCAGGTGTGGCGTGAGCTTGATCCGGTGCTGTGGGAGCTCACGCATAACCCTTGGGTGGTCCTGCAGACGGTCTCGCGCGAGAAGCTCCAGCGGGTCTTGGGCGATCCGACGTTCCGCAACAACGTTGACGACCTGGTACGAGCGAGGCGCGATGCCGCGGCGGCGCCCGCGTGGTTTCAGCAGACTTATCCGCAATCTCCGCTGAGCTGCGTCGCGTATTTCAGCATGGAATTCATGTTGAGCGAAGCGTTGCCCATCTACTCAGGCGGGCTTGGCAACGTGGCCGGCGACCAGCTCAAGGCCGCTAGCGATCTGGGCGTGCCGGTGGTGGGCGTGGGGTTGCTCTATCAGCAAGGCTATTTTCGCCAGGTCATCGATCCGGCCGGAGCGCAGCAGGCCATTTACCCTTACAACGATCCCGGCCAATTGCCGGTCACGCCTTTGCGCCAAGCGAACGGCGAGTGGCTGCGGTTGGAGATCGCCCTGCCGGGTTACTCGGTCTGGCTGCGCGGCTGGCAGGTCCAAGTCGGCAGAGTGAAGCTTTACTTGCTGGACAGCAATGACGCGGCGAACGTCCCCGCGCGCCGCGGGATCACGAGCGAGCTGTATGGCGGCGGGCCGGAGCTGCGCCTGCAGCAGGAGCTGCTCCTCGGGATCGGCGGGTGGCGACTGCTTGATGCGCTCGGCATCCAGCCGGAGGTCTGTCATCTGAATGAAGGGCATGCGGCCTTCGCCGTGCTGGAACGCGCACGCTGTTTCATGCAAGCGAACGCGCAGCCCTTCGACGTAGCGCTGGCGGTCACGCGCGCGGGGAATCTCTTTACCACCCACACCGCAGTGGCCGCCGGCTTCGACCGTTTCGCTCCGGCCCTCATCGAGCAATACCTCGGCGGTTATGCCGAGCAGAGGCTCGGCATAACACGCCATGATTTGCTGGCCTTGGGCCGCCAAGACCCGAACGACGCGTCGGAACGTTTCAACATGGCCTATCTGGCGGTCCGCGGGAGCGGGGCGGTCAATGGTGTGAGCCGCTTGCACGGCAAGGTGAGTCGGCAGCTCTTCGAGCCGCTCTTTCCGCGCTGGCCGGCGGACGAAGTGCCGGTCGGACATGTGACCAACGGCGTCCACATGCCGACCTGGGATTCGGCCCCGGCCGACGATCTTTGGACGGCGGCTTGCGGCAAGGACCGCTGGCTCGGAGCGGTGGAAACCATGGAGCGGGACATTCGCCGCGCCTCCGACGCCGGTCTCTGGCAATTTCGCGCCGCCGCCAGAACGACGCTCGTTGAATACGCTCGCGAACGATTGTCCAAGCAGCTGGCCGCGGCCGGCGCCTCGCCCGCGGCGGTCGACGCCGCGAAGCATCTGTTCGATCCCGACATTTTGACGCTCGGCTTTGCCCGCCGCTTCGCGACCTACAAGCGACCGGAGCTGCTGCTGCATGATCGGGAGCGTTTGTTGCGCCTTCTGCAAAATCCCGAGCGCCCCGTCCAGCTCATCATCGCCGGCAAGGCTCATCCCGAGGACCGTCCGGGCCAAGCCCTGATCCAGGAATGGATACAGTTCATCCGGCGGCCCGAGGTGCGCCCGCATGCGATTTTCCTCAGTGACTACGACATGCTGTTGACGGAACAGCTGGTGCAAGGGGTTGATGTCTGGCTCAACACGCCACGGCGCCCCTGGGAGGCGTGTGGAACGAGCGGCATGAAAGTGCTGGTCAATGGCGGCATCAATCTCTCGGAATTGGACGGCTGGTGGGCCGAAGCCTACACGCCCGAAGTGGGGTGGGCGTTGGGCGACGGCCAGGAGCATGACGACGATCACGACTGGGACGCGGTGGAAGCCGACGCGCTCTACGGCCTGCTCGAGCGCGAAGTCATCCCGGAGTTTTATGCCCGCGACCGGAACGGCATTCCCATTGCATGGATCAAGCGGATGCGGGAAAGCATGGCGCAGTTGACGCCGCGCTTCTCCACCAATCGCTCCGAGTGCGAATACGCCGAGCAACTCTATCTTCCGGCTGCGGCTGCCTACCGCTCGCGCGCCGCCAATAAGAGCGCAATCGGCAGGCAAATGGTCGAATGGCAGCACAGTCTGCAACAGAAATGGGCCAAGCTACGCTTCGGCGAGGTGAAGCATGAGACCGCCGGCGACAACCTCATATTTGAAGTGCAGGTGTATCTCGATGGCCTCGACCCCAACGCAGTGCGCGTAGAACTGTACGCCGACGGCGTCACGGGCGGTCCTCCTGTGCGGCAGGAGATGAAGCGCGTTCGCCCATTGGCCGGCGCGACCGGCGGCTACGTCTACAGCGCTGCCGTGTCCGCCGCCCGGTCGCCGGCGGAATTCACGGCGCGCGTGATGCCGCACAGGGAGGGCGTGGCGATCCCGCTGGAGGACGCACGGATTCTGTGGCAGCGATGATTTGATCGAAGAGAAGACGGCACGCAAAGGGACGGCAATCACCTGCGTGTTTCTCCCGCTCACCGACAAATAGGATCTGATCCCGCCCTGACTGGCCGGTCCCTCGTGGGAAGCCATCGCTGGTCCATGCAGAGCCTGCAGCTTGGCGGTATAATGTTGCGTGCGATTGTCATTTCATTGTGTATCAGAAGAATGGCTTGTTGACCCTCTCTTCCGCTGTCCATACGGTCCGCCCATGCAACACAATCCGCATGCGGCTAACGGCAAGGCCCCGAACGGCAAGGCCCCGTCGGGATCGAAATCTGCAAGTGGGCATAAGGCGCGCAAGGGGCGCGCACGCGCGGTGCTCGATCGGCCCCAGCAGTCGGGATGGCTGACGACCGACGAGGACGAGATCGCGTTGCGGCGCTGGCGCGGTCGAACGGAGATCCTCGCGGTCGAGCCGCGCGAGCCCGATCATCCTTTCTTCGGCACGTTCCGCACCCAGTCGGGAACCGGCGGCTTTTATGACGTGGAGATTCGCAGCCTCGACGGCTTTGGCAATTCCTGCGGCTGCATCGATCATCGCGTCAACCGACTCGGCACCTGCAAGCATATCGAGGGCGTGCTCGCCGCCCTGCATCGGCGCAAGACGCGCGCATTTCGCGAGGCCGCCGCCGCGGGCAACCCGCGCATCGAAATTTTTCTCGATCGCCGCGATGCACCGACCCCGCGGGTGATCTTTCCGACATCCGGCCGGCACGGCGGAGCCGTGCGCAATTGGCTCGAGCCGTTTCTGGATACGACGGGCGCGCTCGTGGCCGAGCCTGAAAGGATCGAGGCGTTGCTCGCCGCGTGGCAGAGCGCGCCCGCGTCGGTTCGCGCCGCGGTGCGGGTGTCACGTCATTTCGGGCCCTGGCTCGACCGGCTGCGGCGGGCGCGCTCACGCGAGGAGGCCCGCGCCGAATTCCTGAGCGAGGTCGAGGCCGGCCGAGCCAGCTTCGACCTGCTTCGCTCGCCGCTGCTCCCCTATCAGCGCGAGGGCATGCTGCATCTCGGCTTCAGCGAGCGGGCGCTGCTCGCCGACGAGATGGGGCTCGGCAAGACCATTCAGGCCATAGCGGCCTGCGAGCTGTTGGCGCAACGCAAGGGTATCGCGCGGGTGCTCGTCGTCTGCCCGGCTTCGCTCAAGGCCGAGTGGGAAGAGCAGATTGCAAAATTCACCGACCGTCCGGCGCGCTCGGTGTTCGGGAGCCGGGGGTTGCGCGCGCGCGCCTATCGCGACCCTGTGTTCTTCACCATCGTCAATTATGAGCAAGTGCTCGTCGACGCCGAGGCCATCAACGAGGTGCTGGCGCCCGATGTGGTGGTGCTCGACGAGGCGCAGCGGATCAAGAACTGGCAGACCAAGACGGCGCGCCGCGTGAAATCGCTGCGCTCGCCCTACGCCTTCGTGCTCACCGGCACCCCGGTCGAGAACAAGATCGAGGAGCTCTACTCGATCGTTCAGTACCTCGATCCGGAGCTGGTCGGGCCGCTGTTCCGCTTCAATCGCGACTTTTACGAGCTCGACGAGCGCGGCCGGCCGACCGACTACAAGAACCTCGCGGAGCTGCGTCGCCGGGTCGCGCCGGTGATGCTGCGCAGGCGCAAGGCCGACGTCGAGGACGAACTGCCCGAGCGCACGATAAAGACCTATTTCGTGCCGATGGTCGAGGAACAGCGCGCTCGCTATGAGGACTACCGTCTCCCGGCGGCGCAACTGATCGCCAAGGCGCAGCGGCGGCCCTTGACCAAGGAGGAGTTCGAGCGGCTGCAAATGTTGCTCGCCTGCATGCGCATGGTGTGCGACACCCCGGCGATCCTCGACCCGACTTGCCGGGTCAGTCCCAAGCTCGAAGAGCTCGAAGGCATTCTTGGCGATCTCCTGGAGGAGCCCGACCGGAAGGTCATCGTGTTCTCGGAATGGGAGCGCATGCTGGAGCTGGTGCGCGAGCTCGCCGCCGAGATGGGCGTGGAGGCGGCCTGGCACACCGGCTCGGTGCCGCAGCAGCGCCGGCGTGCCGAGATCGTCCGGTTCAAGAATGACCCGAACTGCCGGCTGTTTCTATCGACCGACAGCGGCAGCGTCGGGCTCAATCTTCAGGTCGCCAGCGCCGTCGTCAACGTCGATTTGCCTTGGAATCCGGCAAAGCTCGAGCAGCGGATCGCCCGCGCCTGGCGCAAGAATCAGACCCGCTCGGTGACGGTCGTCAATCTCGTCTGCGAGGACTCGATCGAGCATGGAATCCTGCATCTGCTCGGGCAGAAGCAGGCCCTCGCCGATGGGATTCTCGACGGGCAGGGCGATCTCGCCAAGTTGAAGATGCCGTCCGGCCGCGCCGCCATGGTCGAGCGCATGCAGGCGATGATGCAGGCGGCCGAGGACGCAGCCCCCCGCTTCGTCTCAGCTGAGGAAGCGATGGCCGAGGAATTGCGCCAGCGCCACGGCGATCGCGCGTTGTTGATCGAAGCGCGCGTCGGAGGCGACGGCCGCGTCCGCCTCCTCGCCGTGCTCGACCTCGATCGCGAGACGCTCGAGACGGAGATGCAGCGGCTGCAAGGGCGCGATGACGGCGCGGGCGCCGACGTGGAAGTGATCGACCGCGCGACCTGGCTCACCATGCGGCGCCTGGCGGCGACCGGAATGCTCAAGCCGATGGACGCTCCGGTGCGCGTCCTGCATCGGGCACCAGAACTCGCCGGCGCCGACGCTGCTGGCGACCCTTCGGCGCGGGCGGCCGAGTTGCGCCGGCAGGCGGAGCGCTCCTTGCGCATGGCGCGGGTGCTCGCGGCGGGAGGCTTTGCCGAGGAGGCACTTCCGCTGCTCGCCACCACCCTCGGCACCGCGGCGGCGGCGCGGCTGGCAACGCTCGGCGAGCTGCCGGCCGGGGTGTCGCTGGCGAGCCTCGATCAGGTTCGCGATTTGGCGGATCGCGGCGCCCTGCCGCGCGAGGCCCTCACCGTGCTGACGGCCCTGTGGCCGGCGAGCGGGTCGCCGGCCGGCTCTGGGCTCGAGCATCTGTTCGAGCCAGCCGCACAGGTGCTGACCGCGCTCGCGGCAGTCTGAATTTACACGTCGGCGTAAGCTTCCTGCGTCAGGCTGAGGCAGCATTTCTTGAACTTCTGACCGCTGCCGCAGGGACATGGGTCGTTGCGGCCGACGCCCTTGAATGGATTGACCAGCGGCGCGGGCGGCCAGGGGCTCGGGCTCCAATCGGTGGAGAGATCTTCCGTCCAATCGTCATCTGCCGTCGCCTGTTTGTATTCTTCCCTGAAGGCAGACCAGCGCGAAAGTTCCTCGATGGTGTCGGTCAGAAAGGCGTATCGGGGCTGGGCGAGCCAGGACTGCGGATCCCTGATGGTCTGCGCGAGGTCCGCTTCGAAGTGCCTCAACTCCAGCCAGGTGGAGCTGACGGTGCCGCGCCGGAAGGCGTTCTCGACGAGCGATTTCAGCTCGACCAGTCCCAACATGGCGATGGCGCCTTGCCAACCCTGCCAAACGAAGCATTCGCTCCGCGGCTTTAGGTCGGAATTGCACGCCAGCAGGAAACGCGCGGCCTCCTCGCGCGGCAGGGCGCCGCGCAGCGTCACCAACGCCAACGCTTCGCACATCGCCGAACGAGCGAACTCGTCCGCTTCCGGGTCCAGGATTACGTCGTAAAGCGGCGTCGGATCGCCGTCGAAGACCCCGGCCATCACTCTGACGTTCGTTTCGGTGATGGCATCACCCAATAGGACTTCAAGCTCGTCGCTCGGCAGGCGTAGCAGCGTGGCCAGAGGTCGATAGGCCCGCGTGTCACGCCACTCGCCAAGGAGATGAAACACGACGAGCATCGCGGCTTTGGTCGCGGGGGCTGCTTCGCCCCGGCAGCATTGCTCGATGGCCTGCAGAAAGCTCGGCAGAACCGCCGCCCGGTCCGCATCGGCGGCACGAATGGCCTCGGTCGGCACTCGACCGCGGACGCTCAACTGCTCAAGTATCTGCTCCGGATTCATGCGCGGCTCCCGATCGAGTCGATTTTCGGCGAAGGCGTAATGGGATAGAAGGCAAGGCGAAGCAGGTCGCGGTAATATAATGCCCTTCCCCGTTCACATTCCCTTGTGCGCGGTTACCGGCCACGATGCTTTGGCCTGCAAGCGGGATTGCCTCACGCGTCGATCAGCTCGAAACGGTCCACATCGACCAGACCCTTGTCGGTGATCTTTAGGTGCGGGATCACCGGCAGCGGCAAGAACGCCGCCTGCAGGAACGGCTCGGCGAGCGTGACGCCGAGGCTCTTGGCGGCCTCCCGCAGCGGCACCAATGCCTGGCGCACCTCTTCGTGCGTGAGCAGGCTCATCAGCCCGGCGACCGGCAGCGCGATCTCCGCCAAGACCCGGCCGCCCTCGGCGACGACGAAGCCGCCCTCGATGGCGCCGAGCCGGTTGACCGCGAGCGCCATGTCGGCCTCCGCGACCCCGACCACCGTGATGTTGTGGCTGTCGTGACCGACCGAGGCGGCGATCGCGCCGCGCTTCATGCCAAAGCCTTTGACGAAGCCGCGCCCGATGCCGCTTTCCGGCGGCTTGGTCCGGCCGTGCCGTTCGACCACCGCGACCTTGATCACATCCTGGCTTAGATCGATCCGGCGCTCGCCGCCGACGAAGGGCAGGGTGAGGTCGTAACGCAGCGTGATGATTTTTCCGGGAACGACGCCGATCACGGGCGTCGAAGGACCAGTGCCCGGGATGCGAAAATCTTCCGTTCCGACGGAGCGCGCCTTCACGCTGTGCCGGCCGATCGGTGCGACGCTTTTTCGCGCGGCGAACAAGGAAGCGTCGACCGGGCGGCCGGCGGCGATCACCTGCGCCACGCGGCAGTCATCGAGATCGTCGAGCACGACGATGTCGGCGCGCCATCCGGGCGCGATCAGCCCGCGGTCATGCAGGCGGAAGGCCCGCGCGGCCGACCACGACGCCGCGCGATAGGCCGCAAGGCTCGGAACGCCGAGGCGGATCGCCGTGCGGATGATGTAATCGAGGTGGCCTTGCTCGGCGATGTCGAGCGGGTTGCGGTCGTCGGTGCAGAAGGCGAGGAACGGCGCCGTCCGCTCGTTCAAGATCGGCGCCAGCGCCTCAAGATCCTTCGAGACCGAGCCCTCGCGGATCAGCACGGTCATGCCCTTCCTGAGCTTCTCCATCGCCTCGCCGGCCGTCGTGCATTCGTGGTCGGTGCGGATGCCGGCGGCGAGATAGCCGTTGAGATCGAGGCCGCGCAGGAGCGGCGCATGACCGTCGATGTGGCGGCCGGCAAAGCGCGCAAGCTTGTCGAGACAGCCCGCGTCCTTGGCGAGGACGCCGGGGAAATTCATGAACTCGGCAAGCCCAAGCACTCTTGGATGATCGGCGAAGCGCGCGAGGTCGGCCGCATCAAGCCTCGCGCCCGACGTCTCCAGATGGTCGGTTGCCGGAACGCAGCTCGACAGCTGCACCCGCAGGTCCATGACCGTCGTCGCGGCGCAGCGGAGGAAATAATCGAAGGCCTCGGTGCCCAGCACGTTGGCCATCTCGTGCGGATCGCAGATCGCGGTCGTCACGCCGTGCGGCAGCACGCAGCGGTCGAATTCCAGCGGCGTGAGGAGGGACGATTCCACATGCAGGTGCGCGTCGATGAAGCCCGGCACGATCACGCGGCCGCGGGCGTCGATCTCGCGCCGGCCGCGATACTCGCCGCAGGTGCCGACGATCCGATCGCCGCAGATGGCCACGTCGGAGGCAACGAGGTCGCCGGTGACGAGATCAAGGAGGCGAGCGCCCTTGATCACCAGATCGGCCGCAGCAAGCCCGCGGCCCTGATCGATCGCGCGGGCAAGCTCATCCTGGATGCGGCCAGCCATGGCGGCTTCTCCTAAAACGCGGGAACGTGCAAGCTACGACGTTTGCAGCAACCGCCGAAATGAATTCTTGAGCGTTCTTGTAATGCGGCGCCGAGGTTCGCGCCCTGAGCCAATAAATGGCGAGCCGAAAGCTAAAATTTGAAGCAAATGCGGCCGATCCGCAAAACTGCTTATTATTGCGCCCGTACTATAAGCGAGGCATGAGTGCAATTTCGTCGATCGCCGCGATCTCTGCGGCTACCTCAAGCCGTCGCCTCGGCGTATTTCCTTATAACGTCGCCAGCGGGTCGGCGAGCGGCTTGCTGTCGACCCAGTCCGAGTCAACGACGGCGCCTGCAGCAACGGCTGCGCCAGCCGCGGCGCCTGCGCCAAATCAGCCCAGCAACGCCAATGCGCAAGGCCCCGGGCGGGCCAATCAAGTTGACGCCACAGGTGCCCCGCTCGGCACCGTGCCAGTGTCTGCCGCGGCGGGGCCGACCGCCAACGTCGTGACGACATTCGACCCCAGATCCCCCTACGGGCTAACGCACGGCACGCCGCCGACCGCCGACTTGGCCAGTCAAATGGTCCAGCAGTTGGTCGCCTTCTATCCATTCCCGATCAATGGGCCGGGTGACACGGCGCAGACAATCGACCTCAAGACCTAGAGCGATTTCAGTTTCACCATGGACAGCGCCCTCTCCATCGCAGCATCCGGCCTGGCGGCGGCAAGCCTTCGGCTCGACGTGTCGGCCAGCAACGTCGCCAACGCGCAGAGCAGCGGAGCGTTGCCGGCGGCGAACGGATCGGTCCCGCCCGGTGCTCCGAGCGCCTATGTGCCGTTGCAGGTCGATCAGGTCGATGTCAGCAACGGCGCCGCGGGCGGCGGAACCGCCGCCACGGCGGTGCCGGTCTCTCCAAGCTATGTGCCGGCCTACGACCCGAGCGCGCCTTACGCCAACAGCAGCGGCATGGTGGCGGCCCCGAACGTGGACCTTACCAACGAAGCCGTCCAGCAGATGGTGGCCCAATACGCGTTCGCGGCGAACGCCAACGTGGTGCGCGTCGCCGCGCAAATGATGCAGACGCTCCTCGACGTCACCGCCTGACGCCTAGCGGGGTGACGGCATGTTGCGGCATATCCCCTCGAAAGACCTAGATCAGGATATTCACGTCAGGCAGCATCATTTGAAGCGCTTCATCCGCCTGACGGTGTCCAGGTCATCAATCGGCTGAATTGTCGACAGATCACCTGGATCGATTCCGCGCATCGGGCCGCCACCGGCTTTGCTGATCCGAGGCAGGGCACGCTTGGCCTTCGAGTCTTTTCCGGTTTCGGCTACGGCCAACCGCAGCCCTTCCTCGATAAGCGACGTGAGGGTGCGACCTTCCGCGGCAGCCTTGCGCTTCGCGCGGTTGAGGAGATCCTCGGGAAGTCGAACGGTGGTTCGCTCTGCCATATGCCTAGGCATATATCAGAATGACGAAATATCAACTCCCCTATGAGCGTCGCGGCGCGTGCGACACGGCATTTTATTGCTTTCAATTTGTATCGTCGGCACGATCTTCGGCGGAGCATCACCGGCTATCTTGTCGATAGAACATGTCAGCAAATCAAAGCACTTAGCATGGAGTTTCCGCCAGATCGGCGCGAAGCATGGCTCGACTCCTTCACTGTGTAAGTTTGACCGCTTCAATGGGTGGCCGTATGGCTGCCGGGGAGGCGGGGCGGCGTCGGTTCGGTCGCTCCGGCGACCAAGGCAAGCTCGGGCAGCCCCGGCCGCACCATTGGCACGCGGCGGCTGTCGTGATTGCTGGCCTCGGCCGCAAACGTGCGGCTGCGCGTCACCAGAAAATCGATGATGTGGTTGCGCACTGGATAATAGAGCGGGTGCCGATGGATGTCGGCGCGCGCGCGGATTTTCGGCAGCGGGTTCTCGACGATCTCCGCCAGCACGGCGTTGGGCCCGTTGGTCATGAGCACGATCCGGTCGGCTAGATAGATCGCCTCGTCGACGTCGTGGGTGATCATGAACGCGGTCTGGCCGGTGGTCAGACAGATGCGGCGCACCTCGTCCTGCAGCGTGCCGCGGGTGAGCGCGTCGAGCGCCGAGAACGGCTCGTCCATCAGCATAATCTTTGGCTCGATCGAGAGCGCGCGGGCGATGCCGACGCGCTGCTTCATGCCGCCAGAAAGCTCCGCCGGCCGTTTGTGCTCGGAGCCGGTGAGACCGACGAGGTCGATGAATTTCTGCGCGTGCGCGCGGATTTGGGCCGCCTTCCAGCGCCGCCACTTCGAGGCGACCGCATAGGCGACGTTGCCCATGACCGTGCGCCACGGCAGCAGCGCATGGCTCTGAAAGATCACTGCGCGGTCGAGGCTCGGGCCCTCGATCGCCTGGCCGTCGACGATCACGGCGCCGGCAGAGGGCAGGTCGAGCCCGGCGAGGATGTTGAGCACGGTCGTCTTGCCGCAGCCTGAATGGCCGATGACGCAGGCGAACTCGCCGCGCGGCATGGCGAACCAAAAATTCTCGAACACCATCGCGGTCCCGCCGCCTGGCGCCGGGTAGCTCTTGGCGACGCCTTCGATCGAGATGAATTTCTCCGGCATCATCTATTCCGGAAAGGTCACCAAGCGTCCGGCGTGCGCGAGCAGCTGGTCGAGCACCATGCCGATAACGCCGATCAAAAGGATTGCCGTGATGACGTTGGTGATCGACAGATTGTTCCACTCGTTCCACACGAAATAGCCGATGCCGGTGCCGCCGACGAGCATCTCGGCGGCGACGATGACGAGCCAGGCGATGCCGATCGAAATGCGCATCCCGGTGAGGATGGTTGGCGCCGCGGCCGGGAGAATGATCGTGTAGGCGCGCCGCAAGGGGCCGACCTCGAGCGTGCGCGCGACGTTGAGCCATTCGTTGCGCACCGAGGCCACGCCGAAGGCGGTGTTGATCAGCATCGGCCAGAGCGAGCAGATGAAAATGACGAAGATCGAGGAGATGCTTGAGTCCTTGATCGTGTAGAGGGCGAGCGGCATCCAGGCGAGCGGCGAGACCGGTTTCATGACCTGAATGAAAGGATCAAGCGCCCGGCTCATCAGCGGCGACATGCCGATGAGAAATCCGACCGGGATCGCGAGCGCGACCGCCAGCAGGTAGCCGAGCGCGACGCGTGCGATCGAGTAGGCGATTTGGATGCCGATCCCCTTGTCATTCGGTCCGTTGTCGTAGAACGGCCGCCGCAGATGCTCGAAGATTTTTGCTCCGACCTCGAGCGGTCCGGGCATCGCCGACTTGCCCTGGGTCGCGGTGGCGCCCATCAGCTTGGCGTATTCCGGATCCATGCGCGCCACCACGCCGGTGCCGCGGGTGGCGAGATGCCATGCCAGCACGAACGCGGCAAAGAGCGCGAGCGACAGGAGCACAGCCCGCAGCGTCAACGAGGCCGGCATGGCTCACGCCGCTTTCTTGATGGCGAAGGTCTTCAGATAGTCGTCGGGGCTGGCCGGATCAAAAATCTTGCCCATCACGGTGAACGACTTGTAGGGGCTCGCTGGCGGGCTCAATCCCATCTCCCGCATCAGCTTGGCCGTGTCGGTTGCGAGGAAGACCTGCTCGGCGACCGCGCGGTAGTCGACATCACCCTTGATCTGGCCCCAGCGCTTCATCTGCGTCATCATCCAGATCGCGAAGGACTGCCAGGGGAACGGATCGAAGTCGACGCGCTTCGGATCGGTCTTCACGTTGCCGAGACCGTCCGCATAGGTGCCGGTGAGCACCTGCTCGACCACCACGGGCGGCTGGTTGAGGTAGTTCGCCGGCGCGATGGTCTCGGCGATCTGCTTGCGGTTCTCCGCCTTGGAGGCGAAGGCGGTGGCGTCGATGATCGCCCGCAGCAGCGCCGCATAGGTGTTCGGCAGCGTGGTGATGAATTCCTTCGAGGCGGCGAAGGCGCAGCACGGATGCCCGTCCCAGATCTCCTTCGAGACCAGATGCAGAAACCCCACGCCGTCATAGACCGCGCGCTGGTTGACCGGATCGGGGCCGAGATAGCCGTCGATATTGTCGGCGCGTAGATTGGCGACCATCTCGGGCGGCGGCACCGAGCGGATCTGCACATCGGTTTCCGGATCGACCCCGTGCTCGGCGAGATAGTAGCGCAGCAGGTAATTGTGCATCGAATAGTCAAAGGGGACGCCGAACTTGAAGCCCTTCCACAGCTTCGGGTCGCGTTTGTCCTGGTGCTTCATCGCCAGCGTGATGGCCTGACCGTTGATGTTCTCGATCGCCGGCACTGCGTATGGCACCGAGGTCGAGCCGAGCCCCATGGTGATGGCGAGCGGCATCGGCGAGAGCATGTGGGCGGCGTCGTATTCCTTGTTCAGGGTCTTGTCGCGGACCACCGCCCAGCCGGCGGTCTTCACCACCTCAACATTCAGCCCGTACTTCGAATAGAACCCCATCGGATGCGCCATGATGATCGGGGTCGCGCAGGTGATCGGGATGAAGCCGATCTTGAGGTCCTTCTTCTCCGGCGTCGCGCCTTGCGCAAAAGCGTCGGTGATCGTGCGCAGCGGCAAGAACTGACTGACCGCGGCGAGCGTGGTCGAGGCGCCGATGGCGCGCAGTAGCGCGCGCCGCGTTGCGTCGCGCGGAAAGACTGCG
Source organism: Xanthobacteraceae bacterium (assembly GCA_052148715.1). GTDB lineage: Bacteria > Pseudomonadota > Alphaproteobacteria > Rhizobiales > Xanthobacteraceae > JBKQHQ01. The sequence continues at coordinate 4,077 of JBKQHQ010000026.1, read as the reverse complement.
CGCATGACCGCGCTCTCGATCACCCGGGTCAGGCGGACGTCCTCGTTGTTCGCAAAGCGGGCGGCCTCGCCCGCGTGCTCGGCATCGCTGGCATGGCGCCCGCAGGCGCAGCCCAGGCGGCGGGTCGGATCGAACGGATTGTCAAAAGTCGCCATCGTCACCTCCTGTCGCGGCGGCGTGCTCGGGGGCGTTTTTCGAGGCAATTCAATTGCCTCGTTCGCGCTTGCGGCCGTTGCCGACGAGCTCATCCAGGAAATGCAGGTTTTGTGCCGCCCGGCAGGGCGTGGGAGCCGGGACCTAGGCGGTCCCATCAGCCGGGCCGGCGGTTTCCGTCTCCGCGGCGATGCGCCGCCGCGCCGTCATGTGGGCGCGGCCATCGTTGACGGCATCGACCCCGATCAGCCGGCCGCCGCAGCGGTACTCAACGGAGAACCGGCCCGCCTGCAGATCGCCAACCGGCTCGGCGCTGTCGTAGCCGTCGAGCAGGCCCGCAATCTGCAGCTTGATCTCGTATTGGTCGGACCAGAACCAAGGCACCGGGTCATAGGGCCGTCCGGCGCCGAGCATTGCGCTAGCGGCGGCCTTGGCCTGGTCGATGGCGTTCTGCACGCTTTCGAGCCGCACGGCGCGGCGGTAGCGGCGGCTCGGGAAACGGGTGCAATCGCCGATCGCGTAAACATCCGGCGCGCTCGTGTGCGCGAGCTCATCGACGACGATGCCGTTGTTGCAGGTGAGCGCTGCGGCGCGGGCGAGCTCCTCATTGGCCATCGCCCCCGTCGCCAGCAGAACGAGGTCGGTCGCAAGGACAGTGCCGTCGGCCAGCTGGACCGCCGACACCCTTTCTTCGCCGGTAATCGCGGCCAGGCGGGCGTTGAGACGAATGTCGACGCCGCGCTCGCGATGCAGTGTGTCGAAAAACTCCGATACGACCGGCGCCGTCACCCGCTTCAGCACCCGATCTTCTGCCTCGAGCACGACGACCTCGCGGCCTTCCGCGCGGACGATGGCGGCGACCTCCAGGCCGATATAGCCCCCGCCGACGATGATGATGCGCGCCGCCGCGTCGAGCGCGGGGCGCAGCCGATGCACATCGCCGATCGAGCGCAGCGACAAGACGCCGGCAAGCCCGGCGCCGGGGACGGGGAGGTGACGGGCACGCGTGCCGGTGGCGAGGACGAGCGTTCCATAGCCGAGGTCACGGCCGTCGACCAGCGAAGCCGTCCGGTTGCGCGGGTCCACGGCGCCGACCGCGACGCCGAGTAGAAGCTCGACGTTCTGGTCGCGCCAAAATGCTTCCGGCCGCAGGAACAGGCTCTCCGGCTTGGCGCGGTCGGCCAAGAATTTCTTCGACAGCGGCGGACGCTGGTAAGGCGCGTGCGGCTCGTCGCCGACGAGCACGATGCGGTCGGTGAACCCACCTTGGCGCAGGCTCATGGCGAGTTGCGCGGCAGCCTGGCCGGCACCGACGACGATCACACTCTTGTTCATGCGACTCCCAACGGGCGACGGAGGACAAGCGACAGGTGACAAGTTAGCGGATCCCGTCTCCGCCGTCTTTTCTGCTCCATCCCGTCCTCTACCATCCTCGGCGGTGCGTTCGCGGCGCCAAGCCGAGAAGGCCGCTCAAGAATCGATCAACGGCTCCCGTATACTGCCCGGTTCCGCGGCAATCCAAGACCATGAGCAACTTCCCTCGGCCTCCGCAACAAACCATTTGCGGGCCAGTGCATAGGCGGATCGCGGCTTGCGCTTCCGGCCCGTTCCGCGCCGTGCTAAGTCAGGGTCAAGAACGTTGGGGGCCACGATGCGCCGTGTTTCGGCATTCGCTTGCGCCGTGATGATGATCGTCCTCGGCGTCACGCCGGGCCATGCCGACAAGCGTGTCGCCCTCGTGATCGGCAACGCCGCCTATCGCAATGCGCCAGCGCTCATCAATCCGAAGAACGACGCCGACGACGTGAGCCGATCGCTGCAGAGCCTCGGCTTCGAAACGATCGTCGCCGCCGATCTCGATCGCAGCGGCATGAACGAGGTGCTCGACCGCTTTTCCCGGCTGGTCGGCGGCGCCGACATTGCCCTCGTCTATTATTCCGGGCACGGCATGCAGTTCGCGGGCAAGAACTACCTGCTGCCGGTCGAGGCGCGGCTCGCCAGTGCCGACGACGTGAACAAGTTCCGGCTCATGCCGCTCGACGACGTTATCGATGTGCTGCAGGGCGCGCGCGGCGCCCGCATCGTCATTCTCGATGCCTGCCGCAACAATCCGGTCGAGGAGGATCTCAAGCGGCGCCTCGCATCGCTGCCGGGCGCCAATCGCGACGCCTTTCTCTCGCGCGGCCTCGGGCGCGTCTCCGCCGGCAATGGACTGATCGTGGCCTACGCGACGCAGGCGAGCGACGTCGCCGCCGACGGCAGCGGCCGCAACAGCCCGTTTACGTCGGCCTTTCTGCACAACGTCGGGACGCCCGATATCGATGTCAGGCAGATGTTTTTCCGCATTCAGGACGAGGTGGACCAGACGACCGGCGGGCGCCAGCGGCCGGAGCTGTCCATCTCGCTCGTCGGCGAGTTCAAGCTGAAGGTCGCGATCGCGCCGGCGGAGAAGCCGCAGATACCAGTACCCGCGCCGAGCGGCGGGGTGCCCGCATCGGCGCCTACCGAGGTCGAGCGCGCGTGGGCGGCCGTGAAGGATACGACCAGCGTAGCGGTGCTGGAAGCGTTCGTCCGTCGCTTCGGCGACGGCTTTTACGGCGATATCGCGCGGGCGCGGCTTGAGGAGCTGCGCAAGCATCAGACGGCGGTGCTTCCGCCGCCTGCCGCCGCGGCGCCGGCGCCGCCATCACCTGCCTCGGTGGCACCCACTCCGTCCAGCGCCCCCGTAGCGACTTTGCCGAGCGTCCCCTCGATATCCGGTGCCGGCGCGACCTTCCCTTACCCGGTCTATGCCAAGTGGGCCGAAGCCTACAAGAAGGAGACCGGGGTTGGCTTGAATTATCAGGCGATCGGCTCCGGCGGCGGCATCAAGCAGATCGAATCCGGCACGGTTCTGTTCGCCAATACCGACATGCCGCTGAAGCCGGATGACGTTGCCAAGAACAATCTGGTGCAGTTCCCGCAAGTGATCATCTCGATCACGCCGGTCGTGCATCTCGCGGGCGTCAAGCCCGGCGAACTCGTATTCGACGGCCCGACGCTGGCCGACGTCTATCTCGGCAAGATCAAGGAATGGGACGATCCAGCGATCAAAAAGCTCAATCCGAACGTCACGCTGCCACATCAGGCGATCACCACGGTGCATCGTTCCGACGGCTCCGGCACCACCTTCAACTACACGGACTATCTGTCGAAGGTCGGCCCGGACTGGAAGAGCCAAGTCGGCGAAGGCACCGCGGTCAACTGGCCGAACGGCGTCGGCGGCAAAGGCAATCCCGGCGTCGCCTCCTACGTTCAGCAAGTCGACGGCGCCATCGGCTATGTCGAATACGCCTACGTGATGGAGAACAAGCTGACCTACACGGAGATGGTCAACAAGTCCGGCAAGCGTCTGGCGCCGACCATGGGAGCATTCCAGGGCGCGGCGGCGAATGCCGACTTCACCAAGGTGAAGGATTTCTATCTGATCCTGACCGACCAAGCCGGCGACAAGAGCTGGCCGATCACCGCGGCGACTTACATGCTGCTGCGCAAGGACAGCGCGCCGGACCAGAACCATCTGGCTCTGAAGTTCCTCGACTGGGCTCTGAAGAAGGGCCAGGACCAGGCCAAGGCGCTCGATTACGTCCCGCTGCCTGACGACGTGGTCAAGCAGATCGAGGCGCATTGGGCCAAGGAAATCCCCGCCGCTTGGAAAACCGCAGAGAAATAAGGACACGTCGCCGGGCGCAAGCGCGGCGCGTTCACGTCAAGTGTGCTTTGAGGCCGGATGAAAATCCGGCCTCTTTTTTATATCTTGTTGTCGGACTGCCGGGCTTGGCCTCGCCTGTGAGCCACGGCAAACATCTTCGGCTTCCATCGCAAATGGCCACGCGGATCACGAGGCGTCGGACTTTTCCCGAAGCGGCGCATGTGGAATCGGAC
>JBKQHQ010000025.1:0-49948 GCA_052148715.1 Xanthobacteraceae bacterium | reverse complement strand
CCGTTCCTGGCCAGGCAGTTCGAGCGGGTCGAAGCGTTGCCGCCGGTGACATTGACGCGCGCCGGCACACCTGCCATGCAGCTCGGCCTCGCGCGCGGCATCGGCTTCAAGCCCGACTCATGACGGCGCTGCGGATTGGTTCCTTAACCTGCCCGTCGCGCTCGACCGCGCGCCCAAGCCCTATGCCGTCGCACCGATAGTGAATTTAGAGCGTGGCATCTGTGGTTAAGACACCGATCGCACTCCCGCAGGTGATCGGGCTCGCACCGACGAACGCAGTGCCAGCCGCGCTCAATCGCCAGACTCGCGCGGTCATCTGCGTCATCGCCATATCCCTCGTGGCGCGCACTGCGCTCGCGGCGGTCATGGGTTTCAGCTACGACGAGACCTACGAAATCGTCGTGGCCCGCAAGCTTGCGCTCTCCTACCAAGACCATCCGCCGGCGATCATGTGGCTCATCGCGGCGGCGGCGAATCTCACCGGGAGCGAGGGGCATCTGATCGTCAGGCTGCCGACGCTCCTCCTGCTATCAGCCCAGAACTGGCTTCTCTATCGGCTGACGGCGCTTATTTTCGATGAGCGGGCCGGGCTTTTCGCCGTAATCGCGCTCTGCATCTCGCCTCTGTTCGGCTTCTTCTTCGGCGCTATAGCGGTCACCGATGGGCCGCTGGTTTTCGCGCTAACGGGCGCAGCTCTGTTCGTCGCGCGGGCGCTGTCCGCCGAGGGCACGACCTCCTGGCGCGACTGGCTTATCGCCGGCTTTTTCTTCGGCCTTGCGTTGCTTTCAAAATTTAGCGCGATCCTCGTTCTCCCAGGCCTCCTGCTCTTTCTACTGACGGTGCCGCGTCATCCGCGGGTCTTTTTTACGCCGGCCCCCTATGTCGCGGCGCTCGTGGCGCTTGCCGTATTCACGCCGGTTATCGTGTGGAGCCTCGAGAATGGATTCGGCGCTTTCGCGTTTCAGGGTAGCCGCGCGGCGATCGCCAACGACATCCACGTCGGGCGAACGCTGACGCACCTCGCCGTCTTCATCCTAGTGATGGGGCCGCTAGCCTGCCTCGTCCAGATCGCCGCGCTCGCCGGCGCGCTTGGGGCGGGCCGGCGCGACGAGGGGCGCTGGTTTTTTGCCATGCTGGCCATAATGCCGATCAGCTTTTTCCTGGCCCTCGATCTGTTCGGGATGAATGGCGTGGAGGCGCCTCATTGGTTGGCGCCCGGCTACCTCTTCACGTTTCCGCTCTTGGGGGCGGCCGTGGTGCGGCTGCAAGCCCGTTTCCGGCGCACGGTCTGGTGGACAATTGCCGCGGGCATTGCGGCGACGAGCGTGCTGGTGCTGGTTATTTTCACTCACACGCTCACCGGGTGGCTGCGAACCTTCGTGCCATCCTTCAACACCTACGACCCGATCGTCGCCGACCAGGCGGACTGGTGGAGTTTGCGCACGGCGCTCGAACAGAGGGGCCTTCTCGATTCGAAGCGTTATTTCGTCCTCGCCGGGCGCTACTATTTCTGCTTCAAGGCGCAACTTGTGCTGAGGGACAGCCTGCCGGTCGCCTGTCTGTCGGACAATCCGATCTCGCGGTCGCTATGGCGCGATGATGCGGCGCTGCTTGGGCGCGACGCTGTCATCATCACCACCTGGTGGGTCGCGCCGCAGACCCTTGCGTCAGCTGAGGCCAAGTTCGAGCGCGTCGAAGAAATGGCGCCGGTTTGGATCACGGCCCACGGCCGGCCGGTTATGCGCACTGAGCTCGCGCTTGGTCGCAATCTACAGCGCCCCATCTTCGAGCACCCGGGAGATGGCCGCTAGGCAAAAGCTTGGCATTCCCGCTTCGAAGCCACCCGTTGTCGGGCTGGGGGATGCGCAGGTGCTTGCGCGCGACAACGCCTTGGTGCAGTCCTATCGGGGACTGTGAGGGATCGATGAAGCTTCTGGTTGCAACCGTTTCCGCGTTGACCTTGCTCGGCGGCACCGGCGCGCGCGCAGCCGATGAGGGCAGCCCCGACCTGCAGCCGTTTCGCCAAATCTATCAGGAGCTCGTGGAGATCAACACGACCGACTCCGTCGGCGACACGGTGCGGGCCGCCGAGGCGATGGCGGCGCGGCTGCGGGCGGGGGGCCTGCCGGCCGATGACGTCCGCGTCCTGCCCTCGGCCCCCCGCAAAGGAAACCTCGTGGCGCGATGGCGGGGCACCGGAGCCCGGCGCCCACTGCTGTTGACCGCGCATATCGATGTGGTCGAGGCGAAGCGCGAGGATTGGGATTTCGACCCATTCAAGCTGCAGGAAGTCGACGGCTACTTTCGCGGACGCGGCAGCATCGACGACAAGGCGATGGCGTCGATCTTCGTGGCGAACCTGATCCGGTTCGTCAAAGAGGGGTTTCGGCCGGATCGCGATATCATCCTCGCGCTGACCGCGGACGAGGAACTCTCCGATTCACCTGATGACGGCGTTCACTGGTTGCTCGATCATCATCGCGATCTGATCGACGCGGAGCTCGCCATCAACGAAGGAGGCGGCGGCGCGCTGAAGGACGGCAAACCCTCGCGCAACACGGTCCAACTCGCCGAGAAGGTCTACCAGACCTACGAACTCGTGGTGAAGGACCCCGGTGGACACAGCTCGGTGCCGCGCCGCGACAATCCGATCTACCGCCTGGCGCAAGGCCTCAGCCGGCTCGCCGCTTTCGATTTCCCCGCTCGCCTGAACCCAGTGACCCGCGCCTATTTCGAGCGCGTCGCTGCGACCGAGGAGCCGGATGTCACGCTGGCCATCAAGGCGCTGCTCGCCGGGCGGACCGACGCGTCGTCGCTTACCCCACTCACCGGGCGGCCCCTGTACAACGCCCAGATCCGCACGACCTGCGTCGCCACGATGCTCGAGGCCGGGCACGCGGAGAATGCCTTGCCGCAAACGGCGCGCGCGCTCGTGAATTGCCGGATCATGCCCGACGAACCCGTCGCCGAGGTTGGGCAGACGCTGGTCAAGGTGATCGCCGATCCGAAAATCAGCATCATGCCGAAGGGCAATGCGGTCCTGAGCCCGCCGTCACCGCTCAACCCGGAAGTCATGCAGGCGGTCGAGCGTATCACCGCCGAGATGTGGCCCGGCATTCCGGTGATTCCGACCATGTCCACCGGGTATACCGACAGCCGCTGGCTGCGCAACGCGGGGATCGCTGCATACGGGGTGTCGGGTCTGTTCAGCGATAGCGGGCGGAACGGCGTGCACGGGCTCAATGAGCAAGTCCGCGTGCAGGACCTCTATAACAGCAAGGAGTTCCTCTACCGGCTCGTCAAAGCGCTGTCGGGACCAAGCGCCGCCGCGCCGGCGCGTTGAGAATTTCAGGAAGTCACTTCGCCGGCGCTGCGGCTTCACGTGATGGGATTGCCGACCAGCCGATAGGTGAATTTCAGCGCCTCGCGCGCAAAGGCGGGGTCTTCGCGCAGACGACGGAAGCGCTCGTTGTCCGCCCGCTTGCGCTCGGGGTCGCTCTCGCGCATCCGGCGCAGGTTTTCCGCCGCCGTGGGCCTGGTTACCTCGCGAAAGACGCGGCGGCGCTCCTCGTCATAGCGGTCGAGAACGCCCTCGTCCGCCTGGCCGTTGATCGCGGCTGCGAGCGCGTCGCCAAGCGCGATGGCATCGAGCAGGCCCGAGGTCAGGCCCAATCCTCCCATCGGATTGCAGACGTGGGCGGCGTCGCCGGCGAGCAGCGCGCGGCCCGCTCGGAACCGGTCGGCGCAGCGCTCGTGCACCCGAAACGGCGCGGCGGCGCCGACGACAATGGCCCCTTCGACTTGCTCGATCATGCCGAGAATCCCCGCAAGCGCGCTCCGGCGTCCGCATGCCGCTCCGGAAAGGGGTCCTTTGTGCTGGCAGGTACTATCGGTCTCCTTGCGACCTCGATAACGTGGCGCGACCGCCGGAGTCCAGATCTCAGACCGGCGCGGATGCTATCGGGAGGGGACTTTGGCAACAATCCTGGTCGCGCATGGCGCCTGGTCCGCCGGTTGGGCGTGGAAGAAAATGCGGCCCCTCGTGCGCGCCACAGGGCATGAATTGCTCACCCCCACGTACACCGGGCTCGGCGAGCGTGCACATCTGGCAAACCCGGCAATCGACCTCGAGACCCACATCCACGACGTCCTTGGTGTCCTTGAATTCGAGGATCTGCGCGATGTCGTGTTGCTGGGGCACAGCTACGGCGGGATGGTCGCGACCGGCGTGGCCGATCGCGCGCGCGACCGCCTCGCCAAGCTGATCTACCTCGACGCCTTCGTCCCGCAGGACGGACAGAGCCTATTCGACCTGCTTCCCGCGCAGGCGCGCCGCGCCATGACCGAGCGGGCCCGCGAATCCGGGGAAGGCTGGCGCGTCCCGGCCAATCCCTTGCCGTCCGATACGTCGGCGGCCGATACCGCCTGGATCATGGCGCGGCGCCTGCCGCAGCCGATCAAGACGTTCGAATCGAAGCTGCGCCTGACCGCGTCGGCGCCGCCGCTCGAGCGCAACTACATCTATTGCCGGCGCAGCGAGCCGGGCGATGTCTTTCGCCAGTTCGCCGAGCGGGCCAAAGGTAGTCCTGACTGGCGCTATCGTGAAATCGACGCGAGCCACAGCCCGAATGTCACCGCGCCGGAAACCCTGGCCGCGCTTTTGCACGACATTGTTTCCGTTCGGGCGGTGCCCTGACGGCGAGCGTGGTCTTGATTCTGGCGGTTAGGCCCGCGTTGAGCGCGCCGCCATGCACATGCTACGATGCAAGCCAGCAACAAAGAACGCTCGGGAGGAGAACATGCTGGGCAGAAGGACGCTCGCGACCGTAGCGCTGGTGCTCGCTTCGGCGAGCTCCGCACCGGCGCAAACGCCGGGGGTAACCGTGACCGAGATCAAGATCGGCCAAACGATGCCGTATACCGGCCCGGTCGCGGCCTTCTCGATGCTGGGCAAGGGCGAAGTCGGCTATTTCAACAAGGTCAATGCCGAAGGCGGCATCAATGGGCGCAAGGTCGATCTGCTCAGCCTCGATGACGGTTATGCGCCGCCGAAGACCGTCGAGCAGACGCGCAAGCTCGTCGAGCAGGAGGGCGTCGCTTTCATTTTCAGCTCGATCGGTACCGCGACCAATACCGCCATTCAAAAATACCTCAACAGCGCCAAGGTTCCGCAGATCTTCATCGGCTCGGGTGCCGACAAGTTCGGCAATTACAAGGAGTTCCCCTGGACCATCGGCGGCGTGCAGGCGACCTTCCGCGCCGAGGCACGGATCTATGTCCGCAACATCCTGCAACAAAAGCCGGACGCGAAGATCGCCATCCTTTATCAGCACGACGATTTCGGTCGCGACTACATCACCGGCGTCAAGGACGTGCTCGGCGACCAGTATGCGAGCCGGGTCGCCGAGGCGAGCTATGAATTCACCGACGCAACCATCGACTCGCAAATCGTGACGCTGCAGAGCTCCGGCGCCGACGCACTGATCGTTGGGGCCACGCCGAAATTCGCCGCCCAGGCCATTCGCAAGGTGTACGACATCGGCTGGAAGCCGATGTTCTTCCTCTCGAACGTGGCGATCTGGGTCAACTCCGTGATGATCCCGGCGGGCCCCGAGAAGGGCATCGGCATCACCTCCTCGGCCTACGTGAAGGATCCGACTGATCCCGGCTGGGACAATGATCCGGGCATGAAGGACTACAAGGCCTTCATGAAGCAATACATGCCCAACGACAACATCGCGGATCAGAACTTCGTCAACTCCTACAACTCGGCGATGACCTTGATGCAGGTCTTGCGGCAGTGCGGCAACGACCTGTCGCGCGACAACATCCTTCGGCAGGCCACGAATCTGCACGATCTGGCGCTGCCGATGTTGTTGCCGGGCATCAAGGTGAACACCAGCCCGACCGACTATTATCCGATCCAGCAGATGCAGCTGATGCGGTGGGACGGCAAGCACTGGGTGCGCTTCGGCCAGGTGATCTCGAGCGCCGGCCCGTGACGGCAGCCGCGCCGACAGCTCCGTCCGCAAGCCCGCCGCTGCTGCGCATCCGCCACATCTCGGTCCGCTTTGGCGGCATCCTGGCGCTCGACGACGTCTCCTTCGACGTGGAACAGGGCCTGATCTGCGGGCTCATTGGTCCGAACGGCGCCGGCAAGACGACGCTGTTCAATTGCCTCAGCCTGCTGTATCGCGCCGACCGCGGCGATATCTGGTTCGCGGGCCAACCGTTATTGTCGCTGCCCATGCACGCGATTGCATCGATCGGCGTCGGCCGCACGTTTCAGAACCTCGCGCTATTCTCCAGCATGACGGTGCGCGAGAATGTCATGGTCGGCGCGCATTGCCGCTCCGGCGGCGGCTTCCTCGCCAACGCGTTGCGGCTGCCTTTCGTCGCTCGCCAGGAAAGCCGGCTTACAGAGCGCGCCGACGCACTGATCGAAAGCCTGGCGCTGGCGCCGTTCTCCGACACGCCCTGCGGCGAGCTTACCTTCGCGACCCGCAAGCGCGTCGAGCTTGCCCGGGCGCTGGCGAGCGAGCCAAAGCTGTTGCTGCTCGACGAGCCGGCGGGCGGCCTCAATCACCAGGAGGTCGAGGCCCTGTGCGATCTGATCGTATCGATCCGTGAGCAGTTCAAGCTGACGGTGCTTCTGGTCGAGCATCACATGAACATGGTCACGCGCGTTTCCGACACCGTCGTCGTTCTCAACTTTGGCCGCAAGATTGCGGAAGGCGCACCGGCCGACATCCAACGCCATCCGGATGTGATCGGCGCCTATCTCGGGGGTCCGGCTTGACGGCGATCCTGCAAATGAAGGGGGTCGCGGCCGCCTACGGCCCGGTAGAGGTGCTGCGCGCCGTCGATCTCGACGTCGAGGAGGGCGGGATCACGACGCTGCTCGGCGCCAACGGGGCAGGCAAAACCACAACGCTGCGGGCAATCTGCCAGCTGCTGGTGCGAACCACCGGGGAGATTCGCCTTGGCGGAGCGCGCATCGACCGCATGGCTACGGAGGACATCGTCCGCCTCGGCATTGCCCATGTGCCGGACGGGCGCGGCACCTTTACCGATCTGACGGTGGAGGAGAACCTGCGCCTCGGCGCCTATACCCGCCGCGACCGGTCGCGTGTGGCGGCCGACCTGGCGCGCATATACGACTTCTTCCCGCGCCTGCGCGAACGATGCGAGCAGCAGGCCGGCACCCTGTCCGGGGGCGAGCAGCAGATGCTGGCGATCAGCCGTGCCTTGATGTTGCGGCCAAAACTGTTGCTGCTCGACGAGCCGTCTTTCGGGCTGGCGCCGGTCATCGTGCGGGATATCTTCAGCCTCCTGCGCGTGATCAACAAGGAGGAGCACGTCAGCATGCTTGTGGTGGAGCAGAATGCCGCACTGGCTCTGGCGCTCGCCGACCACGCCTATGTCCTCGAAACCGGCAACATCGCGCTGTCGGGTTCCGCCCAAGATATCAGCAGCGACGATTCAGTACGCCGCGTCTATCTCGGCTATTAGCGGGACCGCCGATGCAAGCGTTGCTGCATCAAGTTCTGTCGGGCCTTGCCAATGGCGGCATCTATGCCAGCGTGGCGCTGGCTTTGGTGATGATCTACCGCTCGACCCATCATGTGAATTTCGCTCAGGGCGAGCTGGCGATGTTCTCGACCTATCTGGCCTGGACCATGCTGCAAGGCGGGGTTCCCTATTGGCTGGCTTTCTTGTCGACGCTTTGTCTTTCGTTCGTCCTGGGCATGGTGATCGAGCGCATCGTCGTGCGCCCGGTGGAAAATGAGCCCGTGCTTGTCGTTGTGATCGTCTTCGTCGGGCTCCTGGTGATCACCAACAGCATTGCCGGCTGGATCTACGGCTACACGCCGAAACTGTTTCCGAGTCCCTTCCCCGACCGCGCCTGGTACGCCAGCGCTTACATGTCCGCGCACGAGGTCGGCATGATCGCGGTCACGCTGATCGTGCTTGGGCTCGTGTTTGCATTCTTCCGCTTCACCCCGCTTGGCCTGGCAATGCGGGCGGCGGCACAGAATCCGCTGTCGAGCCGGCTCGTCGGCGTGCGGGTCGGATGGATGTTGGCGATCGGCTGGGGGCTGGCCGGCGCCGTCGGCGCCGTTGCCGGGATGATGGCCGCGCCGATCGTCTATCTCGACCCGAATATGATGGCCGGTATCCTGCTCTACGGATTCGCCGCAGCCTTGATGGGTGGGATCGATACGCCTTGGGGCGCCGTCCTCGGCGGTTTCATCGTCGGGGTGCTTGAAAACATCGCCGGAGCTTATGTGGTCGGCACCGAGCTCAAGCTCTCGGTGGCGCTTCTGATCATCATCGCGGTGCTGGTGATCAAGCCCTCCGGCCTGTTCGGTAAACGCCTTGTCACGCGGGTCTAGCGCATGAGCATCGTCGGCAACGCGCCGCAAGATGCGCCGGTTTCGACTGCGGGCCTCGGCCCGCGCGCATGGATGTCGGCCCTGCTGCTTGGCGGCCTTGCGGTCGCCTGTGTGCTTCCGTTCATGGTGAGCGGGTATGTCGTGTTCCAGTTCACACTGGTGATCATCTACGCGATCGCGCTCGTCGGCCTGAATATCCTGACCGGCTTCAACGGCCAAATCTCGCTCGGTCACGGCGCCTTCTATGCCATCGGCGCATACACCACTGCGATCCTGCTCGACCGGACCGGAGTTCCCTATTGGGCGACGGTCCCGATGGCGGGGGCGGTCTGCCTGGTCGCCGGGTTCTTGTTCGGAATTCCGGCGCTGCGGCTCGAGGGCCTCTATCTCGCGTTGGCTACCTTCGCGCTCGCCATCGCGGTCCCGCAGATGCTCAAGTTCCATGGGCTTGAAGCGTGGACCGGCGGCGTTCAGGGCATCTTCGTGCCCAAGCCCGATCCGCCGTCCTTCCTGCGGCTCAATGCCGATCAGTGGCTCTATTTCTTTTCACTTGCCGTCGCGGTGCTGATGTTTGCCATCGCTTGCAATTTGCTGCGCGGACGCATCGGCCGCGCCATCAAGGCGATCCGCGACCATCCGATCGCCGCGGCGTCGATGGGCATCGACATCGCCCGTTACAAGGCGATCACCTTTGGCGTCAGCGCCATGTATACGGGCATTGCGGGTGCTCTGGGCGCGCTCGCGGCGCAGTTCGTCTCGCCCGACAGCTTCTCGTTCTTTCTTTCGATCAGCTTGCTGGTCGGCATGGTGGTCGGCGGGATTGCCTCGATCGCGGGCGCCGTCTTCGGCGCGATCTTCATCGTCTACATTCCAAACCTCGCCGACCAAATGACCAAAGCGGCCCCTTGGGCGATCTATGGCCTGCTGCTGCTGGGCTGCATGTATGCGATGCCGAAAGGTGTCGCCGGCCTGCTGCAGCCGATATGGGTCAGAATGAAGCGGCGCGTCTGATGGATTAGCGCATGTTCCGGCAAAGTGGACACCGGTTTGCCGACAAGAACATGCGCCAAACAATGCATTCCAGAGCACGTCCAGATTCCAACGAAACGGGACGTGCTCTAGACGGTCATCGCTCGGCGAATGGGGATCAGGAAGCTGCGGCCGTTGCGCGACGCGGCGTCGGCAGCAGCACACCGGCCGCCGCGATAAAGATCAACGCAAAGCCGATGATATCGGCGATCGTCAATCGCTCGCCGAGCAACAGCATCGAGGTGACGACGCCGAAAGCGGGGACGCTCAATATGCCGAGCGCCGCGATCGTGGCCGGCAGGCGTCTGACGATCTCGAACCACAGGAAATAACCGAAACCATTACCGATGACGCCGGCGAACATCAGTCCGACCAAGGCGTCCCGATGCAACGGCCACAGATGCGGCGAGCCTTCGAAGATCGGAACACACAGGCCGATGACGACAAAGGCGATGATGAGTTGCCAAGTGGTGACCGCAAGCGGATCACCCTCGATGCGCGCCCATTTCAGATAGACCGTGCCGGCGGCCCAAATAAATCCCGAGCCGATCGCAAGCATGACGCCGCCCAAGAGACCCGCCGCAGCCTGCGCCGATATCAGCACCGTCAATCCGGCGGCACAAAGAACGAGGGCGGCGCCGCGTAGCGGCGTCAGACGCTCACCGAGTATGGGTCGCGCCAGCAGCGCGGTCCATATGGGCATCGTATAGGTCAGGACCGCGACGCGGGACGTGGTGGCGCTCAATTGTGCAAATGCCGTAAGAAGGCTGAACCCAACGACGTTGAACAAACTCGCGACAGCGACATGCGCCCAGGCTCTTGCGTTCGGGATCCTCAAGTCGCGGCCGTGAAGCTTGGTCAATGCGAGCAAGGTCAAAGCGCCGAGGCCGGCAGTCGAAACGCGCATGCTGAACGGCGGAATTTCGGTCAAGGCAAGCTTCATCGCCGGCCAAGTGCCGCCCCAGGCGAGGCTCAAGACCACAAGCATCAGCCTAGCTGTGGCGTCGCCTGATCCGCGCTGATCAATCTCGGACACGTCAAATTTCCAATTGTTGGATTAATGCAGCGGGCGCGCGACGCGTTGGCGATGCGCAAGGATAGCCTTGGAGGGTGGGGAAACCGATTGCGCCGATCTGCATGTCAGCCATGCATCACGACGTTTGTCGGGCGCGCGCGACTACTTGCGGACGGGAAAGTAAGTGGCCAGCCAGTCAAAAATCACGTCGTGCACGCGGGTATTCTCGTCGGCAAACATGAAATGGTCGGTCTCGGCAAAGAGATGCAGATCGGTGGGTTGCCCGGCGCGACGGAACATCTCGATCGATTGCTCGGTCGGCGTCACCGAGTCCGTCGACGAATGCAGCAGCAGCAATGGCCGCGGCGCGATCTGGCCGACCACATCGTCGGCGCGGAAATCATACATGCTTTGCGCGGTCTCGGCCGGAAACATCTGGATCGAGCCGGGGACGACGTGGCTGCGCAAGTGCTCGGGGATCGGCACGATGTCGTAGCGCGGCACCATCAATGACTGGCCACTGCGCGCGCGATGGCGCTTGCCTTCTTCCAGCATCGCCGTGAATTTGGCCCAGGCTTCCGGGGTTGGATGCTGGCCGCGGAACTTGCGCTCGCCGTCACCCCAGCCGCCGGACGAAATGACCGCGGCGACGCGCGGGTCCACGCCGCCGGTATAGACCGACACCGCCGCCCCGAAGCTCGAGCCGAGGAGCGCGATGCGTCCGGGATCGACCTGCTTGTGTTCGGCAAGGAAGCCTAGCGCATTGCGCGTGTCCGTCACTTGCTCGAGGCAGATGACGCGCCCCTTCTCGCCCTCGCTTTGGCCGCAGCCGCGCATATCGAAGCGCAAGGTCACATAGCCGAGCTTCTCCAGCATGGCGCACGGCTGCTGCACGTTGCTGGACGTCATGTTGCTGCCGAAGCCGTGCAGGACGATGAAAGCCGGCCGCCGCTCGCCCGCCGCCACGCCTGCCGGCACCCGCACGACGCCGGCGATGTTCAGACCGTCTGATTTGAATGTGATCCGCTGCTCTGCCATGTTCAGCCCCGTGATGCTCAAGCGGCCATCGCGCCGGCGAAGGTCACCAACCCGACCCCGGTCGCCCACGGCTTGACGGCTTCATAAGCTACCACCTCGCCCTTGCGCCCGCCCAGCGCTCCCGCCAGTGCGATCCAGCTCAGCAGCTCGTAGGCGCCGGCGCCTGCTGCCGCAAATTCCGACCTGGTGTAGCCGGCGAGCCGTTCCGCATTCCCCTGCGCCATCGCGGTGAGAAACGCATGATCAAACGCGGTGTCGATGACGCCGTGGTTGCGCTCGCCCGGATCGTGCGACAGGCCGCCGGTCGCAACGAGTCCGATACGCTTCGGCGATCGCGCCGCAACCTCGCCGATCACGCGACCAAACGCCAGGCAACGCCGCGCGCTGGGCCGCGGTGAGGCCAGCGTGTTGAACATGACCGGCGTGACCGGGAGATCCATCTCCGGCCGTAGAAAGTGCAGCGGGATCATGGTGCCGTGGTCGAATTCCAGCTCGTAGGCGAAGTTCGGCTCAAAACCATTCTCGTAGCTCGCGTCGAGGATCTCGGCCGCAAGCGCCGGATCGCCGGGAACCTTGGTCTTCTCGATCTTGAGCCAAGGCTCGACGGGCCCGCGATAGTGCTCCGCCCGGCCGACGCAGAAGGCGCCGATATGGTCGAGGAAGAAGTTCGCCCAATGCTCCGAGGTCAGCAGCACCAGAGCCTCGGTGCCGCTTGCGGCCAGCTCGCCCCGCAGCCGGTCGAAGGCGGCGTAGACGCGGTTCTTCTGCTGCGCAGGCGCAGCGTCCGCCCACGCCTTGATGCCGGGCGCGTGGCTCGTCGCGCAGGCGAAGGTGATCGGCATGCTATTCTCCTCGGATCGCCTTCAGATAGTCGGGCTCGGGCATTTGCCGCAGCAGCGTGAACGGTCGCAGGAGCAGGCCGTGCACCCCCATCGCGTAGAGCGCCGTGATGTCCAGAGCCAGCAAGGCCTGGCGCTCATGCGCGGTCAGGTCGTAGCCTTGCGCAAAGGTCTCCGGCGCCGCGAAATAGGCCTCGCGGCGGCTTGGATTGCGGTTGACGTCGCGGATCAGCTTCTGCAGTGCGTAAAGGCTCATGAACCGGCCTGCTTTCGCTCCATTTTGACGCCGGCGGGCAGTGCCCGCAATGCCTTTCGGCGCTGCAGGCATTCACCGTGTAAGCTGTTCCGCCCGGACGAGCTTCGTCCCTTCCACCATCGCCGCGAGCTTCGCAAAGGCTATGTCGCGCGGCAGGTATTTCATGCCGCAATCCGGAGCAACGACAATACGGTCGGCGGCGACGTAAGGGAGCGCCCGGCGGATGCGCTCCGCAACCGTCGCCGGACTCTCGATCGTTGCGTCGGCAAGATCGATCACGCCGAGCACGATGGTCTTCGACGGTAGGCGCGCCAAAACCGAGCAATCGAGTTGCGGCTGCGCGGTTTCGATCGAGACCTGCCGGACCTTGCTTTGCTCCAGTTCGGGGAGAAAGGAATAGCCCGTGGGTTTTTGCCGCACGATGGCCGCATAGCCGAAGCACAGATGCACGGCGGTCGTGCCGCGCACGCCGTCGAGCGCACGGTCGAGCGCGGCGAGGCCGAACTGCCGCGCCTTGTCGGCACGGGCCTGCATATAGGGCTCGTCGATCTGCACCACGTCGGCGCCGGCCGCGAACAGATCCAAAATCTCCTCATTGACGGCCGCCGCGTAGTCCATCGCCGCCGCTTGCTCGTCATCGTAGAATTCGTCCTTCGCCTGCTGGCTCATGGTGAATGGGCCCGGCACCGTCATCTTGACCATCCGCTGCGTGTTGCGCCGCAGGAATTTTAGATCCGCGACGGCGACGGGGTGCTTGCGGGCGATCTTGCCGACGATGCGCGGAACCTGATCGGGGCGTCCGGTGCGACTAGGAACGGTGGCCGGATTTTCGATGTCGACGCCGGCAAGGGCGGTTGCAAACTGATTTGAGTAGCTCTCCCGCCGGATCTCCCCATCCGTGATGATGTCGAGGCCCGCGCGCTCCTGATCGCGAATGGCGACAAGCGTGGCGTCGTCTTGCGCCTCCTGCAGCCATTGCGGCGCGATGCGCCAGAGCTCCTGCGCCCGAACGCGCGGCGGCAACCGGTGGCCGAGCCGCTCGCGATCGATCAGCCAATCCGGCTGCGGGTAAGAGCCGACGAGCGAGGTTGGAAGCAGAATTTCTTTCGGCGACACGGCCGCTGAGTTCATGACGCGCCTAGCGCACGATGACTTTTCTTCGAATAGTCATCGCGCTCTATCATATTGTTGGAGCATGAACATTTCCGAAAACCGGTAGCCACTTTTCGAGATCATGCTTTGGTGCACGTTCCGGCGAAGTGGCGCGGACGTGACCTTCCCTCTTTTACTCGGCCGCCGCCAGGACCGGCTCTTCTTGCGCAGTCCGCGGATGCCGCTCGCCGCGCAGCCAGTTCTGCAGCCGATCCAGATAGAGGTAGACGACGGGTGTCGTGTAGAGGGTCAGGACCTGGCTCAACGCCAGTCCGCCGACCATGGCGACGCCGAGCGGTTGGCGCAGCTCTGATCCCGATCCTGTTCCCAGCATGAGCGGCACGCCACCCAGCAGCGCCGCCATGGTGGTCATCAGGATCGGACGGAAGCGAAGCAGGCAGGCTTCTCGGACCGCCTGCTCGGGGGATAGGCCCTCGCGCTCGCGCGTGATGGCGAAGTCGACGAGCATGATTCCGTTTTTCTTGACGATGCCGATCAAAAGGATGATGGCGATGATCCCGATCACCGAGAGGTCGTATCCACCGGCCCACAAGGCCAGCAGGGCGCCTACACCGGCGGACGGTAATGTCGACAGGATCGTCAGCGGGTGAATATAGCTTTCATAGAGCACGCCGAGGATCACATAGATGACCAACAGGGCTGCGGCGATCAAGTAGGGCTCGCTCGACAGCGAGGCCTGAAACGCCTGCGCGTTGCCTTGGAAGCTTCCGAGGACGCTTCCCGGCATGCCGATATCCACGGCGGCGCGATTGATCGCATCGACTGCCTGGCCCAGGGCAACGCCCGGCCGCAAGTTGAAGGTGATGGTCGCGGCCGGGAACTGGCCTTGATGCGAGATCGCCAGCGATCCGACCTTGTTGGTATCCACGTTCACCAAGGTCGATAGCGGCACCAGCTGGCCGGTGAGCGGCGATTTGACGTACAGGAGGTTGAGCGTCGACGGGTCGGCCTGCAAGCCAGGCAGCACTTCGAGGACCACGAAGTATGCATTGGTTTGCGTGTAATACTGGGTGACCTGCCGCTGCCCGAACGCGTCGTTGAGCGTGTCGTCAATAGCTTGCGCCTGGATGCCGAACCGCTCGGCGGCGTCGCGATTGATGCTCACCGTCATCAGCGGGGCGTTCGTCGCCAGATCGCTCGTCACGTCGGCCAATTCGGGTAAAGGCTTCAGCCTTTCGAGCAAGCGCGGCGTCCAGCTGTTGAGCTCGTCGATATTGGCGTCCTGCAGCGTGTATTGGTAGAGGCCGCGCGCTATGCGTCCGCCGACGGTGATGTCTTGGGCCGGCTGCAGAAAGACGATCACGCCCTTGACGCGTGCAAGCTTCGGGCGCAAGCGATTGATGATGTCCATGGCTGTTGCCGAGCGTTCGTCGCGCGGCTTGAGGCCGATATAGAAGCGGCCGGTATTCAAGGGGTTTCCGTAGCCGCTGCCGAAGAACGAAGCGAAGGAGCCAATGTCGGGATCTTGCTCGATGATCTTGGCAAGCTCGAGCTGTAGGCGCTTCATCTCGAACGGCGAGACATCCTCAGCCGCCTCTGAGACCCCGGATATGATGCCTACGTCTTGGGTGGGAAAAAAACCTTTCGGCACCGTGACAAACATGACGCCGGTAGCCACCATCGTCGCAAAGAATATGAACAGGGTGAGCGGCTGGTGCCGCAGCGCGATGTCGAGCGTGCGCCGGTAGAAGTCGATCATCGCCTCGAATCCGCGCTCGACGATGCGATAGAGGCGCCCGTGCTGCTCACCCTCGCGGACCAGAAAGCGCGAGCACATCATCGGCGTCAGCGTCAATGATACGATCAGGGAGACGACGATGCACCACGTCACAGTCATCGCGAATTCGCGAAAGAGCCGGCCGATGATGCCGCTCATCAGCAACAGCGGGATGAACACAGCGACGAGCGAGATGCTGATCGACAGCACCGTGAAGCCGATCTCGCTTGCCCCTTTGAGCGCGGCATTGATCGGCGAAGTGCCCGCCTCGAGGTGGCGGTGGATGTTCTCCACCACGACGATAGCGTCATCGACGACGAAGCCGACCGCGATGGTCATCGCCATCAGCGATAGATTATCGAGGCTGTACCCGGATAGATACATGATGGCGGTAGCGCCCAACAGCGACAGCGGCACAACCACCCCGGGGATCAGCGTCGCCCGCAGGCTGCGCAGGAACAGAAGAATGACCAGCACCACCAGGCCGATGGTCAGGGCCAAAGTGAACTCGACGTCGGTCACGGAGGCGCGGATGGTCTCGGTACGATCGAGAATAGTGTCGATCTTCATGCCGGGCGGAAGCACCGAGTAGAACCGCGGCATCGCCGCTTTGATGGCGTCGACCGTCTGGATGACATTGGCGCCAGGCTGCTTGAACACGATCAGTATCACGGCGGGCTTGGTGTTCTGATAAGCCGCGATGGTGAAGTCCTGGGCCGCGTCGATGGCTTGGCCCACGTCGCGGATTCGCACCGGCGCGCCGTTTCGGTAGGCGACGATCTCGTCGTTGTAGGGAGCCGCTCGGTCCAGTTGGTCGTTCGCCGCGATGGTGAAGCTCTGCCGCGGGCCGTTGATGCTCCCCTTGGCGGCGATCGTCGTGGTGCTGACGATCGCGGTGCGGACGTCCTCGAGCGTGAGATTGCGGGCGACGAGCTTGGCGGGATCCGTCTGCACGCGGATGGCCGGCTTTTGCTCGCCGCCGATGACGACCTGAGCGACACCGGCGATCTGCGAGATCTGTTGTGCCACTATGGTGTCGGCAAAGTTATCCACGGTGTACAATGGCAACGTATCGGAGTATGCGCCGAGAATCATGATCGGTGAATCGGCGGGATTCACCTTTCTGTAGGTGGGCGGCACCGTCAGATTCTGCGGCAGGTAGCGCCCGGCGGCCGTGATGGCTGCTTGCACGTCTTGGGCCGCCGCATCGATATTGCGGTCGAGGTCGAATTGCAGCGTGATGTTCGATGATCCGAGCACGCTCACCGAGGTCAGCTGAGCGACGCCGGGGATCTGTCCGAATTGCCGCTCAAGCTGAGCCGAGACGGCGGACGCCATATTCTCGGGACTGGCGCCGGTGAGCTGAGCGGTGACCTGGATGGTGGGAAAGTCGACCTGCGGCAGCGGGGCCACCGGCAACAGCGGAAACGCCACGACGCCAACCATCGCCAAGGCGCCCATGATCAACGACGTGGCGATCGGGCGCCTGATGAAAGGTTCGGATATATTCATGAACGCGTCCGGTCCGCGGCATCGGCGGAGGCCGGCGACGTGGCGTCGACGCGCGTTCCTGGCTGTAGCCGGTATTGCCCGTTGATGACGACGCGTTCGCCGCCGGACAGGCCTTTGGTCGCAATGCTGAGATCGGTGTTGATCATGGTCGTCTCGATCGGCCGCTGATCGACGGTGCCATCGTCCTTGACCACCCAGGTGTATTGGCCGAGCGGACCGCGTTGCACCGCAGCGGTCGGCATGGTCAGGGCGCCCTTGCTCGTCTGTGCCAAGATTCGCACCCGCACGAACTGGCCCGGCCAAAGCCGGTTATCGTCATTCGGAAATTGGGCCTTGAGGCGGATCGTGCTCGTCGTCTGATCGATCTGGTTATCGATCAGCAACAATACCCCGGTTGCGAGCTGCCGCACATTGTCCTGGTCGAAGGCCAGCACCTGCACCGGCCCGCGCAAGGTCGCGTCGTAGATGTCGGTCAGGTTCTTCTGCGGCAGCGTGAACACGGCGACGGAAGGTCGTACCTGGGTCAAGACCGTGAGGGGGGTCACGTCGCTGGCGTGGATGATGTTGCCGGCGTCGACGAGGCGAAATCCCACCTTCCCGTCGATCGGCGCGGTGATCGTGGTATAGCTAAGCTGGGTTTCCGCCCCCTCGATTGCGGCCTGGTCGGCATCGATCGTCGCCTTGGTCGCATCAACTTTTGCCTGTTGCAAATCGACGTTCTGCTGGGTTTCGAAGCTCTTCACCACCAGCGTCTTGAAGCGGGTGAGGTCTTTCTCGGCAGCGATCAACTGAGCCTTGTCCTGCGCCTTCTTGGCGACCGCCTGGTCAAGGGACGCCTGGAACGGCCGCGGATCGATGATGGCAAGGGTGTCGCCCCGATGCACTTCCTGACCTTCGACGAAGTTCACCGACTGCAACTTGCCGTCGACCTGAGCGCGGATCGCAACGGTATTAAGCGCTAGCACCGTGCCGAGCGCCTCCAAGTAGACGGGAACATCCCGACGCTCGACCCGGGCGACCGTGACCGGCAGGGTGGGCGGTGGCCGCTTGGCGGCGTTTTGCTGCGCCTGCGCCGAGATGTGATGCCAGGTGGCGCCTGCGGCCACGACGGCGACCATGAGCGCGCCGGCGAAGGCGAGCCAAAACAGACGCCGTTTGCGTCCGCCCGCCGATCGATCGCCAAGATCGCCAAGTCTGTTCGTGCCGTTGGCCATATTGCCTCACCTATCGGACTCTGTGGCCCACTGTTAATGTGCCCACCCGACCTATCGTGAACATTGCTGGGGCATTAAAGAAAGTTTAATCCGCGCCAAATCGCGAGCCACGGCGCTCCAGCACTAAATGCTCGGCTGGTCTTTGTCGGCCGAGCCCTCCATGCCAAGAAACCCCGCCGAGCCATCTTAGCCCCATGGAATGAAGATGGTCCGGCGCGGGCGTCGCGCACGGGGAAGATGTGACAATATTATCGCCCGTTGGTCAATGAAGCGTGATGGCGCATCTAGGGGATTCCACTTATCGGCGAGGCGTCTGTGGGAAGCCTCTATCGCGCGGCAATCTGATACCGCAACGGTGTTGATCTTGCCGGAAGGGTGGGGCATGGTGCCCCCCGTTCTGGATTGTGGGGATAAGTAGCGCGCAACTGTGATGGGTGTGCTGGACGGCAGATGCCGGGCGGCGGAGTAGGACCGTATCGCTCGCGCGCGTACTTGGGGTGAAGTGGTGTCTGCGTTGCGTCGGGGTATCGATCGTATTCGGCGAGGGGTTCGCGGCGGCCTTCGTTCGGCGCCGCAGGCGAAATCCCGTTTCGCCCTGTTCGGTTTAGCTGTCAGCCTGGAACTCGCCGCATGCACCGTCGGTCCCGACTATGCGCGCGCGCCGGCGCCGGTTCCTGAGAAATTCAAGGAATTGAAGGGCTGGAAAGTCGCGACGCCGAGCGACACGGTCGAGCGCGGCGCATGGTGGTCCATCTATAAGGACACGGCGCTCAATGGCCTCGCCCGGCAGATCGAGATTTCGAATCAGACCGTTGCCGCCTCGGCCGCGGCCTATGAGCAAGCCCGCGCGGTTATTCGTGAGGCGCAAGCGGGGCTGTTTCCGACCGTAACGGCGAATTACAGCGTCACCCGCAGCCATTCGGGCGCCGCGGTTGGCGGCGGTGGCGTCGCCACCACAACGACCACCTATAACCCTCAGGCCAACGCCGCCTGGACCCTTGACGTCTGGGGCAGCATCCGCCGTCAGATCGAGGCCAATACCTCCGCCGCTCAGGTAAGCGCGGCCGACCTCGCCAACGCCAAGCTTTCGGCGCAAGCCCAACTCGCCATCGCCTATTTTAACCTGCGGGCCGCCGATTCGCTGCGCATGCTGCTCGACAAAACCGCGAAGGAATACAAACGGACCCTTGAGATCACAGAGCACCAATATTGCCCCGGCGCGACCCTCACAAAGGACCGACATTGCCCCGCCGGGGGACCGGGCGGCATCGTCACGCGGGCCGACGTGATCGCGGCGGAGACGCAGCTGTTCAATGTGCAGGCTATGGCTATCAATGTCGAAGTCCAGCGCGCGCAATTCGAGCACGCGATCGCGATGTTGATCGGCAAGCCGCCGGCCGAGTTGACGCTGGCGCGGCGCGCCCTCGCCAACTCCATCCCGAATATTCCGGTCACCATCCCATCCTCGTTGCTGGAGCGGCGCCCCGATATCGCGGCGGCCGAACGCACTATGCAGCAACAGAACGCACTGATCGGCGTCGCGGTCGCTGCCTTCTATCCGACCATCAGCTTGTCCGGGCTGGTCGGGTTTAGCGGCAGTCGGCCGCTTCCGTTCAATGTGGCCAATGAAGTTTGGTCGCTCGGCGCGGCGGCGGCGCAAACGGTGTTCGATGGTGGGTTGCGCTCTGCCGATCTGGATGCCGCGCGTGCGGTCTATTGGGAGAGCGTGGCCAATTATCGCCAAACCGTATTAATCGCCTTCCAGGGGGTGGAGGACGAGCTGTCCGCTATACGTGTGTCTACGCAGGCGCTCAAGGTTCAGTTGCAGGCCGTAAAGGCGGCGCGCGAAGCCGTTGACGTGTACCTCAATCAATACCAGGCTGGCATCGTCGCCTTCACCACCGTCGTCACCGCGCAAGCAACCTTGCTTGCCGACGAGCAATTGGCATTGACCTATAAGCAGAATCTTTTCATCGCGAGCGTCACCCTGATCGAAGATCTGGGCGGACTCTGGGACACGTCGCTATTGCCGACACAGGCCGAGATGCAAGAGGCGTTCTCGTTACTGCCCCAACTGTAGAGAATCGGTCTTATTTGAACAGTTCTTGGCGGTCGCGATCGCTCGACTTTCGGCCCACGATTTCATGGCCGGTCGATGTGCCGCGGTCTGGCCGCGGAAAGGCCAACGATACTGTCTCTCGGCATAGGCCCGCTCTCGGCGTAACCTGTTGATTACCGGGCTGATCTGGAGATGGGGGCGAAAACGCTCGGTTCTGCAGAGAACCTTCGGATGAGGTGAAGTTGTGTCGGCGGCAATGGGGTCGGTACGCTGTGGAAGTGGTGCGGTTGGGCCGAATATACTTGGGGAATTCTGATTCGCGGCGGGATCGGGTCTTGCCACGCCGTGCGGATGAGGAAATTTTCATTAGGCAAGAGGCCTGCGCCCACAGTATCCTGGTGAACTATGGACGAGACCACCAACCGGACCTACCCCCAGCACGGCGCCGAGCCGGAACTATACGTTCCGACCGGTCCGAAGCCGCCGGTCAAAAGCCGCCTGTGGCCCAGGGTGCGGCTGGCCCTCGGTCTGATCGTTGCGGTTGGCCTGGTGTACGGCGTGTATTTGGTGCTCCATTCGCCCCGCGCCCCGGCGCCGCGCAGCGCTCGCTCTGCCCAGGGCGCGCCACAGCCGGTCGGCGTCGCGACCATCGGCAAAGGCGACATTCGGGTCATCATCAATGCCTTGGGGACGGTCACCCCCCTTGCCACCGTAACGGTGCATACGCAAATCAACGGACCACTTACCGAGGTGGCGTTTAAGGAAGGCCAAATCGTCAAGAAAGGCGATTTTCTGGCGCAGATCGACCCGCGGCCCTATCAGTACTTGCAGGCGCAGTACGAGGGCCAGCTGCTGCACGATCAAGGACTGCTCGATCAGGCCAAGGCGGATCTGGTGCGCTACTCGACGCTGCTCAAGCAGGACTCGATTGCCAAGCAGCAGGCGGAGAATCAGATTTATGTCGTGCAGCAGGCGCAAGGGACCGTAAACAACGATAAGGCACTGATCGACCAGCAAAAACTTAACATTACCTATTGCCACATCGTCTCGCCGGTGGATGGTCGTCTGGGACTGCGTCTGGTCGATGCCGGCAACCTTGTGCAGACGAGCGACGCCACCGGGATCGTCATGATCACGCAGCTGCAACCGATCTCGGTCATCTTTTTCACGCCCGAGGACAATTTGCCGGAAATAATGGCGCAGCTCAAGAACGGGGTGGCGCTTCAGGTCACGGCCTACGACCGCGCCAACGTCCAACAGCTGGCGGTCGGCCAGGTGACCACGCTCGATAATGAGGTCGACCCCACGACTGGCACGGTAAAACTGCGTGCGCTGTTCGACAATTCGGACGATAAGCTATTTCCGAAGCTGTTTCCCAGTCAGTTCGTCAACGTGCAGCTTCTGATCAGGACGATGAAGGATGTCGTCACCACTCCGACCGCGGCGGTGCAGCGTGGCGCGCCCGGCGCCTACGTCTACAAGATCAACGCCGATAGTACCGTCTCCGTCCAGTCGGTCACGCTCGGGCCAACGGACGGGGATATGGTCGCCGTCAATTCCGGCCTCTCCGCCGGTGACCAGGTGGTGGTTGACGGGGCTGATCGCTTACGCGACGGGGCGCGCGTGACCATCCCCGGCAAAGCAGGTGGGGCGTCACAGGCTGCGCCGGACGGACAAGGCTCGAATCCGGCCGATCCCCAGAATCCGCGCGGTCGCCGGAGAGCCCAGTAGGGTGGGGGCGTCGCCTCCCGACGCGGCGAATCGGGAAACGATTCGATGAACGTTTCGGAGCCTTTCGTCCTGCGGCCGGTCGGAACGTCGCTGCTAATGGCTGCGATCATGCTGGCCGGCGCGGTCGCGTTCACCTTCCTACCCCTGTCAACGCTTCCGCAGGTCGATTATCCGACGATCCAGGTGCAGACTTTCTATCCGGGCGCGAGCCCGGAAGTGATGACGTCCTCGGTTACCGCGCCGCTTGAACGGCAGTTCGGCCAAATGCCCGGTCTCAACCAGATGACCTCGGCAAGCTCGGCCGGGGCCTCGGTTATCACGCTGCAGTTCAGTCTCGATCTAAACATCGACGTGGCCGAGCAAGAGGTCCAAGCCGCGATCAACGCGGCGGGCAATCTGCTGCCCAGCGATCTGCCGGTGCCGCCGGTTTACGCCAAGGTCAATCCGGCAGACGCGCCGATTATGACCCTTGCGGTCACCTCGAAGAGCATGGCGTTGACGGACCTGGAAGAGTTGAGCGAGACGCGGCTCGCGCAGAAGATTTCCCAACAGGCCGGCGTTGGGCTCGTCAGCATCAGCGGCGGCCAACGGCCGGCGGTGCGCATCCAGGTCAACCCGCAAGCGCTTGCCGCCTATGGGCTGAACATCGACGACATTCGCACCAGCATGGGCAACGCCAATGTCAATACGCCCAAAGGCACTTTCGACGGACCAACGCAGGCGTCCACCATCAATGCCAATGATCAGGTGACTAACGCCCAGCAGTACCTCAGCATCGTCGTCGCGTATCACAATGGCGCCCCGGTCAGGCTGTCGGACATCGCGCACGCGGTCAGCGGCCCCGAGAACACCAAGCTCGGTGCCTGGTCCGACACCACCCCGGCCATCATCCTCAACGTCCAACGTCAGCCAGGGGCCAACGTCATCAAGGTGGTCAACGGAATTCAGGCGCTGCTGCCGCAAATCATTGCGACCCTGCCTGCCGCGGTCGAGGTCACCCCGCTGAGCGACCGCACGACCACCATCCGCGCCTCGGTCAACGATGTGGAGATCGAGCTGGGATTTGCCGTGGTCCTCGTCGTGCTCGTGATTTTTGTGTTCTTGCGCACCCTGCCGGCGACGATCATCCCGAGCCTTTCAGTGCCGCTGTCGCTCGTCGGAACGCTCGCCATCATGTATCTCTTGGGCTTCAGTCTCGACAATCTATCTTTGATGGCGCTGACGATCTCGACCGGTTTCGTCGTCGATGATGCGATCGTCATGATCGAGAACGTCTCGCGCTTCGTCGAGCAAGGCATGCGCCCTTTGGAGGCGGCGCTCCGGGGCTCCGAGCAAATCGGCTTCACCATCATTTCGCTCACCGTCTCGCTGATCGCGGTCTTGATACCGCTGCTCTTCATGGGCGACGTGGTAGGCCGCCTCTTTCACGAATTTGCCATTACGCTCGCGGTCACGATCGTCATTTCGGCGATCGTGTCGCTTACCCTCGTGCCGATGCTGTGCGCCAAGCTGATCCGGCACCGGCCGGAGACAGAGCGAAATTCCTTCGACCTCACGGCCGAGCGTGCCTTCAATTGGATGATTTCGCAATACGGTCGCGCGCTGAACGTCGTGCTTGACCATCAGCCGCTCACGCTCCTTGTGGCGATCCTGACGGTCGGCCTGACCGGGCTGCTTTATGTCGAAATCCCCAAAGGGTTCTTTCCGGTGCAGGATACCGGCATGATCCAAGGGATCTCGGAAGGGCCACAAAGCGTCTCTTATGCAGCCATGGCCGTTCTGCAGAATCAGTTGGCCGAGGCCGTTCTGAAAGATCCGGATGTCGAAAGCCTGAGCTCGTTCATCGGCGTCGACGGCCAAAATGCGACGCTGAACAACGGCAGGTTCCTCATCAACCTGAAGCCGCACGACCAGCGCAGCCTCAGCGCCGCCGAGATCGTTCGCCGCCTGCAGCAGGAGGTTTCAGGCGTCGCCAGCATACGGCTTTACATGCAGCCGGTGCAGGATCTGACCATCGACGCCAGCGTCAGCCGCTCACAATATCACTTCGTCCTCGAGGACGCCAATCCCACGGAGTTCGCAACTTGGGTACCCAAGTTGATGCAGCGGCTGAACGAGTTGCCCGAGATCACCGACGTCGCGAGCGACATGCAGCAGCAGGGACTGGCGGTCGACTTGGTCATTGACCGAGCAACGGCCGCGCGCTTCGGCATAACGCCGGCGACCGTCGACAACGCACTTTACGACTCGTTTGGCCAGCGCATCGTGTCGACCATCTACACGCAATCGAATCAGCATCGCGTGATTCTGGAGGCCGACCCCTCGCTGCAGAGCACCGTGGACAGCCTGTCCTCGATCTACCTGCCGTCGGCGTCGTCGACGACGAACGCACAGGTGCCGCTCTCCGCGATCGTGCATGTCGAGCAGCGGCCTGGTCCGTTGCTGATCACGCATTTCGGGCAATTCCCGGCGACCACGATCTCGTTCAATGTCGCCTCCGGCAATTCGCTCGGCGCGGCGGTCGATGCGATCGAGCGCGTCGAGAAGGACGTAGGTCTTCCGGACAGTTTCGTCACCGCCTTTCAGGGGGCGGCGGCGGCCTTTCAAGCCTCACTGAGCAATGAGCTGTTCCTCATTCTTGCCGCGGTGGCGACGATGTATATCGTGCTGGGCGTGCTCTATGAGAGCTTCGTCCACCCCATCACCATTCTCTCGACGTTGCCCTCGGCGGGCATCGGCGCTCTGCTCACTCTGATGCTTCTGGGTTACGATCTCGACGTCATCGCCATCATCGGCATCATCTTGCTGATCGGCATCGTCAAGAAGAATGCGATCATGATGATCGACTTTGCGCTCGAGGCCGAGCGGGTCGAGGGGCGCGCGCCGCGCGATGCCATCTATCAGGCCTGTCTGCTGCGCTTCCGCCCGATCATGATGACGACGATGGCGGCGATCCTGGGCGCGCTGCCGCTGATGCTCGGGACCGGCACGGGCTCCGAGCTGCGCCATCCGCTGGGGGTCGCGATCGTCGGCGGCCTGATCGTCAGTCAGATGCTGACCCTGTTCACGACCCCGGTCATCTACCTGTACTTTGATCGGCTGGCGGTGCGGCTGACCGGGCGGCGGCCGCCGACTCCGCTGGCCGCGGCCGGGGCGGCGGAATGAACATCTCCGCGCCGTTCATCCTGCGGCCGGTGGCCACGACCCTGTTGACGATCGGGATTGCGCTTGCGGGGGCGCTCGCCTATTCGAAGCTGCCCGTTGCTCCGTTGCCGCAGGTCGACATTCCCACCATTACGGTCAACGCCCAACTGCCTGGGGCAAGCCCGGACACGGTGGCGACCACTGTCGCAGCCCCGCTCGAACGGCATCTCGGCCAGATCGCCAATGTCACGGAGATGACCTCGTCAAGCGGGATCGGACAGACGCGCATCACGCTGCAGTTCGGACTCGACCGCGACATCGACGGCGCGGCGCGTGACGTGCAGGCAGCGATCAACGCCGCCCGCGTCGACCTCCCCGTCAGCCTGCGCACCAATCCCACCTATCGCAAGGTCAACCCGGCCGACGCCCCGATCCTCATCCTTGCATTGACGTCGAAGACGCTCACGCGGGGTCAGTTGTACGATGCCGCCAGCAACGTCTTGCAACAGCGCTTGTCGCAGCTGAACGGCATCGGCCAAGTCATCATCGGCGGGGCCGCCCTTCCGGCGGTCCGCGTGGAGCTCAACCCGCAGGCCTTGTTCAAATACGGCATCGGGCTCGAGGATGTCCGCGCCGCGCTCGCGTCCGCCAATGCCAACAGTCCAAAGGGGGCGCTCGAGGACGGGGACAAGCACTACCAGATCTACACCAACGACCAGGCGAGCCACGCCGCGGACTACGTGCCCCTCGTCGTCGCCTATCGTAACGGCGCCGCCGTCCGCCTGTCGGATGTGGGTGACGTGCAGGATTCGGTCGAGGACCTGCGCAATCTGGGTATGGCCAACGGCAAGCCTTCCGTGCTGGTGATTCTTTCCGCTCAGCCCGGCGCCAACATCATCGAGACCGTGGACCGGGTCAGAGCCGAGCTGCCCCCCCTGAAGGCGGCGATGCCGGCCGACGTGGAGCTCAACGTTGCCATCGATCGTTCGATCACCATCCGCGCCTCGCTGCACGACACGCAGATAACGTTGTTGATTGCGGTCGCATTGGTCACGATCGTCGTGTTCCTGTTCTTAGGCGATATACGGGCTACGATCATTCCCAGCATCGCGGTTCCGGTCTCGATCATCGGCACCTTCGCGGCGATGTATTTGCTGGGCTACAGCCTGGACAATCTCTCGCTGATGGCGCTGACCATCGCCACGGGTTTTGTGGTCGACGATGCGATCGTCGTGCTCGAAAACATCTCCCGCCACCTGCATGCCGGAGTCCCGCGCCTCGAGGCGGCGTTACGCGGCGCGCGCGAGGTTGGATTCACGGTCCTGTCGATCACGGTGTCGCTCGTCGCGGTATTCCTGCCGATCCTGCTGATGGGTGGAATACTCGGCCGCTTCTTCCGCGAGTTCACGCTCACCTTGTCGCTGGCGATCATCATATCGCTGGTCATATCGCTCACGACTACGCCGATGATGTGCGCGCTGATTCTACGGGCGCGGCCGCCGGCGCCGGCGGGGCTGCGCCGGCGCAGCATGTTCGACCGGATCCTCGGCGGCTACGAGCGCACCCTCGGCTGGGCCCTGGGCCACGGCGGGCTCGTCATGCTGATCTTGTTCGCCACGGTCTGCCTGAACGTCGTGCTGTTTGCGATCGTGCCCTATGGGCTGTTTCCGCAGCAAGACACTGGCCGGTTGATCGGCATTCTGCGGGCCGACCAGAGCGTTTCGTTCCAGGCCATGAGCCGCAAGCTCGTCCAGATGATGTCGATCGTCCAAAACGATCCGGCGGTGGACAGCGTCGTGGGCTACACCGGCGCGGGGAGCGGCGGTGGCCTGTCGCAGATCAATACGGGCTCCGTCTTCGTCTCTCTGAAGTCGTTGTCGGACCGCGATGTGACCGCGGACCAGGTGGTGGCGCGCCTGCGCCCGCAGCTCAACCAAGTGCCGGGCGGCCGGCTGACCCTCGTGAGCGTTCAGGATTTCCGCGGTGCCGGCGGGCGCCAGAGCGATGCCGCCTTTCAATACACTTTGCAAGCCGACAATACGGATGAGCTATATACCTGGGCGCAAAAGCTGATGGATGCGCTTCAGCGCAGCACCGTCCTCACCGATGTCAGCTCGGATCAGCAGCAGAAAGGGCTGGAGAGCGACGTTGTGATCGACCGTGACACCGCCTCCCGGCTCGGGGTCACGCCGGTGCAGATCGACAACACGCTCTATGATGCGTTCGGGCAGCGCCAAGTTTCGGTCATCTACAGTGCGCTCAATCAGTATCACGTGGTCATGGAGGTCGATCCGCGCTACACACAGCGTTCCTCGATGCTCAAGGACATCTACGTCAGCACGTCGGGAGCCAATCCGAGCGGAACGGCGACGACAAATGCGCCTGCCGGGACGGTCTCGAGCAGCGCTCGGTCAACATCCTCGGGCAAGACAGGCACATCAAGCGCGACGACCGCTGCGGCGACGAGCACGCTGAACAACTCGGCGCGCAACGCCGCAACCAACGCGCTGGCCAATACCGGCAAGGGCGGAACATCAACCGGCGCTGCCGTCAGCACCAGCCAGGAATCGATGGTTCCGCTCGCTGCCTTCACGCATTACCAGCCAGGCAACACGCCATTGGCGGTGAACCATCAGGGTCCGTTCGTTGCATCGACCATCTCGTTCAATCTGCAGCCGGGTGCCTCGCTCAGCGATGCCACTGCCGAGCTTAACCGCGCCGTGGACGCGCTTCACATGCCGGTCTCAGTGCACGGTTCCCTCGCCGGTACCGCGCAGTTGTTTGCGCAATCGCTGAGCAGCGAACCGCTGCTGATCGCCGCGGCGCTCGCGGCCGTATACATCGTGCTTGGCATCTTGTACGAAAGCTACATCCACCCGATCACGATCCTTTCCACCTTGCCGTCCGCCGGTGTCGGAGCGGTGCTGGCGCTGATCGTTTTTAAGACGGAGTTCAGCATCATCGCGATGATCGGCGTGATCCTGCTGATCGGCATCGTTAAGAAGAACGCGATCATGATGATCGACTTTGCGCTTGACGCCAAACGCTCGCACAACATGAACTCTCGCGATGCCATCTTTCAGGCCTGCCTGCTCCGCTTCCGTCCGATCATGATGACAACCATGGCGGCCATGCTCGGCGCCGTGCCGCTTGCCTTCAGCTTCGGCAACGGCGGCGAGATCCGTCGGCCGCTCGGGATCGCGATCGTGGGCGGGCTGCTGATCAGCCAATTCCTGACGCTCTACACGACGCCGGTCATATATCTCTATTTCGATCGGTTCGGCCAGTGGCTCGCCGCGCGCCGCCTCGGTCGGGACGCACCCGCGTCGGGCGCGCCGCAGCTTGGTCATTGATCGGCAGAGTATAGGTATTCCGCCAGAGCCGTTACCGCGCTGATCCGGCGCCAAGCCCGAAGGGCTTCAGATTCGAAGCGCGCCGGCTCACCGGTAATAAAGCGGCGGACGGGCGTAGCAGCAGTCGGGCGGCGACCAAAAGTAACGCCTTGGTCCCATGGCGGCCCGCAGGTGGTCGATGGTCGCTCGCGCCTTGGCGATCGCAGCCTCCTTGTGGCCGCCGTAGTAATAGGGGTTGGCCTCCAAGTACGCGATCAGATTCTGCAATTCGTGGATGGCCCGCAGGGCCCGCGGGTCGGAGAGTTGCTGCGACTCCAGGAATTGCGCGCGCGCGGTGAAGCTGCCGATGCCGAGCAGCATCAGCACGGTGCATGAACAGAGTGCAAGCCTTCGCATGAACATCCTCCCGGCCATAGCTCAAGATCGCGCTCGAGCATCATGATCGTTCCTGCGGAACATACTGAAGTAATCGGATACCAGGTTTCGCTGAATTTAGCGATTGCCGCGCGCGAGCGATGACGCCCGGGCGGGGGAGCCGCGGAACGCCGGCTCGATTCGGGCGGCGAATATCGTTTCGAGGAGCTTCGGTTCGATCGGCTTCTCGAAAATCTGCGCTTGGGCAAATCTGCAATCAACGCTGTCGGCTCCGTAGCCGGTGACGAATATGAACGGAACCCCGCGCGCAGCTAACACGTCGGCGACCGGATAAACCCACTCGCCGGCCAGATTGACGTCGAGAATGGCGAAGTCCACGTCGTCGTCATGCGCGGCACGCAATGCCCCCCTCAACGTGCTGTACGGCCCGCTGACGGCCAGCCCGAGCTCCGTCAGCGTGTCCTTCATCATCAACCCGATCAGCGCCTCGTCCTCCACGATCATCACCTGCTTGCCGCGCGTCAGCCCTGGTCGGAGCTCGCCGTCCTCGGTTAGCCAATGGACGCGGGATAGGGACGGGGTTTGCTCGATCTCGCCGCCGTGCGGCAAGGTCAAGGTGCACTGCGCACCGTCGGGACACCAATCGAAATGCGCCTTGCCGCCGAGCTGCGCCTCAACGCTTGTGACGATCACCTTGATGCCGAACCCCTTCGCAGCCGGCGATTGCACCCTCGGGCCGCCGGTTTCGGTCCAGTGCACCGACAATGATCCCGGCTTCAGCTCCCAAGCAATTGCCACACGCCCGGACATCGATGACAGCGCGCCATGTTTGGCCGCATTGGTGGCGAGCTCGTGCACCGCGAGCGCAATCGTTTGCGCCGTGCGCGGGTCGAGTGACGCCGGAGGCCCGCTTGAGCGGATCCGACCCGGCTCCCCGGTCCGATAGGGGGCGAGCTCCTCATCGATCAGCATTGCGAGGTCGGCGCCCACCCAACGCGACTGCGCCAGCAGCGTGTGCGCGCGCGCCAAGGCGCCGATGCGACCTTCGACGGCGGAGACATAGTTGTTGATGGTGTCCGACCGGGTCAACCGTACGATCGATTGCACGACTGCAAGCGCGTTCTTCGCCCGATGGTCGACCTCGCGCGCCAGCAGCGCCTGACGCTCCTCGGTGCGCTTGCGTTCGGTAATGTCGACGGTGACGCCGCTCACGCGAACGATTTTGCCCGCAGCGTCGACGCGTGCCGACGCCGTTCCCATGCACCAGCGCACCTCGCTGTTGGGACGACGGATGCGGAACTCGGTTTGGTGCGCCTCGCCGTCACCGGAAAAGCCTCGCAGCATGTTCTGCAGCCGAAGCCAGTCCTCCGGATCGATCAGCGCGCCGACGTTCTCCACCGTGACCTTGAAGCTGTCCGGGTTCACCCCGAAAATCCGATATTGCCCCTCGTCCCACATGCAGTCGCGCCGGACGAGGTCCCAGTCCCAGGAGCCCATTTGTCCGGCCGCGAGCGCTAGATTGCGCCGCTGCTCGCTCTCCAATAGGTTGGTGGTCGAGGCTTCAAGCTCCGCGGTTCGCTCGCGCACCCGCGTTTCAAGCTGGGCGTTGAGCTGCTCCAGCTGGCGCGTCTTGCGATAAAGCTCGGCAAATACCTTGACCTTCGCCCGCAACACGTCCGGGATGACCGGAACCGGCACGTAATCGACCGCTCCCATTTCGTATCCGCGGAGGAAGTCGACCTCGTTCAAGAGCACCGCCGAGACGAAGATGATCGCTGTTTGCTGGAACCGGGGATGCTCGCGAATCATCGAGGCGAGCTGAAAGCCATCCAGATCCGGCATGCAGACGTCGATCAGAATGACGGCGATCTCGCTGCGCAGCAGATGCTCCAGCGCCTCGCGTGCGGAGGTCGCCTTGATCAGTGTCTCCCCCAGGTCCCGCAGCACGACCTCGTAGCTCAGCAATTTGCTGGGCTGGTCGTCGACCAGGAGAATATTGACCCTGTCGTTTTCGATCATAGGGTTTTCCCCCCGCTCAGCGATGCAGCCACATGCGCAGCGCCGAGAGCAATTGCTCGGTATTGACCGGCTTGGCCAGGTAATCGGAGGCGCCCGCCTCCAAGCATTTCTCGCGATCGCCCTTCATGGCTTTGGCGGTCAAGGCGATGATGGGCAGGCGGCGGAACGCCGGATTCTCCCGGATCACGCCGATCGTCTGATAGCCATCCATCTCGGGCATCATGATGTCCATGAGCACGATGGCCAAGTCCGGCGTGGACTCGACCCGCCCGATGGCCTCGCGGCCGGTCGTCGCCGCGAGCACGCGCATCCCGCGCCGTTCCAGCACGCTGCTGAGCGCAAAGATGTTGCGCGCGTCATCATCGACCAGAAGCACGGTGCGGCCGACCAAGTCCTCGTCCGAGCTGTTGAGCCGCTCGAGCATGCGCTGCTTCTCGGACGGCAGGTCAGTGACCACGCGATGCAGGAACAAGGCTGTCTCATCGAGCAGCCGCTCCGGGGATTCGACCCCCTTGACCACGATGCTGCGGGCCATCGTATGCAGCTTGGCGTCTTCCTCCGCCGACAATTCGCGTCCGGTGAAGACCACGACCGGCACGTCGGACAAGGCCTGGTCGGCGCCGATCTGCTCCAAAACCTCGAACCCGGGCATGTCGGGCAGGCGCAGATCGAGGACCACGCAATCGTAGCCGCGCTCGCGTAACGCCGAGAGGCCCCCGGCCCCGGTGTCCGTCGTGACGATCTCGAGGTCGTCGTGGCCGAGCAACTCGGTGATGCTCAGCTGCTCGGCCGGATTGTCCTCGACCACCAGGAGGCGCTTGCGCCGCGGCTTGGCAAATTCCTTGATGCGGGTGAGCGCGGCGTCGACGCCCTCGGTGGTCGTCGGCTTGGTGACGAACGAGAAGGCGCCGCGCGCCAAGCCGTGCTGACGATCCTCATCGAGCGTGATGATCTGAACCGGGATATGCCTCGTCAGCGGGTTCTGCTTGAGCTGGCTCAATACCGTCCAGCCGAGCATGTCGGGCAGGAACACGTCGAGCGAGACCGCCGTCGGCTGGAACTGCTTCGCCA
Source organism: Xanthobacteraceae bacterium (assembly GCA_052148715.1). Lineage (GTDB taxonomy): Bacteria > Pseudomonadota > Alphaproteobacteria > Rhizobiales > Xanthobacteraceae > JBKQHQ01. The sequence continues at coordinate 18,007 of JBKQHQ010000025.1, read as the reverse complement.
ATCCGAGCGCCTCGGCGCCGCGGGCGGCCACCAGAACCTTGAAGCCCTTGTCGCGCGCAAGATCGACCATGATGCGGGCGTAGTGCGGATCGTCCTCGACGATCAGCAGAATCGAGTCGCCGGGCTCGATTTCGAGCCGATCGTCGGGAATTTGCTCGACCGGCCGATCGGGCAGAGGCAACGGCGGGCCTCCCAACGCCTGCGGCGTCGGGCTGCCGCCGATTCCGGGTGGCCTGACCGAGCCCGCGGGACCAACATATTTGACCGGCAGGTAAAGGGTGAAGGCGCTACCTTTGCTGGGCGCGCTACGCAAGTGGATCTCGCCGCCGAGCAGGTTCGAGAGCTCGCGGCTGATGGCGAGGCCGAGGCCGGTGCCCCCGTATTTGCGGCTGGTGCTCGCATCGGCCTGCTGGAAGGCCTCGAAGATGATCTTCTGTTTCTCGAGCGGAATGCCGATACCGGTATCGGAGACCTCGAAGGCGATGACCGCGGGGGCCTGACTCAGCACCGGATGCCCGGGCGTCCAGCCGTTCGCCGCGCTCGATACCGTGAGCTGCACGCCACCTTGCTCGGTGAACTTGAAGGCATTGGAGAGCAGGTTCTTGAGAACCTGCTGCAGGCGCTTCAGATCGGTGGTGATGCTGCGTCCTATGTTCGGATCGATCTGCACGCCGAACGAAAGCTTGCGCGTTTCGGCCTCATGCCGGAACGGGCGCGCCACCATGTCCAAAAGATCGGGAAACAGGATCTCCTCGGCGTCGACCGAAACGGTGCCGGATTCGATCTTCGACAGATCGAGGATGTCGCTGATCAGGTTCAACAGGTCGGTCCCGGCGCCGTGGATGGTGCGGCCGTACTCGACCTGCTTGGGCGTCAGATTGCCGTCCGGATTGTCGGTGAGCTGCTGGCCGAGAATGAGGATGGAGTTGAGCGGCGTGCGCAGCTCGTGCGACATATTGGCCAAGAATTCCGACTTGTATTTCGACGTGAGCGCGAGCTCGGTGGCCTTTTCCTCGAGCGCCCGCCGCGCCTGCTCGATCTCTTGGTTCTTGCGCTCCACCTCCACGTTTCGTTCGGCGAGCTGCTGGGCCTTCTGCTCGAGCTGCTCGTTGGTCTGCTGCAGCTCTTTCTGCTGCGCCTGCAACTCGCCGGCCAGTTGCTGCGATTGCTTGAGCAGGCCTTCGGTCTGCATCGTGGCATCGATGCTGTTGAGCACGATGCCGATGCTGGTGGTCAATTGCTCGAGGAAGCTGATCTGCATCTGGGTAAAGGTGCTGATCGATGCGAGCTCGATGACCGCCTTGACTTGGTTTTCGAACAGCACCGGCAGCACGATCAGGTTCTGCGGCACCGCCCGGAATAGCGCCGACCCGATGGGCGTGGCGTTGGTCGGAACCTCGGTGATCAGCATGCGGCGCTTATCGGCCGCACATTGGCCGATCAAGCCGGCGCCGAGCTTGACCTGCTGCGGATGCCCATCGACGCCGTCATCCGCATAGGCGGACAGCAATTTTAGATCCTCCTCGCTGTCCACCTGGTAGATGACGCCGAGCTGGGCGTTGACCAGCGGGGTTAGCTCGGTCAGCAGCAACCGGCCGACGGTGACGAGGTCGCGTTGGCCCTGCAGCATGTTGGTGAATTTGGCCAAATTGGTCTTGAGCCAATCCTGCTCGGTGTTGCGGTCAGTCGTGAGCCGCAAATTGTCGATCATCGTGTTGATGTTGTCTTTGAGCTCGGCCACCTCGCCGCGCGCTTCCACTTGGATCGAACGCGTCAGGTCGCCCTTGGTGACGGCGGTTGCGACCTCGGCGATCGCGCGCACCTGGGTCGTAAGGTTGGCGGCCAGAAGGTTCACGTTGCCGGTAAGATCCTTCCAGGTGCCGGCGGCGCCCGGGACGAATGCCTGGCCGCCGAGCCTGCCCTCCACGCCGACCTCGCGGGCGACCGTCGTCACCTGGTCGGCGAAGGTCGCCAGGGTGTTGGTCATGTTGTTGATGGTCTCGGCGAGCGCCGCGACCTCGCCCTTCGACTTGACGGTGAGGTTCTGTTTCAGGTCTCCGTCGGCGACGGCGGTGACCACCTTGACGATACCGCGCACTTGCTCGGTCAGGTTGGCGGCCATCACGTTGACCGTGTCGGTCAGGTCCTTCCAGGTGCCGGCGACGCCGGACACCTGGGCCTGACCGCCGAGCTTGCCTTCGGTGCCGACCTCGCGCGCCACGCGCGTCACCTCGGAAGCGAAAGCATTGAGCTGATCGACCATCGTGTTGATGGTATTCTTCAGCTCGAGAATCTCGCCCTTCACGTCGACCGTGATCTTGCGCGACAGGTCGCCGCGGGCGACGGCGGTCGTTACGTCGGCGATGTTGCGGACTTGCGTGGTCAAGTTGGCGGCAAGCAGGTTGACGTTGTCGGTCAGATCCTTCCAGGTGCCCCCGACGCCGGGGACGGTCGCTTGGCCGCCGAGCTTGCCGTCGGTGCCGACCTCGCGGGCGACGCGCGTCACCTCGGCAGCGAACGAGCGCAGCTGCTCGACCATCGTGTTGAGCGTGTCTTTCAGCAGCAGGATCTCGCCGCGTACGTCGACCGTGATCTTCTTCGACAGGTCGCCGCCGGCGATCGCGGTCGCCACCTCGGCAATGTTGCGTACCTGGGCGGTCAGGTTGCTCGCCATGAAATTGACGTTGTCGGTCAGATCCTTCCAGGTTCCGGCGACACCGGGGACCTGCGCCTGTCCGCCGAGCTTGCCTTCCGTTCCCACCTCGCGGGCGACCCGCGTCACCTCGGAGGCGAAGCCGTTGAGCTGATCCACCATCGTGTTGATGGTGTTCTTCAACTCGAGAATCTCGCCCTTCACGTCGACCGTGATCTTGCGCGAGAGGTCGCCGCGCGCCACCGCGGTAGTAACCTCGGCGATGTTACGGACTTGCGCCGTCAAGTTTCCGGCCATCGAGTTGACGCTGTCGGTGAGGTCCTTCCAGGTTCCCGCAACGCCAGGCACGTTGGCCTGGCCGCCCAGCCGCCCTTCGCTGCCGACCTCGCGGGCGACGCGCGTCACCTCGCCGGCCAAGCGATTGAGCTGATCGACCATCGTGGTGAGCGTTTCCTTCAGCTGCAGGATCTCGCCGCGCACGTCGACGGTAATCTTGCGCGAGAGGTCGCCGCCGGCGATGGCGGTCGCCACCTCGGCGATGTTGCGGACCTGTGCCGTCAAGTTTCCGGCCATCGAGTTCACGCTGTCGGTGAGGTCTTTCCAGGTGCCGGCGACCCCGGGTACTTCCGCCTGGCCGCCGAGCTTGCCGTCGGTGCCGACCTCGCGCGCGACGCGCGTCACCTCGGCGGCGAAGGCGTTGAGCTGGTCGACCATCGTGTTGATGGTTTCTTTCAGCTGCAGGATCTCACCGCTGACATTCACGGTGATCTTCTTCGACAGGTCGCCTTGCGCGACGGCGGTGGCGACCTCGGCGATATTGCGCATCTGGCCGGTGAGGTTGCTCGCCATTGAATTGACGCTGTCGGTGAGGTCCTTCCAGGTACCGGCGACACCGCGCACCACCGCCTGGCCGCCGAGCTTGCCTTCGGTGCCGACCTCGCGCGCCACGCGGGTCACCTCGGAGGCGAAGGCGTTGAGCTGGTCGACGGTGGTGTTGATCGTCTCCTTGAGCTGCAAAATCTCGCCGCGCACGTCGACGGTGATCTTCTTCGACAAGTCGCCGCCGGCAATCGCGGTCGCCACTTCGGCGATGTTGCGCACTTGGGCGGTGAGGTTGCTCGCCATGAAATTCACATTGTCGGTGAGATCCTTCCAGGTGCCGGCGACGCCGAGCACGTTGGCCTGACCGCCGAGCCGACCTTCGGTGCCGACCTCGCGCGCCACGCGCGTCACCTCGCCGGCGAAGGCGTTGAGCAGATCGACCATCGTGTTGATGGTCTCCTTGAGCTGCAGGATCTCGCCGCTGACGTTGACCGTGATCTTCTTCGACAGGTCGCCGCCGGCGATGGCGGTCGCCACATCGGCGATATTGCGAACCTGGGCGGTCAGGTTGCTGCCCATGAAGTTAACGCTGTCGGTGAGGTCCTTCCAGGTCCCGGCGACGCCGGGCACCTGCGCCTGGCCGCCGAGCTTGCCCTCGGTGCCGACTTCGCGGGCGACACGCGTCACCTCGGAGGCGAAGGCGTTGAGCTGATCGACCATCGTGTTGATGGTGTCTTTCAGCTCCAATATCTCGCCGCGCACGTCGACCGTGATCTTGCGCGACAGGTCGCCGCGCGCCACGGCGGTTGTCACCTGGGCGATATTGCGGACCTGGTCGGTGAGGTTGCCGCACATGGCGTTCACTGAGTCGGTGAGGTCCTTCCAGGTTCCGGCGACGCCGGGAACGGTGGCTTGGCCGCCGAGCTTGCCGTCGGTGCCGACCTCGCGCGCGACGCGCGTCACCTCCGAGGCGAACGAGCGTAGCTGATCGACCATCGTGTTGATGGCCTCTTTGAGCTGCAAGATCTCGCCGCGCACGTCGACCGTGATCTTTTTCGACAGGTCGCCGTTGGCGACCGCGATCGTCACCTCGGCGATGTTGCGCACCTGGGCCGTCAGGTTGCTCGCCATCGAGTTGACGCTCTCGGTCAGGTCCTTCCAGACCCCCGTCACCTCGCGCACTTGTGCCTGGCCGCCGAGCTTGCCTTCGGTGCCTACCTCGCGCGCGACGCGTGTGACTTCCGACGTGAAGACGCTGAGCTGCTTGATCATCGTGTTGACGATCGTGGCCGAGCGCAAGAATTCGCCCTTCAATGGGCGTCCGTCGACGTCGAGCCGCACCGTCTGCAGCAGGTCGCCCTGGGCCACCGCGGCGATCGCCCGTGTGACCTCCGTCGTCGGCCAAAGCAGATCGTCGATCAGGGCGTTGACGGAATCCTCCATCTCGCCCCAGGCGCCGCGCGCAAGGCCAAACCGGACGCGCTGACGCGTCCTACCCTCACGGCCGACGACTTGGCCGACGTGCTCGAGCTGCTGCGCCATGCGCGCATTGGCCGCAACGATCTCGTTGAAAGTATCGGCGATCTTGCCGGCGATCCCCGTGCGGTTGCCGCTCATGCGAACCGAAAAATCGCCAACCGACATGGCCTGCATCGCCGCCAAGAGCTCATGCAACTCCGGCACCGCGCCGTTGCCGCTGTTGTGAGCGTCGGTCGTATCTAGAGGAGAGCCGTTTGCCTTTGCCTCGGCGGCCGGGTCGATATTGGGCTGCATGGGGCCTCGCTGTACGGCTGAACGATTGGGATGTAGGAGTTGTTCTCAGGCCGTGACCCGAGCGACCTCGGTCGGATTAGCCGCGCCCCTCGCGCACATGGATCACCCGGGGCTTAATAAGGACGGGCACCGACGCCACGCGATACTGCGCCGCGACCTTCGGCAAAGAAGATTGCTGAAGCGCCAGATCGGGGGTGTCCGGTTAGTCGGACAATGTTTGTTTGTGCGTGCATCGAGGATTGTCATGTCGACCTCCTCTTTGTCCCCAATGCGACGGTAACTCTGCAGGTTTTGCAAAGCAAGCAGCAGGGCGGTCGCCCGCCCCGGAACTTCGATGTACTGGCATTATGTTGCCTACCCGACATCGAATATGTTTTTCTGTTGGCACAATGACGTCAGAACTCCGCGACGGCGCCCAAGTTCCGGCACTGTGTTCGCGCGATCGCACAAATCACCTTCAAGCACTCGGCCGCAGCTGGGCACTGACGTCGCTGGCCGCCGGGCTACAACGTTTCATTTGGCGAACCTGCTCGGGATGCTTGGATCGGGGTAAACAATTGATCAAAAGTCGCGCGCGGCTGCCCACTGTTTAATCATTTGGCATACGCCTAATTATTAGGCAATTCTTCGATATCCACAATCCTTTGTTGAGTCAGCCGCTTGCTGCGATGCGGCGTCTTGGCACGCTCCTTGCGACATCGTCGATTGCCGGTGCCGGGCGCCGGGAGGCTAAAACACAAAAGGACATCGCGATGCTAGAAGCTATGAGTGCGGTCGCTGCGCGACCGATCGGCCGTCGTTGGCTCCTTGCCGCGGCGGGACTGGCCGTCTGTCTTGCGTCTGGGCTCCCCGCCAAGGCCCAGGATACGATCAAGGTCGGCGTGCTGCATTCCCTTTCCGGAACCATGGCCATCAGTGAGACCACGCTGAAAGACGTCATGCTCATGCTCATCGACGAGCAGAACAAGAAAGGAGGATTGCTCGGCAAAAAGCTTGAGGCCGTTGTCGTCGACCCCGCCTCGAACTGGCCGCTCTTTGCCGAGAAGGCGCGCGAGTTGATCAGCAAGGACAAGGTCGCGGCCGTGTTCGGCTGTTGGACCTCGGTATCGCGCAAGTCGGTGTTGCCGGTGTTCAAGGAGCTAGACAGCATCCTGTTCTACCCGGTGCAGTACGAGGGTGAGGAAAGCGAGCGCAACGTGTTCTACACGGGTGCCGCGCCGAACCAGCAGGCGATCCCCGCGGTCGACTACCTGATGAAGGAAGAAAAGGTGCAGCGCTGGGTGCTGGAAGGCACCGATTACGTCTACCCCCGCACCACCAACAAGATTCTTGAGGCCTATCTCAAGTCCAAAGGCGTGAAGGACGAGGACATCTCGATCAACTACACGCCATTCGGTCATGCCGACTGGCAGACGCGCGTTGCCGCGATCAAGAAATTCGGTTCCGAAGGCAAGAAGACCGCCGTGGTGTCTACCATCAACGGCGATGCCAATGTCCCGTTCTACAAGGAGCTCGGCAATCAAGGCGTCAAGGCGAAGGACATCCCGGTCGTCGCCTTCTCGGTCGGCGAGGAGGAATTGGCTGGTGTCGACACCAAGCCGTTGCTCGGGCATCTCGCCGCCTGGAATTACTTCGAATCGATCGACACGCCCGCCAACAAGGAGTTCATTGCCAAGTGGCACACCTTCATCAAGGATCCGAAGCGCACCACCAATGACCCGATGGAGGCCCATGTGATCGGGTTCGCCATGTGGGTGAAGGCGGTCGAGAAGGTCGGCACGACCGATCCGGACAAGGTGATCGATGCGCTGCCGGGCATCCAGGCGCCGAACCTGACCGGCGGAACCTCGGAAATGCTTCCCAACCACCATATCACCAAGCCCGTGTTCATTGGCGAAGTGCGCGGCGACGGGCAATTCGACGTGGTGTGGAAGACCGACGGGCTCGTTCCGGGCGCCGCTTGGTCGCCTTATCTCGAAGGCTCCAAGGACCTGGTTGCCGATTGGGTTAAGCTCAAGTGCGGCAACTTCAATACCAAAACCAACAAGTGCGGCGGCCAGGGCACCTGACGCGCGCTTAACTTTGGTTGAAGCTGCTTTCGAAAAAGCCTGCCCTCGGTGGCTGAACCGAGGGTGGGCACCGGTGTTTCGCCAGGGAAGTTCGACAGAACCTATGAATCTGGAGCAAGCTCCGATGCAACCTAATCGGGGCTTGCTCCAGGGGCGCCTCCCGCCTCCCTCGTTTCCGTGCCGCAAACGTACTATGCTTGGGTTCATGCATCGCCTCATTATGGGGGTGTTGGCGCTCGGCCTGATCCTGGCAGCCGTGCTCCCGGTACGCGCACAGAGCTTCGACGCGGCGCTTGCCCGCTTCGCCACTGATTCCTACGCCGACACCGAAGCCGGCATCGCGGCGATAGCGGTGAGCGGCCAACCGATGGCGTTGCGGGTGGTCCAGGCGCTGCAGGATGCGCGGCTGCTCTACGATCCCGAGCAGCACACCGTTTTCATCAAGGATGAGAGCGGCCGGATTATCTCGGCGTCGACCGGCGAACCCGCCGCACAGCCGCCCGTGGACTTGAAGGTGGTTCGCATCAACAACCGGCTGCGGCGCGCCATCGAGGCGGCGCTCGGCAGCATGACGCTGCTCGCGCCCGACCCGGCCGCGCGATACCAGGCCGCTCAGGCGGTATTTCGATCGCGCGACGCCAACGCATTGCCGGCGCTCGAGACCGCGATCGGGAGGGAGACCGATCCCAGGATCAAGCGCGCCTTTGCCCAGGCGCGGGCCGCGATCGTGCTGACCGATCATGCCGAGGAGAAGGACAAGCTTGACGCCGTCGCCGTCATTCGCGCCCGCGGCGACCAGGACGCAGTGGGTCTCCTCGCAGGCCTGCCGGCCGATACGCCGCCCGCGGTGACCCGTGCGGCGGCGGCGGCTGTTGCCGCGATTGAGCATGAGCTCGCGCTGTGGTCGATGCTGCAGAACGTTTGGTATGGGCTTTCGCTCGGCTCGGTGCTGTTGCTCGCCGCCATCGGGCTTGCCATCACCTTCGGCGTGATGGGCGTCATCAACATGGCGCATGGCGAGATGGTGATGCTGGGCGCCTACACGACCTTCGTGGTGCAGGAGCTGATCCGCTCGTATGATCCGGGTCTTTTCGACTATTCGCTCCTGATGGCCGTGCCGCTCGCATTTGTCATCGCCGGCGGCGTCGGCGTGGTGATTGAACGCTCGGTGATCCGCTTTCTTTACGGCAGACCGCTCGAAACCTTGCTCGCGACGTGGGGTCTGTCGCTCATCCTCCAACAAGCCGTGCGAACTGCCTTCGGTCCGCATAATCGCGAGGTCGGCGCTCCCTCTTGGATGAGCGGAGCGTTCGAGCTCGGCCAACTCACCATCACCTACGGTCGGCTGTGGATCATCGTGTTTACGGCGGCGGTATTTTTGCTGCTGCTGGCCATGCTGCGCTTCACCCGCCTCGGACTAGAGATGCGCGCGGTGACGCAGAACCGCGCCATGGCGGCGGCCATGGGTATTCGGACCGCCCGTATCGATGCGCTCACCTTTGGGCTCGGCTCGGGAATTGCGGGCATCGCCGGGGTGGCGCTCTCGCAGATCGACAATGTCAGCCCAAACCTCGGCCAAGGCTACATCATCGACTCGTTCATGGTGGTGGTGTTCGGCGGCGTCGGTAATCTGTGGGGCACCTTGGTCGGGGCGCTCACGCTCGGCATCGCCAACAAATTTCTCGAACCGTTTGCCGGCGCCGTGCTCGGCAAGATCGCGATCCTCGTTTTCATCATCCTCTTCATCCAGAAGCGACCGCGCGGCTTGTTCGCGCTCAAGGGCAGGGCGGTCGAGGCATGATGTTCTTCTCCCGCGCTTTCGATCGCAGCACGACCGTGGCGGTAGCCGCGCTCGCGCTACTGGCGATCATGGTGCCGCTCTTGAATCTGCTGACGCCCGAGGCCTCGGCCTTCCACGTGCCCACCTATCTGGTCGCGCTGTTTGGCAAGTACGCCTGTTACGCACTGCTCGCGCTTTCGATCGATCTGATCTGGGGCTATTGCGGGATCCTCTCGCTCGGTCACGGCGCGTTCTTTGCGCTCGGCGGCTATGCCATGGGCATGTACCTGATGCGGCAGATTGGCAGCCGTGGCGTCTACGGCAACCCAATCCTCCCCGACTTCATGGTGTTCCTGAACTGGAAGGAACTGCCCTGGTACTGGTACGGCTTCGATATGTTTTGGTTCGCAGCGATCATGGTCCTTGCTGTGCCGGGATGTCTCGCCTTCGTGTTCGGTTGGTTCGCATTCCGCAGCCGGGTCACCGGCGTCTATTTGTCGATCATCACCCAGGCACTGACCTTCGCGCTGCTGCTCGGATTCTTTCGCAACAATTTCGGCTTCGGCGGCAACAACGGCCTTACTGATTTCAAGGACATTCTCGGTTTCAACGTGCAAGCGGCGGGGACGCGCGCGGCTTTGTTCGCGCTTTCCTGTGCGGCGCTGGCGTTCGGCTTGCTCCTTTGCCGCGGCATCGTCACCTCCAAGTTCGGCAAGGTGCTGATGGCTATTCGCGATGCTGAATCGCGCACGCGGTTCCTCGGCTATCGGGTCGAGTCCTACAAGCTCCTGGTGTTCACGCTGTCCGCCTGCATGGCCGGCATTGCCGGCGCGCTCTATGTGCCGCAAGTCGGCATCATCAATCCGAGCGAGTTTGCGCCGGGCAATTCGATCGAGGCGGTGATTTGGGTCGCGGTCGGCGGTCGCGGCACCTTGAGCGGCGCGCTGCTGGGGGCCGTGGTGGTCAATTATGCCAAGACCGCCTTCACCTCCGGTGTGCTGGCGCCGTACTGGCTGTTCGTGCTCGGCGGGTTGTTTGTGGCGGTGACGCTGCTGCTGCCGCGCGGCATCGTCGGCACCTTGCAATACTGGTTGAGCGAGCGCAAGAAGCGGCGCCCGCCCGATCCGGCTTCAAACTCGGTCACCAACCCGCTGCCGGCCGAGTGAGCGCCATGCCAACGAAGACCACGTCAGCGATGCTTTACCTTAATGGCGTCTCCGTCTCGTTCGAAGGCTTCCGCGCCTTGAACAACCTTTCGTTGGCCATCGAGCCGGGCGAGATGCGCGCCATTATCGGGCCGAACGGCGCCGGCAAGACCACGATGATGGACGTGGTCACCGGCAAGACGCGGCCGCAGGAGGGCGAGGTCTTCTTCGATGCCGGCACCGTCGACTTGACCAAGCTCGACGAGAGCGACATCGCCGAGCTCGGCATCGGCCGCAAGTTCCAGAAGCCGACCGTCTTCGACAGTCACACCGTCGAGGACAACCTGCGCCTCGCGCTCAAGGGCGATCGGCGGGCGCGCGCGACGCTGCTGTGGCGCGAGAACGAGGACGAGAAAGCGCGCATTGGGCGCATCCTCGACACCATCCGGCTGACGCACCTGCGCGACCGGCTTGCGGGCGGCTTGTCGCACGGACAAAAGCAATGGCTGGAGATCGGCATGCTGCTTGCGCAAGAGCCGAAGCTGCTGTTGGTCGACGAGCCGGTCGCCGGCATGACCGATGCCGAGACGCGTCAGACCGCCGCGTTGCTGACCGACATCAATCGCGACCGCACCGTCGTCGTGGTCGAGCACGACATGACCTTCGTGCGCGACCTCGGCGTCAAGGTCACCGTGCTGCACGAGGGTTCGGTGCTGGCCGAGGGCTCGATCGACCAGGTCTCGGCCGATGAGCGGGTCATCGAGGTCTATCTCGGACGATAAGCCATGCTGGAGGTGAACGCGATCGATCTACACTATGGAGCCGCGCAGGCCCTGCGCGGGGTATCGTTGCGGGCGGAACCCGGCACGGTGACCTGCGTGCTCGGGCGCAACGGCGTCGGCAAGAGCAGCCTGTTGCGCGCGCTCATCGGCCAGCATCCGATCAGCAGCGGGTCGATCACCTGGGAGGGCAAGGTGATCACGTCGTTGCGGCCCGAAGAGCGGGCGCGCCGGGGTATCGCCTACGTGCCGCAGGGGCGGGAAATCTTTGCGCTGCTGACCGTGGAAGAGAACCTGCAGACGGGCTTTGCGCCGCTCAAGCGCGACCAGCGCTCGATTCCTGACGATGTATTTTCGCTGTTCCCGGTGCTGAGCGACATGCTCGGCCGGCGCGGCGGCGACCTCTCCGGCGGCCAGCAGCAACAGCTCGCGATCGGCCGCGCCATGGTGATGCGGCCGCGGTTGTTGCTGCTCGACGAGCCGACCGAGGGCATCCAGCCGTCCATCATCAAGGATATCGGTCGCGCCATTACGCATTTGCGTCAGCTCGGGCGGATCGCCATCGTGCTGGTCGAGCAATATCTCGACTTTGCCCGCGAGCTCGGCGACCGTTTTGCGGTCATGGACCGCGGCGCGGTCGTGTATGCGGGCGAGCGAGCGGATGTGGACGAGCAAGCGCTGCGCCGCGCCATGGCATTGTGAGCCGGCATGGATGCGCGCGCGGCAGATACCGCCGAAATCTTTATGGCCAACCGGGCCGTCGGCGAGATCGCGCTTGCGGTTGCGTCGACCGCCGGACGCAGCCGCCGCACCGATACCCGCGAGGCGGGCTCGCTGCGCGTCCGCTTCCCGAGCACCGGCGCCGACCTCGAAGCGGTGATCATCAACACGGCGGGCGGCGCCGCGGGCGGGGACCGGTATGATCTGGATGTCACGGTCGGCGCCGATGCGCGCCTAACGGTGACGACGGCGGCGGCGGAAAAAATCTATCGCTCGCTGGGAACGGACACCACCGTCGCCATCAGGCTGCGGGTGGAGGCCGGCGGCACGCTTCATTGGCTACCGCAAGAGACGATCGTATTTGATCGCTCCCAGCTATCGCGCACGATCGACATCGAGCTTGCGCCCGGCGCCTCGCTGCTCGTCGCCGAAGCGCTCGTTTTCGGTCGCACCGCCATGGGGGAGGCGGTCGAGCAAGGCCGCGTCCACGATCGCTGGCGGGTGCGTTTGGGCCGAAGGCTGATTTTTGCCGAGGCAGTGCGGCTTGACGGCGCGATCGCGGGCGCGCTCCTGGAACGCCCGGTGGCGGCCGGCGGCAGCGCCATCGCGACGGTGCTGAAGCTGCCAGCCGATGCCGCAAGCGCAGCGGCCCTTGCGGGCCGCGTAGGGTTTGCCGGCGAGGTCGGAGTTTCCGCCTGGAACGGCTTTGCGCTCGCGCGGCTCTGTGCCAGGGATGGAGCGGCCCTGCGGCAAGACCTTCGTACCGTCCTTGCAAGCTTTGGCGAAGACTGCGTGTCGCGGCTCTGGCTGAATTAGGATCGCCCATGCATCTCACTCCGCGAGAGAAGGACAAGCTGCTCATCGCCATGGCAGCGATGGTTGCGCGCCGGCGGCTCGAGCGCGGCGTCAAGCTCAACCATCCCGAAGCCGTTGCGCTGATCTCCGATTTCATTCTTGAGGGCGCACGCGACGGCAAGAGTGTCGCCGAGCTGATGCAGGCCGGGGCCCACGTGCTCACGCGCGCGCAGGTGTTGGACGGGATCGCGGAGATGATCCATGACGTCCAGGTCGAGGCGACGTTTCCCGACGGAACCAAGCTCGTCACCGTGCACGAGCCGATCCGCTGATCGCGCGAGGTTTTCATGATTCCGGGCGAAATCTTCACCAAGGCCGGCGACATCACGCTCAACGCGGGACGCAAGGCGGTGAAGCTCACCGTCGCCAATACTGGCGACCGGCCGATCCAGGTCGGCAGCCACTACCACTTCTTCGAGACCAATCCGGCGCTGAAGTTCGAGCGTGACAAGGCGCGCGGCATGCGCCTCGACATCGCGGCCGGCACGGCGGTGCGCTTCGAGCCGGGACAGACACGCAACATCACGCTCATCCCTCTGGGGGGAAAGCGCGCCGTGTACGGCTTCCGCCAAGCGATCATGGGCAAGCTCTGAAAGGACGCCGATGCCGGTGAAGATGCCGCGGCGGGCTTACGCCGATATGTTCGGACCGACCACGGGCGACCGGGTGCGCCTTGCCGACACCGATATCATCATCGAGGTGGAGCAGGATTTCACGACCTATGGCGAGGAAGTGAAGTTCGGCGGCGGCAAGGTGATCCGCGACGGCATGGGCCAGAGCCAGGCGACGAACAAACAGGGCGCGGTCGATACCGTCATCACCAATGCGCTGATTCTTGATCATTGGGGCATCGTGAAAGCCGATGTCGGCATCAAGGAAGGCCGCATCGCGGCCATCGGCAAGGCCGGCAATCCGGATATCCAATCGGATGTCGGCATCGTCATCGGGCCCGGCACCGAGGTGATCGCCGGCGAAGGCAAGATTCTGACCGCCGGCGGCTTCGACACGCATATTCATTTCATCTGTCCGCAGCAGATCGAGGAAGCCCTGATGGCGGGCATCACCTCGATGCTTGGCGGCGGAACCGGCCCGGCGGCCGGGACCAATGCGACGACCTGCACGCCTGGTCCTTGGCATATCGGACGCATGATCCAGGCGGCGGACGCCTTTCCGATGAATCTCGGCTTTGCCTGCAAGGGCAACGCGTCGCGTCCCGCCGCGCTCGAGGAAATGGTGCAAGCCGGCGCCTGTGCGCTCAAGCTCCACGAGGATTGGGGCACGACGCCGGCCGCGATCGATTGCTGTCTGTCGGTTGCCGACGATTACGACATTCAGGTGATGATCCATACTGACACGCTCAATGAATCGGGCTTCGTCGAGGACACCATCGCGGCCTTCAAGGGGCGCACCATCCACGCCTTCCACACCGAGGGCGCCGGCGGCGGACACGCCCCCGATATCATCAAGGTCGCGGGGCTCGCCAACGTGCTGCCGTCGTCCACCAATCCGACCCGGCCGTTCACGAAGAACACCATCGACGAGCATCTCGATATGCTGATGGTGTGTCATCACCTCGATCCGTCGATCGCCGAGGATCTCGCCTTCGCCGAGAGCCGCATCCGCAAGGAGACGATCGCGGCCGAGGATATTTTGCACGACCTCGGCGCGCTTTCGATGATGTCGTCGGACAGCCAAGCGATGGGCCGCATCGGCGAGGTGATCATCCGCACCTGGCAGACCGCCGACAAGATGAAGCGGCAGCGCGGCCGGCTCGTGCAGGAGACGGGCGACAACGACAACGCGCGGGCCAAACGCTATGTTGCCAAATATACCATCAATCCGGCGATCGCCCACGGCGTGTCGACCGTGATCGGCTCGGTGGAGAAGGGAAAGCTCGCCGACCTCGTCCTCTGGTCGCCCGCCTTCTTTGGCGTGAAGCCTGATCTCGTCGTCAAGGGCGGATCGATCGCGGCCGCCGCGATGGGCGATCCCAACGCCTCGATCCCGACGCCGCAGCCGGTGCACTACCGGCCGATGTTCGGCGCTTTCGGCCGCGCCAATACGGCGAACTCGCTGGTCTTCGTGTCGCAGGCGGCGCTCGCGGCGGGGCTGCGCGGCAAGCTCGGCGTCGAGAAGGAATTTTTCGCGGTCGCGAATACGCGCGCAAAAATCTCCAAGAAGAGCATGGTGCACAACGACGCGACGCCGGTGATCACGGTTGATCCGGAGACCTACGAGGTCACCGCCGACGGCGAACTCCTCACCTGCGCGCCGGCCGACGTGCTGCCGATGGCGCAGCGCTATTTTTTGTTTTAGGTTCGGCGATGAGATTGATGCAGCGCGAACGCGCCGTAGGGTGGGCAAAGGCGGCCGAGGTGTTGCCGTTATGGCACCGAGCGCATTCCGCCGTGCCCACGCGGGCAATAGCGGGCCGACTAGGCGCGCGTGCCCAGATCGGGCGCGGCACCGCACCAGAGCATTCGTCCTTGGTCCGCCATCGTCCGTGGTTCGCGTGGGCACGGCGGAATCGATGTCGTGCCTCAATCAGAGTTCCGGGGCCGCCTTTGCCCACCCTACACGCGAGGTCCAGAGGTTAGGGAATGCGGCGCGCAACCAAAATCAAATCCGCCGGCGACTGGGACGCGGCCGCGGCCGTGGACCGGGTGCTGCTCGACGCCGACGAGCGGCGCCGCCGTCGCGTCATGCTCACCGGTGAAAAAGGCACCGTATTCCTGCTCGACTTGTCGCGCCCGCCGACGCTGCGCGACGGGGATGGTTTGGTGCTCGACGACGGCGGCATCGTTTGCGTCGTCGGTCGGCCGGAGCAACTGGTTGAGATCGCGGCTGGCAGTCCGCAGGATCGCCTACGTATCGCTTGGCATCTCGGCAACCGGCACACGGACGTGCAGGTCGTCGGTGACAAGCTGCGCATCCGGCGCGATCACGTGCTCGAAGCGATGCTCACGGAGCTCGGCGCCCGCCTGATGTTTGTTGAAGCACCGTTCGATCCCGAGCGCGGCGCCTACGCGCACGATCACGGTGATGCGGCGCTCCATGCGTTGCCGCATCACGAAGATCATGGAACCTAAAACTTTGATAGGAGGGAGGCGTCGAGCCGCGGCACTTTACCGCCTGATGGCGTGGCTTTCGCCGTCCTACCCGGTCGGCGCGTTTTCCTATTCGGGCGGCTTGGAGTGGGCGGTCGAAGCCGGCGATGTGGTCGATGCCGAAAGCTTGCGGCGGTGGATCACCGTCGTGCTCGAAAGCGGCGCCGGATTCTGCGACGGCGTGATTTTGACGCACGCCCATCGGATCGCGGCGAAGCCCGACACGGACGAAACTCTTCTGCGCGCGCTCGCCGAGCTCGCGGCGGCGCTCGCGCCGTCGAAGGAACGCCACCTGGAGACCACGGCGCAGGGCCGCGCTTTCGTTGCTGCGACGCGCGCGGCCTGGCCATGCGCCGCGCTTGATCGTCTTACCGCCGTCTGGGACGGCCCGGTGACCTATCCGTTGGCGGTCGGCGTCGCGGCCGCCGGCCACGGCATTGCGGTCGAGCCGGCGCTGACGGCTTTTCTGCAGGCCACGGCTGCAAACCTTGTTTCCGCCGGCATGCGCCTCGTTCCGCTCGGGCAGACCGACGGCCAGCGCGTGCTGGCCGCCTGTGAGGCCACGGTTGCGGCGACGGCCGACCGCGCCCTCGCGTGCACGCTCGAAGACATCGGCAGCGCCGCGTTTCGCGTCGACATTGCCGGCATGCGGCACGAGACGCAGTATACCCGGTTATTTCGGAGCTAGGGGAACATGGTGAGCCCGCACGGCCCGCTGCGCGTCGGCATTGGGGGACCGGTCGGGTCCGGCAAGACGGCGCTGATGGATGCGTTGTGCAAACGCCTGCGCGATCGTCTTGAGATCGCCGCCATCACCAACGACATCTACACCAAATGGGATGCTGAATTTTTGGTGCGCTCGGGGGCGCTGGCGCCCGAGCGCATCGTCGGCGTCGAGACCGGCGGCTGTCCGCACACGGCGATCCGTGAGGATGCCTCGATCAATCTCGCCGCCGTTGCGCAGATGCGCGAAAGCTTTCCGGATCTCGAGCTGATCCTGATCGAATCCGGCGGCGACAATCTCGCCGCCACCTTTTCGCCGGAGCTGGCGGACCTGACCGTCTACGTCATCGATGTTGCGGCGGGAGACAAGATCCCCTCCAAGGGAGGCCCCGGCATCACGCGCTCCGATCTCCTGGTCATCAACAAGATCGATCTCGCGCCCCATGTCGGAGCCTCGCTCGAGGTCATGGAGCGTGATGCGCGGCGCATGCGCGGCGCTCGCCCGTTCATTTTCAGCAATCTGCGCAGCGGCCAAGGCGTCGAGCAGATCGCCGGCTTCATCGAGGAAAGCGGCGGATTGCGCGATTAGGCCGCGGTCCATTCCTCGGCACTGGCGCCGGCAAGCGACGGCACGTGCGCCTCGTCGGCGGCGAGCTCGGCCGCCGGGCCCGAATGGACGCCGCCGCCGCGCTTATTATTTCGATGCGAGATCACTTTCGCGCAAACCATGACTTCTGAATTGGAACAATACAGCCATTTAGATTCCGTAAAGTAAGAAACTTCGACTACGTGTGAGCCCGGATGGCATCTGACACGGCCGCCGTGATATGTTTAGCATAAGGTATTGCGTGCTGACCTTGCCGGTGGCGTGACGGGGATGGGCGTGTTAATGTGGCTCAAGCGACACTTTTCATTGGCGCGGCTCCATCGGCCGTTCGGGCCCGGGCCGATTCATCCCATCCTGGCGTTTTCCGGAACCGGGAGCCTTTAGCGATGAAAACCATTTCGGTCGAAAATGCGGTCGCCCGAATTCCGGATGGTGCAAGTCTCATGGTCGGCGGATTCATGGGAGTGGGAACTCCCGAACGCTTGATCGATGAGCTCGTGCGCCAAGGCAAGCGCAATCTGACCGTCGTCGCCAACGATACGGCAATGCCCGGGAGGGGCATCGGCAAGCTGATCAGCGCGGGACTCGTCGGCAGGGTCGTCGCCAGCCACATCGGTCTAAATCCAGAGACACAGCAGCAAATGATCAGCGGAAAAATAACGGTCGAGCTGGTGCCGCAGGGCACGCTCATCGAGCGCATCCGCGCCGGGGGCTTCGGGCTCGGCGGGGTGCTCACGCCGACCGGCGTGGGCACCGTTGTCGAGGAGGACAAGCGTCGAATCGAGGTGGACGGGAAGAGCTTTCTCCTCGAGAAAGCGCTGCGTAGCGA
This sequence comes from Xanthobacteraceae bacterium, assembly GCA_052148715.1. Classification (GTDB taxonomy): domain Bacteria; phylum Pseudomonadota; class Alphaproteobacteria; order Rhizobiales; family Xanthobacteraceae; genus JBKQHQ01. The sequence continues at coordinate 145 of JBKQHQ010000025.1, read as the reverse complement.
CTTTGCCCTGGTTCACGCGTTCCAAGCCGACTACCTTGGCAACTTGTCCTACGCCCTCACGGCGCGCAATTTCAATCCAGTGATCGCGATGGCCGCCGACTCCGTCATCGTGACTGCCGACCACATCGTACCCGTTGGCGTCATT
>JBKQHQ010000024.1:0-2873 GCA_052148715.1 Xanthobacteraceae bacterium | reverse complement strand
CTGCGGATTCCGACGAAGCCGGCCAGGCATTCCGAGATGAAGCCGGCCACCCGTTCCGAGATGAAGCCGGCCGTGGTTCCGATCTGAAGCCGGCCACCTGGCGGAGTCTCCGCGGGTCGTAGGGATGATGTTTTCGATTCCTGTTCGGGTCAAGCGGATGGCAAGGCGGAGGCCGTCCCGGTAGTCAACAGGAGGGACCCGCGCGCGACGCCGCGTGCCCCAATGGCCGACGCGGTGGCGGGCGCGGGAGGTAACTGTTGACCCACCGGGGCGGGCGGCGAGTTGGGCGCGGCGGTCATTTCCGAACCGCTTTTGCCGGCGTGGGTGTGGGCATGCTTGCGCCTTTCGCAACCTCCTTTTCGGGTGGTCGAGCCTCGGGCTCGCTTTGCGCCACGGCCTTAAGCTTGCGCATGCTGTCGCCAGCGAGCGCGATCCTGTAGGCGCTGTGGATGATGCGATCGAGGATGGCGTCGGCGAGAGTTGGATCGCCAATGATCTCATACCAGCGCTCGACGGGAAGCTGGCTGGTGATGATGACGGAGCGAGCATCGTAGCGATCCTCGACGATTTCCAAGAGATCGCGGCGTTGCTCGGCATTGAGCTGCTCCGGTCCCCAGTCGTCGAGAATGAGGAGATCGACGCGGGCAAGCGTGCGCAGAAGTTTGGCGTAGCGGCCGTCGCCGCGGGCGAGCGCAAGCGCTGCGAACAGCCGTGGGATACGGTGATAAAGGACGGAGAAGTCCTCACGGCAGGCTTTGTGGCCGAGCGCGCAGGCGAGCCAGCTCTTGCCGACGCCGCATGGACCGGTGATCAAGAGATTGCGCCGCTCGCGGATGAAGTCGCAGCCGGCGAGCTTCACGAACAGGGCGCGATCGAGGCCGCGGGCGGCACGGTAATCGACGTCCTCGACGCTGGCACTATGGCGCAGCCGTGCAGTCCTGGCGCGGGCCTCGAAGCGCTTCTGCCGGCGCAGCGTTGCCTCGTGTTCGAGCAGCAGGCCGAGCCATTCGGCATGTTTGAGGGTATGAGCCTCTGGAGCTTGTTCAAGCTCCTTGAAGCCCTTAGCCATGCCGTGGAGGCCGAGGTTGTGTAACAGATCGAGTGTCGGATGGGTCAGCACGAGATCATCTCCTTTCAATGGAAGTAGCCGGGGCCGCGAAGATTTTGATGCTCGATCACGGAGTTGCTCTCAGCGGCCGATGGGGCGCGATCGAGATTATTTTTGAGAATGGAGGCGACGCTTTTGTAGGTGAGCGCCCCGATGGCGAGTGCGCGAGCAGCGACGGCTTCGGCGCGATCCGGCTCGATGCCGCGGAACAAGCGCAGGACACCGAGGCAGGTTCGAAAGCCCTGTTCGGGATGCGGGCGATTGGCGAGCACGGCGATTACCAGCGCTTCGGTGTTCGGACCGATCGAGTGCGCCCAGCGCTGGAAGCGAGCGGGTGACCATGCGGCGTAGCGCCGATGCGCGCTCGGCATGTGCTCTGGATCGGTGCCATGACGGCGGCCGCCATAGCGACGCTGATGGGCGGCGACGCGCTTGGCGCGATAGAACACCTCGATGATGCGGCTGGTGATGCGCAGGTCGACCTGGGTGCGGATCAGCGCATGCGGCACCGAGTAGTAGAAGCCCTCGACTTCGACATGATAATCGAGCCCGACACGTGCCAATCGCCACTCGGCGAACTCGTAATCAGTTGCCGGCAGGGCACGCAATGCCGGTCGCTCGACACTTGCGAACAGGTCGCTCCGACTGAGCCCGAGGCGCCGCATGACGTGGGCGTTCATGCGTTCGAGCACGAGCGCAATCGCGCGATTGGCGTCGGCGAGCGAGAAGAACGTCTGATGCCGCAGCCGCCCGAGAATGTAGGTCTGGGCGAATCTGACTCCAGATTCGACCTTGGCCTTGTCCCGCGGGCGATACGGGCGCGCTGGCAGAATGCCGACGCCGTAATGCGCCGCCATCATGGCGTAGCTGCGATTGATCTCGGGATCGTAGAACGAGGCCTTGTGCACGCCGCTCTTGAGATTGTCGGGTACGACGAGACGCGGCACGCCGCCAAAGAAGCGGAACATGCGCACATGGGCATCGATCCAGTCGGGTAGCGCCTGCGTCCAGGTCGCTTCGGCGTAGGTATAGTTCGATGCGCCCAGCACCGCGACAAAGATCTCCGCATCGCGCACTTCGCCGGTCGTGGAATCGACGATGGCGATCTTCTTGCCGGAGTAGTCAACGAACACCTTGTCGCCGGCGACATGATGCTGGCGCATCACCGGCGACAGACGACGCTCGAACTCACGATAGAGATCGCAGAACCGCGAGTAACCGTAGCCGTCCGGATGGCTGTCCCGGTATTCCTCCCACAACACCATCAGGTTGACGCCGGGCCGCTTGAGCTCACGCGCCAATGCTGTCCAGTCGGGTTCGGGATGTCGGCGGCGCCCGGGCTTGACGCCAACGCGGGCAAACAATCGCTGTTCAAGAACCTCGTCGGTCCACTCGGCCGGCAACGGCCAGCCGATCCCCGCAGCCCGCGCTCGCTCGAGATTGTCCTGGATCGTGCTGCGCGCCACCCCCAGCGTCCGCCCGATCTCGCGTGCGCTTGCACCCTCGTGCTGCAGCCGTAGCATCTGCCGCAATTGCCGCATGGTCAGCTCTCTCCTGGCCGGCATCAATGACCCTCCTCGTTGATCGGAGGGGCCCTGATGCCTCAGTCGCTGACCCGCAAAAAACTGCCGCTGACCACCACAGGGGTTGCCGGCTTCAAATCGGAATGGTGGCCGGATTTATTTCGGAACGGTGGCCGGCTTCAAATCGGAATCCCGGCCGGCTTCACGTCGGAACACCCGGCCGGATTAAATCGGAATCCGCA
>JBKQHQ010000023.1:0-19997 GCA_052148715.1 Xanthobacteraceae bacterium | reverse complement strand
CGTCGAGCCGAACGGCTTCTTCATGTCGCCCAAGCCCCCGACACGGCAACCGCCTGATGATGGAGAGCGTCGACAAATCGTTGATCTACTTTCAGCGCTCGAGGGGGGCGCCGCGGCAAGTGGGGCGGCCAACAGCACAGAGGTCCTGACCTCAACCACGCAAGCTTCGGTCAGAACCCCGCCGGCTGTAGCTTGCAATGGCAACGCAGGCGATAAACTCAGCTTTCGCGTGCGAGCTCACTTGTCAGCCGCTTGTTACGACGTCAGTTTCGATTCGATCGTCGCGGGGACGGCCGCTTGGTTCCCGGCCGGTAGCAACAAGCGCGCCACCAGGCCGGACGGTTCGCGGTCAAGCAAGGCCAGCGTCCCGCCTTGCGACTCGGCGATGGCGCGCGCGATCGACAGGCCGAGGCCGAAGCTGTCGCGCTCGTTCAGTCCGCGCGCCGCATCACCGCGATGGAACGGCTCGAGCACGCGCTCCTTTTCCGGCTCCGGAATGCCCGGACCGTCGTCCTCCACGTCGATGGCGACCTCGCCAGCGCTCGCCTTGTGCAGGCGCACCGTGACCACGGTGCCGAACTTGAGCGCATTGTCGATCAGGTTGCTGACCGCACGGGTCAGTCGATCGGGATCGCATTCCAGATGGAGATGCGCAGGCCCGACGAACCCGATCTCGCAGCCGACATCGCCGAAGTCGTCACAGACGGTCTGCATCAGGGCCGGCAAATCGACGACCAACCGATGCGCCGGCGTGGTCTGGTCGCGCAGGAACGCCAGCGCCGACTGCACCATGGCTTGCATCGTTTCGAGGTCGCGGACGACCTGCCGGCGGAGGGGCTCCTGCTCGATTTCCTCGGCGCGCAGGCGCAGCCGCGTGATCGGCGTGCGTAGATCGTGGCTGACAGCGGCGAGCATCCGCGTGCGGTCGTCGACCAACCGCCGGATGCGCGCTCGCATGTCGTTCAAGGCGGCGGCGGCGCGGCGCACCTCGAGCGGACCACGCTCGGCGAGCGGCGGATCGGAGGTTTCCACCTTGAACCGCTCCGCGGCGTCGGCAAAACGCGTCAACGGGGCGGCAAGGGCACGGGCGGCCCACACCAAGAGCAGCGCGAAGGCGATAGCGAGGAACAGCAGCGTTCCGATTAGGTTCAAGGTCGGGCCGCCGGGACCACGGCGGAACTCGGGCAGCGGCGTCGACAGGACGCTGCCGTCGGGCAACCAGATCGACACCCGTGTGGGATAGTGCTGGCCCGCGTCCGCGGGCGAGCGGGAGGCCAGCACGGCGAAGCGGTCGCCGAGCTCGACCTGCAGATCCTTCGACATCGGGTCGCTTGGCGCCGGCTGGTCGGGCGCCGCCGCGGAGCGCGCTTCGCTCAGCTCCGGCAGGCTCGCGCGGGCGGCATCCAGGATCGCGGCGCGCGTTTGCGGCGGCGCGGCGTCAATCAGCTTCGCCACCACGGCGAGCTTGGTCATGGCCGCAAAGGGCGAGTTGAGGAAGCTCGGATGCGGATTGAGCAGGAACACCGTGACGGCGGTCGCCAGGTTGGCGATGGCGAGCGCGGTCACCACCAGGACCGTGATCTGGCCGCCGATGCGCTGCGGCAGCAGTCTGCGCCATCCGCGCCTCATGCAGCGTCGACCTCGGGCGAGAACAGATATCCGCCCGACCGGATGGTCTGGATCAGCATCGGCTCGCGCGGGTCCTTCTCCATCTTCTGCCGCAACCGGCTCACCAGCACGTCGATGCTGCGCTCGAACGGGGAGGCCGCGCGACCCTTAGTCAAATCGATCAACTGGTCGCGCGACAGGATGCGGCGCGGGCGTTCGCAGAACACCACCAGCAGATCGAACTCGGCACCGGTTAGCACCACGCGCACGCCCTGCGGATTATGCAGCTTGCGCCCGTTCGGATCGAGCCGCCAGCCGTCGAACAGGAACGCCGACGCGGTCAATGTCGTTGCCGCCCTCCCCTCGCCCCGCCGCAGCACAGCGCGGATGCGCGCGAGCAGTTCGCGCGGGTTGAACGGCTTCGTCAGATAATCGTCGGCACCGATCTCCAGGCCAACGATGCGATCAATCTCCTCCGCCTTGGCGCTCAGCATGATCACCGGCAAATCGGACGTCGAGCGCAGGCGCCGGCACAGGCTGAGGCCGTCTTCGCCCGGCAGCATGAGGTCGAGCACGACCAAATCGATGCGGCCGTTGCGAAGCGCGCCATCAAGCTGGCGTCCGTCTGCCACCGCCGAGACGCGCACGTCGTTGGCGCGCAGGAAGCGCGCGACCAGGGTGCTGATCTCGCGATCATCCTCGACCAGAAGGACGTGCGGCGAGCGGTTCATCGCCACGCGTCTAGCCTATAATCTGGGGAAAAACCCCGGTTTTTTGTTTCGGATTGTTTCTGGCGGGCTCGTGCGGCGCCGCTACGCGGATGCCGCTGCACCCTCGCGCGCCTGCGAGTTCTACTTATTTCTCGGTCTCGCCGAGGAGCATTCGGCGGACTATGAGGGTCGGTGAAAGGCGCCATGGTAGGTTACCAATCTACTCCTACGGCTTCACCGGCGATTCGCTCGGTCAGCTCCAGCAGCGCCTGCTGCAGCTGTGGGTTCTCGATACGGGAGTAGGCCCGAATCAGCCGCAGCGTCCGCGCGTTGTCCACGAAACCGAGGATGTCAGCGGTCTTGGAGGCCGGTTGGTCCGATACTGAATAAAAATACGTGATCGGAGCGTCGAGAATCTCGGCGATACGCTTCAACGAGCTGGGTCGCGAGATCGGTTTGCGACGTATCCTTGGCGAGCCGACGGGCGCGAATGCGACGACCCACTTCCATGTCCTGCGGATCACAACTTCTCTTGTTCATCGTATCCCTCAACGGTGATCGCGCGGCGCATTGGGAATACAGAGATGCCCGAGCGGCTCCTGCGACGACGCTCAAGCCGTTCCGCGCGGTCCACAAGAGCTTGTCGCCGGATCAGCGCCGCATCCTCGAGCCGCCGCCGTCCGGAACTCTGTGAGGGCCGGCAAAGTGACGTGGGGTGGCGCCGGGACGTGCTCGGGGGCGGTGCACGCGCCGGCGCCATGACGGCAGCCCGCCGTCAAGTCTGGACGTTGAGCAGCAGCGACAGGCTCTGACTCTGGCTTGCGCTGTCGCCGCTGGCGCTGTAGCTCGATGAACTGTTTTGCGAGTCGCGGAGCAATTTCAGGAAGTCCTGCAGAACCTGATCGCTCGACGAGCCCGACGATGATGAGGACGACGAGCCGTCGGGGCTGGAGCTGGTATTGCTGCTCGCCGACTGCCCCGAACCGAACGGGCCACCCGGACCACCCTGCGGCAGCGCGTTGGCAAACACGTTTTGCAGCTCGCTGGCCTGACTGTCGGTGAGCTTGCCGTTGCTGACTTCCTGCTGGATCAGGTCGTTGATCTTCGACGAGATGTCGGAGGGCGACGGCGGCTCTGAACTGCCGGAGGCAGATGTGGCATCGTTCTTCAGCGACGTATCGATGTCGGTGAGCGCACTGCTCAGAGCACTCTCGTCCGAGGAGCTGATCGTGCCCGCCGAGACCTCAGACTGCAGCTCGCTCTGCAGCCGCGCCAGCGGCGACTGGAATTGTTGGGTAACAGAACTGATCGACGTCATGGTGCTCTCCTGTCGTTCATACTGGTTGCCGACACAGATGGAATTTGCAGGCCAAGGAAAGCGCTCGTGCGTGAACGAAAGCTTACTGGAGCAGCCTGAGTGTGTTACGGCACGTTGCTGCTGCGGCCAGCAGAAACATCGCGAAACAAAAAGACGTCGGCGCATAGGGGCTTGGAACGTCCAGGACGCTGGAAGCGCACCCTAATACCACCACTGAATTCGTCGTGATGTCTCCAGTGGGGCAAGAAGTTCGACCACGGCGTCTCCTCGAAGATGGACGTAAAGCATACTTCTTCGTGCGCCAGCGTGCCTATCGATTGCTTGACGTGTATTGCACTGCGCTTCTCTGCCGAACCGGGCCGAGTGTCGCGTCGTTTCGCGCGCCGGCCGAAGAAGCCTTCCTTCCAGGAGTCTGCGTGGTGGGTCCGGGAGGACTCCAAACTTCAACCAGACCGTTATGAGCGATACGCCTAACTCGGACAATCCAGGAAAATAAGAGATTTAGGAGCGCGTTCGACGACGATTGTTCACGTTTGGTGCATGCTATTTATTGACGAAACGTTGCCGGTGAAGTGCTGCGTGTTCTGGACGGCCGAGACTTGGGCTGAGTGATGTGACAGCCTTACCCCTCGTCGCGCAATGGCCCACTCACGACCGGCCGCTTGCCGTGCTTCGCCAGCAGATCATTGAAGGCCTCGATCGCCAAGGTCTGCAAGCTCGTGTCGCGTTCGATTGCGAGCAGCCTCAACGCCCGGCAACCATCGAGATTGACCCGGCTCAGGATGCCGGATGGCCGAATGCCGCCTCCGCCTTGCGCGCTAACTTCCGCTTCGCTGCCATACCCTGAGGCCTCCATGACCGATCCCGAGCACGCCAACGTAGGCCCACCAGGGGCGGTTCAGCCAGAACCCTAAACTTTTAATCAAAGCATCTCAGCCGCTTAAACGCCGATACAAACAGATTGTGACAAATTGGCTGAAATGGGACGGGGGGAGGCCATGCCTTGGCTTGCGAAAGCAATAGCAAGACTGGAGCGCGCTAGCACAATAGCGATCGCAATGGTCGCTACGTCCGGCGCTCTTCAACTCTCTGGCCTGCCCCTCTCCGTGATCGCTGCTGACATCGTGTTCAATCTGGCAGCGGCTCGATCCCGGGCCAAAAGGTGCCGAGAGGCCCGGGTGCGGATCGGCTAATCATTACCAGCCACAAGCGACAGGAATAGCTATGCCCGATCCCGCTTAAATGTTCGGCGCGGGATGGGCCACGGTTCGCCTTTAATGAGGCGACTTAACCGCCGCTTAGCGGCTTTTGGTCCTTGGCCGCTTCCTCGGCGATCAGCCTTTGCAACATGCGCCGCTGCGTTTCATCGGTCGATTCGGCGAGCATTTTGCGATAGCGGGCAAGATTCTTTCGGTGAATGAACCGTTCCATGGACCCTCACAAGGTGCCCTACCCGCAGGATGGAGCCAACAGGAAGGGGCTTGCCGAGCAGACCCAAAAGGGCGGAGAGGAATTGCGCGACGGCGGATAAGGTAAAGCCAAGTCCGAGGGCGGGTCTGTATAAAATTGCTCACCCCGCACGCGACGTCGCATCCGCGAAATGGTTGATTAGAATCAAAGCCAACGCGGGTCTCGCCTCCTATCCTTTAAGCTCATGCGAAACTGGCTTCCCATCGCGACAGCACCGGACGGGCGCAACATCGAGGTTGCCGTCGCAAACCACGTTGGAATGCACGCCCTCGCTACCCCATGCCTTTATCGTGATGGCCTTTGGATCGATTCCAAGTCGAGCCACATTTTGGATATTCAGCCGGCCCATTGGCGTGAGTCGAGCTAAGCATGAGCGAAGAGACGGACCACGTCGAGCAGGAGATCGAGGGGTTGCTGAAAGCCCAGCCCGACGCAACCTTCACCGTCACCGAGCTATGCCAACGCGTCTTCGGCAATGAAACCGTCACGCAAGCGCAGGACATCTCGGTCCGCCAGGCACTGCGTAATGTGCTATTGCGCAATCCTAACTGGTCGCACCTTGGGGCGAAGGCCCACCGCCACCGCCCGGGCGATACCATGCACATGATCTACAACACCCGTAGTTGGCCGTCAGTGAAGGAGGCAGGTCAGGGCGGCTACATGGGGGACGGAGAAGACGCCGCGCGTGAACGCTATTTCGCTGGCGCTGACGTTGAACCCGGATAAATCCGAACTCAAAAAACGGGGCGGTAGCAATTAAGGTTTAGAGCAGGCCATGGCACTTACCCATCTTATCGCGCAGGTCCTGGGGTTGTTCTGTTTGGTCCTTGGAGCCTCCCTCTTCCGGAAAAAGATCTTCGCCGAAGTCGTTGACGATATCATCGCCAATCGAGCACTGATGTATCTGGTCGGAGTGATTTCACTCGGGTTGGGTCTGATGGTGGTGCTCACGCATAACATTTGGAATGCAGGATTACTTCCACTCGTTGTCACGCTCATCGGGTGGGCTATGGTCCTGCGGGGTATCTTCGCGATGTTCGTCTCGCACGATACCGTCGCACGCTGGTCGCGGTCATTCAAAGTAAAAGAGCTATCCTGGCTCTTTGGGATCATTTTTCTCGTGATTGGCGGGTATCTGACTTACGCCGGGTTCACGAGTTGAACCGTCCGATTACCGCGTTTTTTTCTTCCCATAAATCGCGTTCCAGTTGTCCCTATAAGCTTTAGAAACCGGTTTCTGGCCCTCGCCCCTGCTATAGTTGGAGGGTGAGGCCGCAGCTATTTCGCCACCCTGCTCGGCCTTGGATGGGTCTGCGTGTGGAGTGCTCTCGACCTTAGGAGGGGCCTCTTTTTTTGGAGCAGGGTTAGTTTTAATTTTCTTGTCGTCGCTGGCCATCATCTTTCCTAATGTTGATTTGTCCGATCCAGTTGGCTTGCTACTGCGTTCAGGAGGCCAGCAGCTCGCGGACTGCCTACGCGGAGCTATGGTGTGCCTCGATGGTTCATAGCAGTGCACCAATCAGGCAGCAATCGGCTCTTGGCGGGCTCCGAAGGGCGTAGGCGACCCCCCCTGATACCTGCTTTGGCGAGTGCGAGTGGTGGGCGGTCCTAAACGGGGACCGATCGCACGTCGCTCCTCCTGGGTTGGCCGCGACTGGTAGTGAAGACGGCAGGTCGCACCAGCTTGGCTGGCCTTGTCCCAACGTCAGGGGGCGATTTGTAACCGGGGCTGCCAGCCACGCCGTTGCAACCGCCAGGCCCGCCCCCGCGTTGTCCGATCATGCGTGTGTCGTCGTCCCTCGTCCCCCTCGGGGGCACTATTTGCAAGGGTGAGACCTGGGAAAGGGTCAACTGATCATGGGCTAAGAAAAAGGGGGCGGTCTCGGTACCGATGCGGTCTGCTGTAATTGGCCCGTTCCTCGGAACGAAGTCGCCCCCGCCGGTCAGAGCCGGGCGGGACGCGGGCATACTTCCTCTCGGCTCGCCCCCGGCTGGTCACCGGCCCATCAGATGTTGATAATAAGTCGCCCCTGAGACCGGATCACTCGGTCTCTCGGTGGTGGCGTCTATCTTCACTGCGCTTCTCTGCCGAACAGGGCCGAGTGTCGCGTCGTTTCGCGCGCTGGCGGAAGAAGCCTCCCTTCCAGGGGTCGGCGTGGTGGGCCCGGGAGGACTCGAACCTCCAACCAGACCGTTATGAGCGATGTTCCTTCTCCGGACGATCCCGAAAAATCAAAGACTTAGGATCACGTTTGGCGGCGAATGTTCACGTTTGGTGCGCAGATATTGTTGGCGAAACATTGCCAGTACCCTCGGGGATGGCGTCACCGTTCTCGACTAGGTGCCACCGTTCTCTGTCGCGATGGCATCTATGGTTTCAGCCAACATCACCGCGGGACGTGCTCGCATCATCTTGGACTGGCGGAGTGGCTGACGCGGCGTGCCGACGGCAGCCTGCGCGAAGCCGCATAGGCGGAAGGCGCTCACCGAAAAATCGCGCGTGGGGTGGGCCGTCATTGTGTCGCCGCAAAGGTTGCAGTTCAATGCTCGATCGCCCATAAATGACTGAACCCGGGGCGGGAGATCGCCGCCGACCTTAGGCTTCGGTCGGCTGATTGAGCTTGCCCCAAGCCGAACCGGGGGGCGGTGGCCGGCCCGGGAGCGGCGACGTGAATGCGTCGGTCAGTTGTCGGCTGAGAGACTGTCGATTATGTCTAACCCCTTCTTTGACCATCCAATTCTGAACTCTCCGTACGAATACCCGATTAGGCATTGGGAGCTTGATGAAACTGGGCAACCCACCCAGAAGCTCATTGAGCGCCGACGCAGTGCCAAATTCATCACGCCGATCCCCAAGCCGAAGAAACGTAAAGCCGCCGCACAATCGGGATTTGTGTTCGATGAAGGTAAGGGGCTTTCGACCAAGCAGCAGCAATACGACCCCACTTCAATCATCAATGAAGTTCGTGGGCACGTGGACGCATGGCGTTCTTTGCCCAATCCCAATCAGTGGCAGGTCACGCCAGAGACAGGCCGTCTTATTCAGCACTGGCGACATCACAAGTTCGGCGGTGTCCGCCCCTTCTTTTGTCAGGTGGAAGCAGTGGAAACCGCAATCTGGCTCACTGAGGTCGCACCCCAAACTAAGAACGGGAAAGGCCTGCTTGACCATCTCGCTTCGGCGAACAGAGACGCCAACCCCGAACTGATGCGTCTCGCGCTGAAACTGGCCACCGGCGCAGGCAAGACCACCGTCATGGCCATGATCATCGCCTGGCAGACGGTCAACGCAGTGCGGCGCTCAGCGAGCAAGAATTTCACGCGCGGCTTTCTAGTCTGTACACCCGGCTTGACAATCAAGGACCGTCTGCGGGTTCTCCAGCCGAACGACCCCGATAGCTACTACGCCAGCAGTGAACTTGTTCCAAGCGATATGCTCGATGACGTTAGCCGGGCAAAAATTGTCATCAGCAACTATCACGCTTTCAAATTTCGCGAGCGCATCGAAATCTCGAAGGGCGGCCGCCAACTCCTCAAAGGTCGCACTGGCGAGGAAGTGCAGACGCTGGAAACAGAAGGCCAGATGCTCCAGCGCGTGATGCCGGACCTCATGGGCATGAAGAACATCCTCGTGATCAATGACGAGGCACACCACTGCTACCGGGAGAAGCCAAAAGACCCCGACGACGAGGACCTGAAAGGCGAAGAGAAAAAAGAGGCCGAAAAGAACAACGAGGCGGCACGTCTTTGGATTTCGGGCCTCGAAGCTGTGAAACGCCAACTCGGCCTCAACCGTGTCATCGATTTGTCCGCGACACCATTCTTTCTTCGCGGCTCCGGCTACGCCGAGGGCACCTTGTTCCCGTGGACCATGAGTGACTTCTCGCTCATGGATGCCATCGAATGCGGCATCGTCAAGCTGCCGCGCGTCCCGGTGGCGGAGAACATTCCGGGCAGCGAAATGCCGATGTTCCGCGACCTGTGGGAAAACATTCGCAAGGACATGCCCAAGAAAGGGCGCGGCCAAGGCGAGGAACTCGATCCGCTCAAGCTACCCACGCGATTGCAGACGGCGTTGGAAGCCCTCTACGGCCACTATGAAAAGACGTTCAAGATTTGGGCAGAGAGGGGCATAAAGGTTCCCCCATGCTTCATCATTGTCTGCCAGAACACCGCCATCTCCAAGCTCGTTTACGACTTCATCTCTGGCTTCCATCGCAAGAACGACGACGGCACTACGACGCTGGAGAATGGACGGCTTGCACTGTTCCGCAACTTTGACGAAAGCACCGGAAATCCGCTGCCGCGTCCAAACACGCTCCTCATCGACAGCGAACAGCTCGAAGCCGGCGATGCACTTGACGACAACTTTCGCGGCATGGCTGCCGACGAAATCGAGCGCTTTCGGCGTGAGATCGTCGAGCGCACCGGGGATGCCCATGCCGGCGACAACATTACCGACCAAGAATTGCTGCGCGAGGTCATGAACACTGTCGGCAAGACCGGACAGCTTGGCGGTTCCATCCGCTGTGTCGTCTCCGTCTCGATGCTCACCGAAGGATGGGACGCCAATACCGTCACCCACGTTCTAGGCGTTCGCGCCTTCGGTACCCAGCTCCTGTGCGAGCAAGTCATTGGTCGCGCGTTGCGTCGCCAGTCTTACGATCTTAATGAGGAAGGTCTCTTCAATGTGGAATATGCCGACGTTTTCGGCATTCCCTTCGACTTTACAGCCAAGCCTGTCGTTGCCCCGCCACAGTCGCCACGAGAGACGGTTCAGGTCAAGGCCATTAGCCCCGAACGGGATGCGCTCGAAATCCGGTTTCCGCGCGTCGAAGGCTACCGCATCGAGCTACCGGAAGAACGCCTCACGGCCGAATTCAACGACGACTCCATCCTGGAACTCAGCCCCGATCTCGTTGGCCCTTCTATCACCCTAAACTCCGGCATCATCGGCGAAAGCGTAGACATGAGCCTGGAGCATCTGGGCGACATGCGGCCCTCCTCGCTCGTCTTTCACGTCACCCAGCGGCTTCTTTACACGAAATGGCGCGACCCCGGTGAGGAACCGAAGCTCTACCTGTTTGGTCAGCTCAAGCGCATCACCAAGCAATGGCTCGACACTTGCCTCGTGTGCAAAGGCGGCACCTATCCCGCGCTCCTCATGTATCAGGAACTGGCCGACATGGCCTGCAACCGCATCACCGCAGCCATCACCCGGCAGTTTCTCGGCGAGCGTCCCATCAAGGCGCTGCTCGATCCCTATAATCCCACCGGCTCCACCAAGCATGTTCGGTTCAACACGTCGCGTACCGACCGTTGGGAAACGAGCGGCCCTCCGCCCAAGAACCACGTCAACTGGGTCGTGCTCGACGGCGGCTGGGAGGCAGAGTTTTGCCGCGTCGCTGAAGCGCATCCAAAAGTGATCGCATACACAAAGAACCACAACCTCGGTCTAGAAGTGCCGTATCGCTACGGCTCCGAGACGCGGAAATATCTGCCTGACTTCATTGTGTTGGTGGATGACGGTCACGGCGAGAACGACCTCATGCACCTCATCGTCGAGATCAAGGGTTACCGGCGCGAAGACGCGAAGGAAAAGAAATCGACGATGGACACCTATTGGGTGCCTGGCGTGAACCATCTCGGCACCTCTGGCCGCTGGGCCTTCGCGGAATTCACCGAGGTCTACCAGATCGAGGCTGATTTCAAGGCTAAGATCGAAGGCGAATTCGACAAGATGATCAAGCAACCGGCCGGGTGATCATGACGACGATTGAAGAACTTATTGCGGACGCGAGCAAGGACAGGCGAGTTTGCCCGCAGCCCATGGCTTGGAAGCGCCTTTGGGAGGTGCTTCCAGACCGTCGCAGGATAGGCGCGGGTTGGGAGCCGCCCCTGCCGTTAATTCTTGCGGCATGGGGGAATTCTTCGGACGATAGCAAGCGAGAACGATTTCATCTCCATCTTCGCTGGGCAGACGAGCACGGTGCTATTGCTGCGGTTGTAAGCTTGCTTTCGAAAATGAAGCCCGAAGATTGGCACACGGAACAATAAGCATGGTCAAGAAACCCGCGGCGCAGAAGTCCGTCGAAGTCCTCAAGCACGACGAGGCCAAGCGAAAAAACATCCCGACGGCCGAGTTTCAGTCCGTACTGGAAAAGGAACAGCAGCTCCCAAAGAAGCTCCACTATCCCCGCAACACCGACCTCGATCCCCAACTCGTTTGGCGCGGGAAGGATGAGCAGGACTGGAGCGACCTCGTTGTTCATGCTCCGCCGCTCTACATCCAGGAAAAGGTCCACCCGAAAGTGCTTGTTGACGACCTGCTGCGCGACACGAAGGAACGCCAGCACGACGAAGGCACACACACTCCCGACCTCTTTGCCGACTTCAACGGTATTCCTAAAGGCGTGGATAAGACCGAATTTTACGAGCACGACCAGAATTGGTCTAACCGCATGATCCTCGGCGACTCGCTGCAGGTCATGGCCAGCCTGGCCGAGCGCGAGGGCCTGCGCGGCAAGGTGCAGTGCATCTACTTGGACCCGCCCTACGGCATCAAATTCAACAGCAACTTTCAATGGAGCACCACCAGCCGCGACGTGAGGGACGGCAAGGCCGACCACATCACCCGCGAACCTGAGCAGGTCAAAGCCTTCCGCGACACATGGCGGGACGGCATCCACAGCTACCTCACTTACCTTCGCGACCGTCTCACAGTCGCCCGTGATCTCCTCGCAGAGACGGGTTCTATCTTCTTGCAGATTGGTGATGAAAATGCTCACCGCGTCCGCGCGCTGATGGATGAGGTGTTTGGGGAAGACAATTTCGCGTCGCAGATCGCTTTCAGAACGACATCGGGTGCGGGTAGCTTTGCAGGAGGAACCAACCTACTGCCGAGCGTAAATAGTTATCTACTTTGGTATACGAAGAAACAGGATGCTGCTAAATATCGGCAAATCTACAGACTGAAGGCATTAGACGGCGCCGGAGGTTCAGCTTACTTCCGGGTTCAAGACCCCGACGGAACGCGAAGGAATGCAGATCCCGCTGAGTTGAACAGTGATAATATAAACGCACGCATATTTCGCGCTGATAATCTCACTTCCCAGACTACGCGCGTCGGTCAGACAACTGTCTTTCCGGTCAGCCTCAATGGTCAAGATTATCGGCCGAACAAGGGTGGTTGGAAAACAAATCGCAGCGGTATGGAGCGTGTAAAAAAGGCAGATCGATTGATCGCTCTGGGGAACACGCTGAGCTATGTTCGATTTTTCGACGATTTTCGGGTCTTTTCGCTAGTTAATCAGTGGGACGACACTACTACTGCCGGCTTTGGCGATCCCAAGTTATATGTTGTGCAAACCAACACAAAAATAATCGAGCGCTGCGTATTAATGTCCAGCGACCCAGGCGATCTTGTGCTCGACCCCACCTGCGGCTCTGGCACGACCGCCACCGTCGCCGAGCAGTGGGGTCGCCGCTGGATTACCATCGACACTTCCCGCATCGCGCTGGCTCTAGCCCGAGCCCGCATTATGGGCGCGCGGTATCCTTTTTACCTGCTGGCCGACTCCCGGGAAGGCCAGATCAAGGAAGGGGAACTCACTCGGACCGCGCCGAGTTCGAAGCCGGTGCATGGCAACATTCGTCATGGCTTCGTCTATGAGCGCGTTCCGCACATCACGCTCAAATCCATAGCCAACAACGCGGAAATCGATGTCATCTGGGAGCAATGGCAGGCAAAGCTGGAGCAATTGCGCGAGAAGTTGAACGCCGCGCTCATGAAGCAGTGGCAGGAATGGGAAGATCGTCGCGGCGTCGCTGGCGCCGGGCGCGTCCGTCTCGATGGTTGCCCGCCATTACGATGTGAATGCGAACCAGGTATTCCGCTGGCGCAAGCACTATCGCGACCAGCCGTATGCGCCGACCGGCCGGTCGAGCGCCCAGCTGATCCCGGTGGTGGTTACGGCGGCGCCGGATTCTGTTACGCCGTCGGCGGTCGCGGAGAAGGTCGAGATTGATGTCGCTGGCAAGTACCGCGTGCGCGTGGGCAGTGGCGTCGACGTGCAAACACTCCGGCGCGTGCTCGACGTGCTTGAGCAGCGATGATCCCGGTACCCTCGGGTGTTCGGGTGTGGCTTGCGGTCGGACGCACGGATATGCGGCGCGGCATGAATGGCTTGGCGCTCCAAGTGCAGGAAGCGCTGCGGCGCGATCCGCATGCGGGCGATCTGTTTGTCTTCCGCGGCGCCCGCGGCGATCTGATCAAGATCATCTGGCATGACGGTATCGGCATGTCGCTTTACGCCAAGAGACTGGAGAAGGGCCGTTTCATTTGGCCGTCGCCGACCGATGGCGTGATCGGTATCTCGGCAGCGCAGCTGGCCTATATGCTCGACGGGATCGACTGGCGGAACCCGCGGCATACCTTCCGCCCGGCGCGTGCCGGATAGGCACGAGGCTGCACTTTTTGGGAGTCAGCGGTCAGGATTTCTGATTCTATCGGCACATGGATTCTGGTTTTGATTCTCTTCCGGAGGATATCGAAGCCCTGAAGGCAGCGCTCATTGTCGAGCGCGGTGAGCGCGTCGCCGAGGCTGCGAGGGCGGCGCACGCCGAGGCGGAGCTCGCGGTGGCCAGAGCCAGAGCTGCCGACGATCAAGCCCTGATCGCTCATCAGCAACTGCGGATCGAGAAACTGACGCGCCAGCTCTACGGGCCGCGCTCAGAACGCACGTCTCGGATTCTCGACCAGATCGAGCTGCAGTTCGAGGAACTGGAGAGTGCGGCCACCGAGGACGAGATTGCCGCCGAGATGGCGGTGGCCAAGACCACGACGGTAGCGACGTTTACCCGCAAGCGCCCCGCCCGCAAGCCGTTCCCGGAGCACCTGCCGCGCGAGCGGGTGGTCGTACCGGGACCGACAACGTGCCTTTGCTGCGGTGGGAGCCGGCTACGCAAGCTCGGCGAGGACGTCACGGAGACGCTGGAAGTGATCCCGCGCCAGTGGAAGGTGATCCAGCACGTGCGCGAGAAGTTCACTTGCCGGGATTGCGACAAGATCAGCCAGGCGCCGGCGCCGTTCCACGTGATTGCCAGGGGTTGGGCCGGCCCGAGCCTGCTGGCGATGATCCTGTTCGAGAAGTTCGGGCAGCATCAGCCGCTCAACCGCCAAGCCGAACGCTATGCCAAGGAAGGCGTGCCGCTTAGCCTGTCGACCTTGGCCGACCAGGTGGGGGCCGGCTGCGCCGTGCTCGAACCGATCCTCAGGCGCATTGAGGCGCATGTCTTCGCGGCCGAGCGATTGCATGGCGACGACACCACCGTGCCGGTCTTGGCCAAAGGCAAGACCAATACCGGGCGATGTTGGGTCTATGTGCGCGACGATCGCCCGTTCGGCGGCACCGGGCCGCCGGCGGCGATGTTCTATTACTCGCGCGACCGAGCCGGCGAGCATCCGCAGGCGCATCTCGCCAACTATGCCGGAATCTTCCAGGCCGACGCTTACGGCGGTTATAACAAGCTCTACGAGCCCGACCGCAAAGGAGGGCCGCTGCTCGAAGCGGCATGTTGGGTGCATGCCCGCCGCCCGTTCTTCGTCATGGCGGATCTGGCCGAGAATGCCCGCCGCAAGGCGCAAGGCAAAACGCCGGCGCCAATCTCGCCGCTGGCGCTTGAGGCGGTCCGGCGCATCGATGCCCTGTTCGAGATTGAACGCTCGATCAACGGATGCAGTGCCGAGCAACGCCGAGCCGTCCGCCAGGAGCTCAGCGCGTCTTTGGTCGCTGATCTGGAAAGCTGGATGCGCGAGCAACGCGCCAAGCTCTCGCGCAGCAATGATGTCGCCAAGGCCATGGACTACATGCTCAAACGCTGGCCCGCGTTGACGCGCTTCCTCGATGATGGGCGCGTCTGCTTGTCGAACAATGCCGCCGAAAGAGCACTGCGTGGTATCGCCTTAGGCAGAAAATCGTGGTTGTTCGCCGGCTCCGATCGGGGCGGACAACGAGCCGCCGCCATGTACAGCATGATCGTCACGGCCAAAGTGAACGACGTCGATCCGCAAGCCTGGCTGGCCGACGTGCTCGCCCGCATTGCCGAGCACCCGGTCCACAGGCTCGACGAGTTGCTGCCGTGGAACTGGAAGCTTCTTCTAGCGCGTGCTGATCTGGCGGCCTGACCCTGCCCGCCACCTCTGCCGTCTTCACCATCAACTACGTGGCCGAAATGCTCGGCGAGGATGAGGAGTGGCTGTGGGAACTCCAAATCGGTATGTTCCCGGAAGATGGCTGTCTGTGGGTCTACGGCCTCGGCGACGACGGTATAGTCGCCTTCACCGAGTGCGGCATCGAGTGTCTGAAACAAATTATCGCAAACGAGAGGACGGCCGGAAGGGCGCCGCCGCCGACCCAATCAGCGGAATAGGGCCCCTGCGGTGCTCACCGCATGCTAACGAAACGGCGGCACAACTGCGGTTGCTTTCGACAGCGTAACCTTCAATGTCCGATCCGACAGTCGGCCGGCCTAGAACCTTGCCTGCTGATCGCCGAGACAAGCTGCGAGAGTGGGAAATCTGTTCCTAGCCCGGAACTTTCTTGTCGCGGCTATAGCAACAGAATATGCTGTAACCTTACGCTCTTTTCATGGGAATATCGGGCCATGGCCACGGTAACGAAGGCGTTCAGCGGCAGCTCCCTCGACGGTCTTGATGTCAACCTGTTTGATTGGGTTGGGCTCACATTATCTGACGAACAAGAAGACCTCGTGTGGGCTGAACACAATGAAAGAAGCCTGCTCGATCTCTGCCTATCCGCCTTGATCGAAATCGACCAAGAGGTTGACGATGCAGGGCCAGGACTGAACGACACATACTTCTCAGTTTACGCAAGAGATATCGAAGCCCTTAGGCAAGAATTGAGGAGCGTGATAATCGGACTTGTTCAGCGCAAATCCGGAAGAACCCAAGAACAAGCCTCAACTTCCGTCGCGGACGGACGCAGTGCTAGCAGCCATAAGGCGCGGAGAAAAGGCGGCAAGAGGCCAAAAATAAAGCGCCTCATGCGGAAAAAGCTCAAAACGAGTTGACTATCATAACGACCTCTAGCTTCAGCCCGCAAGCGACCGAGTTCGTTCGGCACATCTCGCAGGGCGTCATCCTAACAGATGGCCAGCCGCTGCAGCGCCTCCTGCCATGCCAAGTCACCTAATCTACCCATCCGTGGCGGCCGTGGCCGCGTGATCCGCCAGAAGCCTAAGTCCGTTGCGTTCTCCGCGAAAGCCGCCCCAGCCTTTAAGCTTCTGGCAATCAATTGTAAAAACCATGCGAGCGAGAAAAGCCAGGCGCGTGTCAATGCCCAGGCGTTCGATATGGAGCATCGCCCAGTTCGACACGTTGCGCCTGCGCCTCATCAAAATCGCCGCCCGCGTCGTCGAGATGAAGACGATGATCCGCATTCATTTGCCGACATCGTGTTGTCTTCACTGCATAAGCGCCACATTCTCAGGAATTGTCCTCGGTACTAGACCAAATGCCCGGATCGCGTGCGGCGTAACCTTGGGCGGAGCTTCTCGTTTCTCCAAATCATAAAGCCTTTCAGCGATCGAAGCCGAAAATTCGACAGGATCAATACTGCAAATGCCCGGCCACTCTACGTTTTCACCAATTGGTACAGGGAAAGGACGTAGGCCATCAGAAACGAATGGTACTTTTCGTCCATCGGCCAAACGATAAAGGCCCGCAGCGACGTTTCCAAATACGCCTAGACCGTCGTAATCTCGCCGATCAACAAGTTCGTCCAGCCAGTCAAGATAGAAGTCCACCGTGCACTTAGCGACGAAGCCAGAAAAACACTTCGTCACGATCATGACCTGCTCAGCATTGAGCGTATGCCGTAATGGCCTAACCAATTTGCAAACCCTTGGATCTCCGAGCGCAAG
The DNA here is from genome assembly GCA_052148715.1 of Xanthobacteraceae bacterium. GTDB lineage: Bacteria > Pseudomonadota > Alphaproteobacteria > Rhizobiales > Xanthobacteraceae > JBKQHQ01. The sequence goes on along the minus strand of JBKQHQ010000023.1, from coordinate 2,948 downwards.
CAACCCACCGATCACCGCGGCGGGATTACGCGGCAACTTTTTATCGACCATTGCGATAGCATCACGAGGGCGGGTCATCGGATCATCCTTCAGCAATGTCCCAAGGCTGGTGTAGTCAACTGTGGCGGTTGAAACTATTCCAATATCCGTATCGAGAAGCATAAATGGAGTGAATGCACCAACCGTCCAGCCGCCCAACTGCGGTACGATCATAGCAACGTGACGATAGATTTGCCTCCGCCTGTCGACCGGAGCTTGCATAAAAACTTCATCGTAAAATTTAATCAGATGCGGCAACCCGCGCTGGTCATTAAAAATACCATGACGCAAAACTTCACAGGTCACCATATCGTCCAAGGTGGAAAGTACTTGAGCCCGCTCCGTTTCATCGTGATTATTGACGACAGCCATAAAGGCTTCGGGATTTGAGAATAGTAGCAGTTCTGGAGCATCACCCATTTGACATCTTCCACACGAGCGTGGTCGTCGCGCTGCCCTCGATCACCGAGATCATGTATTGCAGCGCGACATTGTAATGGCTCACGTCGAACTCCGTCGTCACCTCACCCTTGTATCGACTGGCATCTACCAATTCCGCTCGCCGTTGCGTGTACAATGAAGGCCAAGCAGTTTGCGAGCGAAGCTCCATTCGAAATTGCTGGGCATCTGGAACTAGCCACGGCCGGGCCTGTAGGCTGATCAATGTTCTCGATCGCTTTTGGGGTTGATGATGTAACCTTCTCGCCATGCGCCATCGAGGTCGAATGGTGCAGTTCCGACTACTTCATGACGATGTGGATCGCTTGCTATGAGGCCTAAACCACCCAGTCCCGCAACCAGCGCCTGAAGTTCGTCATGAGTGGGCGTGAGGCCGTTGCCCGTGATAAGGCCTCCACCTATGAGAAGCTCGAAATGTCTGCGGATATGGACATCACGTGCCTTGCTCTTGGCCGGTAAAGCTTGGAGCCGCAAGGCGCGCCATGCCGACAGTGGAAACGACTCGACGACTGCCGGATGACCCGGACACCAGGTAGCCGGATCGAAGCGCTTCCAGTCTCGTACATGAAGGGCATCAAAGACACGAACGGCGAAGTCGACGAAGGCGAAATAGTTCGCGGGCTTAACGTTACCAGGTAGACCCGTCTTGGCCGGAGTATTTAGCGTGCGTTCACACCGACGAGAATGGGTGAGGCCATTTGATGGATCTTTCCAGCCCTGCGGGCCATCTAAAAGAACAAGTGACGCTCCCACGCCGTTGCACAATTCAATGATAAAATCTGCGACGTGCTCGGGCGTGGGCGCTCGATTGCTAAGCTTTGTGGAGGACAACAGTTCGAATGTTGCGCCCGAAGATCCATCGTCGAGAATGGCTATTCCGAAATCACGATAATCCCGATACGCTAGGTCAATCGAAACAACAGTCATAATCTTTGCTCTCGTTCCAGTCCGCGGACGGCGGCTACGGATCGCGAAGATTGGGCCGGGGTTCGATCGCTGACCGCGCATGGATGAACAGAGATCGTGACACCGCGGCCTAGTAAAAAAGGCCGCCCAAAAGAAGGAGGCGGCCAGTAGAGCCCCACCCCTTCCCCCGCATGGCTCTGGGTAAGTTAAAGATATGAGGCATAAAGAGGTAAACATGTAAGGCATTTGCCGTCTAGCGCTGCACCTCTATTTCACCATACTTATCCCCCGCACTTTTCAGGCCAAAACCAGCCCCTAAAGGTCAAAGCCGGCCTGCGCAGCGAGACGCTGAAAGTGGCGGCGGCTGATACCGCTGCTTGGGACTGCGCTTCCCCCGGTCATGAGTGGGCGGGCCTCAGCGCGGACCCGCTGCACTACAGACACCCCGACCCCGGCGTGCTTCTCCGTCTTGATCAGGCCGAAGCCCCCGGCGCAAGCAGACCCGTGACAAGTTGACTCACCCTGGGCTTCGCTGCTTGCCGACTGTTCGTATTTTCCATAAATGACCAACAGTCCTTATCCGGATACCGGTAAATTACATGGCGAAGTCGGCCCTCCGTCTGGTCACGCCAACCAAAGTAAATCGAACAGTTGCGCCGCGCCGGCAAAAAAATGCCGAGCTTCGCACCCGCGAGCACCTGACCGCCGGCGAGATCGACGCTCTGATCGAGGCCGCCAAGGGCAACCGCTGGGGCCATCGCGACGCCACCATGATCCTGATGGCCTACCGGCATGGGCTGCGCGCGGCCGAGCTCTGCGACTTACGTTGGGATCAGGTCGACATGAACGCCGCGCTGCTGCATGTCCGCCGGGTGAAGAACGGCACGCCAAGCACCCACCCGATCCACGGTGACGAGTTGCGCGCCCTGCGGCGGCTCCGGCGCGAGAGTGCTGTATCGCCCTTCGTGTTCGTGAGTGAGCGCGGCTCCCCATTCACGACGGCGGGCTTTGCCCGCATGCTTGAGCGCGCGGCGATCGCTGCCGGCATCGAGCTGAAGGTGCACCCGCACATGCTGCGCCACGCCTGCGGCTTCGCGCTCGCCAATAAGGGCCACGACACAAGGGCCATTCAGGGCTGGCTCGGACACCGTTCTATTACCTCAACAGCGGTCTACACCGCCTTGGCCCCGAACCGGTTCAAGGATTTCTGGCGGGATTGATTGGGCCAGCAGGAACATCGTAGCCGGGACAAAATCCTGAATATCCGTCCCCTTGGTCGTTCTTTCTTTCGAGTTGCGGGAGCCGTCTCGATGACGGGACCCTCACCTCGGGCTCGGGGCCTCTTATCGGGACGGCGTAGGGGGCTGTACTGCGGCGCTACCATACTAGAGAATAGACATCTCTGGGAGAGACAGCCGTGTCTGAAGGTTCCTTTTGGCCAAAAACCTGGCGTGAAGCCCTCCCGCTTTTGGTCTGGGGCGTCATATGACGCCCCAGACCAAAAGCGGGAGGGCTTCACGCCAGGTTTTTGGCCAAAAGGAACC
>JBKQHQ010000022.1:0-3870 GCA_052148715.1 Xanthobacteraceae bacterium | reverse complement strand
TCAGCTTGAATCATGGCCTCAAGCTGGAATCAAGCCGTCTTTTACATGCCTACAAACCCGGCGCAAATCCTCGCAACCCAGCACAAACCCTCGCCTTCCCGCCTTAACGCTCACGGAAGTTCGGGCTAAGGGGCGAACCTCGGGTCTGTTCGATGGTTCCGATCCCGAGCGAGGCCGACGAGGAAGCGCGGCGCGCGTATCGGGAACGGGAGGATTTGACTAGGGAGCGGCGATCGATCGTCAACAAGATCGACGGCATTTTGGCGAGCTTGGCATCAAGGGACACAAGGCTTTGCGGCGGGATCGCCGCGCGCAATTTGTGTTTCGGCGTGGAAAAGTGACCCCCTGAGGCGGGGGATCGGCGTCCAAAATTGACCCCCTGATTTCCGATTTGTTCGGCTGCTTGCTTTGGCGCGAAGCGGGCGGTGGGGATGCTGATTGTGGAGACGATCGGTCGGATACGGCGCGAGCATTTCGTTCAGGGCAAGACGATCAGGGAGATCGCGCGCGACCTGAAGCTGTCGCGCAACACGGTTCGCAAGGTCCTGCGATCGGCGGAGACGGCGTTTTCCTATGGGCGACAGGTTCAGCCACTGCCGAGGCTGGGTCGATGGACGGAAGAGCTCGATCGGCTGCTGGCGCGGAACGCGGACGCGCCGGGGCGCGAGCGGATGACGCTGATCCGAATTTTCGAGGAGTTGCGGGCGCTCGGCTACGGAGGCGGATACGACGCCGTCCGGCGATATGCGCGGCGCTGGAGCAAAGCGCATTCGAGTGCGACGGCGAGCGCCTTCGTCCCGCTGACCTTCGCGCCGGGCGAGGCCTACCAGTTCGACTGGAGCCATGAGATCGTCGTGCTGAACGGCGTGACGACGACGGTGAAGGTCGCGCACGTCCGGCTCTGCCACAGCCGGATGATGTTCGTGCGCGCCTATCCGCGCGAGACGCAGGAGATGGGTGTTCGACGCCCACGAGCGGGCGTTCGCCTTTTTCAAGGGCGCCTGCGGGCGCGGCGTCTACGACAACATGAAGACGGCGGTGGAGACGATCTTCGTCGGCAAGGACCGCCAGTACAATCGCCGCTTCCTCCAGATGTGCTCGCACCATCTCGTCGAGCCTGTCGCCTGCACGCCGGCGTCGGGCTGGGAGAAGGGCCAAGTCGAGAACCAAGTCGGCCTCGTGCGCGAACGCTTCTTCACGCCGCGGCTGCGGTTCAAGAGCTATGACGAGCTGAACGCCTGGCTCCTCGATAAGTGTCTGGCCTGGGCGAAAGCGCACGCCCATCCGGAGAGGCCCGAGCGGACGATCTGGGAGGTCTTCGAAGAGGAACGGCCGAAGCTGATCCCGTATCGCGGCCGCTTCGACGGCTTCCATGCGCTGCCGGCCTCGGTGTCGAAGACGTGCCTCGTGCGCTTCGACAACAACAGGTACTCGGTGAGCGCCAGCGCCGTCGGCCGCCCGGTCGACATTCATGCCTACGCCGATCGGATCGTGATCCGCCAGGACGGGCGGATCGTGGCTGAGCATCGGCGCAGCTTCGGCCGCGGCGAGACCGTCTACGATCCCTGGCATTACGTGCCGGTGCTGGCACGCAAGCCCGGCGCTCTGCGCAACGGGGCGCCGTTCAAGGACTGGGTGCTGCCGGTGGCGCTCGACCGGGTCCGGCGCAGGCTCGCCGGTTCGAACGACGGCGATCGGCAGATGGTCAAGATCCTCGCCGCGGTGCTGAGCGACGGGCTGCCGGCGGTCGAGGCCGCCTGCCATCAGGCGCTCACCGAGGGCGTCCACTCGTCCGACGTCGTCCTCAACATTCTCTCCCGACACCGCGATCCAGGTCCAAGCGCGACCATCGCCACGCCGGAGACGCTGCGGCTGCGCCATGCGCCTGTCGCCGACTGCGCCCGATACGACCAACTCAGGAGCGCCTGACAATGGAGCGAACCGAAGTCCTCGACATGATGGGCGAGCTCAAGCTCTACGGGATGAAGGCCGCCTACGATGACACGCTGGTCACAGCGCTCAAGCGCAAGCACGAGCCGCAGCGCTTCGTCGGCGATCTCCTGCGCGCCGAGATCTCGGAGAAGCAGGCGCGCTCAGTCAAATACCAGCTCACGATCGCCAAGCTGCCGCTGGCCAAGGATGTCGACGACTTCGCCTTCAAGGGCACGCCGATCAACGAGACCCTGGTGCGCGACCTCGCCGCCGGCGGGTTCCTTACCCAGCAGCGCAACATCGTGCTGGTCGGCGGAACCGGGACCGGCAAGACTCACTTGGCGATCGCCATCGCACGGAGCTGCATCCGGGCGGGATCGCGCGGCCGCTTCTTCACCACCGTCGATCTCGTCAATCGGCTCGAGGCCGAGGCGCGCGCCGGGCGCCAGGGCCGCATCGCCGATTATCTGACCCGCATGGACTTCGTCGTCCTCGACGAGCTCGGCTATCTGCCGTTCGCCCAGGCCGGCGGCCAGCTTCTCTTCCACCTCGTCAGCCGGCTCTACGAACGGACCTCGATCGTGGTCACCACCAATCTCGCCTTCGGCGAATGGCCGAGCGTGTTCGGCGATCCAAAAATGACGACCGCGCTGCTCGACCGCCTGACCCACCACTGCGACATCGTCGAGACCGGCAACGAAAGCTGGCGCTTCAAGAACCGCGCCTGAGCGTTGTCTGTGACCGGGATTTCGTGACGTCACGCCTCGGAGTGGACCATGCCACGCAAGTCGATCGGCGAGCGACCGATGACCGATGCCGAGCGCCAGGCACGCTGTCGTGCCGCTCGGGCCTCTGGGACACCGACAGTCCGAATACGGCGACCACTTGATCACCGCAGTCGGGCCAAGCGTTGGTGCGACGCTATCTCCGAGCTGATCACGTTGCAGGGTCACTATGCCGCCTGGCAGGAAGCCCTGCCAGAGAACCTACAAGACAGCGCCACCGCCGAGGCGTTGCAGGCGATCTGCGACCTCGACCTCACTGAACTCCAGGCAATCGTTCCGCCGCGCGGCTTCGGCCGGGATTGACCCGCGCAACGTCCGCTCTCCGTACGGTCATTCCCAATGCGCCACGAAAGGGGGTCCCGTGTGTGTGCCGATTGACACCCATCATCTTGACATCGTCGAAACCGGCAACGAGAGCCGGCGCTTCAAGAACCGCCTGCTCCTTCAAACAACAGTTCCTCGCTAAACCGCGCTCGCCCCGACTGCGCAATCCGGACCAGCTCCGCCGGAGCGAGCGCTGCCGTCTCCGCCCCGTCAAAAACAGCGGGTCAATTTTGCACGCCGATCGGGGGTCAAAATTGGACGCCGATTGACAGGCTGTCTGTTCACGCTCGACGCCGAGCACTGTCAAAAAAACCTTTGAGCGCGTGATCGCCTCAGGCGACCACCCGCATCCGCGACGCTGCTCACCGCTTCGTCGTCCTCCGGAAGGACGACGACCCGAATGGCGTCTGCTTGATATGCCGGAATTCCAGCGGCTGCGCCGCATTGATATCGACTAAGGGTGTCGAGCGTTTTGCCCGCGCCTAGCGAAGGCATCGACGAGCGCAAGCACCTCCTGGCACGCGCCAACTCGGCCGCGTCTTTCTCAGCCGTCTCACCATCGGCGCCCCGCCGCTCGCCTTGCCAAGTATGCTGGTCGATCTCTGTGTACGCATGACCGCTCCGCGGTTCGCGATCAACCTTTTGCTGCTGGCCGCGCCGCCGCTCGTGCTTCACCTTCTACGATGGCGGACCCCGTGACGGCCCTTGGGGCGGTTGGGATCGCGAACGATCCCTAAGCTCCTTGACCGCCGGCCAAACGACTCTTCTATATATTCTTGAGGGACGCCCTCGGTCAATAAATAATGCTCACGTATAAAATCAAACGCGG
>JBKQHQ010000021.1:0-85742 GCA_052148715.1 Xanthobacteraceae bacterium | reverse complement strand
GCTTAGCATTGCGTCGTGTGCGCGATCAGGTCATCGCAAGCACGGGAGGTAAGCAGGCGCCGTTCGTTTACGGCTCTCTGGGTGGTGCCGAAGTCTCGTTGGTGCGCAAAGTGACGGGGGAGCCCGTACGCGCGGGCAGGCACGCCGCAGGCTGGCGAGGCCGAGCGCGCATGGGTGGAGGCGAAGGACGGCAAAAACCAAGCGGTGTTGGAAGAATTCATCAGGCGCTTCGGCGACAGCTTCTATGCGTCCCTGGCGCGCGCGCGGCTGCAGGAACTGAAGAAGACCCAAGTGGCGGCTGTGGCTCCCCCCGTCGTGCCAGCCAACCCATGTGGTGGAACACCCATGACCTGACCCCGTTCGGGGTTATGATAACAGTGGTCATGTCGCGGTGAGCCTTGCCGTGACCGAGGGTCCACACAGTCGCACGCGTAGGCAATGGCGCAGAACACGAATGTCCCGCGCCACTTCTGCTGAGCCCGTCTGAGTGATGCCATGGAGTAGACCTCAACCGAGGGAATTGAGCCAAGTTATCACCACGGTAAGGATGCTGGGGGCGAACAGCATAAGTGGGCTCTCCCTGTGCGGTTTGGTCTTCTGCATCTAAGGAGGCTCCATGGTTGCCGCATATGGGCTTTATACCCACATCCAGTCCAACAAGTGGCGGTCGTTCGGATTGTTGATCGGCCTGTTCTTCCTTGTCTATCTCATGACTTATGCCGGTACCCTCTTGGCCGAAGCATTGTTCGCCAAAGTCCCCCTCGAGAACCTTGACGAATATCTCAGAGGTCGGACCGTTTATATCGTGCGAGCGGCGTGGCGCGATCTTTTACTGGCACTGCCATGGGTGACGGCCGGTACCGCCGTGTGGATTGTCGTCGGCTACTACTGCCACCAATCAGTGATCGATGGAATCACCGGGGCTAACGAAGTCAACCGTGCGCAGGAACCGCGACTCTACAATCTTTTGGAAAACCTCTGCATCTCGCGCGGCATTCCGGTGCCCAAACTCAAGGTGATGGAAAGCGATGCGCTCAATGCCTTCACCACCGGATTGGACACCAGACAATACTCGATCACTGTCACGACCGGCCTGATGAAGTGGTTGAATGATGCCGAAATCGAGTCGGTACTCGGCCATGAGCTAACGCATATCCGAAACGGCGATGTGCGCATGATGATATGCGCGGTGGTGATCGTTGGGGCCATATCGTTTTTCGGCGAACTCATTTTCCGCGGCATGCGCGGCATACGCGGCGGACGTGGCAAGGGCGCGGGTCTCTTAATCCTGATCGCGCTTGCGATCGTGGCATTGTGCTGGATTCTTTCGATCGTGATCCAATTTGCCTTGTCTCGAAAGCGCGAGTTGCTCGCTGATGCCGGCTCGGTCGAGCTTACAAAACACCCCGACGCTATGATTTCAGCGTTGCGTAAGATCGAGGGGCACGGGGAATTACCCGATGCGAATTCGGCGATCATGGAGCTGTGCGTCGACAACCCCCGCGAGGGTTTTGGCAACCTGTTTGACACCCACCCGTCGGTGGATAGTCGGGTTGCGGCGCTTGTACAATTCGCGAGCGGCTACGACCCCGGACCGATTGCGCTGCCGATACCGGTGAAATCGCGGGAGAGCGACGAGGACGAGACGGAAGCACAATTGCAAGCAAGCCGGGAGTGGGAGGCACGAACAGGGAAGGAAAACGTCGAAGGCAACGCTCCGACCAGAGCCGACAACCGCGGATAAATCCTCTGATCGATGGACCTGAATCGCATGGCAAAGAGAGGTCCGGAGCGGAAAGGCTTGAAGCCGCACACATCGTGCCACAGAGCACTGTTGAGACAGACAGGCGGTCGCACAGCACGCGCAGCTTCGCCCGTGCCGTCGAAGGAGCCGATGACAGTCGCCAGAGCGGCGTTCAGCTCGGGCTTGGCGGGCTGTTGGACGGCAGGCTTGCGCGCGGCGGCGGGGGGCGCAGGGAACGCACCATCGCGAACCAGCATACGTTTGCGGCGAAGACAGCGGCCACCAGCGTGAACCAAAAATTGCTACGCCCATTGGTTTCCTCCACAGGGCCGAGAACTCCGGTCGCCGCGACACCCATGAAAATGGCGGTCGCAATCACAGCAGCGGCGTTGACTACCAGCGTGCTCGGCGGGCGCCGGATCATCCAGAGCGACACCAACAAGCCGGCAAGCACGGCGATCGGCCAACCGATGAAATAGGTCATGATGATCAAAAAGACGAGAAAGCCGCCAGCATCGCCAAGCGACGACGATCCTGGATTCAACAGGTCGGAGGCGAAGTTGGCTAGCCAAAGGGGAACGGTCACTGCCAGCGGTCCTATAACCGCGGCAACAACGATGGGCGCAAGGAAGCGGACAACGGGATGGGCGTTCATCGGCTCAATTCCTTCAAGCCTTGGTGGAATCCGAGGAGCTGATTTGCCGTAAACCGTCACACTAAGTAGGTCAGCGAACTTAGAGCGGGCCGCCAGCGACCAGGCCGAGTTGTCGGCATGTCGATCAAGCTCATCCGGCAATCTAGCTCATGCTCGTTTGGCAGCCATTAGACAAAAGACCACGGCGACTGCGGGAAAAAGCAAGACACCCGGCGATGATCCACCATCTGTCAAGCGTCCAGTACGCGGCCGGCAGTGGTGATCCGGTACTCAAGGCCATCTTGGCCAAGTCGCGCATCCTGATCTGCATCCAGACTACTGGGAGCCAGCAAGCGTCGGCAAGGAAGTATAGCGCCAAGCCCCATAGAACCCACCGTTCCGACACTGAAGCGCCGGTCAGCCTCAAGAGCCATAGACCTGCCACAAGCTACACAATAACTGCCGGCATGGTGAATGAGCAAGAATTACTGCTGCAAGGGAACTCTGCCGGGGCTCGGCCTTATAGGGGCATTTTCGTGACAGCCGCGATGACCGCAACGACAATCATTAGAAAGGCAACGGCCCAGAACCAACGCACTGCTGGGGTCGGCGCAAGAACATCGCCAAGGGCGCTCAGGATGCCAAACACCACCTCAAGCATGGATTACCGCCAATAGCAGAAGTCCAATCTTCATTTGCTTACGCAGCCACCGATAGGGATCAAGATCAATTTTGGTTTTCGTCCGCGTGATCAACGTCAGGACCGACCACGCACTCGGCTCGAAGGGTTTCGATTGACCCCAGAGGACCGATTAGAGAAGCGGACCGGCGGAATGCCTTCGCAGGCATAGCCGCTCTGTGTCAATCGCGGCCGTCGCCTAACCGGCGGACTCTGATTGCTACCCACGTTTCACCAGCATGGAGGCGCGCGTAGAGCGATTTGCAAAGCCAAATCCTCGAAGGCCCCCGCGTCACCCCGAGCTATTTTGATCGTGTCAAATCGGCAATCGTTGAGGCGGCCAGTCTCGTCGAAGCCGGCGATTGCGGGGTCGAAGTTGTGGTATTCTCCAGTGGAAATCTCGGTGCGATGCGAAGCGGTGGCGATGCGCCTTTCACCCGTCTTCGCATTACGAATGGCGCGACTGCAGGTTTCGGCCTTTCCCTCTCTGCAAGTTGTAACATCATGCCGACCGCCCGCAACCGCTCCGCTGCCGCAGGATATGGATGCGGCCAAGACCCAAATTGTCAGTGGGGTAAAGGAAAATGGATACACGCTCATTGTCGTTCCTTCCCTCCCAGCGCACGCCGCGCGAAACGATAGCGCACGGCAACGGCAAGGGTCGAGAGGCGTTACGCCGTCCTGGTCGGCGTTTGCACGTCGTGCAGATGCGTCCCATTCTATCTGGAAGACCCTGCTCCGCCGGATTTAGCGGGCGGTTAGGTCTGTCCTTGTTGTGCTTCTCATTACGATCCGGCTGGGCGCGCTTATTTCGACCTTGCTCAATACAACCTTCCTGTTCCGGCTTACAGCGTCGAGGGATCCAAAATTCATATCGGCAAGAAAGTGTCGGGTGACACTTTCACGCTTGAATCGGTCGGGCAGAATTGATCTTGTCATTCACTCGGGATCCGCAGAACCGAGCTGTCCGAACGTCGGGCCATAACCCTCTGACTATTTGACGCGGAACAAGCCGTTCGACTTGTCCGATCCTGATGCTGTGTCCGCACGCCGCCATTTTTCCGCGGACAGTATCTCAGCTCAAGCGTGGCGGATCATCGTCCGATCTGATGACCCGCCGCCACAGCCAGACACCAAGCCACACCGGCGCCAGGAGCGCGCACAACGCCATCGCGCCATACTGAAGGGAAGCGGAAAAATGGTATTCCCATGCGAATGCAAAACCAATGAACGCGCCGATCGCGCCGATCAAGATTGCGAGCATGCCGATCGTAATTAGCATTGCGACGGAACCCAGAACGTTCAGGACAATTGGCAAGGCTTTTTCAAAGAACGCTGGCATTTTGGCCTGACCTTTGGCGCAGTCAAACTGCGGCACTACGAGGAAGGAGATATTACCTGGGCGCCATGAGCCCGAACAGCTTCTCGGAGTTGCGACGACGCATTTTTTGCGCTGTTCGTTCTCGCACTGCAATAAGTTACACCCTGGAGAGTCGGGTTCGGGTCAATTGCGGCTGACGAGGTTCGGCGCCGCTGATCCTTCGATGACAGCAATGCTCCGAAACCGGACCGGCTGACGGCCCCCGCCGGCATGCCCGTTGTGTGCCAAGAACTGCCATCGCTGAACGATCGGCCTATAGCGCGCTGAAGAAGCCAGCGTTGCGTTGGCGCCAGTTGATGATGAAGGTGGGGCGCTCGGCGGCGTTGGCGACCAGCGGCGTGAACCGGTCGACCTCGTCGGGATTGTCAATGAACACCTCGATCGCGGTGATGTCGGCCCCCCGGCTGAAATAGGCCTGCGCGACGTTGAGCGGCATATAGACGAAGCCTCGATCGCACTCGGCCATGCCAATCTCGAACATGGCCGCGACCTTGTAGGGTTTTATCCTCGGCACCGCGCCCCCGCCGTGCGCCACGAGCGTGATGGTGTCGCCTAGGTGCAGCGACAGCTGGTTCGCAAGTTGCTTGCCGATCAACACGCCTTGGCCGGTGTCGAACCCCTCGAGCGTGCCACGCTTGATGTTGGTGGCAATCAACGGCAGCTTTTGAATATCGGCGACGCGCATACCGCGTGCCAGCACGCTTGAGGAATTGAACGGCGAAGAGGCAAGCACCTGGCCCTCAACAATGGGGGCTGCTAGCCGCACGCCGGGGATGCGAGAGATTCTTTCGCTGATCTGCGCAAAGTCAGTGAAGGGTGGTTCCTGAGACGTCAGTACAAAATGCCCGTTGAGGCCCAAGACCTTGCTGAGCAGTTCTTGACGGAAGCCCTTCATCACCACCATGACGAGGATCAGCGTGGCAACGCCGAGCATGATGGCGCCTGACACGAGCCATGACAGCCGTGAACCGCTTATCATCTTCTCCTCCAACAATTGATTCGGCCACTCATGGTTCGCGACGAAATCGCTCTATCGCGGCTGGATGGATACTTCGGACTCTTGCACCGGGTATCTCAATTTCAACGCCTGATTTAGCGCTACCTTTCCGAACACAAAAGAGTTACCCGAGCTTGCACAGAAGTACCGCATGCCCTTTCTCGGTACACCGAAGCAGTGACGGCTGCATTGGGAAACCCCTCATGCGTCCGCGATCGATATCCTTTTAGGGAAGGACTGATGCTCGACATTGTCGCCCGGTAGAGCGAGGTACGGCGTGCGCACCGCCACGAACTTTGCCACATCGCGGAGCAGGCTCGAAATTCCGCCAAGAACGGCTTTTGGGTCAAAAACGGCTGATGACGGTCGGCGTGGCTTGCCGCTCCAGGACAGGATTGGTCCCAGGCTGTGTGAAAACTATCACATTGAAAAAATGTACAAAATGCAATTCCTCGAAACGGAGTCGGCCACCACGTTGTCAGCATCATCAGTCTCCAAGGCGACGCAATCGCATCAAGATCCTTCTAGTCTCGCGGAAGGCGTCCGAGTTTTCGCACAGCCTGAGTCCGAAAGCCGACACGATTCCAATTCCTGGAGCATCAACCCGCTCTGGTACACTGCAGCGGACGCATTCGCAGGCCCAGACGACCGCCGCGGAACCTCCCGCCGACCACGAACATTGGGCATGGTTATCACCCTGGCGCAGAGGTAGTCTTACGGTGCGACGACGCGGTTCAGTGGTCCGGCCTACGCCGCGAGCAAAGATAGTCCAACAACGTGGAGGAAACGATGGGACGCAAGTTCATCGACTGCCGAGCATTCCCGAGTGAAATGAACTGTACAATCGCGATAAGCGCCGACAGCGAGGCGGAGTTGCTGGAGGCTGCGGTCCAACATGCCGTGGCCGTACACAAGCATCAGGATACGGCTGACCTTCGGCAGATGATCAAAAGCGCAATAAAGGATGGCACACCTCCTATCGAGCCGCCACGACGAAGCGCCTGAGGAACGAAGCGGCTGAGCAACACGAGCCCGCACCACCTGGATGAGGGCCGCTCCACATCGCCTAGCCGCCGGGCCTACTGGTGGCCGCTGACGAGCTGGTCGAATAGGGCCGCGTCCGCTCACCCTCCCAAAGGCCGGACTTTGATCGAATCGACGGCCGCCTTGGTCACCTTCCTGACCGCCCTGCGCCGTGACAAGGCGGCGCTTTCTAGTGGGTGCAAGGCCCATCCGGCGAACGCTCCAGCCGGAAGCAGCCGTAGCAGCTGTGGAGGTGACGAAGTAGCCGAAGCCTTCGGAATGCGTGTCACGGATTGTTTGGGCGCTGACGGCTTATCCAGGGTCTGAACCAAAAATTCGTAGAGTTGAGGTATTTTTGCACCATCAGCCTGAGTCGTCGCGTGGTCGCTTGCAGGCGGTAGTTGCCTGGGGTGCCCACACGTTCGTCTTGGACGCGCCCGCGGGCGCCTGAGGTGGCGGAGTAACAGTGGGGATACCAATGAGTAAGCTACTCCTTGGAACTGCGATGTCGCTGGTCATGGTGGCTGCCGCATCTGCTGCCGACCTGTACGTCAAGGCGCCGCCGGCGGTGTATAGCTGGACTGGGTGCTACGTAGGTGGCAACGCTGGTTATGCTTGGGGCACAGCGAATTCGAGCGATACGCCGGGTGGAGCATGGCTCACAACCGGTATCGCACCAGCGGATCTTGCCGCGATCCAAGCCCAAGGCACTCAAAGCACCAACGTGAGCGGGTTCACGGGTGGTGGCCAGATTGGGTGCAATTGGCAGACTGGCCGTCTTGTTTTCGGCATCGAAGGCGATGGCGAGTACCTGGGCGTGAGCAGCAGCTCATTTTCGAGTATAGTTTTGCCCACGTCCGGCGTCACAGCTGCAAACAGCGCGTCGGTATCGGCCCACTCGCTGTTCACGGTCCGCCCGCGGGCTGGATTCGCCGTCGATCGGACGTTGTTCTATGTGACCGGTGGTCTTGCAATGGGCAACGTTAGCTACAGCGATACACAAACCATTTTCGCCCCTCCCAACCCCTCCGCATCCGGTTCGGTATCCTCGACAAGAACCGGGTACGCGGTTGGCGGTGGCGTCGAATATGCGCTTAGCAATCACTGGACGGCTGGGGCCGAGTATCTTTACGTCAATCTTGGATCGGTCGGCTTCAACACCGTACTCGTTCCCCCACCCGGCGGATTGACCTACACTAATGCGTTCAACGCCAGCTTCCAAGAGAACATTGTTCGCGCCCGCGCGAACTACAAGTTTTGATTGGGCTGGACCGGTCTTCGCTGAAGCTTCAGCTTCTTCGCCACGGTAATCAGAAAGGGCTCCCAGCGGCTCATCTGGAAGTCATTTTTCTTTTGTGAGCACGAATTTTGGACGGATAGGTCATGGATTTCGGACGTCGGGCTCGCCGAAGGCGCCGCTATTTGTCGTCCGCGGTGAGACCCAGGCGTTGTCGCCAGTCGATCAGGAATATCGGGCGCTGCGCCGCCGCGTTGATGTCGCTCCGAAGGCGAACCAAGTCGTCGGGATCGGCCGCGTAGACTTCGATCCCGGTGGCGTCGTTATTGCGCCCAAAAAAGCTCTGCGCTTCCCCGAGCGGCAAGTAAACGAGCTGGTTATCGAATTCACGGATTCCGGTTTCAACGACAGCGACGACCTTATAGGTCTTTAGGCGCGGAGAAGGCTCGGCTCCGGCGGTCCGCACAGCGGCCATCAGCGACAGCATATCGTTCGCTCTAACGGCGAGCTGGTCCGCAAGGCCCCGGCCGATGACGATGCCGTTGAAAAAGTCGGCCAGGCTGCCCTGACGCACGATTTTGGACAACCCCGGAATGCGGCCGATGTCCGTCGGGCGTACGCCTTCCACACGCACCCCCGCCGCGTTGAACGGCGACGCGGCTAACGCCTCTCCCTGGACCACCGGCATGGCCGCGACCACGCCCGACACGCGGGCAACACGATCGCTGACTTGAGCGAAGTCGGTCAGCGGGGTTTCCAGGGGCTGAACGAGCAGATGCGATCGCGCAAAGCTCTTGATCCGCTTCAGCGCTTCGGCCCGCAGCGGACTGTTGGGGAATTCGGACATGAAACGGCGAAGATCGGAAACGTCCTCGCGATTCTTGACAAAGCTCCATGTGAGCTCGTCTGCGGTCAGGCCCGACGTTCCCTGCTGCCGGCCATCGGCCGCCGTGACAGCCGGCCCCTCGACCCGTCCATTCAAGTAGAAATCACCGATCACCGAGAGCGACAGTTCCGGAAGCTGACGACGATTTGTTGTGCCATACACATCGGCGCTCACCCGTCTAAATATCGTGCCGATCTCGTCGGGTTCCTGAATGTGCCGCAGAAAAGCCGTCGTGTAAGGGCTGTTGCGGCCGGTCCCATCGTCCGCCGTGCTGCCGGCCTGAGTGGCATACGCGACGATCATGCCCTGCGCATTTTCAAGCCGTGCCAGGCCCCGTTGCAGTCCGGCGCTGCGTGTGACGCCGATCGAGCGCCTAAGCGCCTCGGCCAAAGGATTGTCGCGGCAGGAATCCAGCACCACGATGCGCAAGTTCTTCGCGAGCTGCACGTCGGAGACGATGTCATCAGCGCGCACCATCAGGCGCAGATCGGCCTCATCTGTGAGCTTGGCGTCGACCGGCAACAGGTAATTGATCCCGGCGAACTGCATGGCATGTCCGCTGTAATAGAACAGCGCCACATCCGCATCCCGCGCTGCGCGGGCGAAGCGCACGGCGGCGGCGTCCATTCCGGCCTTGTCGAGATCGATGCCCAGCACAGTCTCGAAATTCGCACTCTTCAGCGCGGTCGCCACGTCGTTCGCGTCGTTCTTCGGGTTGGGCAGCGACAGTGTGTTGCGGTAGGCGCCGTTGCCGATCACCAGGGCCACGCGTTTCTCGGCATGACCCCGCCCCGCGCCAACGCAGAGCAGAAGAATCAGGGCACAAGCGAAAGCTGCCGCAAGGCGCATAGTAAGCCCCCGAGACGTAATCCTGATGTATTTTGCCATATCGCGGCACGGGCCGGAAGCCCGCGCAGCGGTCTTGGTCGGACCGGGGCTCCAAACAGCTTGGAAGCGTTCCGTTGTGCCCAACTCGACAAACGCAGGGCCTCGCACCTGCAAACCAGGAAGAGCGCGGGAGTCTGCTCTGGGTCAAAACCCGAAAGGCTCAAAACGGGCATTTCTTGTCAGCACCGCCTTCGAAAGCGGCATGGGAGCGCCCCCCGTTAGATCGAGCTAAGGGCGCCGCGGCCGGCCGCGACGGCGCATGTCGTGTCGCGCGCCGGGGATCGCCTCGTTCAAATTGACTTCCGACGCTGGGCTGATGCAAAGCGGCGGTTCCGGCAGTGACCGTATCTACAGCATGTGTGTTGACAGAATATATAGACATGATAGGATGCGCCCGATTCAATCGGGGTCCGCCGATGGGTGCGGGCGTCAAGTCATTGCGCCGCAGTCGCGGCAAGGAGGATTCGCGAGATGTCGGTCGAGGCGATGGAAGCAACACAGATACCGGCTGGCGCCGCAACGGCGGCCATTCCGAGGCACATTCGGGAGCTTTTTGGCGAGCCGCCGTTGCTGCGGAGCGAAAGCCGCGACGCCTATGACGCGCTCTGGTCGGCCCTCGTGGTGCAATTTGACCCCCGCGAGATCATGGAGTGGGCATGGGTGCGCGATCTGGCCGACCTGACCTGGGAGGTCGCGCGCATGCGGCGCGCCGTGACGTCGATGCTCAATGTCTCATTCAAATCGGGCTTGCGAGGAACCTTACGCGAGGTGATACCGTTCGTCGCGACGATGCCGCCCGAGTCCGAGGTGCTCGCCGAGGCGTGGTATGATGCGTCTTCAGGAAAAGGAAAGGTTGCCGCCACATTGGCCAAATACGGCCTCGGCGCCGAGGCCGCTGAAGGCGAAGCCTTTGCGCGCCGCCTTGGCGATGTTGAAAGAATGCAACGGCTGATCATCTCTGCCGAGAGCCGACGCAATATGATCATCCGCGAGTTGCAGGTGCATCGGGAGAGTGCCCTCGCGCGCAAGGCTTGCAGTGCGATCATCGATGCTGAGCCTGCCAACCCGGCCGGGGATCAAGGCCACTTTTAGAGAGATTGAATCGTGCGACCGAGCTTGGATGAGGCCGCCTTCTTACCTCTCCCCCGCAAGCGGATCGCAAGCCCGGCGAGGTATAGTCAACGCGCCAATCTTGTCGAAAAATGCTGTAACCACGGGGGCCGATGACGAGCGATCGCAAGCGTGAGGCCAACCGGCGCAACGCGGCGCACAGCACCGGACCTCGTTCGGCCGCAGGGCGCGTCCGGTCGAGCCGTAACGCCATGCGCCATGGCCTATTAGCGAATTTTTCGAAAGATGAGGGGCTCTCCGCCCGGGCGGAAAACCTCGCGGCGGTGCTTGCGGGCGAGGGCGCGCCCCGAGATCGGCTGGCGCTGGCCCGGTTCGCGGCGGAGGCGCAGGTGATGATTCTTCGCATCCGAGCGGCACGCGTCAGATTTTTGGAGGATGTCTTCGCTGCTTGCTCAATCCCCGGGTCGGAAGGTGCGGGCTATCTGAGCGCGCTGCCCGAGTTGATCAAATTAAGTCGTTACGAAGGCGAGGCGTTATCGCAGCGAAGACGCGGCCTTCGGGTCATGCAACAAGACACGGTGCTCAGCTCCGGTGGCAGCTCTTCGTTAAACATCCAAGAATTGCCGAATCCCGAAACGAACCCACGGAGAAGTAAATGACGTTGTGAAGCAGGGCGCTTAATTCCGGTGGCAACTCATCGTGGAACATCCGGGAATTGCCGAATCCCGAAACGAAGCCACGGAGAACTGAATGACGTTGTGAGATGACGGGTTTCGCGAAGGCTCGGCGGCACGCCGAGCCGGTTGAGCGCAATGACAACGGTCCTACAGTAGCGTCTCATACCCGCCGGCGGCACGCAACGCGGTGACGATGCGCTCCGGCGTCGGCGATGTATCGACGAAGCGGACGCCGAAGGGTGACAGCGCCTCCTCAAAGAGGTTATGATCTACGTCATTTTGCTGCTGTTATTATTCGTTTCTAGGTAACTCCCCCGTCAGCGATGGTCGTACGCCCCGTGATCCAGCCGGCCTCGGAGGAGCACAAGAAAAGCGCGATACCGGTGATATCGTCGGTTTGGCCAATGCGCCCGAGGGGCGTCGAGGCAACAACGGCAGCGCCTCTTTCCGCAAGAATCGCCGCCGTCATCTGGGTTTCGATCACGCCGGGCGCGATTGCGTTGACCGTGATGCCTCTTGGCCCAAGCTCCTTGCTCCAGGCGTGGGTCAGAGTGATGATGGCGGCTTTCGAGGCGGCGTAGAGCGAGCTCGTGGGGACGGGGCGGAAGGCCAGCGCCGAGGCGAAATTGATGATGCGTCCGCCCGGTGCGGTCAGGTGCGGAAGCACCGCCTGCGTGACCAGGATCGTGCCCAGAACATTGGCGTCCAACATTGCGCGGACGAACGCGGCGTCCATGGCGCCCAAGGGGCGATAGGGCGCGATGCCGGCGCAGTTGACCAGGATATCGATACGGCCGAAACGAGCGACGGTGTCGGTGGCGATCCGCTGCGCCGCATCGGTGTCGGTGATGTCGCCTTGCACGGTCAGACATTGTCCGCCGGCTCCCGTGATTTCCGCGGCCAGACTTGCGGCTGCGTCGCTACGCGCCTGGTGGCCGATTGCCACCTGGCTGCCGGCCGCGGCGAAGCGGCGCGCAATCGCGGCGCCGATGCCGCGCGAACCGCCGGTGATCAGCGCGACCTTGCCGCTCAATGATTTGCTGTCGGTCACTGATGCCGCGCTCATGACGTGGTCGTTCCATTCGTCTCGGCGGGGACGAAATTCCTCCAGCGGCCGGGCTGGAGCGGCTGTTCGCTGTAGCGGCCGAGCTTGTCGGCGGCTTTGCCGATCAACTCCTCGACCGACGTGCCGCGCGCGCTGACGAAATCCAGCACCTCGGCGCGCAGCCGGGTCAGCGCGCCAAAGCCTTCCATCATCACGATGGTCAGCACTTCGGTCGCCCAGGCGCCGGCCAGCAGCATGCGCAGCAGGTCGCTGCTCTGGCGCACACCATTGGTGCCGATCAGCGGGACGCTTGCGCCCACCGCCTGGCGGCTGAGCGCGAGATAGCGGCAGACGATGGGCACCGCCCAGGAGCCGCCATAGGACGCCGAGCTGCCGAGCACCGGCGTGAAATCATCGAGGCTCGGCACCATGCCGAGGAATCGCCCCATGGCGATGACCGCATCGGCGCCGCCATCGGCGGCGGCACGGGCAAGCGCCGGGATGTTCGGCGTCAGCCCGGTGAGCTTCACCCACAGCACCATCTCGCCGACCGCCGCGCGAACCGCACGCACCAGCGCAGTCAGCTCGGCCGGGTCGGTCTGCTGGGCGATGACACCGGGCTGCGCCTCCTGTGCGTGCGGGGCACCGACATTCAATTCGAACACGCGCAAGCCGGCGGCGCGCGCAAGCTTGGCCAATTGCACGGCGCCCTCGGCGCCGCCTAACACAAGGCTCGCGGCAACGAACTGACCGTCGCGCGCCGCATCGCGATCGACGGCGGCGATGGCGTGAAACCAGTCGACGTGGTCGCGCTGCGACAGACCGGAGCGGCAGAACAGCGCGCCGCGTGGATCGGCGTGATCGATGACGCCGTGGTCGCGGTCGAGCCAGGCATAGTCGGCATGATCGAGCTGGCGCGCCGCCGTCGGCTGCTCGTTGACCGACTTGGCGATGACGCCAGCGGCACCGGCCGCCAGCGCCGCTCGAATGCCGGACTCGGTCATCGTCGGCTCGCCGGAACCGCAGATCACCGGATTGAGCAAAGTGAGCCGTCCGAGCCGCACACTCAGCCGAGGATCATCGGGCATGAACTTCCTCCGTCGAAGCTTTGGCCTTACGCGCGCCGCGCAGCGTCATTCAGCGGCGGCCTTCGCCGCGCCGGCAATCTCCAAGATCCGCATCCGCCAAGCCTGCAGATAGCCTTCCCGCGTCGCCTGATCGACGCGCGGCGCCGCATAAGCGACGAACGGTTCGAGCGCCTGCATACCCAGATATTCAATGACCAGCCGTTGCACCGACCACAGCACTTGCTGCATCTCGCCGTAGACGCCATTCGCCGAAAAGCGCTCACGCGTTCCGCCCGAGGTTAGGCAGAGAATGCCTTTCTTGTCTTGGAAGAGGCCGCTGTCGTAACGCTTCCCGTCGCTATAAGCGAAGCCATAGGCGAGCACGCGGTCGAACCAGCCCTTGAGGATGGCGGGCACGTTGCCCCACCAGATCGGATACAGCCAGACCACGAGATCGGCGCGCATGAAGCGCTGCTGCTCGCGCACGATATCGGGCGCGAAAGTGCTGGTCTCCTGCGCATGGCCCTGCTCGGTTTGGTAGTGGAAACGCGCCGGATCGGCGGCGCTTCGAAAATCAAGTCGGCCGGCGACCGGATTGAAGCCTTCGCCGTAGAGATCGGACACCTCCACCGTGTGCCCGGCGCCGCGCAACGCTTCGAGCGCGGTGTTCTTCAAAGCCGCCGTGAACGATGTCGGCTCGGGATGAACATAGACCAGGAGGATCTGCATTCCATTCTCGTTGTGCGGGAGCGCCGGGCCGCGGTCGACGAACTATTCAGCCGCCTGGCGCGCGGCCGTCGCCGGCGGCTCAAGGCCGATCAAGGCGCAAGGATTGAGACTGATCATCTGGCGGATCTCGTCCTCGCTGTAGCCAAGACTAAGGCACAGCCGGATCACCGAGCGGAAGCCGGCGACCGGCCGCGGATTGTTGATTTGGCCGAGATCGGAGCCGAGGATGGTGCGGTCGACGCCCCCCGTGCTGATCAACGCCTTCAACTGCGCGCCGGTGAACTTCTTGCTGTAGGCCTCGTTGATGAACATGCAGAAGGAGTGCTCGATATAGGCGCCCATGCCGGCGAGCTCCTTGATGTCGCCGAGACCAGCGTCGATGACGAAGGTCGGATGGTTGACCAGCAGCCGCTTGACGCCGCGCTTCTTCGCCGAGTCGAAAAGCGGCCAGATCTCGCTGATGTGCAGATGACCGGACGAGAGCACGCAGTCGTTCTCGGCGATCTGGTCGAGGATCGGCTTGACCTCTTCCTTGAGCTCGCCCGTGTCGGTGACCACCGTGAGGCCGGTCGGGCGCAGCATCGGACTCTTGGTCGGCAGGATGACGTGGCGGTGGCCGTGGCGCAGATGATTGGCGGCGCTGAAGGTCGGCATCCAGACGATGCGCGCGCCGAGCTTGATGCCGTGCTCGACGGCGTAAGGATTGAGGCCGCCGACGGTGTTGTTGAGCGGCACGCCGGACAGCAGCGTGATGTGCAGGTCCGGCAGCGTCTCCTTGAGCAGCTCCACCACGGGCGTTACCGAGTAATAGTGATCCTTGAACAGGACGGCGTGCATGCCGGCGTCCTGCGCCTCGCGGATCGCGTCCACATGGTTGAGCGAGCGCGGCATCACCGAGGGGCCGCTGTGGCAATGCAGGTCGATGGCGCCGTGCATCAGCCGATCGATCACCTCATCGGGCACGTCGGGGTAGGGCTCGATCGTCCTCGGGCCGGGGTAGATGTAGTCGCTCATGGCCAGCCTCCTAATTCCGGCCGCGGCCGGCGATGGCACCTCAAACGCGCTTGCCCAGTCCGCCGAATAGGCCGTGCGGGAAGAACAGCAGCACGATGAGCAGGATGGTGAGCGCCACGACGTTCTTGTAGCCGGCGCCAACAACGACGATGGCGCCGGACTGCGCCACGCCGAGCAGCACGCCGCCTACGAGCGCTGCCGGCGCGCTGCCGAAGCCGCCGATGATCGCCGCGATGAAGCCGTTGATGCCGAACGGTCCGCCGACGCTGTAGGCCGTATATTGCGTCGGCGTGATCAGGATTCCGGCCGCAGCGCCGAGCGCCGCGCTCAGGGAGAACGACAGCATCAGCATGGTGTCGACCGGAATGCCGAGCAAGGCCGCGGCTTCGACGTTCTGCGAGCATGCGCGCAAGGCGCGGCCAACGCGGGTGTGATTGAAGAAGAGCGTGAGCAGCAGCACCATTAGCGCGCCACAGCCGAGAATCCAGAAGAGCTGGTAGCCGATCGCGATGGGGCCGAGCTTCAGCGGCCCGCCGGGCGAGAACCCGGGATAGGTGCGCGGCTGGTCGCCCATCGTCAGGATGATGATCTGCTCGATCAGCAACTGCACCGCGAGCGTGGCGAGGATGATGGCGAACAGCGGCGCCTTGCGCTTCCACATCGGTCTGATGATCACGACCTGCACCAGCACGCCGACGACGGCGACGAGAACGATGCTGACGAAGGCGGAAATCGCGACCGGCCAGCCGAGCTGCATCAACATCGTATGCGTGAACATGCCGCCGAGCATGACAAAGACGCCTTGCGCGAAATTGACGATGCCGCTGGCGTTGTAGATGACGCAAAAGCCGATGGCGATCAGACCGTAGACGAGCCCGATGCCGACGCCGTTGACGAGGCTTTGGACCAGTTCGACCATGCTAGGCATGCGCGGCCTCCTCGGTGCCGAGATAGGCGGCGATGACGTCCGGGTGGCGCTTGATTTCGTCCGGCGTTCCCTCCGTGATCTTGCAGCCGAAGTCGAGCACTGCGATGCGCTGTGCGATGCGCGTCACCAGCGCCACGTCGTGCTCGATGAGCAGCACGGTGGTGCCTTGGCGATTCAGCTCCTGGATGACGGCGGCGAGCGCGTCGGTCTCGTGCGTGTTGAGGCCGGCTGCCGGCTCGTCGAGCAGCAGCAGGCGCGGCTTTGCGGCGAGCGCGCGTGCGACTTCGAGCAAGCGCTGCTGGCCGTAGGGGAGCAGCTCGGCGTCCTGCTCGGCTTGGCCGGCGAGGCCGACGAAAGCGAGCAGTTCGCGCGCCTTGGCGTGCACGTCGGCTTCCTGGCGGCGGAACCACGAGAGCCGCGAGAGCGCCGCAGCCACGCCGCCTTTGGTCGCAAGGTGAAAGCCGACCTCGACGTTTTCAGCGACCGTCATGCCTTTGAAGAGCTGTACGAGCTGGAAGGTGCGCACCAATCCCTTCGCAGCGATCTTGTCCTGCCGCAGATGGGTGATGTCCTCGCCGGTGAATTCGATCGTTCCCGTCGTGGGCGCAAGGAAGCCCGACACCATGTTGAAGAAGGTCGTCTTGCCGGCGCCGTTCGGGCCGATGACGGCGAACAGGCTGCCTTCGGGAATTTCCAGATTGATGTCGCTGTTGGCCGTCAATCCGTCGAAACGCTTGGTCAAATTGCGCACCGCGAGAAGCGCCATGGCTCAGCTCCCGGTGCTCGGTTCGACGGGGCGCGACCGGCCGATGCCGGAAAGCGCGGACAATCCCTTCGGCATATAGATGAGCAGCAGCAGCAGGACCAAGGCGTAGACGATGTCCTGGAAGCGGCCGGTGCTGCGCACGATCTCCGGCAGCAGCGAAGCAATGACGGCGCCGATCGCCGGGCCGAGGACGGTGCCGATGCCGCCGACATAGAGCATGGTGAACGTGACCACGACCATTTGCAGCCCGAACACTTCGGGACTGATGAAGCCGATCACGTGCGCAAACAGTGAGCCTGCCGCCGAGGCGTAAAGCGCGGCGATGACGAAGGCCGCGAGCTTGTATTGCGAAATGCGGATGCCGAGGGCCGCGGCCCCCAGTTCGCTGGTCGAGATCGCGCGGAGCGCACGGCCAAAGCGGGAATTGCGCAGCCGGCCCGAGATCCAAAGGCCGATCAACAGGATCACCATCAGGCAGACGAGCTTCAGGCGCTCGTCCTCGACCGTGAACGGACCGATGCCGAGCGGCGGAATGCCGGAATAGCCCATATAACCCTGCGTAAGGCCGGTCCATTGCACGGACAGATCGTAGGTGATGAGGCCGAGCGCGAAGGTCGCCATAGCGAGATAATGGCCGCGCAGGCGTAGCGTCGGATAGCCGACGACGAGCGAGGCGATACCGGCGATCGACATCGATGCGATCAGCGCCAGCATCGGCTCCCAGCCATATTCGACGCAGAGGATCGCGGTGCCGTAGCCGCCGACCGCCGCAAACGCGTTCTGCCCGAAGGAAGCCTGTCCGGTATAGCCCATGAAGAAATTCAGCCCGACGCAGAATACGCCGTAGATCATGGCGAACTGCATCACCGTGAGCAGATAGCCGCCCCGGATGAAAACGAAAGCGAACAGCAGTGCGATGAAGACCGCGCTGCCGACGGTGAAGTAGCCGTAGGCGTCGAGCTTAGTGAAAGTAGAAGCGCGCAAGGTCATGGTGCGATTTGATCTCATGCGCCGGCAATTCCGCACGGACGCTGCCCGACGAAAGAACGTAGACGCGCCGCGCAAGCTTGAGCGCGAGTGGCGCCTTCTGCTCGATGAGCAGGATGCCGAGGCCGTTGCGGTTGAGTTCGCCCAAGCCATCGAGAATCCCCGCAGCGACCTTGGGAGCTAGCCCGAGTGATGGCTCATCGAGCATCAGTAATTTGGGCCCCGCCATTAGCGCGCGCCCGACGGCCAACATCTGTTGCTCGCCACCGGACATCGAAGCGGCAACCTGGCCGGCCCGCTCGCGCAGGTTCGGAAAAAGCTTGAATACCTGCTCGAAGCGACGCTCGATCTCGTCGCTTGAATTACCGAGGCCGTAGGCGCCGAGCAGCAGGTTTTCCCGCACCGTCATCTCGCCGAACAGCCCGCGGCCCTCCTGCACCATGATGATGCCGAGCTTCGCAAGACGGTGCGTCGGCAGCGCGGAGATATCTTGTCCCTTGAACTTGACCTTTCCATTACTGGCAATGAGCCGGGACATGGCGCGGAGAAGTGTCGTCTTGCCCGCGCCATTTGGTCCCAGGACCGTGACGAATTCGCCCTCCTCGACGCGAAGATCGACGGGCTTCAGCGCTGCGACATGGCCGTAGCTGGCTGAAAGCCCGTTGACCTCGATCAAGGCCGGCAATGAACGACTAGCGGCCGTCATATTTGATGGCCAATTTGCCGTCCTTTGCATAGGCGATCACGTAAAGGTTCTTGGTAATGCCGACGTGCTGCGTTGGCGAGAAGTCGTATGGTGCGCCGGCGCCGACATAGTGGCCAATCTTCTCGAAGGCATCGCGTACTGCCGCGCCTTCGGTGGTCTTGGCCGCTTCCATCGCCTGCACCATCATCATGAGCGAATCCCAGGCGCGTGAGGTCTGCGAGCCGTCGACCTTGTTACCGAATTTCGCCTTCAGCGACGTTATGAAAGCTTCGGCCGCCGCGCGCGCCTGCGGATCGGGGTTGAGGTCGTCGCTCGCTAGTTGGATGATGGGCGAGGGGAAGAGATACTGCTCGCCCAGCACCTGGCCAGCCTCGATCAGCAGGTCGCGCTCATTGATGCTGCCGAGCAGCAGTATCTTGCTCAGGCCGAGATGCTTGATGTTGTTCGACACGGTGATCACCGCGTTGCCCTGGCCGATCATGATGATCGCGCCGGCGCCGGCGGCGTTGATGTGGCCGACCTGGACGCTGAAGTCGGCGTCGTCCTGCTGGTAGGACTCGTTGGCGACCACTTCGAGCCCGTAATCCTTCGCCTCTTCGACGGCGATGTTGCGCATCAGCATCCCGTAGGGGCTCGGATCGCCGAGAATGCCGATCTTACGGATGTCGGTTTTGTTCTTCAGGTATTCATAGCGCGACTCGACCTCAAACTTCGGCGGCGGCAGGAAGCTGAAGGCCCAGCTCTGCTCGTCGGGCAGCCGCGGCAGGATCGAGCAGAGGAACATCGGTAGCTTGGCCTTGGTGACGAAGCTGGCGGCGGCAAAATTGCCGGCGGAGATACAGCCGCTGTCGAAAGCGACGACGTTGTCCTCCGACATCATCTTCCGATAGACGACCACCGCCTGCTGCGGCGTCGACTTGTTGTCCTCGTAGACGAGCTCCAGCTTGCGGCCGAGCACCCCGCCTTTGGCGTTGACCGCGGCGATCGCGAGTTCCAGGCCGTCGCGCCAATGGCCGTCGGTGAGCGAGCCATAGCCGGTGAGGCCGAGCGAGGAGCCGATCTTGATGACTTCTGCCGCCGAGGCGTGAAGCACGGGCGTCGCCGTGAGCAGCGCCGCGATCATAAGCGCATTGCGTGATTTCACTGTGTCATCCTCCCTTTCCTGTGCGTGTTCTTGATGAAGCGTTCGGCCCTCCCGGCCGAGATGTTGAGCCCTTATGCCGGGGCACCGATCTTGCCGCGCACTTCGGCCAGGCCGGCGAGCGCGCCCTGACGCAGAAAGCCCTGATCCGACGACAGCACGAAGGTGCTGGCGCCCAGCGTTTTCAGCCAGGCGGCTTCGGTTCCGTTGCCGACATAGACGCTGATCGACTTGCCGGCCTTCAGCGCGGCGGCGGAAATGCGCTCGACCGCATTGCGCACGGCCGGCGGGTCCTTCGATTCGTCGCCGAAGGCGGCGGTGAGATCGCCACGGCCGATGAACAGGGAATCGACGCCTTCGACGGCGGCGATGGCGGCGATCTCATCGAGCGCTTCAGGATCTTCGATCTGTGCCACGACGACGGTGTTGGCGTCGGAATCGGCGATATGCCGCCACATCGGCACGGCGGTGTAGCGGCCGGCGCGGGTGCTGGTGGCAAAGCCGCGCTTGCCGCCACGATAGCGGCAGAGCGCCGCCACCTTGCGCGCATAATCGGTGCTCGACACATGCGGGATCAGGACGCCGGCGGCGCCGCAGTCGAGCACCGAAAGGATTGCGTCCGGGCCCGGCACGCGCACCAAGGCCGGCATGCCGGCGGCGCGTGCGGCGAGCAGTGCGATGTCGGATGCGGCGCGATCGAACGGTGCGTGCTCTTGGTCGATGACGACGAAGTCAAAGCCGGCGTCGCCGATGATCTCGGCGGCGTGGCCGGTCGGCGTCTTCAGGAAAGTGCCGATCAGCGGCTCGCGCGCGATCAGTCGCTGGCGGAAGGAGGCGGCGGAAGAGCTCATGATCGACTTTCGATCTGTGTGCCGGTTACGGCATCGGATAATCGTCGGCGTTCAGCACCCAGCCGGGCTTCTGCGAGAAATCGATACGCGGTGGGCAGAAAATGTCGACGAGCTGGTTGGTGCCGCGGCCGACCGCTTCCGTCGTGTGGATCGACGGCGGTGGGATGACGGCGATCGAGGGGCTGGCGCACAATTCGTGATCGTCGGCGCGCCAGAAGTTTTTGTTAATCGTCCACGGCCAGCGCAGATGGTGGACGAACTCACCCTCGAGCGCGAGCGAGCACTGCTCGAAATCGTCGTGATGATGCGGCGAGAGCTTGGTCGCGTCACGCGGCCCCTGATAGGCGTCGAGGAAATTGACCATGAAGGTGGTGCAGCGCCAGATGCGGCCGAAGCGGCCTTTCTCCGAGGGCACATCGAGGCTGTAGACGCGCAACCGGTAGCCACCTTTGGGTTCGGGCCAGGGCACGTCCGGCGTGACATAAGGTTTGGCATTGGCGTAGGCGGCGGCATTGCTGCACTTCGCCGCGAGGTCGGTGGCGCGTGTCGTGAACATGCGCACGATGCGGCCCGGCGCCACCACGCGCAGGCTCGATTTTCCCGGCGGCACGAAAGCAAGCGAGCCGCCGTTCATGCGCTCGGTGCCGTCCTGGGTGCTGATCTCGACCACGGCCTGCTTGCCGGGGATCAGCACCACATATTCGTCGGGCTGAGCGTCGCGCGCGAGGACGGCGTCCGTGGTCGGCTCGGTGACGGCAATAATGAAGTTCTGTCCGCGCCCATACCAGGTCTTGCCGGCAGGCCCATTTTCCTGCGGCTGCTCGGCGTAAAAGCGGACGTATTCAGCGCCGCCGAAAGGCCCGCCGGGCGCTTGCTTTACGGCCGGCGCCGCGGCCAAAGCCGCGCGGGGATCACTGACATCGTACATGCAACACCTCCCTCTTTGTTGTCGGAAGCGGGCCGCGACGGCGGCAACGGCTCACTGCGCCTCCGGCAGGTCAGCTTCAATTCCAAGCGCGCGAGCGGCGTTCAGCGACACCATCTTGCGAATCTGTTCGTCGTCGTAGCCGAGATCGATGCAAAGTCTGATGCCTTGGCGAAAACCATCGAGCGGGCTCACGTTGCCAGGCTGGCCGAGGTCCGAGCAGAAAATGGTCTGATCGACGCCGGCCGCCTCGATGTGCCGGCGCAAGTCCTCGCCGGTGGCGATCTTGAACTTCGAGCCTTCGGTGAACATGCATAACGAGTGCTCGACAAAGGCGCCCATGGCGGCGATCCCCTTCACGTCGTTCATGCTGGCTTCGACGATTTCTTCCGGATGGGTGAGCACGATGCGGTTCACGCCGCGCCGCTTGGCTTCCTCGAAGACGAGCCAAGTCTCGCTGATGTGCAAGTGACCGCTCGCCAGCACCATGTCGTTCTTGGCGACAATGTCGAGCACCTCTTTGACGTCGTCGCGCACCTTCTTGTTGGCATCGACCACGGGAATACCGACCGCCGGACGGATTTTGTCGGTCGAGGCGGGGTGGGTCCATTTCGCCTGCGCCTGCCAGCGCAGATGGTTTTCCGCGGCAAGCGTCGGCAGCCACACGATCTTGCCGCCCATCGCGGCGGTGTGTTCGACCGCGTAAGGATTGAAGCCGCCAATGACATTGTTGAGGACAATGCTGGCGTAGATCTTGGTCTTCAGCTCGGGGAAATTCTTGCGGACCAGCGCCGCCGTCATCACGCTGCTGTAGTCGTGGTCCTTGGTCACCACCGCGGCGAAGCCGGCGGCCGAGGCCTGCCGCAACAATTCGACATGGTCGAGCGCCCGCGGCGCGATCGATGGTCCGCTGTGCACATGCGGGTCGATGGCGCCCCGCAGCAATCGATCTATTCGACGGTCAATATTGTCACGCGAGTCCATTGTCGACGCCCTGCTTCGCTCACCTTCTTCATCAGCACGCCAACACCACGCTGCCGCGGCGGCTAGAGCCCTGTGTCCGAAGTTCGCCGCACTAGCGAACGCGGGACGACCACTTGGATTTCGCGCCCGAGGGCGCGGCTTCAGGATGAGAGGCGATCCTCCTCGTCGTTCGCAGTCGCGAAACGATGTTTTTTTATAAAGTAGTCGACGTTGGCGCGTACTGTCAACCGGCGTCGCCGATCGACAAGGATTGGCGGAGGAATAGACCTGCTTTCCCGCCTTGATCTCGTTCTATAATTGCGTATATTGTTTTATAATCGTAAACATTTAGGCGGTGACCATGCCGGATAATGGCGCGGCGGGGACGGTGCGCTCGGTCCAACTCGCGATCGACGTGCTCGAGACCGTTAGCTTTGCAGATGAAGAGATGGGCGTGACGCAAATTGCCGAGCGGCTCAACGTCACGAAGGGATCGGTCCATCGCCATTTGCACACGCTGGTCGAGCGCGGCTATCTGGCGCAGAATCCGGCGACAAGCCGCTATACGATCGGGCCGAAGGGCCGCCTGCTGGCGCGGCTGGCGCCGGAAACCGATCTTGTGCAAATCGCCGAAGGGCCGATGCGCGAGTTGCGCGACGCGCTCGGACACTCTGTCGTCTTATCGGAGATGACGCCACGCGGCGCGCTGGTACTGGCCAAGCTCGCCAGCAACTTGCCGATCGACATTGGCGTGCGTTCGGGAAGCGAACTGCCGTTTCACGCGTCGGCGCAAGGCAAGGTCATGCTCGCCTTCGCGCCGCGTCCTTTCCAGGCTCGCATTCTCTCGCGCCGGCTCGAAGCTTTCACGGACAAAACGATCACCTCGGCAGAGCGCGTCGAGAAGACATTGCTCGACATCGCCAAACGCGGTTACGCCTCGGCGCCCGAGGAATCAATGCTCGGCCTCAATGCCGTCGCGGCTCCGATTTTCGACAGCCATGACGCTTGCATCGCCGCCCTGGCCATCGTCGGCTCCATTCAATTCCTTCCGGACAAGCCGAAACAGTCGGACATTGATGCACTGAGCAAAGCCAGCCAGCAGATATCGCGAAAGCTCGGCCATGGTCAGCAGCAGGAAAGCCACTTTGTGAAGATGCGATCGCGTACTGTGTAAGGCGAGAGTCTCTTTTGGGATCGAATTGCGCACGTGAGAAATGAATTCGAGTGCAAGATCCGGATGGCGCGCGGGATTGCGCCGCTTATGGTTCGGCGGTGCCCGATGATGGGGAAGGTCGTTCCGGGATGCCCGAACAATCCTATCTGTTCGACAATGCGTGGGGGCAGGGGCGCGCCCGGCTCGATGCGGTCGAGGCGCTCCTCGATCCAGGCACCATCCGCGCGCTGGAAGGGCTCGGTGTCGCGGCGGGATGGCGCTGTCTCGAGCTCGGCGCCGGGGGCGGTTCGATCGCGGCCTGGCTATCCCGGCGTGTGGGGTGCTCCGGCAAGATTGTCGCGACCGATCTCGATACGAGGTATCTCGCCGAGCGGGCCGCCGCGTCCAATGTCGAAGTGCGGCGACACGACATCGTCGCCGATCCGCTGAACGAGCATGAATTCGACCTCGTCCACGCCCGGCTTGTCCTCGAGCATATTCCCGAGCGCGACCTGGTGCTGTCCAAGCTCGTGCGCTCCCTCCGACCCGGCGGCTGGCTGCTGCTTGAGGCGGTCGACTACATCTCCGGCGTACCGGTGAGCGGGCTTGGCGCAGGCGAGCACGCGCGCTCGCAGAGCGTGCGGCTACGCGAATTTGAAGCGGTAGGGATGAGGGCCGATTACGGCCGCCACTTGCCGCAGTTGATGCGTAAGGCCGGGCTCGTCGAGGTCGGCAATGAAGGGCGGGTCTTCGTTATGGAAGGCGGCTCATCCGGCGCCCGCTGGTTCCAACTCTCAATGGAGCAGCTACGCTCCCGGCTGGTCGCTCCCGATAAGCTGACCGATGCCGAAGTCGACCGCATGCTCGAGCTCTTTGCCAATCCTGGTTGGGCCGCGCTCTCGCCGATCATTTTCGCCTGTTGGGGGCGGGCCACTGGGCCGCAAGCGGGGTGATTTCAAGGACTTGGCGATGAAGCACCGGCGTGTCACTCAAGGTGCAACGCCAAGCTTGAGTAGGAGCTGAGCGGTCAACCCCTCCTACAGCAGCTTCTCATACGCGCCGGCGGCACGCAGCGCGGTGACGATGCGCTCCGGCGTCAGCGGCGTATCGACAAAGCGGACGCTGAAGGGCGACAGCGCGTCCTCCACCGCGCCGACGACGGCGGCTACTGCGCCGATGGTGCCGCCTTCACCCGCGCCTTTCACGCCGAGCGGATTGAGGGGATTGGGCGTCTCGACGTGGATGATCTCGCAGGTCGGGACTTCGTGGGTCGTCGGCACGAGGTAATCCGCGAAACTGGTCGTCAGCGGCTGGGCGTTGTCGTCGTATTTCATCCATTCGAGCAGCGCGTTGCCGATGCCGTGCGCCACGCCGCCCTGCACCTGGCCGTCGACGATCAGCGGATTGATAATATTGCCGCTGTCGTGCGCGACGGTGAATTCTAAAATGTTCACGGCGCCGGTCAGCGGATCGACCTCGACCTCGGCGATGTGCGTGCCCGACGAATAGGACGCCTGCTCGGGCGTGAAATAGGCGGTGTGCTCGAGCCCGGGGGCCTGCCCGGCGGCGAACGCGATGCCCGGCACGCCCTGGGCAAGGCGGGCAAGCTCGGCGAAGGAGAGGGAAGGCCTGTTGCCGGTGCGCGCCGTGGCGCTGCCGGCCTCCACATCGATCTCGCTCGGCGGCACGCCGAGCGCTCGCGCCGCAAGCTCGACCACCTTCTGCCGCACGGTCTCGCCGGCCATCATTGCCGAGGGCCCGGCATTGACCGCCTGACGGCTCGCGAACGCGCCGACGCCCTGCGAGATGGCGGCGGTGTCGCCGATGGTCATGATGATATCCTCGATCCGGCAGCCGAGCCGGTCGGCGACGATCTGCGACAGCGTGGTGCGCTGCCCCTGGCCTTGGTTCGTCGCCCCGGTCGCCACCGCAACCTTACCGTTCGGCAGGATGCGCACGGTCACGCCTTCGAACGGCCCGAGCCCGGTGCCCTCCACGTAGTTTGCTATTCCGATCCCGATATAGCGGCCCTGCGCCCGCGCCTCGCGTTGGCGCGCCGGAAAGTTTTCATAGCCGGCTCGATCAAGCGCCGTCGCCTGTCCCTTGGGATAGTCGCCGCCATGGTAGACGAGAGGCTTGCCGTCGCGAAACGTGAGCCCGACCGAATAGGGCATCTGCGCGGGCGTGATGAAGTTGCGGCGGCGCAGCTCGGCGCGGTCTAATTTTAGCTCGCGCGCGATGCGGTCCAACAGCCGCTCCATCGCGAACACCGCCTGCGGCCGGCCGGCGCCGCGCACCGGCGTGGTCGCCACCTTGTTGGTGATGGCGACCGTCATGTCGAGCCGGTAGTTGGGCACGACATAAGGTCCCGGGACCGTTACCGCCGCGATATAGGGCATGATCAGGCCCCACGGCATGAAAGCGCCGGTGTCGTGCAGCATTTTTCCGCGCACGCCCAAGATCTTGCCGTCGGCATCGACCGCGATGGCGAGCGTCCAGTGCTGGTCGCGCTCCTGCGTCGCGCAAAGAAAATGCTCGCGCCGATCCTCGAACCATTTCACCGGGCGGCCAAGCTTGAGCGCGGCCGCCGGGATCACCGCTTCCTCGGGATAGAACGGCGCCTTGGGGCCGAAGCCGCCGCCCACGTCCGGCGCGATCATGCGGATCGATTCGAGGTCGCGGCCAAGCAGGTCGGCAAGGATGCTGCGACCGAGATGCGGCGTCTGCGTCGACGACCAGACCGTGAGCCTATCGCTTGACGGATCGTGGCTGGCCGCCACCCCCCGCGCTTCGAGCGCCATGCCGCCGCCCCGATGCAGCGACATGGTTTCCTCGACGATGTGCGCGGCCTTGGCGAACGCGGCGTCGACATCGCCAAAGGCCATGCGCAGCGACGCGGCGACGTTGTTTTGGATGTCGGAGTGGGCGCACGGCGCGTCCGGTCTCACGGCCGCGCGGCAATCCTCGACCGCTGGCAGAACGTCATAGTCGATAGCGACCTGGGCCGCGGCGTCCTCGGCCAAGTAGCGGCTCTCGGCGATGACGACCGCGATCGCCTCGCCGACGAAGCAGGCCTCGCCGCGCGCGAGACTGTGCTGCGTGCGCATGATGGTGATCGCGGGGTTCGGCAACAGGTTTGGGATGCGGGCGGTGCGCATTGGCTCGGGGAGGTCGTCGGCCGTGAGCACGGCGTGCACGCCGGGCAGCGCCAGCGCCGCGCTGGCATCGACCGAGCGGATTTTCGCATGCGCATGCGCGCTGCGCACGAAGCAGGCATGGAGCGCGCCAGGGAGTTTTAGGTCGTCGACGAAACGG
Source organism: Xanthobacteraceae bacterium (assembly GCA_052148715.1). Classification (GTDB taxonomy): domain Bacteria; phylum Pseudomonadota; class Alphaproteobacteria; order Rhizobiales; family Xanthobacteraceae; genus JBKQHQ01. The sequence goes on along the minus strand of JBKQHQ010000021.1, from coordinate 58,935 downwards.
CCCTGACCCTTGAGCAGCGCCGGGTCCTCGAGCCGCGTCACCCGTGCGCCGAACTGCCGCGCGCCCATGCTCAGCCTCCCTTGCGCAGGCGCTGCGCTGCATCGAGTGCCGCCGCAACAATCCCGGCATATCCGGTGCAGCGGCAGAGATTGCCGCTCAGCGCATCGCGCACATCGTCCTCGGTCGGGTCGGCGTTGTCGCGCAAGAGCTCGGTCAGCGTGATCAGCATGCCGGGCGTGCAGAAGCCGCATTGCAGGCCATGATGATCGCGGAACGCCTGCTGCAACACATTGAGCTCACCGTTTTTCTGATCGGCGAGCCCTTCGATAGTTATCAGATCGTGGCCGCCGGCTTGCACCGCGAAGGTGAGACAGGAGCGGGCGGAGCGGCCATCGATCAAGACCGTGCAGGCGCCGCAAACGCCGTGCTCGCAGCCGAGATGCGTACCGGTCAGGTCGAGCTCGTGGCGCAGAAAATCGGCGAGCGTCATCCGCGCTTCGACCTCGCATTCATAGCGCGTGCCGTTGACCGTCAGCGTGATCGGGTGCCGGCTCATGAGAATTCCGTCAGATCGCGATGCCGGCGCGCTTGGCCGCGTCGGTCAACGCCCGCACGGTCAGCACTTGCGCGAGGTGACGCCGGTAGTCGGCGCCAGCGTGAATATCGTCGATTGGCTCGATCGCCGCCGTCTCGGCCGCAGCGGCGCGAAGGGTGGCGGCGTCGAGCCGCTTGCCGGCAAGCATCGTCTCGACGGCCGCAATTCGCGCCGGCGTCGCAGTGACGCCGAACAGCGTCAGGCTGACGCGGCGCACGAGGCTGTGTTGGACTTCCAACAAAGCCGCTGCGCCGGCGATGGCGAAGTCGCCGTGCCGGCGGACGAATTCATGGAAGCCGTAGCCGTGACCGGCGGGCCAGATCGGCAATTCGACCGCGACGAGAATTTCGTCGGGCTCGATGGCGGTCGCCATGAAGCCCTGGTTGAATTCCCGCATCGGCACGCGGCGCGTGCCGCCGGAGCCGGCGATCTCGATCGTCGCAGCATGCGCGACGCAGACGGCCGGCAGCTCGGCTGCCGGATCGGCGTGGACGAGGCTTCCGCCGATGGTGCCGCGGTTGCGGGTCTGCCGGTGTCCGACATGGGCGAGCGCCGCGCGCATCAGCGGGCAATGCTTGGCGATCTCGGCCGAGAATTCGAGCTCGCGCTGCCGCGTCATGGCGCCGATCCTCAGCTTGCCGTCGGCGACCGTGATGCCGGCGAGCCCTTCGACCCTCGCCAGGTCGACGACGTGATCGGCCATGACGTAGCGAAAATTCATCATCGGCACCAACGACTGCCCGCCGGCCAAAATCTTTGCGTTGTCGAGCCGCGACAAGAGTGCGGTCGCCTCGGCCAGGCTTTCGGGTGCGTGGTAGTCGAAGGGGGCGGGTTTCATCGCGGGTGAATCTGCGTCACATTCTTCCATGACGTATTCTGCCGAGGCGGCTGTCAAGGCCGCAGGCTATACTGCCTCGCCGAGCGCGCCTGCCTTCGGTGCAGCGGCGCCGAGGAGACCCCGCCATGCCATTGATTGCCGGCTCATTGGATGCGGCGCTTGCGCCCATCGTCGACGGTTGCATGCTGGCGGTGCCGCGCGAGAACGCCGGCGTCGCCATGGCGGCGACCCGCGCACTCATCCGGCGCGGCGCCAGCAGGCTGCACCTGATTACCATTCCGACATCGAGCTTGCAGGCGGAGCTTCTGGTCGGCGCCGGCTGCGTGCGAACGCTCGAGACGTCGGCAGTCAGTCTCGGCGAGCTCGGCCCGGCGCCGCGCTTCAACGCCGCGGCCCTATCCGGTGCGATCGAGATCAAGGACGCGACCTGCCCGGCATTGCATGCCGCGCTCCAGGCAGCGGAGAAGGGCGTGCCGTTCATGCCGCTGCGCGGCCTCGTGGGGTCGGATCTCCTGAAATATCGCCCGGACTGGCGGCTGATCGACAATCCGTTCGGCAAGGACGATCCGATCGTGCTGTTGCCGGCGCTGCGGCCGGACGTGGCGCTGTTCCATGCGCTGATGGCCGATCGCGAAGGCAACGTCTGGGTCGGCCGACAGCGCGAGCTGATCACCATGGCGCACGCGGCAGCCAAGACCGTCGTCACCGTGGAGCGGCTGCACGATGGCAGCCTGCTCGACGATCCGACGCTCGCCGCCGGAACGCTGCCCGGCTTTTACGTCGAGGCGGTCGCCGTCGCGCCGCAAGGCGCTTGGCCGCTGCCGCTCCCGGATCACTACGCCGCCGATACCGCGCATCTTGCGCAATACGTCGCGCTCGCGGCGACCGCCGAAGGTTTTGCCGAATATTTGGATCGTTACGTGCATGAACGCCACGCCGCCTGAACGAGTTTTTCGCGACGAGGAGCTTTTGGCCGCGGTCATCACCGAGCTGATCGGCGATGCCCGGCATGTGGCGGTCGGCAATGCCTCGCCGATCCCAGCGACGGCAGCGCTCCTTGCGCGCGCGATCGGCAATGGACGGCCCTATGTTTCGTTGCTCGGCAGTCGCAAGCACACCTTCTTCACCGACGGCGGGCGTGAATTGTTCGACTGTGCCGGCCAGGGCCGCGTCGACGTGTTCTTTCTCTCCGGCGGACAGATTGACGGGCAGGGGAATATCAACCTCGTGAGCGTCGGCGACTATCGGCATCCGACGGCGCGGTTTCCCGGCTCATTCGGCTCCGCCTACCTCTATTATGTGGTGCCGCGCGTGATCCTGTTTCGCATCGAGCACTCGCGCCGCACCTTGGTGCCGCAAGTCGACTTCGTCAGCGCGCCGGGAACGAGCCCGCCGAATGTTTTCCGCCAGGGCGGCCCGATCGCCCTCATTACCAACCGCTGCCTTTTTGCCTTCGACGCAGCGCGGCGGCGTTTTCGGCTGGAAAGCGTTCACCCCGGACACACGGTCGAAGAGATCGTCGAGCATACCGGGTTTGCGTTCGATCGGCCGAAGCAGGTGCCAACCACGCCGCCTCCGTCGGCGGAGACGCTACGGCTCATGCGCGAGATCGTCGCACCGCAACTGGCGGAGGTTTATCCGAAATTTGCCGCGACGGTGTTTGGCGTAGCGACGCAACGCTAGCCGAATGAAGCGAGGATCGAGGGTGCGCAACGCCATCTACAAGGATCTGCGCGAGTTCATTACGCAGGTCGAGAGCCTAAAGGCCTTGCGTCACGTGCGCGGCGCAGATGCGCGCTTCGAGCTCGGCGCGATCACCGAGGTTGCGGCCGGCATGCCGGAATGTCCGGCGCTGTTGTTTGACGATATTTTGGGATTCCGTTCGGGCTTTCGAATCTTCACGAATGCCACCACGAACGCGCAGCGGGCAGCGCTCGCCTTGGGGCTCGATCCAACGCTGCGGCCGCTCGATGCGCTGAAGGCCTGGAAGGAGAAGCGCGCGACGCTGCGGCCGCACGGCCCGGTCGCGGTGAAGGACGCAAAATTTCTCGAGAACTCGGTTGCCGGCGACGAGGTCGATCTAACAATCTTTCCGGCGCCGCACTGGCATGCGAAGGACGGCGGCCCCTATATCGGCTCCGGCAGCATCGTCATCATGCGCGATCCGGACAGCGGCTGGATCAATGCCTCGATCTATCGCATCCAGGTGCACGGCCGGAACAAGGTGACGGTCCAGTTTGACCACATGGGCCGCCACGGCGCCATCATCGCGAAAAAATATTGGGATCAGGGCCAACCCTGTCCGCTGGCGATCGTGAACGGCGAGGATCCGGCGCTGTTCATTGCCGGCTTCGAATATCTGCCGGAGGGGCAGTCGGAATATGATTTCGCCGGCGCCATCAAAGGCGAGCCGATCGAGATCTTTCCCGGACCGCAGACGGGCCTGCCGCTGCCGGCCCATGCGGAGATCATTCTCGAGGGCGTGCTCCTGCCGCCGGGCGAGATGACGCTACCGGAAGGACCGTTCGGCGAGTTCACCGGCTACTACGCGGCCGACACCCGGCCCGCGCCGGTGATGCGGGTCGAGGCAGTCCATTATCGCAACGATCCGATCCTACTCGGCTCGCCGCCGCTGAAACCGCCGCGGTTCCATTTCGGCCTGCCGTTCCGCGCCGCCACCATCTGGAGCCAGCTCGAAGCAGGCGGCGTGACCGACGTTGTCGGTGCCTGGCAGCACGTCTCGCAGCTGATGACGGTCGTGGCGATCAAACAACGCTATGCCGGGCACGCCAAGCGCGCGGCGCTGATCGCCGCCGCGCACAGCTATATGGGCCGCCTCGTCGTCGTGGTCGATGACGATATCGACCCCTCGAACCTCGCCGACGTGATGTGGGCGATCACCACCCGCTGCGAGCCGTCCGAATCCGTCGATATTGTGCGCAACGGCTGGAGCTCGGCGCTCGATCCGCGCATCCCGCCCGACGACAAGGCGCGCGGCCTGACCTCGCACTCCAAGCTGATCATCGACGCCTGCCGTCCGTTCGCCTGGATCGACAAATTCCCGCCGACCTCGGCCCTGTCGCCGGCCGAGGCCAGCGCCATAGAGGACAAGTGGGGGCGCGTCCTGAAAGGTTTGCCGGGTAACTGATCGGCGACCGCCCATCCAGACCGTCAGTTGGCCCTGATGTCGGCGGCCTTGATCACCGGGGCCCAGCGGTCGATCTCGGCGTTTATGACCGCGCGCAGTTCCGCCGGCGTGCTCGTGATCGGCTCCATCAGCTGCGCGGCGAGCTTCTCACGCACGGCCGGCGTGTGGAGTGCCTCGACCACCTCGTCGTGGATGCGGTTGATGACGGCGGCCGGCGTTCCGGCGGGGGCCACCAGCCCCATCCAGGCGTCCGCCTCGACATCGATGCCGGCCTCCTTGAGCGTCGGTATGTCGGGGAGGAAGGCTGAGCGCCGTGGGCTCGATGCAGCGAGAATCTTGATTTGGCCGGACTTCAGCTGCGGCATCACCGAGATCGCCGGAAGGCAGACGATTTGCACATCGCCGCGCAGCAGGGCCATCACCGCCTGGCCCGACCCCGGATAGGGGATGTGGATGGGCTTTGCTCCGGTCTTGATCGCGATGGCTTCCATGGCGAGCTGCGACAGCGAGCCGGTGCCGATCGAGCCGTAATTGTACTTGTCAGGTTCGCGCTTGAGCAGCGCGATCAGCTCGCCGACGCTGGCGACCTTGAGGCTCATGTTCACGGCGAGCACGCTCGGCGTGGTGATCAGCTCGGTGATCGGCGCGAGGTCTTTTGCGGGATCGTACGGCAGCTTGCTGAACAACAGGGTGTTGATCGCGAGCGGGCCGCCGATGCTCACGCCGATCGTGGTGCCGTCGGGCTTCGCCTTGGCGACAGCATCGGTGCCGAGATTGCCGCTGGCGCCCGGCTTGTTCTCGACGACGAAAGGGACGCCCGGATGCTTTTCCTGCAACTGATTGGCGATCAGGCGCGCCACCGTGTCCGGCGTCGAACCTGGCGCGAAGGGAACGATGATGCCGACCGACCGCTCCGGCCATTGCTGCGCCGCGGCCGGCGTTGCGCCGATCAGTAGCGCGAACAGCGCCGTGAGGTGTGGGAGCTGCATGTTCAATTCTCCTGCAGGAGCCGACCTTATCCCATCATTCGGCACCGGCACGGAAGGTCGCCGTGAGGACGCGAAGCGCGCTCCCGAGGCGAGGATCGGCGGTGCGCGAGTGCAGCACCACGTCGGATCGCGGCAGCTTGGGCAGTCGGAGGCTCGGCCCGATGTCGATCGCGCCCGCCGGGGCGATGCGGCTCGCCAGCGGGGCGACCGCGAGGCCGGCAGTGACCGCCGCGGCCACGGCGATGATTCCGCCGCCGACGAAAGACTCGATCCACGGAATTTTCGCCGCCTCGAGCGCTTTCACCGCATAGGCCCGAACGCCACAGGCCGACGACAGCGTCGCAATGCGGATGGGCTGACCGGCACGGTGCCGATAGATCGGTGCCGCGAACCAGCGTAGTTGATCGCGCAGGAGAAGCTCGCCGTCCCGCCGGTTCCCTTGGCCGCGAACAATCACGGCATCGAGCTCGCCGCGGTCGAAAAGCTCAACGAGCTCGCGCGATGCGGCGACGCGGACATCGAGGACGAGGCTCGGGTCGTGGGCGTTCACCCGCGCCAGCAAGGGGGCAAGCTCCGGGCCGGCGGCGTGGTCGCTGATCCCAAGCGTCAGGCGCTGGTCGATGCCGTCGCGGCCCAGCGCCCGTTCGTGCGCAGCGAGCAGCGATTTGGCTGATTCGAGAAAGGCGCTGCCCTCCGCCGACAGGCGGACAAGGCGCGGGGTGCGCTCGAGCAGGCGCCGGCCGAGCCGGCGCTCGAGGCGCTTGAGCTTCAGACTGACGGCCGACTGGGTCGTGCCCGCCGCCTCCGCCGCGCGGGTGAAGCTGCGCAGGTCGGCGACAAGGACAAAGGCCTCAACGGCATTGAGATCGAGGGCGCGCATGCTATGATTTCATTTCTTTATCATTGATAGCATTTTCAATGATATTTTGCAATCGTTCCATCGGCCCTATCTTACGGGTCGGACCACGGAGGACCGGATCATGCCGCTTTCTCGTATTTCGCTGCGCCGGGGCAAACCGCCGGCTTATCGCCAAGCCATCCTTGACGGCGTCTATGCCGCCATGCGCGAAACTTTCGACGTGCCGGAAGATGATCGCTTCATGCTTGTCACCGAGCACGACGAGGCGGATTTCGTGTACGGCGCAAACTACCTCGGCATCGCGCGGAGCGATGATTTGGTTGTCATCCAGCTCACCGTCAGCAACACGCGCACGGTCGCGCAGAAAAAGGCGCTGTTCAAACGCATCGCCGAGCGCCTCGCGGAGGAGCCGGGCCTGCGCCCACAAGACGTGTTCATCAATCTGGTCGAAGTGGCGAAGGAAAACTGGTCATTCGGCAACGGCGAGGCGCAATACGCGTGACGCCGAGCTGAGCACGCTTGCGCACGGCGCAAGCGTGCGTGGTTACTGTTGTGCCTTCGGCTTCGCGCTTGCCTTGCGACCGGGCGCATCGTCGCTGGCCAGGCACTTCCTCATGAAGGTCTTGCGCGCCCCGCCAGTCAGTTTCTGGTCCTTGGCGCCAAACTCGCACGTTTGCATTTTCTGCTGCCGGGTCGCTTGCGGCATAGAGCTTTGCTTACGGTCGGAGCCCTCCGGCGGTGGAGGCGTGTTCTGCTCCTGGGCAATCAGCGGCTGATCGGATCTCGGCTGGCCCATCGAGTGCTGCTCACAGCGGCTACTTTCGGCCCGCGTCGTGCACCGCTCCAAGCTCTCGCGTTCGCAAGCGGTGCCGGTTGCGTTTTGCGCGCATGGATCGCTCTGAGCAACGTTCGCCTCTGCAATCGTCATTGATGCCAGCAGCAAGGCGGGTACGCCAAGCACGAGAGCGCGCATGAAAAATCCCCCGACAGGAGCCCAATAAAATCAATCTATCTGAGTTGCGCCCACGGCTCAACGCGCATCTGTCGTCGCCTGAAGCCCGGCCTCGCACTGAACGGTCTTCAGCGGCGACGTCAGAGGTGGGCGTCCGGCATCCGACCTTTTCACGCGGATTTCACGTGCGATCGGCTGAGACGTGTGGTTTGCTTGCCAACCCTCTCGGAATGAATGACAGCGAGCAGCCAACATGGACAAGATCAAGCCGCTTTTCACCGCAACCGCAACGGCGATTGGAGGTCGTAATGGGCACACCGAGGCGAGCGACGGCTCGGTCAAGGCCGATCTCTCGGTGCCCAAGGAAATGGGAGGGCCGGGGCGGCCCGGCACCACGACGCCGGAGCATCTTTTCGCGGCCGGCTATGCCGCCTGCTTCGGCGGTGCCCTCGATTTTGTCGCCAAGCAGCACAAGAAGGATGGCACAAAGGCCAAGATTACGTGCGCGGTATCGATCGGGCCGCGGGAAGCCGGCGGATTCGGCCTTGCGGTCAAGCTGCATGTGGAGGACCGGAGCCTGCCGCAGGCCGAGCTTAAGTCGCTCGCCCAAGAAGCGCATGAGAAGATCTGCCCCTATTCGCATGCGACGCGGGGTAACGTTGACGTACAGCTGGACATCGTCGGCGGCTGATAGACGCGCATTTTCCGATCCGACGTCGGTAAACAGAGTCAGCGCCGGACGTGGATACTCGCTGTCATTGCGAGCACCCGGATCGGCGCTCCGCGCCGTCCGAGTGCAGGCTCCCCGAAGCAATCTCCGTCAGGTGGGCACCCGCGGTCGCCGAGCGCGAGGGGCACTGCGCGCCCTCGCTGTGACGGAGATTAGCCTGCAGCATTCTGTGATTTGATGCTGTCCCACCAGGGGCACACGCCCGGCATTCGCTCATAATTTCCATCCATCACCTGGATGGGCCGGCGCAGCCCATTGGCCGCGTTATCGAGGCGCAGCTTGCGGGCGGCCTGTTGCTGCTCGGGCGGCAGCCAGGATCGGTCGTGCCCCCAGATGCTCGGGCCTTCCTTGCGCTCGTAGGCCTGCCAGTTATCCGGGTCGATCGCGCGCGCGCCCCATCCGTATTCGACCATGAAGGCGGACGGGGTCCAGGTGTAGAACGAGGTGATGAAATCGCTGGTGTGGCGCCCCAGCGTCGTCGCCAAGCGGCCCTCTTCGCCGGTCGCCAGATCGTAGCCCTGCCCGACATCGTCGAAGCTGAAAAGCTCCATCATGATGTGGTGCACCGCATTCTTGCCGGTCTCGACAAAGGCGAGGCTGTGATGGCGTGGATTGACGTGCATGAAATACGCCGTGAACGGATGCGAGTAATAGTCGGTGAGGCGGAAGCCGAGAATGTCTCGGTAGAATGACAGCATCTCATCGACGTTCTTGACCTGGAGGACGACGTGACCAAGGCCAAGCGGCCCGGTGCGGAAGCCCGAGATCGACCGGCCCGGCATGAATGGATCGGACGTCGTCTCGGCGCCGTGAAAGATCTCCAGCGAATTGCCAACCGGGTCCTTGAGGAGGATCAGATCTTGGACGTGCCGCTCGTCGGCCAGCGCCCGCGATCCGCGCACAACCGAAATGCCCGCCTTCTCAAGCTGCGCGGCGAGCGCATCGAGCGCGCCGGCGTCGGCCACTTCCCAGCCGAAGAATCCGATGCCGTCCCCGCCGTCGGCCGCAACGAGAATGCGTTGCCTGCGGTCATCCATGCGGAAGGCCAAGGTGGAACTGCTCTTGTCGATGCGCTGCAGACCGAGCAGTCCGCTGCCATAGCTACGCCACTCGTCAAGATCCTTGGCGCGGATGCCGACATACCCCAAAGCCTGAGGATACATGGCGAAGCTCCCTTGTCAGTGTCACCTCTCCGGCGTAGCCGGGAGGGAGCGGCCGTCACGCTTTCAGCATATCACGGCTCACTCGATTTGCACTCGGGCGCCTTTGGCGATGCCGCCTATTTCTGCGTCTCCGCCGTCCCGTAGGCGGCACGGCGCCGGTCAATCGTGATAGGAACACGCTCATGTCCGAACGCAGCAGCCCCCCTTTCCGCGCCGACCATGTCGGCAGCCTCATCCGGCCGGACGCTCTGATCAGGGCCCGCGCGGCCGCCGAGCGACACGAGATCCCTGCCGCCGAGCTCGCCCGCATCCAACAGGAGGCGATCCGCGAGGTGGTACGCCTGCAGGAGGACATCGGGTTCAAGCTGGTCACCGACGGCGAGTACAACCGCACTTTCTGGCAGCGCGATTTCTTGCTGAAGTTCGCGAACGTCGCCCAGGTCACCTCCAAGCTTACTGTCCGGTTTCATTCGGCGGCCGGCGTGCGCGATCACAGCCCGCCGACGCTGCAGATCACGGGCAAGCTGAAACGGCAGCAAGGGATTTTTGTCGATGACTTTCGCTTCCTCAAATCGGTGGCGCGTGGCATTCCGAAGATCACCATTCCATCGCCGACCACCATGCATTTCCGCGGGGGCCGCGGCGCGATCGATGCGCAGGCTTATCCCGACATCAACGAATTCTACGGCGATCTTGCCCGCGTGTACCGCGAGGAAATCAACGATCTCGCGCAAGCTGGGTGTAAATATCTCCAGATCGATGAGGTCAATCTGGCCTATCTGTGCGATCCCGAGCTGCGCAATCAGGTCACCAATATCGGCGAGGATCCCGCGACCCTGCCAAAAACCTATGCCAAGCTGTTGAACGACACCATCGCCGGCCGTCCGCGCGACATGGTCGTGTGCATGCATCTGTGCCGCGGTAACTTCGCCGGCGCCTGGGTGGCGGAAGGCGGCTATGATCCGATCGCCGAGCTTCTGTTCAACGACATAGGTGTCGACGGCTATTTCCTCGAATACGACAGCCCCCGCGCCGGCAGCTTTGCGCCGCTGCGCTTCCTGCCCAAGGGCAAGGTCGCGGTGCTCGGGCTCGTCACCACCAAGAACGCCAAGCTCGAGAGCAAGGACGAGCTCAAGCGCCGGATCGATGAGGCCGCCCGCTTCGCGCCGATCGAGCAGCTGGCGCTGAGCCCGCAATGCGGATTCTCGAGCGGGATCGGTGGAAACGCCATGACGGTCGCCGACGAGGTTGCTAAGCTTGCGCTCGTCGTCGAGACGGCGCGCGAGGTTTGGGGATCGGCGTGACCGACAGAGGAGATCGATATGGCTGAAGTTCCGCGGCTCAATGGTGTCATTCGTGCGCTCGAGCAGGGGCAAGCGGCGTTTACGGCGTTCCTGCCGACCGACGTTGAGCAAGCCCTGGCGCTCAGCGTCGCCAAATACGACGGCGTCGTATTCGAGATGGAGCACAATCCCTACGACATCAGGGGCTTTCGGGATTGCCTGCAATATTTGCTCAACCGGCGGCAGATCGCCCAGTCGGGCTCGCTCGCGCCGATCGTCACGCCGATGGCCAGAATTCCGCCGAACGGCGGCGAGCAGGGCCAGTGGCAGGCGAAGCAGGTGCTCGATCTCGGCGCCTACGGCGTCATCTGGCCGCATATCAGCACGGTCGAGCAGGCCTACGCCGCGGTCGGCGCCTGCCGCTACCCGCGCCTCAAGGACAAGCCGCTCTATGAGCCGTCAGGCCAGCGCGGCGACGGACCGACCGCCGCGGTGCGCTATTGGGGCTTGACCCAGCAGGAATACTATCAGAAGGCCGATGTCTGGCCGCTCAACAAGAACGGCGAGATCTTCGTCATCCTGATGATCGAGGACACGGTCGGCATCAAGAACCTCAAGGATATTCTGCGCAACGTGCCGGGCATCGGCGCGGTCTTGATCGGCGAGGGCGATCTGAGCCAGGAGCTCGGCTATCCGCGCCAGTACGAGCACAAGGTCGTTCTCGAAGCGATGGCGGAGATCGTGCGCACCTGCAAGGAGCACAATGTCGTCGTCGGCCACCCGCATGTGGAAGTGGCGAACGCCGAACGCGTCATCAGCGAAGGCTATCGTTTCCTGATGTGCGCGCCGGCGCGCAGCTATGCGGCGCTCGACAAGGCCCGTGGGCTCGCTGGTCGCACGTGATGCGGGCGCGCTAAATCTCCCGCGCGCTGCTGAACTGGAACGACGAGATCCCGCGCGTAGTCTCGTCGAGGATGAGGGTACGGGTGAGCGGGGGCTCGGCGCGCTGGCTGCAATGCTCGCGCTCGCAGAGGCGGCAATTGACGCCGATCGGCGTTGCGTCGGCGGCGGCGAGGGTGCGCCCGGCGGAATAGACGAGCTTGCTCGCATATTTGAGCTCGCAGCCGAGCGCGATGGCGTAGCGCGGCTGCAGCTGCGGGTGCGGCACCGCCGGGCGGCGCACGGTCTGGGCGATGCTGAAATAGCGCGCGTCCTTGCCGAGCTCGATCACCTGGGTGATGAGGCGGCCCGGCGTATCGAAGGTCGCATGCACGTTCCACAACGGGCAGGTGCCGCCGAATTTCGAGAACGGGAAGGTGCCGGACGAAAAACGCTTCGAGACGTTGCCGGCGTGATCGACCCGCAGCATGAAGAACGGGACGCCGCGCGCGGTCGGCCGCTGCAAGGTGGTCAGCCGGTGGCACACCTGCTCAAAACTCGCGCCGAAGCGCTGGCCGAGCACGCCGATATCGTAGCCGAGGCTTTCGGCCGCCTCGTAGAAGCGGCCATAGGGCATCAGCACGGCACCGGCAAAATAGTTGGCGAGCGTAATGCGAAAAAGGCGGCGCGCGGCATCGTCGAGCCTGGGTTGCCGAGCCACCACGCCGTCGAGGATCGGATTGGCTTCGGCAAGCGCCAGCTGAAAGGCGATTTGAAATACGCGACCGGGTCCGTCGATCAGCTCGGACAGCTGCAGCTGGCGGCGATGGCGGTCGAAGCGGCGCAGCGTCTCCTGCATCACGTCGAGGGGGAGGATGCGCACCACGATCGAGTGACGCGCGCGCAGGCGGTCGGATAGGGCATGAAAAAGGTCAGGGTTGGGAGCGTTGATCTCGTCGCGCAGTTGCTCGGCGGCGACCTCGATTTCCGGAAAATAGTTGCGGTTGGCTTCGATCAGGTCGCGCGCCTGCTCCACCGGATTCGACTCGTAATGCGCCGCCTCGTCACGCCCGGCAAAACGGGCGGCCGCCTCGGTTTCGCCGCGCCGCGCCTCGGCATAGGCCGCATACAGCCGTTGCACCGCGTGGGTGATGTTGGGGCACAGCTCCGCGAGGTCGCGCAGCTCCTGCTTGGGCAACTCGATCTGGCGAAACAACGGATCGCTAAAAATCTCGTTGAGCTCGGCGAAGAACCGGCTTTCGTCCGCAGCCGCAAGCTCGCGCAGGTCGAGGTCATAGGCCTCGGCGAGCCGCAACAGGATCTGCGCGGTGACCGGACGCTGATTGCGCTCGATCAAGTTGATGTAGCTTGGCGATAGCCCGAGCCCGGCCGCGAGCTGGGTTTGCGACAGTCCGAGCTGGCGTCGGATGCGCCGGAAGCGCGGCCCGACGAACAGCTTTTTCGGCGCGTCCTCGGTGTCAGCCATTTTACAAGTCCATTTGTCACAATTATGACAATTCGACATAAGTCGATTGTCAATACATTACACCACATCACGGTTTCCACGCAACACCTGTAGCCATAGCCTAGCGATTCGCGTTATCGCATCGCACATGAACGGCAACGAATGTTGTCATAGAAGTGCTAGGAGATTGGCAATGATTTTCGAGCAACTCGTTCCGGCTCCGGCCGGCCGCTTCGGGGGTGTCGAGCGGCCCTACAGCCCGGCCGACGTGGCACGGCTGCGCGGCTCGCTACGCATCAGCTACACGCTCGCCCAGAATGGCGCCAACCGGCTCTGGGAGCTGCTGCAGTCGCAGAGCTACGTTCCGGCGCTCGGCGCCATGACGGGAAATCAGGCGACGCAGATGGTGCGCGCCGGCCTTGAGGCGATCTACCTGTCGGGCTGGCAGGTGGCGGCCGACAGCAATACGGCCGGGACCACCTATCCGGACCAGAGCCTTTATCCGTGCGATTCCGGACCCGAGCTCTGCCGCCGCATCAATCGCGCGCTGGCGCGCGCCGATCAGATCGAGCACGCCGAGGGGGGTGCCCAGCGCAACTGGTTCGCCCCGATCGTCGCCGATGCCGAGGCGGGCTTCGGCGGACCGCTCAACGTCTTCGAGATCATGAAGGCCTATATCGAGGCTGGCGCCGCAGGCGTGCATTTCGAAGACCAGCTCGCGTCCGAGAAGAAGTGCGGGCATCTCGGCGGCAAGGTGCTGATCCCGACCATGGCGCACGAGCGCAACCTGATCGCCGCGCGGCTGGCCGCCGACGTGTGCGGGGTTCCGACCGTCGTCATGGCGCGCACCGATGCGGAGAGCGCGCGCCTGATCACCTCGAATGTCGACGAGCGCGATCACGAGTTCATCACCCGCGAGCAGACCCCGGAAGGTTTTTATCGCCTCAAGCCCGGCACCGGTCTCGACCACTGCATCAAGCGCGGGCTCGCTTTTGCGCGCTACGCCGACATGCTGTGGTGGGAGACCTCGCGGCCCGACCTCGCCGAGGCGCGGCGGTTCGCCGAGGCGATCCACGCCAAGTTCCCGGGCAAGCTCCTCGCCTACAATTGCTCGCCGTCGTTCAATTGGCAGAGCAATCTCGATGCCGGCACGATCGCCCGCTTCCAGCGGGAACTGGGCGCGATGGGCTACAAGTTCCAGTTCGTGACGCTCGCCGGCTTCCACAGCCTCAATCACGGCATGTTCGAGCTCGCCCGCTCGTATCGCGAGGGCGGCATGGCGGCCTATTCGAAGCTGCAGCAGGCGGAGTTTGCCTCGGAGGCGAACGGCTACACGGCAACCCGCCATCAGCGCGAGGTCGGCACCGGCTATTTCGACCTCGTCAACGTCACGATCTGCGGCCGTTCGGCGTCCACCACGGCAATGGCCGATTCCACCGAGCATGCGCAATTCAACGCCGCCCACGCGCAAGCGGCCGAATGAGGGAGAGTAGCATGAGCACGCAGCGTTTCTGGGTCATCGGCGGTGAGTTCCGCTCGCTGAACTTCCATCAGCTCGTCGACGGCACGCAGCAGGTGATCGGGCCGTTCACGACTCGACGCGAGGCCGAGCAGGCTTGGCGCAACGTGTCGGAAAGCAGCCGCCACCTGTGCAATGTGCGATTCATGATTTGTCAGGAGCCGAACTCCGCCGCATCGAGCTCCGCAGCCGCCTAAAGGGAGGAGGGCGCAAGAAACGAAGAACAAGCACCTTCCCGCGTCGTGGCCGTGCTCCGCCGGGGGCACGGCCATGACGACTTTTGGGCGTTTCTTAAAATGACGCCGGCGCGTAGGGTGGGCAAAGGCGGCCCCGACGTTTCATTAATGCACGGCGCCTGGTTCCGCCGTGCCCACGCGGGGCTTTGTCGGGGTACTGTTGGCGCCGGGCCGCAACGCGTGGGCACGGCGGACCAGGCGCCGTGCCTATGCGCTGACGCCTCGGCCGCCTTTGCCCACCCTACGTGTGCCGACGTCATCTAAAGCCAAACAAACAACTCAGAACGGCTTGACGACGACGAGGATCACGATGCCGATCATCAGCAGAGTAGGGACCTCGTTGATCAGGCGATAGAAACGCTGCGAGTGCCGGTTACGGTCGGCGGCGAAATCGCGCACATAGCGCACGAACAGGCCGTGCAGGCCGGACATCATCACCACGAGCGCCAGCTTGGCGTGCAGCCAATGGCTTGAAAAAAAGCCGCCGTCCCAGGCGAGCCATAGGCCGAGCGCCCAGGTTGCCACCATGGCCGGGTTGATGATGACGGTGAGGAGGCGGCGTTCCATCACCTTGAACGTTTCCGATTGTCTTGAGCCGGCCTCCGCCTCGCAATGGTAGACGAATAGGCGCGGCAGGTAGAGCATCCCGGCCATCCAGGCGATGACGGCGATCACGTGCACGGCCTTGAGCCACGCATAGAGGCCGCTGGGATGCCATATGAGGAGCGCGGCAAACAGCGCGGCGGCGAGGACGACCCCCGCGACCGCCCGCACAACCCGCAGCTTGAACGTCGGCGTCATTGCCGGATTTCAGCCGGCGCGGCGGACGCGGGCAAGCATCCGCTCCACATGCGCGAGCGGCGTTTCCGGCAAAATGCCGTGCCCGAGGTTGAAGATGAACGGGCCCTCCGCAAAGGCTTCCAGCACCGCATCGATGCCGTCATCGAGCGCGCTCCCGCCGGCGAGCAGCGCCAGGGGATCGAGATTGCCTTGCACCGGCCTGCGTGACTGAAGATTTTTCCGCGCAAAGCTCTTGTCGATCGTCCAGTCGAGGCTGACGGCATCGACCGCGACCTGCTCCAGGTAATTTTGATAGAGTGCGCCCGCGCCGCGCGGAAAGCCGATGATCTTTGCTTGCGGCACCTGGCGGCGCAGCTCCGTGACGATCTTGGCCGCCGGCGCGACGCACCAGCGCGAAAATTCCTCGGGAGGGAGCACGCCGGCCCAGGTGTCGAACAGCTGCACCGCGTCGACCCCGGCCTCGAATTGGCGCACCAGATAGGCGACCGAGGCTTCCGCCAGCCGATCGATCAAGCGCGCAAAAGTTTTGGGGTGACGGTAGGCGAAGAGCCGCGCCGGGGCCTGGTCGGTAGTACCCTGTCCAGCGATGACGTAGGTCGCGACCGTCCAGGGCGCGCCGCAGAAGCCGAGCAGCGCGACCTCGGGCGCCAGCGCGGCCTTCACCAGCCGGATGGTCGCATAGACCGGCGCCAAAATTTCCTGATCGACCGCGACGGGCAGGCTGTCGACGGCGGCTGGCTCGCTGAGCGGATCGAGCCGCGGTCCCTCGCCGGCCACGAACGATACCGCGCGTCCGAGCGCATGCGGGATGACCAAAATATCCGAGAACAGGATCGCCGCGTCGAAGCCGAAGCGGCGCACCGGCTGCAGCGTCACCTCGGCCGCGAGCTCCGGCGTGAAGCACAGGTCGAGGAAGCTCCCCGCCTTGGCGCGAGCCTCGCGGTATTCCGGAAGGTAGCGGCCCGCCTGGCGCATCATCCAGACCGGCGGCACCGCCTGACGCTTGCCGCGCAGAACCTCGAGCAGGGGTGATTTCACCAAGACCTCGGCCATTAGCAGTTACGCGCGTTGGCTGCCGCGGAGCGTGAGGCTGAGCCGCAAAAATGTGCGCAGGATCGACCAGGCGGCCTGCAAGCCGGCCGAGATGTTGCCGGATACTTTCGACACCCCGCCGACGCGCCGCTTCTGCCCGACCGGGATCTCGATCGCCGTCAGTCCGCTCGAGGCGACGCGCATCAGCATTTCCAGGTTCCAGCCATAGGTTGCCTCGCGCATGCCGAGCCGGTCGAGGGCGTCGCGCCGGATGGCGCGAAAGGGCGACATATCAGTAAAGCGGACCCCATAGAACAGCCGGATCAGCAATCCCGCAAGATGGCCGGCGACGATCTGTTGCAGCGCGAGGCTGCCGGGCTCCCGCTCGCCGCGCAAGCGCGAGCCGTGCACGAATACCGCGCGGCCCTCGATGATTGGATTGATCAGGTCGCGAATGTGCTCGGGCCGGTCGCTGCCGTCGCCGTCGAGAAACAGCAAAATTTCGGCATCGCTGCGGGCGGCTGCTATTCCGGTTTGCACGGCGCGGCCGTAACCGCGCTGGGGCTCGATGACGACGCGCGCGCCCGCGCCCCTGGCCCGCTCGACGGTGCGGTCCTTCGATCCCCCATCGACGACGATCACCTCGGCGATGCCTTGCGCCAAGACCGAGGCAACCACGCCGAAGATGGCGTCCTCCTCGTCGAGGCAGGGAATCACCGCCGAAACGATGGATTCGACCGGCCCGCCGGCTCCGCCTCCCGCGTCCTCGATCCGCATGCCTGCTCAGAGGCTCCAGCGCAGACCGCAACTGGCGCAGGCCTTCGGCGGTGCGGTCGAGAGCAGCGCCGCCCGAAACTCGCGATAGGCCGGTCCGTTCCAGATCTCGCGCAGCGACTGCTGCGTGGCATCGCCGAGCGTGTAGTGCTCGTAGCCGCGTTGCGAGAACGGGGCGATGCAGCAGGGGAGCGCGCGGCCGTTGGCGGTGAAATACATGAGCGTCCAGGGCCGCCGGCACAGCGACCAGGGCTGGTCCTGTGCATGTTTGCGCAGGCTGAGGCCCGGCTCGGAGGCTGCCCCCGACGCGCTGAACGTCAGTCCGAGCGACAGCGCCAGGTCCTCCGCCTCTTTCAGATAGTGGGCCTCGTCGCGGGTCATTTGCTCGAACAGTGCCTGATCCGGGGTTGCCATGCCGATCGCCTCCTCATCGAAGAAGACGAGTCGCTGCAGATAGACCTCTTTGACGCCGGCCTCGGCGGCGACGCGAACAAAGGCCGGCAGTTGCTCGACGGTCTCGCGCAGTCCCGTCAGCCAGGCCGACACCCGCGGCTTCGCGTGGCCTTCGCGCTCCTGAAGGTTGCGGAACGCGCGCACATTTTTCAGAATACGGTCGAAATAATTCTTGCCGCGGACCTCGCGGTAGGTTTTTGCGTTGGCGGCGTCGAGCGACACGCGCAACTCGTCGAGCCCGGCATCGATCAGGGCGCGGCCGTTGCGCTCGTTGAGTACCGTGCCATTGGTGTTGAACAGCACATAGACGCCGCGATCCTTCAGGTAGCGCACCATCCGGGGCAGGTTCTTTACCAACATCGGCTCCCCGACGCCGTGCAGCACCGTTCGGGCGAGATCGGGGACCTGATCGACGATCGAGGTGAACAGCGCCCAGCTCATATCCGCCGGCGGCTCGAGCTCCTCATAGGTGCGGGGGCAGGTTGTGCACAGCAGGTTGCAGCGATTGGTCGTCTCCAGATAGAGACATACCGGAGGCCGCTCGGCCTGCTCGCCGCGTTTGGCGTCTACGCTTTCGAAATAGCGGTGCGGATCGATCGATGGGGTCGTCGCTGGCGGCAAGGCGTCCATGGCGGTTCCTGATTGAAGCGAAAAACGGCGATTCACCCCCGCCCGCGCGGTAGCGGCGGTCACATGTTACATCAACGCCTCGGCGGCGGCATTTGTCGCGAGCTTCAGCCGTGTGCCGAGATCGGTGTTGGCGATCAGCCGGCCGATCAGCGCGGCCGAATGCGGCGCCGGATGCGGCGTGAGCGTGCCGTCGAACGATTGGCCCTCGAACAACTCGGCATGCAACTGTCGCAGCGCCGATACATCATCCACGTCGTACCATTGGGGCAATTCGTGCAAGACAAGCCCGATCTCCCGCGCGCGCTCGCGCGTCTGCTGGCCGACCCGGTCCGTGCTCCAGTCGATACCCTCGAACAGGCGACGGTGCCGGCGCTTGATCCCGAGCAGGTAATAGCCGCCGTCGTTGGAAGGCCCGAGCACGGCCCGGTCGCCCGGCCGAGCAAGCACCTCGGCGGTCTCGGTCAGCAGTGAGGTCGGCAGCGTCGGGCTGTCGGAGTTCAGCACCACCGCCGAGCTGTGCTCATCGGTTAGAAGTCTATCGATGGCGTGAAACAGACAGTCACCAAAATTTGCAAACCATGCCTCGATCAGCCCGATGCCGGGGGGCAGCGTCTCGGCGAAGAACCGCTCCGACCCCGGTGGACCGTAGGCCATGTAGCCCCGGATGTCCGCGCGGCGCGCGGCAGCGGCTAGGTTTGCGGCGACGTCCTTCAAGAACGCCGTATTGAAAGCGGCCGCCTCCTGGGCCGAAAGCGGCGGCACGAGGCGGGTTTTCGTGCGCCCGGGCACCGATGCCTTGGCCATGACGGCGATAGCGCAGGAACTATCAGAAGCCGAGCGTAGAGGCATTTTCCAAGTCCCTGCGCCACGCGGGCATAATTACCTCGATAGACCGCAAAACTGGGTAAATAACTAGCTTCGCTGCCTTTGGTTCACGGGAAGTTGCGTCCCCTGTTACCGCCGGAGCCCGACGCCTGGTCGCGCGGCGCGAAGCCCGTCGACAATGTCGCGGCTCGGCCTTAAGACGAGTTCGCGTCGACGCGCGCATTGGTTACGCCGCAATCCGGCGGATTTCCCTGTATTTTTCATGGCATCGACGTTCCACGCCTTACTCTGCGCCGTAGCCGGAGGCTTGTTTTGGACATGCCTCGGTTTGGCCGTTGCGCGGCGGCTGGTGGCCGCGCCGGCGCTGGCCGCCGCAATGGCGCCCGCGCTTGGCTGGGCGGTGCACAGCGCCGCCGCGCTGCCGCTGTTCTCGCTGCTGGGCTGTACGCCGACCCCTGTGCTCGGATGCGCCGGCATATGCCTTGCGGTGAGCCTCGTCACGCTGTTGACGCATGGGCCGGCGAACGACGAGAAGGCCAAAGAAAATGTGAGCGTTCCGGTTTGGGCCTGGGCGGGGGCCGCGCTCTTTGCGTTGGCGCCGGCTCTGGCGATCCTGCCGAAATTCGTCGGCGACGGGGTCGCGCTGGCGCCGCCCATTTTCGACCATGCCAAGGTCGCGATCATCGACGAGATTGCGCGCCTCGGGCTGCCCCCCGGCAATCCGTTCTTTGGCGGGGGTGAGCCATCGCGGCTCGTTTATTATTACCTTTGGCATTTCAGTGCGGCGGAGCTTGCGCTGTTGCCGGGGATGAGCGGCTGGGAGGCCGACGTCGCATTGACGTGGTTTTCGGCCTTCGCCTCGGTCATGCTGATGATCGGCTTGGCGACTTGGCTGAGCGGCCGTGCGTCGGTGGCCCTTTGGGTCCTCTTGCTGTGCCTTTCGGGTTCGCTGCGCCCGGCCTTGGCCGCGATTCTTGGGCCGGAGACCATGGGGCATCTGATCTGGGCAGCGACCGGCTTTGCGGGCTGGTTGTTTCAGGCCGCCTGGGTCCCGCAGCATCTGATGTCCGCCTCCTGCGTGGTGCTGGCGGTCCTTCTTCTCTGCCGGTTGGTCGAGCGGCGAACCCTGCTGCTCGTTGCAGCGCTCGTGTTTGACGTCGCGGCCGGGTTCGAGAGCTCGACCTGGGTGGGCGGCGTGACCTTCGCCATCGCCGCGTTGGCGGTGGGCTTAGTGTTGCTGATCCGTGCCGAGCCGGCACAGCGTTTGCCGTTCCTGCTTTCGGCGGGGCTCGCCGGCGTGCTCGCCGTCGGCCTCGCCAGTCCTTTCCTGCGCGATCAATACGTAGCCGCTATGGCGCGCGGTCAGGGCTCGCCGGTCGGGTTTTCGCCCTATGAGGTTTTGGCGTTCTGGTCGCCCGACAGCGCGCCGCGCGCCTTCGACCTCCCGGCCTACTGGCTGGTGCTGCTGCCGGTCGAATTTCCGGCGGTCTATTTGACCGGATCCGCGATGTTGATCCGCTGCATCGGATCACTGGATTTGCCATCCGGCCGGAAAGCGGCCGCCGTGGCACTCGGCCTGCTCGCGCTCGCCGGCCTCACGATTGCGTGGCTGCTGGCCAGCACAGTTGCCAAGAACAACGATCTTGCCTGGCGGGCGGTGCTTCCCGCCGTCATGGTGCTCACGGTGTTTGCCGCCGCCGGCTTGACGCGCTTCCTTGCCGCGCGAGCGATAGTTGCCGCGGTAGCCGGCTTTGCGGCGCTTGCGCTCGGCCTGCCCGACGGCGTTCGGCTCATTCGCGAATACGTGACCTGCTGCGAGACGGAGTCGGGTACAGACTTTGCCGCCGCTCCGCGCCTGTGGGAGGCCGTGCGCCGCCATGCGGCGCCTGACGAGCGCATCGGCAACAATCCATTGTATCTGGAGGATCTGGCGCCGTGGCCGATCAACATGTCGTGGGCGCTCCTCGCCAACCGCCGCTCGTGCTACGCAGGCGAGGAGTTCGCGCTTATCTTCACGACCCTGACACCGGCCCGCCGCGCCGAGATCAACGCGCAGTTCGTGCGGGTTTTTGCGGGCGAGGGATCGCCTGACGATGTCGCGCAACTCGCGACCCGATATGATTGCCGCGTCGTCGTGATCACGTCCGAAGATGAGGCTTGGGAGCGCGACCCGTTCGCGACGAGCCCCTATTATCGCCCGGTCGAGGCCTCCGATGAGTGGCGGATCTACCGCGCTGAAGCCGTCCGCAACTCGGATGTCATTCCGGGGCCCGAGCGCAGCGAGGGAACCCGGAATCCATAGTCACTGACCGTGGTTATGGATTCCGGGCTCGCCGCTTTGCGGCGCCCCGGAATGACGATCAAATGTCAAAACCACAACACTAAATCCCCGCAAACCAATTGAAGCCGCGATCCTCCCAGTATCCCCCCGGATAAGTGTTGGTGACCTCCATCGACGTGATCCACTTCGGGTTCTTGAAGCCGAGCTTCGTGGCGGTACGCAAGCGCAGCGGGAAGCCGAACGGGTCGGTGATCGGCTGGCGCGCATATTTGGTGGCGAGGATCGTCTGCGGATGCAGCGCAGTCGCCATGTCGATGCTGCCGGAATAGTCGTCGGCACAGCGGAACATGACGTATTTGGCGGAAAGGTCGGCGCCGATGCGCTCCAGGAAAACGCGCAAGTTCACGCCCGACCATTGGCCGATATAGTCCCAACCCTCGACGCAGATGTGCCGGATAATGATCTCCTGCTCGGGTAACGCATAAATCTGCTGCGCGGTCCACGGACGTTTATCCTGGACGAGACCCGAGAGCTCGAGCTTCCAGCTGCCGCCGTCGACCGGCTTGACATCCTCGACCTCATAATAGGCGTTGTAGCGCGGCGGCTTGACGACCTGCGCCTCCGAGAAGGTCGGCGCCAGGTGGTTGGGTCTGAACAGGAACTCCTGCACGCGATCGTTGAAGGACGACACCGCCTTGAGCACGCTCTGCACCGGGGTATGGTCGGTGATGGTGCATCCGGTCAGCAGCGACAGCGCGCCGAGACTGAGCGTACCGCGCAAAAGATTTCGCCGGTTTATGTCCTCGATCAGCCGCTTGTTTTCCTCCATGACGCTCTGATCGATCGGCCGTTGCGGACGGAAAATCGAGGGGGAGGGGGTACGGATGGACATTGCGTTCTCCCGGTCAGTGGGCGGCCTGTCCCGGAATCGGGGCATCCGATGCCGGGAGCGGCGGCACAGCCTCTTTCAGCTTGGGGCCGCCGGTGAGCATATTGACCAGCGTCTGCGGCACGAGGAGCGCCAGCGCGACGTGGATGAGGAGGAAAAGCACGATTGCGCTCATGCCGAGAAAGTGTACCAGCCGGGCGCCCTGGAAGTTATAGAACAGTATGGTGAGCTCGGAGAATTGAATGGGCTTCCAGACGACCAGGCCGGAAATTACCTGAACGATGCCGACCAGGATGATGCCGACATAGAGGATACGTTGCACCGCGTTGTATACCGTCAGGTCGTCATGGGCGAGCTTGAAACGCAGCGCATCGCGAACCGTGGCGATCACGTCGCGCGGATGGATCGGAAACAGCATGCGCTTGAAGCGGCCAGTCGCGAACCCGTAGATGACGTAAGCCAATCCGTTGAGCATCAGGATCCACATGGCGAAGAAATGCCACTGCAGCGCGCCTTGCGCCTCCCCGCCGAGCACGATCCAGTCGGGGAAATGCAGCCATCCGAACAGCACCTCGTCATTGTAGATCTTCCATCCGCTGCCGATCATGAGGATCATGGCGACGGCGTTGGTCCAATGCATGATGCGCAGCGGCAACGGATGCAGCTTCGACTCATGGGGCTTACGGGACGTGACGGACGCGGTCGTCATGCGGGGTCTCTCCTACTCACACGGCCTCACCGGCGTGCCAGGGCGATGCGGATCATCTCCTTGGGATCGATGGGGCGCCCTTGGGAGCTGTCCCATGTCGGCGCCGTTTCGATCTCGTCCCGGTCCTGGTCGAGTGCATCGATCTGGCGCGCAAGGATGGCGACAACCTCGATCGGTACGGCGACCGGCCGCGTGCCGAAGCCGAACCAGCCGCCGACACCGACGATCAGCTGAATCTTTCCCGCCGGCGTGCGGACCACTTGCCGCACCCGGCCGATCGTCCGGTCGTCGTAGTCGAGCAGCGGCAATCCGATTAGATCGCCGACCCGCACCGGCTGCGGAAAACGCCGGCGCATGACCTCCTCGGGCGAGGGCTCGGGTTTGTCGGGCGAGGGCGTCGATTCGCTCTGGGCAACGATCACGGCGCCGAGATTTTTGTTCGGATCCGCGTTCGCGCTTGCGTTCAAGGTCAGCAGCACCCCGCTCAGCAGGGCGGATGTGATCAATCGGCACATCGGTCTAATCCATCATAGCACGCGGAATCGTGTTGATGAACAATCGTCGCGGTGCCGACACGGCGGCAACGGTATCGGTACGCCATCAAGAATCCTCTCCCGTGCACCGCAACGCTTACCGAATTAGTCATGCGCCGGCTTGACCCGCGTATCCATTTTCTTCGTAAGCGCTAGCAATGTTTTCGCCGCGAAATCGCAAAAGGTTACGCGGCCCGCGCAGTGCCTCGGACCTTCGGCCATGGATCTGGCGGTAAACTCTTGAACGGCGGGGCATCTCCTGCATCTTCCAATCAAGGCGGGATCGAACTGATCCCCGCTCAGGGTCATCATAGCAGGGCCTACAGATCGTCGCGGTATTTCCCTTGCTCTTCCGCGAGCGCAGGTCGGACATTCCAGGGCGGACACGGAATTGATGCCGGAGTAAAGCTGCAGGCGCTCCTCCATTTCCAGCGACTATGTTGGATCGCGCCGCCGCTCTAACCCTGGTCGCATCGGTCCGCGGCACCGTCGAATTGGGCGCCGAAAACTGGACAATTTTGTATCGCGTGATACATAATGTCAATGACCGATCCCGTCGGACGATCCTCGTGCCGGCTGCGGTTTGGATGGCGCGATGCCGAGACCTCGCGAGTTCGACCAAGCGACCGCTCTGCAGGCGGCGATCGACTGTTTCTGGCAGCGCGGTTACGCGGCGACCTCGGTGCGCGATCTCGCAGCCTCGATGGGCATCTCCGGACCCAGTCTGTACAACGCGTTCGGCGACAAGCATGCGCTGTTCGTGCAGGCGCTTGGGCACTATCTCGATCACGCGACCCGGGCGCGCATGGAGCGTCTGGAATCCTTGCCGCCGAAGCAGGCGCTGCGCAGCTTCATCGCCGAGATCATCGACGCCTCGGTGAACGACCGCGAACGGCGCGGCTGCTTCCTGATCAATTCGGCGCTCGAGGTCGCGCCGCACGATGCGAAACTCGGTGCCGTCATCGCCGATCGTCTCGGCCAGATCGAGGCCTTCTTTCAGCGCTTGATCAAGGCCGCGCAGGCGCAAGGAACGGTGCCGCCGGACCGCAAGGCGAAGGATCTCGCGCGGTTGCTGCTCGGTGTCCTGCTCGGCATAAGGGTTTTGGCGCGCGTGAATCCCGATCGGGCGTTGCTCGAAGGTGTCGCTCGGCCGGCCCTTGAACTTCTCGATTGACACGCAACAGAGGAACCAAACGATGATCGACCTGCACTATTGGACGACGCCGAACGGCCACAAGATCACGATGTTTCTGGAAGAGACGGGTCTCGAATACAAGATCATTCCGGTGAACATCGGCAAGGGCGACCAGTTCAAGCCGGAGTTCTTGGCGGTCGCGCCCAACAACCGCATCCCGGCGATCGTCGACCATGCGCCCAAAGGGGGCGGGGCGCCGATCTCGGTGTTCGAATCCGGCGCCATCCTCCTTTATCTGGCCGAGAAGATCGGCCGTTTCCTGCCGAGCGACCTGCGCGGCCGCACCGAGGTCATTCAATGGCTGTTTTGGCAGATGGGCGGACTCGGGCCGATGGCCGGCCAGAACAATCATTTCGCCAACTACGCGGTCGAGAAAATTCCCTACGCGATCAAGCGCTATGTGGACGAGACCAACCGGCTCTATGGGGTGCTCAACAAGCGCCTCGCCGATCGCGCCTTTGTCGCCGGCGATTACTCGATCGCCGACATGGCGGCCTATCCTTGGGTCGTTCCTTACGAGCGCCAAGGGCAGAAGCTGGAAGATTTCCCCCACCTGAAGCGATGGTTCGAAGCGATCAAGCAACGCCCGGCAACCGTGCGCGCCTACGAGAAGGCCAAATCGATCAATACCCAGCAGGGCATTCAGACCGAGGAGGCGCGGCGGATTCTGTTTGGACAGACGGCGGCGGTCGTCCGGTAGGCTGGCGGCGAACTGCGCACGACGTCGATCCGTCTACCAACTGTCGTCCCGGGCCTCGTGCCCGGGACCCATGGTACAGCAAGCTCCGGTACCCATTCGTTGGAGCGCTGTCGCGCGCGAGGCCCCGACGCGCGGAGCGAGCCCGGGCACAAGGCCCGGGACGCCATCTGAATTTCACTTCGGACCGCTCCGCGCCTGCGCTACGACCCCTCGTAGGCATCGAGAAACCGGCGCAATCGAACGGCCGTCTGCATGGCGTGCTGCTCGATCAGCGCCGACAGAGCCGCGACGTTGCGCACGCAGGCGCAGGCGAGAATGGCGCGGTGCTCGCGTTGCGCCTGGAGCCGGTAGTCGGACTGGCTGACGAGCAGGCGGATGTAGCGGTCCACGTTCGTGTTCAAGGTGCAGATGAGCGACAGCAGCCGCGGACGCGCCGCGGGACGATAAAGCTCCTCGTGAAAGCGCCAATTCAGATCGCTCCAGCGATCGATCGACGAGCATGTCTCGGCTTCGTCGAGCATGGCGGTCAGGGCAGCGAAGGTGGCGTCGGTCCAATGCGGCATGGCCAGGGTGGCCGCCTTGATCTCCAATGTGCAGCGGATCTCGAGGATTTCCTCGGCCTCGTCGGGCTTCAGCGCGGCAACGACCGCGCCGCGCTTGGGGTGAAACTCGACGAGCCCATCGGCCGTGAGTTGACGCAAAGCCTCGCGAACCGGAATTCGGCTGACGCCGAACCAGCTCGCGAGCTCATCCTGGCGTAGCGGCTGACCGCCGCGAAAGTGGCCCCGCAAGATGATCGCCAACAGCACGTCCGCGATGACGTCCGGACTCGCAGGACGACCAGCGCGCAGGGTATCGATGTGATCGAGGAGGCTCACGGCACAAATCGTATACGCTTTGGAATTTTTTGCCAATTTATCGGCGTTCCCGGAACAATCCCCGCCAATTCCCATAACGACAAAAAGCGCTGGCTTTGCCGATGAAATATCTACAAAATCAATACCGGTGACCATCTCAAAGGGATGCTGGGGCGTCGATTTTCCCAGCGGAAACTCGGTCTACGATTGTATACGATTTGGCATATGGCTTGCATGAAGGTCCGCTGTTCTTGAGCTGACCGGAGGAGACGACAATGGGGTTATGGAGGCCGTCCGTCGATTGCATTTCCAGCGAGTCCCGTCCGTTGCGGTGCGCGCCGAGGCGCAGGCTGGCCACCTGGGCGCTCGCGGTTCTCGCACTCGGACTCTTGGCATCTACGGCCGTGTCCAAGGCCCAAGCGGACAGCGCCGCCATTCGCATCGGGGCGCCGCTTCCTCTGACGGGTGCGCTGTCGCCGGAGGGCACGAAGCTCCAGCAAGGGTATGAATTGTGGAAGGACGTCGTGAATGCCGCCGGTGGGATCGACGTCGGCGGGACAAAGCATCCGATCGAAATCGTCTATTACGACTATCAGTCGGCCACGCCGAAGGCGGTGCAACTCGCCGAAAAGCTCGCGACCGACGACAAGGTCGATTTCATGTTCTCGCCGTTCGGCTCGGGAGCCACCAAGGCGGCTAGCACCGTCTCGGAGCGATACGGCATCCCCACGCTAGCCCCGACGGCATCCTCTGCCGAGGTCTACGACCAGGGCTACAAGAACCTGTTCGGGACGTTCACCGAAAATGACACGCTCTCCGAGCCGATGAGCGATATCGTCAGGAGCAAGGCACCAAAGGTCCAACGGGTCGCCATTCTGGCGCGCAATGATCTCTTTCCGCTGGCGCTTGGTCAGGAATTCGAAAAGTCCGTTAAGAAGCGCGGTCTCAGCGTGGTCTATTTCGGGAAGTACGCCATCAATACGCTCGATCACGCCTCGGCCTTGACGGAGATCAAGGCCGCCAATCCCGATTGGATCGTTGCCACCGGCTACATCAACGACATGATCCTGATCCGCAAGCAGATGGCCGACCTCAGCGTCAAGGCGCAAGTCGTGACCATGATCAATGCCCCGGCTTACCAAGAATTCATCGACGCGACCGGCTCGCTGGCGGAAAACCTGACAAGCGCGACCTGGTGGCACCCCGCGGTGCGCTACAAGAGCAAAGACGCGTTCGGCAGCTCCGAGAGCTACACGGAGATGTTCAAGAAAAAGTACAAATCCCTGCCTGACTTCACCAATGCGACCGGCAGCGCGGTCGGCGTCGTGCTGCAGATGGCGATCGAGAAAGCCGGTTCCATAGATCACGGCAAGGTCCGTGAGGCGCTGGCCGCCGGCGGCTTTGCGACATTCTTCGGTCCACTGAGCTTCAACGCCGCCGGACAGGCGATCTCGTACGTGCCTCCCGTATTCCAGATTCAGCAGGGACGTGCGGTTGTCGTCTATCCCGACGCCATCAAAGCCGGCGACCTGCTCCTCGGCGTGCACTGAGCGAGGCGCAGAGGCCTGGCCTTATGCTGTACGTCCAGGTGCTGGTGAATGGACTACTGCTGGGCGGCCTGTACGCTTGCATTGCGGCGGGCTTCTCGCTGGTCTGGGGTGTCCTCAACGTCATCAACATCCTGCACGGCTCGTTCGTGGTGCTGGGCGCCTATCTCGCCTTCTTCGCCTACAGCCTGCTGGGCATTCACCCCTTCGTCTTTGCGCCCGTCGCGGCGTTGGCATTGTTTGGGGTCGGCTACGTCATTCAGTTCATCGTGGTGAACCGGGTCGTTGAAGCGCCCGTGCTCATCACCATGACAACCACGTTCGGGCTCACTCTGCTGCTCGACAACATCATGCTGGTTGCCTTCAAAGCGGATTTTCGCAAGGTCAACCTCGTGCCGCCGCTCGGCATCATCGATCTGTCGAGTGTCATTCCCGGCTTGGACGTGATCGTTCCGATCGACCGTTTGGCAAGCATGCTGTTTGCGCTTCTGTTCGTAGCCCTGCTCTACCTTCTACTGCGCGGCACATCGATCGGGCGGGCGATCGTCGCGGTCCGGATGGACCGTTATGCGGCCATATTGATGGGCGTCGATCCGACCACGATCTTTGCCCTGACCTTCGGGCTTGGGGCGGCGCTGGCAGGCGCGGCCGGCGCACTGCTGAGCCCGATCTTTCCGATCTCCCCGCTTGCCGGGACGACCTATCTGGGCAAGGCCTTCGTCACCTGCGTGCTCGGCGGGTTAGGCAGCGTGACCGGGGTCCTCGTGGGCGGCCTCGTGCTGGGCGTCCTGGAAAGTTTTGGCGCGATCTTCTTCGGGCCGGAATACGCGCTCACGCTCTCCTTCAGCGCTCTCGTGCTCCTCCTGATCTTTCGGCCGAGCGGGATCATGGGAAGGCGGGGCTTCATATGAAGCGCCGTATCGCGCTGGCGGCGGGTCTCGCGGCACTTGCGATCGTGCTCTGCGTGCTGCCTTTCGTGACCAGCAATTACCTCGTGCGGCTCGCGACCATCGCGTTCATGTATGTGACGCTCGCGTCGTCCTGGAACATCATCGGTGGGCTCACCGGCTATCCATCGTTCGCAACCGCGGCCTTCTTCGGCCTGGGTGCTTATGGAAGCGGGATCGTTCGCGCTTACGCCTCGCTGCCTGCCGCATGGCTCGCGGGTGCCGCCGCCGCCGGGCTGTTCGCGCTCGTGATCGGTCCGGCGATTCTGCGCCTGCGCGGGCATTACTTCGCCGTCGCCAGCCTCGTGCTCGCCGCCGTTCTGCGCGAGATCGTGAACGGAGCGACGGCGATCACCGGCGGCGGGATGGGATTGAACTTGCCCGGCTCGACGCTGCTCGGCGTCGATGCGACCGCCAGGCTCTACTATTGTGGCATGCTGGCCGCGGCCGTCGCAACGGTCGGACTCACGGTCGTCATCGTTCGCAGCCGCGTCGGCTGGGCGCTTCGTTGTATCGAGCAGAACGAGGATGCGGCGATCGTGCTTGGGATCAATACGCTGCAGGCCAAGGTCGCGGCCTTCGTCGCGTCCGCCGTGACGACGGGCTTGGCCGGCGCGATCTACGCGACCTGGATCGGCTACATCGATCCGAGCGACGCGTTCGACGACATCCTGTCGATCAAGCCGATCGTCATGGCGTTCCTCGGCGGCGTCGGGACGGTGTACGGACCGGTGTTCGGCGCCGTCATCTTCGTCGCGCTCGAAGAACTCGTCTGGCGAAATGTTTTGAACTTCCATGCCGGGATACTCGGCATCATCATCGTGTTGCTGCTGGTGTTCGTCCCGGGGGGCCTGGGCAGCTTCCGCCATGCCATGGCTCGCGTGCGCGTGTTCGCCCGTCCGCAGCATGCGGCGGATCGCGGCGATGCCGCGCGCGCACCGGTATTACCGTCATGAGCTCGCCCGCGCATGCCTTAGCCCCGCCGGCTCCGCTCATGCGCGTGTCCGGCGTCACGAAGCGCTTCGGCGGCCTCGTCGCGCTCAACGACGTCACCTTCGATCTTGCACCGGGTGAGATCGTCGGCCTCATCGGGCCGAACGGCGCCGGCAAGACCACGCTGATCAATGTCATTACCGGGGTGCAGGCACCGGATGCGGGCGCGGTCATGTTCGAGGGCCGACAGATCGACCGCCTTCCGGCTTACGAGATCGCGCGACGCGGCATTGGGCGCACGTTTCAGGTGGTTCAACCTTTCCCGCGCATGAATGTGCTCGACAACGTCGCTGCCGCCGCGCTGTTCGCCGGGCGTTGCCGCTCCATCGTCGCGGCGCGCGTGCGGGCGGCCGAATGCCTCGACTTCACCGGCCTGACGGCCGTTGCGGCGACGCCGGCTTCGCAGCTCACCCTGCCGGATCGCAAGCGCCTCGAGCTCGCGAAAGGACTGGCGACCAATCCCAAGCTCCTTCTTCTCGACGAGGTCAATGCCGGCCTGAATGCCACCGAGATCGACCGGGCGCTCGCGCTCATCCGCGCCATTGCCCGCGGCGGCATCACGATCCTCCTCATCGAGCACCTGATGAAGGTCGTCACGCGCGCCTGCTCGCGCATCATGGTGCTGCATCAGG
Source organism: Xanthobacteraceae bacterium (assembly GCA_052148715.1). Taxonomy (GTDB): domain Bacteria; phylum Pseudomonadota; class Alphaproteobacteria; order Rhizobiales; family Xanthobacteraceae; genus JBKQHQ01. Next base: position 28,481 of record JBKQHQ010000021.1, on the reverse strand, counting down.
GCGCCTTGATCGCGGACGGATTGCCGGGTGATGTCGTCAGGAGCTCCCAGGTCGTCGAAGCGTATCTCGGCGCCGATTTTGCCGTTGATCAGACGGGCCGCGGAGATTAACCCATGGCGATTGATCTGCTCAAGGTTTCGGGCCTTTGCGCGGGATACGGCGATGTGCGCGTCCTGTATGATGTCGACATCGTCGTGAAGCCCGGTGAGATCGTCTGTCTGATCGGCTCCAATGGGGCCGGGAAGACGACGCTGCTCAAGACGCTTTCCGGCGTGGTTCGCGCCAGCGCCGGATCGATCAGCTTTGCCGGCAAGTCGCTTGCAGGAGTCGCGCCGCAGGAGATCGTTCGCCGGGGCGTCGCGCACGTGCCGGAGGGCCGGCGGCTGTTCGCCGGGATGACGGTGCGCGAGAACCTGCTAATGGGCGCCTATCTGCGTCGCGACGGACGCGCGATCGTCAATCGTGATCTGGATTTCGTGTTGACCACCTTTCCGCGGCTCGCCGAGCGGTTGTCGCAGGACGCCTCGACCCTCTCCGGGGGCGAGCAGCAGATGTGCGCCATCGGTCGCGGCATCATGGCCGGCCCGGAGTTGCTGCTGATCGACGAGCTTTCCCTCGGTCTCGCGCCGAAGCTCGTGGGCGAGCTCGGTCTGGCGCTGCTCGCGATCAACCGGGCGGGTCTTTCGATCCTGCTCGTCGAGCAGGACGTCGCCATCGCGTTGCGGCTCGCCCATTACGGCTTTGTGCTCGACACCGGACGCATCGTGCTGGCCGAGCCGGCGAGCATGCTGTCGAGCAACGCCACCGTTCAGGAAGCCTATCTCGGTAATGCGGCAGCTAACGCATGAGCTCGCAGAAGCCCCCTGCTGAATTTCAAACCCAAGGAGAAATCGCATGATCACTGCTATCGTCCTCTACGACTTGCCTCCCTCCATCGGCCTTGAGGAATGCCGCAAGCACTTCACTCAGATCGCACCGGATTTCCTCAAAATCCCCGGGTTCCTGCGCAAACAATTCATTTGCTCGCGCGACGGCAAGGTTGCCGGCGGTGTCTATATGTGGGAGAGCCAGCGGGCAGCCGAGCGATTCTACTCGGGCGAATGGCTTGCCGGCATTCGCGCGCGCTATGGCACCGATCCGAAAATCACATACTTCGAGACGGTCGCGCTGACCGACAAGGCCGGCGGCCAAGCCGGCGGGCTCGATTGATTAACGGCCAGCCAGCCAGACTCGGTCGCTTGGCTCGGATAGGGCTGCGGACCCGCACTTGGCTTGATCACGCCTTCGGCGCATGGTTGCGCGCACGCAAGGTGATGTCATGGCCACGGCAATCCTGCCGCCGCACCGACACGGGGTCGGTGCGCCGCTCTGCGATGTCTCCGTGGCGGGTCGCGAGGCGGATGCCTCGTCCGGCGCGCCGCATGTCGTGATCGTCGGCGGCGGATTTGGCGGTCTTTCGGCGGCGAAAGGGCTGGCGAAGGAGGCGGTCCGCGTTACGCTGATCGACCGGCGCAACCACCATCTCTTTCAGCCGCTGCTCTATCAGGTTGCGACGGCTGGGCTGTCGCCGGCGCAAATCGCCGCGCCGATCCGAACGATTTTTCGCAGGCAGCAGAACGTGACGGTCTTGCTCGGCGAGGTCACGGGCGTCGATCTGGTGAAACGCGAGGTCAGGCTGGGGACTGCCCCCACAAGCCCCAACATAATTTATGATTATCTTGTGATCGCGACCGGGGCGCGCCATTCCTACTTCGGCCACGACGACTGGGAGCCATACGCCCCCGGGCTCAAATCGCTTGAGGACGCGACCAAGATCCGTCGCCACATCTTGCTTGCGTTCGAGCGCGCCGAGGCGGAATGCGACCCGGCCGAGCAAAGCAAGCTGCTCACCTTCGTAATCATCGGGGCCGGCCCCACGGGCGTCGAGATGGCCGGCGCGATCGCCGAGATCGCTCGGCACGCGCTGGCGATGGATTTCCGCAACATTGATCCCCGGGCGACGCGCGTTGTCCTGGTCGAGGCCGGTCCGCGCATTCTGCCGGCCTTCCCGGAGCAGCTTTCCAATGATGCGCACAAGCGGCTCGAAGCCCTCGGCGTCGAGGTGCGCCTCGGAAGGCCCGTGACCGCCTGCGATGGCGATGGTGCCGTCATCGGCGCGGCGCGCGTCGACGCGCGCACGATCATCTGGGCCGCAGGTGTCATGGCCTCGCCCGCCGCGGCCTGGCTTGGCGCCCCGGCTGATCGCGCCGGTCGCGTGGTTGTAGGACCGGATCTCTCTGTCCCCGGCCAGGACCGTGTATTCGTGATCGGCGACACGGCGGACGCCAAGGACATGGACGGAAAGCCGCTGCCCGGTCTTGCTCCCGTCGCCAAGCAGGAAGGCCTTTATGTTGCGCACGTCATCGCCGCGCAGGTTCACGGGCGCAAGCCTCCGCCTCCATTCGCCTACCGAAGTTTCGGCAATCTTGCGACCATCGGACGCCAGGCGGCCGTGGTCGAGATGGGACAGCTGCGCCTCACCGGGTTCGTCGCTTGGCTTCTTTGGTCGGTTGCTCACATCTTCTTTCTGATCGGCTTTCGCAATCGCCTGACCGTCGCGATCGATTGGCTTTGGGCCTACATCACCTTCGAGCGCGGCGCGCGCCTCATAACCAACAGCGGCGCGGCCGAAGAGCCGCTCGACGCGGCCGCGAACGCCGGCGGAGGGGCGGTGGCCAAGCGAAGATCGGAGCGATGACGCTTGCTCGTTCGCGATCTTGCCCGCCGTGTTGTGGGCCCTGGAATGATCCGGCAGGGCGATGCCGAGTGTTGCGGGGCGCGAATCCATCATGCACGATGTGGCGCACGGTCACTTTGCGCATTTTTGGGCGGAGACCGAATTCACTCTTCCGGTGAATGCATGATCGGCTACATTGGACGTGCAACACGCAGCGAGATGGCGAGGGGGATCGTCGGCATGGGGTCCTATTCAATTCGGCCAATCATGTTGTCACTGGCGGCGATGGCGGTTGTCCTGACCGGGATAGCCACTTCCGCCTGCGCGGATGATCTCAGGGACGCGAAGAAAGCCGTCAGGGCTGCCACCGACGAGGAATTACGCAATGAGTTTCAGCGGCGCTTCGAGAAACGGGCCGGAATTGCGCTGCCCGGGCAGGAGTTCAGAACGCTGGGGGCCGAAGGGCGTCTGTCGACCGTGAACGAGGGTGCGCTGGTCCTGGCGGCGCGCGAGGAGGGCCGGTTCCGGGTCATCTACGGCCTCGATGAGCGCAAGGACTGGTATCAGATCCAGGATCCTGCGGTGAAAGCGGTGGCTCGCGCCTCCGTGGCGCTCTTCAATTCACTCGACACGCCGCCCGCGTCGGGCAACAACGTCAAGCTCAAGACCCGGCCGCTGCAGGCGGTCCAGCGCTTGTGTCCGGACGAAGCCTTTGCGGAACAGCCGGCGGGGGCTTTCTGCTCCGGCACGCTGGTTCGCCCCGATGTCGTGCTGACCGCCGGCCACTGCGTGCGCGAAGTCTCGGGAAATAACCAACTCTCCGCGATCACTTCGGTAAGCTTCGTGTTTGGCTATCGGATGGAGCAGCAGACAACGGATGCTACCACCCTTCCAGCGGCCCAAGTCGTGGCCGGCAAGGAGGTCATCGGCGGGGAGATGAACGCACCCCAGGACTGGGCGTTGATCCGGCTTGCAAGACCCGTCGCCGCCACCGTTGCCGAACCGGTGACGGCCTGGAATACGACCCCGATCAGCAAGGGCGCAAAAGTCTTCGTCATCGGCTTCCCGAGCGGCATTCCACTCAAATATGCGCCCGGCGCCGAGGTGCGCGACACCTCGAGCCCGGCCTTCTTTGTCGCCAATCTCGATACGTTCGGCGGCAATTCCGGGTCGGGGGTCTACGACGAGGCGACCAAGAGCTTGGTCGGCGTCCTCGTTCGCGGCGATACCGATTATGTGGCAGACCCAAGCGCGAATTGCCGGCGCGTGAACGTGTGCCCCAGCTCGGGTTGCCGGGGCGAGGACGTGACCCGCATCAGTCTGGTGCCCAAGCCGTAGAGCATGATCCCGAAAAGTGGGTACCGGTTTTCGGGAAAGATCATGCTCCAACAATAAGCTAGAGCACGATGACGATTCGAAGGAAAGCCATCGTGCTCTAGTAACGATAGCCGCCGTCCCGACCATGATGTCGGCGGGTGTGCCGCTTGGCGTGGACGACGACCCATGCCGACCCGCGGTGATGATGGATGCGGTGATGGGCGTAATGATGAGCCGCATTGGCACGGTGCCGGGAAGTGCAAAGATGCGATCGCCGGTCGGCGATATGGCAATATCGCGGGCCCTTGTGCGGGCTCACGCGACGCGCCTCCCGCTGCGGCAATGGCCGGGCGCTTTCGACCGCATTCTTCACGGAGATCTTGGTGTGCTTGGGCAATTTCAACTCCGCCCAGGAGTATGCCAATTTGAGGCCGTCGGGGAAATTGCCTTTGCAAGTATCGGGGATCGGTCGCCGCACCTCGACGACCGCGGCGCCGTTCTTAGCCGGGCTTGAGGTAAGCTCGAAATCGGATTTCTTCGTGCAGCCGCCGGTTGGAACCGTCAGCGTGAGGCCGTCCTTGGTCGCCTCGACCGCCAGCAGCTCGGCCAAGGGCGCGGGCTCAGCCCCTGCCCGTTGTCCGAGGGGTAGAAGGATTGCAGCGGCGACGAGCATATAGCGCGTCAAAGACGACATCTCGAATATCCGCCTCGATCGGCTGCTGCGCAGCACCATGACGACGATTGGACCGATGAATAACATCGAAGTCTATCACGGTTTTGTTAACGCCAAATAGCGTCGCAAGAGGTTGCAGTAACTCGCCGCGCGGCGCCCCAGAGTGACAAGCAGGGGACCACGCCGCGGCCCTACCGCGTTAAGGGTGCAACGCGTTGAGCACGGTTTGGTTTTGAATGAGGCGGGCTTGTTCCGCGGGCGGGCCGAGGGCGATATTGAGCGTATGGGTCCTAGCCCCCTGTGCCGACGCTCCCGGAACGGTGAGGCTCGGGCCTTTCCATTGCAACAAGGTCCAGTTTGGCGAGACGTTCGCGCCATACGTGACGACGAACTGGACCGAATGCAGTAACCCGTCAATCGGCGGGTTTGGTAGGTAGTTAGCAAATTTCTGCTCGATGGCGGCAGCGATGGTTTCTTGCTTCTTGGCATGTTTGGCATAATTGGCCGCGTCAATGACCAGTTGTTTCGCGGCGGTCACGAGATCGCCAGCGTCTTGCTGCCCGGAGGACGCTTCCAATTGGCTGACGATGTCCGTGGCCTTGCTGAGGGCTTGTTCCGCGCTCGTGACGTCCTGTCTGGCGTATTCGTTGGCCGTATCGATGTTCGAGATGAGGTCGGAGATAGTTTTTTTCAGTTCATCGGTCAGCACGCTGAAGTAGGGCGCAACACTGGTCTGCATGGCGGTGTGCACCTTGCTCGCGTACTCCGTGACTTTCGCTTGGGATGCCACCGCGTCGTCATGCGATTTGGCGACCGCGTCACGCGCGGCTTTTACTTGAGGTATAGCGTTTTGCACGCTGATCGATAGTTTTTCGCCCTTCGGGGGCGTGCCCGGCGTCGGGGGTCTAGTCGACCCGCCAACCGGACTCGGATGTTGTCCTGCTTGAAGCTCCAGCCCCTCCACGGGATAAAGCGCGGCATCGATCCATTCCTGCAGACCGAGCTTACCCCTGAGCTCGCGGCCGCTCGGATCACAGATTATCTCGTCGGTCCCGGAGCGCGCTGCGGCGGTTCGCAAGCGTTTTCTCCAGACTTTGAGCTCTTTTAGCGAGAGGGAGAAAGTGACCGTCTCCGCCCGCTGCGCCTCTTCGCTCAAATTGGCGCCCACGCTCAAGGTGAAGGATTGCTGCACCGATTGGATCACGTTGCTTGTCAGGCTGCTCGATCCGGCGGCGAAATTGAAGGCGTTCCGAAAGAATTTCGTGTAAGCGACACTTGGGGAAATTCCGGCTTGCTCATCAATCTGCAATGTTAGATCGACTTTCGCCGTCCAGTTCTGCAGCCAATGGAATTTGGGATCTTCCACTCTTGTGTCGAATGCATCGGAGATCTCGCATTTGACGCGTCTTACGATATCTCGAATCAGAATGCGGCTTTCGACGCCTCCTGTTGCGCTTTCGAGCGAAGGAGTAGACGAGCAGGCCGCGACAAGGATGCCGCAGAGACCGGCCGCAAGGACGCCGGATTTCCGCGTGACCAGCCACCGCATTGCGATGCAAGCATTTTGTAAAGGCCGCATACCGCCCCGCCGCTCTGCCGCCGACGCTGATCACTGAGGCCGCACGCAACTCGATTCGAGGGTTTGATATTACCCTTTCCGTGCGTGCGTTTATGTTGTATATTTGCAACACCATAAGCCTTCCCGGGGCCCTTGAACGGCGGCGATAACGGTCGTATTGCCCAAAGCGGCGGCGACCCGGCCGTCTCGCACGCAAGGTCGGCTGATCGTGACCGCAATCGCCGTTGCCCCGGAGGTATCGCGGACTTCGTTGCGCGACGTCTGGCTGATCACCATCGGGCATGCCCTGACCCATTGGTATCCGGCGACGTTCTATCTGCTGCTGCCGCTGATCGGCCACGAACTCGGGCTGAACTACGAGCAGATCGGGTCGATCGTGAGCTGCCAGTTTCTCGCCGGCGCCATCTCCAACGTGCCGGGTGGAATGCTGGTCGACTCCATCGGCAAGAAGGGCCTGTTGATGGCGGTCGCGCTGTTCTGGGTCGGGGCGCCCTATCTGCTGATGGGGTTCAGCCACGCCTACTGGATGCTGCTGACCTGCGCGGGGCTCGTCGGCATCGGCAACAATCTCTGGCACCCGACCGCCATCCCGCTGTTGGCGCAGCGTTTTCCCACCCGCAAAGGCCTCGCGGTCTCGATCCACGCTATGGGCGGGAATTTTGGTGACGCCGCCGCGCCCCTGGCGGTGGGCGCTCTGCTCGCCGCTTTCAGCTGGCGTGAGGTCATGGTGATGAACGTCGTACCCGGCATCATCATGGCAGGCATTGTCCTTGTCTCCCTCGGCGGCCTGCAGACGCAGGCCTCCGAATCCGAAAGAACGCGCAGTGGCCCCGGCCCGGGCTTGCGCAAGCGGCTGCGCGACGTAGGCGAGCTGTTCACGAATCGCGCGGTCGTCATGCTCTCGGGGGGCTCGGCCTTCCGCACGATGACCCAGAGCGGGCTGATGACCTTTCTGCCGGTCTTTTTGGCCGTCGAGATGGGCTATCCGTCGTTCTGGATCGGCGTGTGCATGTTCTCCCTGCAGGCGGCCGGTTTTGCGGCAGCGCCGATCGCCGGCCATCTCTCCGACCGCATGGGCCGGCGGCGTATCATCATGAGCAGCATGGCGATGACCGCGGTGGTGCTGCTGTTCATGGCCTTCGCGGGGCACTCCAGCGCGTTCGTGTTTCTGATCGCTATCCTAGGCTTCTTTCTGTTCGCGGTCCGCGCGGTCTTGCAGGCCTGGCTCCTCGACTCCACGCCGCGTCACCTCGGCGGGACCAGCATCGGCATCCTGTTCGGCTCGCAGGCGCTCGGCGCAGCCGTCGGCCCCTCGGTCTGCGGATTTTTGGCCGACCACTACGGGCTGATAACCGCGTTCTATTTCCTCGCCGTCACGATCGTCATCGCCAATATGTTTGTCTTCTTCACGCCGGCCCCGCCCGACGAAGCGCCGGCGGGGGTGTGACGCTGCCCGCGGATCTCCTCGGCAAAAGCCGCGCCGGTCACTCGAACGATTGAATCATGCATTCGCGCACGAAGCGCGGCAGCTCGGCGATGTCGTTGCCGCCCCAGCCGTGGGCGACCGCCGCCGACAGCGAGGCAAGCGCGCCCGCGGACAATGGCATGCCGACGCCGGAGAGCGCGCCGGTCGCGACCGCCGACATGATGTCCTTGCGCAGCGTGCGAATATCCAGCGTCATCTCGGCCTTCTCGCCCTTGAGGACGCCGAGCTTGCTGGTCAACCAGGGATTGGCGTAGGGCGCCTCGCGCAGCACCTCCAGCATCTGATCGAGCGCGAGACCCTGCTGCTGGCCGAGCGACAGCGATTCGGCCAGCGCCTGGATGAAGCTTGCGAGCCCGAGATTGACCGCAAGCTTCATGGCACAGCCGCTGCCGATCGGTCCCATATGCACCACGCGTCGCGTCAGCTTGTTTAGAATCGCACCTGCGCGCGCCACATCCTCGGAGCGGCCGCCGGCGAGCGCCAAGAGCTTTCCCTCCCGCACGGTCGGGATCGAGCCGAGCACCGGCGCGTCGATCAGGCGAGCGCCCTTCGCCTCGACCTGCGGCGCGAGCTCGCGCGAGGTCATCGGCTGCAAAGTGCTCATCTCGATGAACAGCTTGCCGTCGATCTTCGCCTGCAAGAATCCGCTCTCGCCGCGAAACAGGCCGCGCACTCCATGATCCTCGGTGATGATCGAGATCACCGCATCGGCCGTATCCGCCACGGCCCGCGCGCTGTCGGCAACCGGCAAGGCGGCTTGCTCGGCCAAGGCGCGGCGCGCGTTGGCGTCACGGTCCCAGCCGACAACCGCAAAGCCTTGCTCGCTCAGCCGCCGGGCGATCGCGAACCCCATGCGGCCGAGGCCGACGACGCCGACTTTCATGATGCTCTCCCTGATGATTTTTCTGATTAACGCTGCAGCCGATGATCATCGGTGAAGCGATACAGCTCCTGAATGCGCTTGAGCCGCGGCGAGCGCGGCTCGGTGACGCCCCATTGGTCGGAGCGGCCCGGCGGAAAACGCCAATAGTCGGGGCCGCGAGCCACGTAGGCTTCATCGACCTGCTGCACCTCGGCCGTGTATTCGATGGGGAATTCCTCGGGACCCGCGAAGTAGCAAAACACGTTGTTCCCGGCGGCGTGGCGGCCCGGGCCCCATTCGATCGGATAGCCGTGATCCTTCAGGCGGCCGCCGCCGCGCATCACCGAATCGAGGTCCGGCATCTCGAAAGCGACGTGATTGAGCGTCGGGTTCTTCGCCTTGTGGACCACGATCGAATGGTGATCGCTGTTGCAGCGCAGGAAGTAAAAAATGTCCGTTTCGTCGGCGAGACGAAACCCGAGTGTATCGATGTAGAACGTGGCGGTTCGCTGGGCCGCTCCAGAATTGAGATTCACGTGGGTAACCTTGCGCGGCCGGTCGGGCTCGCTGTCCGCATCGCCGTGGTCGGCGACACCGCAGACGATCGCGAGATTGCGGCCCTCCGGATCCTTGAAGCCGAAGCCATAGCCACCACCGGGACGTGCAATCGAGCCCGGCGCTTCGACCGCGCCGACGCCGGCGGCACGCACCGCTTGGTGGAGGTCGTCCACGGTCGCGCGATCGGCCGCATCGAGCAGGAGCCGGATCAGCGCCGGTGTCGTCTGCTCGAACAGGCCGAGAATATGATGATAGGGCCCGGTGCCGCGAAGGAAGCAGGTGCCCGGGCCGCTTGCGACCGGCCGCAGGTTCCAGACCTCCTCATAAAACCGCGACGTTGCCGCGAGGTTGCCGACACCCACGTCCACACAGCGGACGCCCTGTACCGCGGCCATGCCGTATTCTCCGGTTTGCTGACCGCCCGCGTTTTCACGTCGGCTGGATTGCGGGCGATCTCGAGTTGCCGTTGAGCCATGGCCGCAGATCGCGGATGGCAGCGTCGATGCTGCGCAGGAGGCGCTCGCTGCCGGGCAGGCCGTCGACGAAATCGGTCTCCGCCGCATAAATGCCGGTCGCCACCGTGCTCGCCGCAAAGAAGGCGAATAGGGGCCGCAGCTCGTGCTCGATCATGAGCGCATGGCGATCGTTGCCGCCGGTCGCCGTCAGCACGACCGGCACGCCGGCGAGCCGCTCCGGCGTCACCAGGTCGAACAGATGCTTGAACAGTCCGGTGTAGGAGCCTTTGTAGACGGGCGTGCCGACCACGAGCGCATCGCAGCTCTCGATCGCTTCGAGCACCTCCTTGGTGCGGCCCGTGACGTTGTTGCGATAGATGAAGGTGCCGAGCTCGGGCAGCACGTCGACGAGATCGAACAGCGCTCCATCGGCGCCGTAGTCGCGACCGATCCGGTCGACGACGGTCTCGACCAGGGCGCGCGTTCGCGACGGACGATGGAAATTACCGGCGATGCCGACGATTTTGGTTGTGCCGTCCTGCGATGCGGTCATGGGTGCGCCCTACCGCAAGCCGGCTTGTTGAACAAGCGGATAGATGTTCTTCTGGAAATAGCGCATATCATCGATATAGCGCGGCCAGTTGAGCAGCGTGCCATCGAGCCCCATCTTTGACATCATGCCAAGCCCTTCGACGATCTGCTCCTTGGTGCCGATCAACGGATAGCCGCCCCATCCGGCAATGAAGTGCTTCTTCATCTCCGCGAGCACCGGCGCCGGCAAGGTCTTGGCGTTGGCAATCATCGTATCGACGAGGTTGGTCGCGGCTTCCCAATCGCCGCGCTGATTGACGTAGTAGTCGTAATAGTCCCGGGCTTCCTTCTCGGTTTCGCCCTGGACCACGTAGGCATAGCTCCAGACCTGAAGCTCGCGGCCGTATTCCTTGCGCGCCATCTGCCGATAGGCGTCGACCTTGGCCTTGCAGTCGGCAAAATCGTGGGAGCCGAACACGACATAGACCATGTCGCAATACTTGGCGGCGAAATGCATGCCCTTGTCGGAACCACCCGCATTCATCACCGGCGGAAACGGCTTTTGGATCGGCTTCGGCGCCAGATATCCCTTTTTGATATTGTAGAAGCGGCCTTCGTAGTCGAATTCCTCATCTTGCGACCACAGCTTGCGGATGATGTCGAGCCATTCGACCGCGCAGTCGTAGCGATCGTCGTGCTCTAGCAGCGGCGCGCCGAACATCTCGATTTCCTGACGGTGCCACCCGGTGACGATGTTGAGCGCGAAGCGTCCTTGCGAAATATGATCGATCGTGGTCGCTTGCTTGGCGGCCATGAGTGGGTGGATGGTCGGGACGTGCGAGGTGGCAAAGATCGCTGAGCTGCGCGTTGCTCCGCTGATGCCCGCCGCCCAGGAGAAGCACTCGAAGCCCGGTCCGTTGAAGTTGGTCGTGCCGCCGAAGCCGCGCCAGCGGCCGATCGGGACCAGCGCCTCGAAATCCATCTCTTCCGAGATCTGCGCCAGCGTGCGTGTGTTCGGCCAATCGATGCTCAGCACGCCATCGATCGTGCTGATGGCGCAGCCGCGGTCGAGATTGGTGCCGAACGTGCCGAGCTTCAGCTTGCGATCATTGAACAGCGGGCTTGTCTGCCGTCGCGCATCGTGGACCTTGTTGGCGATGTTCACGCGATCCTCCGTCAGCCGACTTGCGGCTTGATTGCATCTTTCTTGTCACTGTGCGCCTGCCGCCGAACGTCGACGCGGGAAACCCAATCCCCTGACCATCTCGGCGAGCGTTTTGCTCAAGCTATGGAACTTTGTTTGCCAACTAAAGGCAATAGGCGACAATAGACAAGGTCGCGCAGAGGAGTGCGGCAGCGAGTGCAACAGTCTCGCGGCCGCTCCACGGCGAGGCTGACCCTGTGCCGATCTATTTGCAGGCGCGGAGGCCCGGCTGCCGCCCGGGCCGCGAGCTGGAAAAAGAGACGCCCCGCCACGGGTTGCCGCGAGCACCGCGCGAGTAGAGTAGGGGAGCGCGACGCGACCGCTTCGGAAATTCTGGAGCGCGGGCTACCGCACAGGATTGCTGGGCTTGCGCGCCGAGGCCGTTGGTGGAGGCAGGTACTTGGCGATGACGGTGGGATCGAGCTTGCCGATCTCGGTGTCGGGAAGGCGTGTCCAGATTTCGTCACGCCCGAGCAGGGGGATGCCGAGATAGCCGCGGACGGTCAGCGTTAGCCCGTCGGGGCTCACGCTCATCATCGCGCTGTAGATCCGGCCGTCGCGCGGATCGAGGATCTTGCCGTCCTCGTATTTCAACCCGTTGCGCTTCATCTCCCGAATGAAAGAGATGCCGAGCACGGGCGCATTCTTGCGGTCGTCTTCGCATTTGCTGCAGACCGGATTCGGCTCATCGCCCGGCCGCGGAAACATTTTTGCAATCGCGCCTTCAAAAACCCCGTTGTGGTCGACGAAAAGGAAATATCCGACCGGGTTTCCGGAATCGTCCTGCTTCTGCCAGAGCCCCGCTACCGTGGGGTCCGCGGCCGCCACCGGAAGCGTGGCGAGGGTTAATGCCGCAATGCTCGTCGTGATCAGCGTCGCTAGTTGCGCTCTCATTTCCCCAAATCCGTGCTCGATTGACGTGGCCATACTATTCGAACCGTTGGCCATCGCCTGACAATATGGCCATTTGACGGAGGCAGGCGGCGTCCCCGCCGAGGCTCGGTCGCGCGGTAAGCTGGGAAGCCTCGGCTGCGGCCGCGGCGCCACGCGTTCACTGCCGGCCGAAGGGAGCAAAACGCAGCGTTTCCGCACACTTACGTTAGGCTGTGAGAATCGGCTCCCGGTACACGCGATAGTGAAGGGCCTCACAACCGGGGCAAAAAGATCATACTATGCTACTTCTTCCGTCAGGGAAGATTCGCCACCCACGTCATTGTTTGCCTTCCACATCGAAATGGACAGAAGTCGGCTGAACTAAGGGGCTGCACGCGAATGGCCGGTGTCGGAAATCATCGCAAATAATTGGCAGTCGGGAGCGCGGCCGAGCATGCTATGTCGCTGATATTTACCCTTGCATCCCGCAATTTGTTCCATGATCGGCTTCGGTTCGTCACGACCGTGGTCGGTATCGTCTTCTCCATCGTTCTGGTGACCGTACAGACGGGCCTCTACGTGAGCTTCGGCCGCATGGTGACGACGATGATCGATCATGCTCCCACTGACCTGTGGATCGTGCCGCTCGGCACGAAGTGTTTTGAAGACCCCTCCTTGCTGGATGAGCGGGAGCGATTTCGCGCGCTGGCGGTTGACGGTGTCGCCGCGGCGATTCCGGTCGTGATAGGCTTCGCGCAGTGGCGCAGGCCCGTCGGCGGAACGACGCCGGTATTCGTCATCGGCTCGGATATGCGGGCCGAGGGATTGCATCCGTGGAACTTGGTCGCCGGCGGTCTCGACGCGCTGGCAGTCCCCAACGCGGTGGCGATCGACCAGTCATACGGCGAGCGGTTGGGCGCGGCGAAAATCGGCGACACAGCGGAAATCCGCGAGAAGAAGGTAGAGGTGATGGCGATCACCAAAGGCATCCGTTCATTCACGACGACGCCTTATGTGTTCACTTCCCTCGATCGGGCGCGGGCCTATATCGGAATGTCGCCGAATAAGGTCACCTACTTACTGACGCATGTTTCACCCGGCGCGAATATCGAAGGCGTTCGCAGCCGGCTGCGGGCAAATCTTTCCGATGCTGAAGTCTTGACGCCTGACGAGTTTCGCGACCGCAGCCGTTCATTCTGGCTGTTCGGCACCGGCGCCGGCGCTGCTCTATTCGCGGGAGCCTTGCTCGGCATCATCGTCGGCACCGTCATCGTCGCGCAGACCCTCTATTCGAGCACCAAGGATCATCTGAACGAATTTGCGACGCTGCGCGCCATCGGCTCGTCCGGGCTGTATATTCACAAGGTGATCATCTGCCAGGCGCTGCTCAGCGCCGTGGTCGGATTTTGTATCGCTGCGGGCATCGGTCTTGTGATCGTCAATGCGACGGCCGAGACGGCGTTACCGATCGTCATGCCGCTCGGGCTGACTTTGGGCCTGTTTCTGCTCACCGTGGTCATGTGCGTAGTCTCGGCAATTGCAGCCATCGTGCAAGTGATGCGGATCGATCCGGCGATGGTCTTCACGCGATGACCGGGCCCGTGATCGAGGCCAGCGACGTGGTGAAATTCCTCGGCAATGGAGCGGGTCAAGTGCAAGCGCTCAAGGGCGTGAGCTTGGCAGTGACGAGCGGTGAATTGACGCTGCTCATGGGACCGTCCGGCAGCGGCAAGACCACGCTCCTCTCCGTGCTCGGGTGCATGCTGTCGCCGACCCGCGGGACGATCCGAGTCCGCGGCCATTCCACGGTGGGTGCGGGACCGGAGGATCTGGCCAAGCTGAGACGCGAGCACATCGGGTTTGTCTTTCAATCCTACCATCTGTTTCCGACGCTGACGGCCCTCGACAATGTCCGGCTCGTCTTGGACGTGCGCGGTGAGCGCCCGAAGCCGTCGATCATCAAGGCGAAAGAGGCGCTCGTTGCCGTTGGCCTCGCCCACAAGACGAAAGCCTTTCCGCGCGAGTTGAGCGGCGGCGAGCAACAACGCGTGGCGATCGCCCGTGCCATCGTGGGAGATGCTTCGGCGATCCTCGCCGACGAGCCGACGGCGGCGCTGGATAGCGAGAATGGTCACGCCATCATGACGGTGATGGCTCAGATCGCCAAGGATCCATCGCGTGGGGTCTTGGTCGTGACGCACGACCCCCGGATCCTGCCATTTGCTAATCGCATCATTCGCATCGAGGACGGACGCATCGTCGGCGAGGAGCGGCGCGGCACGCCGATCGACGCAACAAGCGCTAGAATTGGGGGTTGATCATGCCTAAGCGGAAGCTGTTTTTCTGGAGTGCCGTATGTCTGGTGGGCGTAGCCGCCATGATCGCGACGCGCGCGCCGAGGATTTTCGCACAAGATGCGGCGCGGGCGGCAGGAACCGAGGACGAGAAACGCTGGCAAGCGGTGGCGCCGGGCCAGGTCGAGCCGCGGTCGGGGGAGATCAATGTCGCGGCGCCCGTGATCGGCGTGATCAGCGAAGTCCTGGTCAAGCCCAACGACACGGTATTCGCCGGCGAGGCGCTCGTGCGCCTCGATGACGATGAAGCCCGGGCGCGTCTGGGCTCTGCGGAGGCGCAGGTCGCCATGCGCAAGCGGGCGCGCAACGACCAATCCGCTTCGAGCCGGGCGGCCGACCGGCGTAAGGCGGAGGATGCGGTGGCGGATGCCGAGGCAGCGGTCCTGGAGGCGCGATCCGCCCTCGACCGGGCGGCGGCGGCAACGCGGGCCGGCGGCGGTTCGCAGGCCGAACTCGAGGCCGCGCGCGGCGCGCTGTCGCGGACGCAAAACCGTCTCAAGCAACAGCGGGCCGAGTTGCGCAAAGTGGAGGCCGATGCGCCGTTGCCAAGTCAGACGGAAGGCCAACTCAACGTCGGGCGCACGGAATTGGCGATCGCCGAAGCCGCCTTGGACAAGATGACGATCCGCGCGCCGATCGCCGGCACCGTGCTGCTGGTCAATGCCAAGCCAGGCGAGTTGGCGTCTCCGTCCGCGCCGCAGCCGCTTGTCCTGCTCGGCGATGTCTCGTCGCTGCGCGTGCGCGCGGAATTGGATGAGCATGACTTCGGGGAGGTCAAGATTGGCCAACCGGCAGTGGTGCGCGCCGAAGCCATCCGTGGACGCGAATTCGCGGGCAAAGTCTCGGCCATCGGCCCCATGGTCCAGCCGGGGCGCATCAACGCGCGCGGGTCGCGCAACCTCTCCGACGTCAACGTCGTTGAGGTTTTGGTCGATCTGACCGAGCCCGGTCCGCTGGCGGTCGGCATGAAAGCGGATGTGTATTTCCGCCGTGAAGCCGCGCCGTGACGACAGATTGGTCGGCTCCGCCGCGGCCTTTGGCCGGCGGCGCCTAAGGCGGTTTGGCGCCTCAAACAAATCTGAATCCGGGCGTGGCTCACATGTCACACATTTTAGGTATCAAAATACCGAAAATAGCCAATCGCGACCAAACCGAGGTGAACAGTTACTGCAGCCTCCTTGCTCTGACTCGATGAACTGAGTACGAATTTCTACAGCGCGATGTTGAGACAAAACTCGATGGTTTGGCGCGCATTCGGGTCGGTGCGAAGGAGTGCAGGTCATGGGTGTCGGGGCGTTGCTTGCCAGTCTCCTGCTGAGCTTCGGGCTGGCTTTGTGCTTGAACCATTTCGTCCCGTTCACAAAGTCAGGACCCGTGCGCAGGAGCTGAGGACGGCTCGCGCCTAATTGATGGTGTGTGTTCTAGACATCGCGCGCCTTGGCGACAGATCTATAGGCCCTTAGTTCCTCATGATGGGCGTGCGGCACCCGCGGCGGTCTTCCGCCGGTGCTCAGTGAAGGGCGCTTTTCCCCTTGAGTTGGCGCGGGCGATGTCGCGAACCACGCCGGCGGCTGATCGCTTGGCGGGGATGGAGCATCGTCCACGAGGAGAAGTTCCGAAACAGGAGCCACGATGGCGCGCAGTACTGTTTTCATAGGGTCATTGCTGCTCGCTAGCCCGGTGATGGCGTTCGATACCAGCAAGCTCGGCCAAGGTGGCAGCCTGCCTCTCGACGAAATCATGCCGCTCATCGACAAGCAGCCGGAGCTGAAACGCGAGATCCGCGAGGCGGCCGCAAAACTGAACAAGACGCCGGAGGACATTATCTGTGACGGTATGCGCTTCCCCGGGAAGTGGGAGCATCTCGGCGGCTCTCGCGTGTCGCCGTATATCTGCGGCTTCGGCGATAATGGCTCCATATCGTTGCGGCGGTTCAGGTCACCGACGACAGGGGAAACGCGTTCGATAAAATAACGCCCCAAGCGATGAAGAAGGCCCAGCACGTGAGCGAGACAAATCTCGCGTGGACATGGACGACCGAGGCGCCGAAGTGATGTGCCGGATCCCGGCGGTCATCTAGGCACTTGCGGCTCCCACGGTCGTGCCACCTATACCCATGTCCGCAGCCGTTCGATCGCAACCGGCGTGAGACTGTAGCTCTCGATGGTGTGGCGCGAGAGGCCGGAGGCCGACGACGGCGCGATGATCAGCGTCCCGAGGATAATACCGAGTGGGACGACTCCGAAAGGGTCCACCGCCAGCGGGACCAATTCTTCGACCGTGCCTCGATAGCGGCCCGCGCCGCATGCAAGCAGGGTCAATTCACGCAACACATCGCAACGCCGGCCTCGCCTCCGGGCCGCGTCCATCAATCCCATCAATCCGAGCCTCGTGACGACGCCCTCGCGCCCGTCGGGCTCGACTGGGGGTGTCTCGCCGAGCGAGACGCGCAAAAGGACGCCTGTAAGATCGACGCCGCTGAACCAGGCGTTCATGGGCTCGACGAGACGCGGATTGGCGTCGAAGAACAACGGTCTGTTCGTCTCGGCATCGAGAATGTAGTCGAAAGACAGAGCGCCGTGCCAATCGAGCGCAGCACCGATCGTTTCGACAAAGGCGCGCGCCGCGGGTCGCCGCACGCTTGCCTTGAGGACGTCGCCGCCGCCCGGTCCGTCCGCGATCTGACGGTAGATATGGTTGGCGACGAGGCGACCGTTGTCGAACACCGCCTGGGTCCGTTCGAGCGGCCCATTCGCGGCAGCCTGGACCACGACGCCCTCCGCAAACGCGCCGCGATGCTGCAATTCGCTTGAGAGCGCGTCCCTCCGCGCGGAGTCGTCGACGCGCCAGACGCCGGCGCTCGCCGTGCCGAAGGCGGCCTTGACGAAGAATGGAAAAGGGCGCTCGCTCGCAAAGTCTCGCGCCGAATGCACGATCTCTGTCGCCGGTTGCGGTATATCCAGGCGCCTCAGTAGCGTTGCCAAGGCCGCCTTGCTCTGCACCTGCTCGAAAGCCGCGAAATCGGCCAGGGCGAGGCCAAGCTCTTGGGGCAGGCGCTTGCGCGCAGCGGCCAAAAGGTATGCCTGTTCGTGCACCGGCATCAACACGTCGATCGAGCGTCGTGCGACGACCTCGAGCACGGCCGCGAGATAGCCGTCCGGATCGCTTCCGGACGGCGGCGCGCGGTGGACACGGTCGACGAAACGCGAAAAACGCGCCAGGCACATTGGATCGCTGGAAACGAGCTCGACGCGAAACCCCGCAAGTCCCAGAGCCGTGACGGCCTCCCGCGCCGACAAGCTGGAGCCTTCGCTCAGCAGAATGCGGAGTGCTTTCCTGGTCATAATAAGATTCTCACTCGACATCTCTGGCGTCTGCCGCTCGGCAGAAGGTCAGGCCGTCTATCGATAGCGACCGCCCGGAGTTCGATGTTGCATGATTTTCCCTTGTCAGCCACGCCAAGTGGGGACATCCTGTTGCCTGCACCGTTGATCCCTCTGATAGGAGCGCTGCCGTGAGCGTCGAATTTCTGATCACGTCGTTCATCGTCATCGTCTCGCCCGGCACCGGCGTTCTCTACACGCTGGCGGCAGGCCTCTCGCGTGGATTCCGCGCGAGCGTCGTGGCTGCATTCGGCTGCACGATCGGCATCGTCCCGCACATGGCCGCAGCGATCATGGGACTGGCGGCGCTCTTGCACACCAGCGGGCTCGCCTTCCAGACGTTCAAATATCTGGGCGTTGCCTACCTTCTCTACATGGCTTGGAACGCACTGCGCGAGCATGGCGCGCTGAAGGTGGAGAAGGAGGTCGGTACTCGCTCGGCCGCGCAGGTGACCGTCACGGCCATCCTGATCAACATCCTCAATCCGAAGCTGTCGATTTTCTTTCTCGCATTCCTGCCCCAGTTCGTGCGCTCAGACGAGGCCGATCCGCTGTCGCGTATGCTGGTGTTGAGCGCTGTCTTCATGCTGATGACTTTTGTGGTATTCGTCGGCTATGGGCTGTTTGCCGCATCGATTCGCGACCACGTGATCTCGCGTCCGCGCGTGTTGACATGGATGCGCCGCACCTTCGCCGGCGCGTTTGCCGCGCTCGGCACCAAGCTGGCGTTCGCCGATCGTTGAGGGGCTTCCCGCCTCATCGGCCGACAGTGCGGCGGCCCTTTATCAGCGGGTGCGGTGTGCGGCCTAGCTGATCAAGAGAATCGTCGAGCCGAGCCTGCATGGCGTCTGCGATCAACCGGCAATCGTGTTCGCTGATCGCGAAGATGCCCAAACCGGAGCTGATAACCCCAGTGCGGGTTTCCGGCCGAGAAAGTTAACGCATCGAGCAGAGGCTTGATCGGTGTTTCTCTTGCTTCGAGCCACGCCACATTTCGACGGAACGGGCGGACGCCGCCGCCCATGTTCAAAGCGTAGGGCTCGCTGTCTCCGACAATGCCGATGGCGGTGAACGCCTGCAGCCGGTCCTTGCCGCCGAACGCGGTCGTTGGCGAGTAGTAGACCACATGGTCGCCCGGTTTGATGCGGTGCAGCGGCGCCGGCTTGCCATGGCATACTTGCATGAAGCCGGCCGCGCGACCGCGTCGCACGTGTTCGGCCGATGCGACGGCGACCCAGTTTCGGCTCATGACCGGGCCGGAGCGAAGACGCGAAGGCGATGACCATCGGGATCGATGGCGAGGAAGGTGCGACCGAAATCCATATCGGTCGGCCTCTGTAGGATCGTCAGACCGCGCCCGCTCCAATCGGCATGGGTCGTATCGACGGCGGTGGCCTCGACCATGAAGACGAGTTCCGCGTCGCTGCCTGAGGCGGCCGGGGCGGGCTCGACCGTGTGCCGCGACCACAGATGCCGAGCTTGTGCTCGGCGCGGATCGATCTTCGGACGACCGCGAGATCGATTGCTTCGGTGGGGAGAGGCTCGCCACGGCCGACGAGCAGCGCCGACGCATTGAGAGCCGCGCGCAAATCGTCCGGCAACACGGCGGCGACTTTTGCCAGCGCGTTGCGCGCCGCCGCGCCGAGCCGATCGTCTCCTCGGCCGGCGACCCAACGAGACCCCAGGACAAGCGCTTCTATTTCATCTTCCGAAAACATCAGCGGCGGCAATAAGTAGCCCGGCCGCAAGACGTAGCCGAGCCCCGGTTCGCCCTCGATCTGCGCCCCCTGCGACTGCAAGGTGGCGATGTCCCGGTAGAGGGTGCGGATGCTGATGCCGAGCTCGACCGTCAGCGCTCGGCCGCTCACCGGTTGGCGACGGCGGCGCAACGCTTGAAGCAGCTCAAGGAGGCGCTCTGATCTTGCCATGGGAATGATTTCAGACGCCAAACGATTATGCTGTCAAATTTTGACTCGCGGCCGCCACCATCCATCGGACGCAGCGCGCCATTCGGGCGCTGCGGCGCACGCCCGTGGCTTTCCGGGAATCCCGCCCTCTGCTAGCGTCCCGCCGCTCCGGAAGTCCATTTCAAGAACGTCGGTTGAATGGGGGAATCTCGATGTCGAAGAGCCTCGAGGGCTATGCGGCTTTCATCACGGGAGGAGGCACCGGGCTCGGCCTGTCGCACGCGCGGGTGCTTGGGGAGCGCGGCGCAAAGGTGGCCATTACCGATTTCAAGCAAGAGAATCTCGATCAGGCCAAAGGCGCGCTGGCCCGCGACGGGATCGAGGCGCTTTGCCTCAAGGCCGACAATCGCGTCGTTGCCGAGGTGAAGGCGGCCGTGGCCTCCGCGGAGGCCGAGTTCGGCAAGGTCGATGTGCTCGTCAACAACGCCGGCATCAGCGGCATGCATGCGCATATCGAGGAGGTCGACGAAGCGTTCTTTGACAGTCTCTTCGATACGCACGTCAAGGGCGCGTTCTTCGCCGCCCAGGCGGTCGTACCGGGGATGAAAAAGCGCAGATTCGGCCGGATCATCAATACGGGGTCGGCCTTCGCCATGAGCGGCTCGCCGGCGATGAGCCATTACACCGGCGCCAAGGGCGCGCTCACCGCGCTCACGCGCGCCTGGGCGCGCGAGCTCGCATCCTTCGGCATCACCGTCAACACCGTCTCTCCCGGCCTCGTGGAAACGCCGATGACCCGCGGCGATCTCACACCCGAGCACTTCCAGGAAATCGTCTCGGGCATGGCGCTTGGTCGTTCGGTGCGGCCGGAGGAGATTTCCTACGCGGTGGCATGGCTGGCGAGCCGGGAAACCGACGCGCTGACGGGTCAGAACATCAGCCCGAACGGCGGTCAGGCGATCGTCGGCATCTGAAAGTAACCCGTGGAATCTTAATCGACCTGGCCCTTCCGCTCGGGGGCCGGGGCGCGTTGCAATCGGCGCACCGGCACGCCTCCTGCTCGATCTTCCTGATCTCACACGGCAGATTTCGGGCCGTCCAACCAGCGCAGCGATCCGGGCGTCGTGAGAATCTCCCCCGTCTCGAGCAGCGTCTTGAGACCGGAGAGGACCATCGGCCAGCCGCCGTAGAGCTGTTTGTTGGCATTCTCGCGCAGCTGATCGTGCGTGACCGTCAGGCGGCATGAATCGCCGACCGGTTCGATCTCCCACGTCACCCGCGATGTCCCTTCGCGCTTAACGTCATCGTCCCACAGCGCCCGAAAGCTCTGCACCAATCGGCGCGGCGGATCGACCTCGAGATTTTCGCCTTCGGCGATCAGCACTCCATTGCCGACAGCCTGGTGGCGGGAGCCTGGTGTCCAATCCGAAGTGACGATAGCTCCAAAAGTGTACTTGCGCCGCATCTCGGTGTCGGTGATCGCCTTCCAGAGGCGCTCGGGCGTCGTCTTGATGTAGATTTCGAACACTTTCTCCATCCTCTTATCCTCCAGTCGGTGCTTGAGGTCGCTCAGCGTCGCGGCCCAGGGTTCGGCGTATTTACTCACCCACCGGTCGTGGATGAGCCGGATCGGGACGGCGTTCAGGAAGTGCAGCTTCTCGCGCCCGCGCCGCCTGGTCACGACGAGGCCCGCTTCCTCGAGCACTTTTAGGTGCTTCATGACGCCGAAGCGCGTCATCGGCAGCCGTCCCTCAAGTGCGCTCAGCGTCTGCCCATCTTCCTTGAACAGCTCGTCGAGCAGGCTCCGACGTGTCGGATCCGCGAGGGCTCTGAACACATCATCCATGCCCGACAATAGGTGACCATATGGTCACATGTCAAGCGTCGAGTGGATGGCGCTTTCGTAGACATCCTAGGCCACGCTACTGCGCGAGAATGGCCTCGATGCGCGCGCGGATCTCCTGCTGCCCCTGCGGGCTCGATCGATCCTTGGTGCGCACGTCGTAGGCAATCTTCGCCGGCCGCCGCAGGACCACGATGCGCTCGCCGATCTGCAGCGCCTCGTTGATCGAGTGGGTGATGAATACCGCGGTCTTGCCGTTCTCGCGCACCAGATTGGCGAATTCCTCGCGCAGGCGCTGGCCGGTGATCTCGTCGAGCGCCGAGAACGGCTCGTCGCATAGCAGGATATTGGCGTCGGTGGCGAAAGCGCGCGCTATGCTGACCCGCTGGCGCATGCCGCCGGAAAGCGCGTGCGGGTAGTCGCGCTCGTGGCCCGCAAGGCCCAGGCGCGACAACCAGGTTTGCGCGACCTGGCGACGCTCCGGCGGCCGCAGGTTCAGCATTTCGAGGCCGAGCTCGACATTGCCGATGGCGGTGCGCCAGGGCAACAGGCGATCGTTCTGAAAGACGATGGCGATCTTTCCGCGCAGCGCATCGAATTGGGCAAAGGGATCGCGCCCTTGCACCAGCACCTTGCCTTGGCTCGGCTCGAGCAACCCGGCGATCATGTTGAACATGGTCGACTTGCCGCAGCCGGTCTTGCCGAGGATGGCGACCATGTCGCCGCGCGCGATGTCGAGCACGAGGTCGTCGACGGCGGTAAAGACTTGGCCGTTGCGGCCGGCGCGGCCAAAGAACTTCGAGACGTGGTCGAAATGGATCTCCGGTCCTGCCAAATCGGCTCCCGCGCCGCTCACAGCGAATGCTCCGAGACCGCCCGATAGCGGAAGAAGTGGTTCTCCAAGAGCGTGATGACGCGCTGCACGATCAGCACGAAGAAGACGAGTTGCAGCGTCCAGGCGAGCGCGCCCGCCATGTCGAACACTTGCTGCTGCTGCAGGAGCTCGTAACCGACGCCGCCGGTCGCGCCGACGAGCTCGGCCACGACCACGACGCGCGAGGCGTTGCCGAGATTGACCTTCCAGGCGGTGAGGATGTCGGGGAGGATCGACGGCAGGATCATCGCAGTGAACATTTTTGCGCGCGTCGGCCGGAACGACAGCACCATCTCGAACAGATCCTTCGATACTGCGCGCAATGCGCCCAGCACCTGGAACGCAAAGGCCGGCAGCGAGGTCACGATCATGATGAAGAAAATGCGGGGCTCGGTGCCGTGAAACCAAATGATGGCGAACACGACCCACGACAGCGCCGGAATTCCTTGAAAGAAGTTCAGGATCGGTGCCAGGAAGCGGTCAGCGGCGGTCGAGCGCGCCATTAAGGTCGCGAGCGCGCTGCCGATCAGGAACGCGCCGATGAGGCCGGCGAGAATGCGCCCGACCGTTGCGAGGACTTCGGCGAACTGGGACCAGCTCTCGAAGATCGCCAGCGTGTGCCAGAAAACGTCGAGCAGGGAGGGAAATAAATATTTGGGAAAGAACAGCGAGGCCACCTGCCAGCAAGCCGCCAGCAGAACGAACGGCGCCAACGTCTCGGCGAAGCGCTTGGCAGTCCAGGCAGGCGAGCGAAACGTGGCATTCATCAGTCGGCTCGAAGCCTCTCCGCCGTCATGCCCGCGCTTGTCGCGGGCATCCACGTCTGTGTGCCTTCGGTAAGACGTGGATGGCCGGAACGGGTCCGGCCATGACGCCACAGCTGCGGCTCGATATGGGTCGAACACGCATCACGGCGCCTGCTGGATGCTCGACTGCGACGGCGCCGCGCTCAAGAATCCGGTCGATTGTCCGGCGGCGTAGACGGCCGAGATCTCCTTGCGCACGTCGGATGCCCAGCGCAGGTTGAGGCCCAACCGCTCGTTGGCGCGGATCAGCCCGGCGATCGCATTCTGGTCCTCGGCTGTGTCCTTCGGGGCGATGAGCTTGGCGGCGGCGTCCGGGTTGGCCGTGATCCAATCCGCGGCCGCTTTGTAGGTGGCGAAGAGCTTGGGCACGAGCTCGCGGTGCTGCTCGATCCAGGACACGTGCGCGGCGACGCCGAGATAGGGGATGTTTCGGCTCCCGGTGAACGCGGTCCACCGCGCGCCGATGTCGAGATCGAGGGTGCGCATGCTGGGCTTCTTGGCGAGCAGCACCGTGTAGGCCGGCTCCCAGATCTGCACCGCGTCGGCGCGCTCCGCCATCGCATAGCCGATCAGGCCCGGCGTCGCCGTGTTGACGATCGATACCTTGCTGAGGTCGACACCCTGCTGCCGCGCGAACCAGTCGAACATGGCGAAGTTCGTGGTGCCGCGCGCGGCCGCCAAGGTCTTGCCGCTGAGGTCTCTTAAAGTCTTCACGTCGGGCACCGAGGTCACGACGGTGCCCCAGTAGTCGAACAGGTTGAACAGGTAGGCGATCTTGACGCCGCGCAGATCGGCCTGGCCGACGGTGAGCAGGGAGGCGCTGCCGCCGAGCAGAAACTCGCCGGAATTGAACTGCACCGTATAGGCGTCGGGGGTGCGCTCCTCGAAGGAGATCTGCAGCCCGTTCTGCTCGTCGAGCTTGAATTGCTTGATGATCGGCGGCAGGAAGGCGCCGAGCGACGGCGCGCCGAAGACGACGATCGACAGCTTCTCTTGCGCCGCCGCCGCGGTGACGGCGATCAGGCCGAGCATCCAGGCGATGCAGCACTGCGCCAAGATCGATTGCGTTTTCATGTTTTGCCCCGGTATCAGCCTTGGTCATCCGGCCGGAATTTTGTTTCCGGCTTCAACCCTTTGCGCTGTTGCTTTTCACTGATGCGGCCGTTTTCCAGATAGAGCCCCTTGACGGCGCGCTCGGCGGCCGCGTCCCATTGCGGCAGCCAGTCGCCCAGCGAATAGCCGAACCAGGGCGCTTGCGGGCGCAGCTCCGGCAATCCGAGCTCCTCCCAGATCCCTTTGGCGCGCTCCATGTAATCCCTCTTCGGCAAAGCGAGCGGCGGCATGTCCTCCTTCATCGTCGCGTCCATCAGCAGCGTCGAGTCCTCGTCGGTGTCGCTCTCGCGCTTGGGGCCGTGGCCCATGCCTCGGTGCGGCACCGTTTGCACATCCTCGACCGGATTCATGCGGTACGACATCGCCCACAGCAGCGCGTCCGCATTGTCGGGGTCAATATCCTCGTCGACGGCGACGCAGATCTTGCCGCAATCGCCCTTGAAGAAGGCGGCGCCGTAGAGCGCGCGCCAGATCTCGCTGCGCGGCATGCCCTTGGCGACCACGATCACCGTGACGCGCAGCAACCCGGTCAGCGGCTCGTGCAGCGCCACCCGCCGCACGCCGCGAATGCCCAGCGTCTCGCTGAGGTGGGAGAGAAACAGCGGCTCGTAGGCGACGCGCTTGATCACGCTCGATTCGCTCGGCGCGACCTGGCTGATATAGGACGGGATGATCGGGTTTTGCCGCAGCGTGATCGCGGTCACGCGCATCGGCATGTTGAACTCCTCGAGCGCCACATGCCCGTGCGACTCGCCGAACGGCGCCTCGGGCTCGACATATTCGGTGTCGATCAGGCCCTCGATCACGATCTCGGCTTCGGCCGGCACCAACAAGTCGACGGTGCGCGCGCGCACGACGTTGATCGGCGACCCCGCAAGCCCGCCCGCGACCAAAAACTCGTCGGTGTCGAGCGGAAGCTTTTGCGGCCCCATGAAGGCGACAAAGGGCGGACAGCCGAGCACGATCGCGCAGGGCATGGCCTTGTCGCCGCGCTTCTGATGCGCGAGGTAATGCTGATAGCCGCCGGCGCCGCCGACCCGCGTCGCCATGCGCACCACCAGCCGGTCCGGCGCTTTCAGCGCGGCGCGGTAGGTGCCCATGTTCTGGATCAAGGAATCGGGATCGCGCGTGACCACATTGGTGGCGGTCAGCGTCGGCGCGCTGTCGAAGCCCGGCGTCGAGATCGGGATCGGAAGGCGGTCGAGGCCATTGCCCTCGCCGCGCAAAGCGTCGCCGGTCCAGATAACCTCGTGGCAGGGCGCGTGCTCGACGATCCGCGGCGGCACCGGATGGGCGAGGGCGCGGTTCCACTTCGCCTCGATCTCCTCGACCGGCGCGTCCATGCCGATGCTGTAGATCCGGCGGTTGGCGGCGATGGCGCCGACGACGACCGGAATGTCGTATTGGCGCCCGCGCCCGTCGTGAATGTTGGTGAACAGAAAAGCCTTGCGGCTCGCCTCGGCGAGCCCGCCGACGAATTGCCAGCGCACCAGCGGATGCAGCTCGGAATCCTTGTCGATCGGCCGGTCGATGGTCAGCAGCAGGCCGGCTTCGTCCAAGGCCTTGAGATGGTCATGCAGGTCCCGGTAGTTCCGCTGTGGCGCATCGGGCGTGATCCGCTCTGCCTGCTGCCTCTTGCTCGTGCTCACCACCTGCTCCAATCTAACGACCGCGTAGGGTGGGCAAAGGCGGCCGAGACGTCGGCGCGGCGGCCGGCGTTAGTTCCGCCGTGCCCACGCTGTGCGATCGGACCACAGCTACGATTCGGCGCGGTCCGACCGCGTGGGCACGGCGGCCCCGGCGCGGTGCTTCGATTGAAAGGTTGGGGCCGCCTTTGCCCACCCTACGCGAGATGCTGAAGGCCATCTACCTCACCTAATTCCAAACAATTTCTGCGCCAAGCCGCCGTTGATCGAGGCGGTCTCGGCGGCGGTGCAGCCTGCTGCCTCGACGACCTTCCTCGGCGCCAGGTCGCCGATTGGGAACGGCATGTCGGAGCCGAGCATGAGGCGGTCGGCGCCGACCTGGTCGATCAGGAAGCGCAAGACCTTCGCGTCGTGCACTAGCGTATCGTAATAGAGCGCGCGCAGGCTCGCGTCGGGATCGCCGAGTTTGGCATCGAGCGCGTAGTTGCGCCGTAGCCGCCCGGCCACGTAGGGGAGCGCCGCGCCGCCGATGCCGACGATCACCTTGGCGTTGCGATAGCGCAGGATATGGCCCGAATAGATGATCCGCGTCACCGCGATCAAGGTGTCGGTGATGCGGCCGAGCGCATTGGCCATGCCGTAGTCGTGCACCCGATTATCGCCGCTCTCGAACACCGGATGGATGAACAGTGCCGAGCCTAGCTCGTCCGCGGCGCGCCAGAACGGATCGAGCGCCGGGTCGTCGAGCACGCCGCCGACGCCCTTCGGCTGTGTGCCGATCATGGCGCCGGAACACCCAACCGCATGCGCCGCGCGCAAGACTTCGGCGGCCTTGGCGCCCTCCTGCAGCGGCACGGTCGCGAGCGGAATGAACCGCGGCTGCGCGGCCGTCGCCGCCGCGAGGTGCTCGTTGGCGAGCCTCGACCAGCGCACCCCTTCCTCGGCCGGCAGGTCATTACCGAACATGTCGAGCCAGCCGCCGACGACCTGGCGCTCGATGCCCTGCTCGTCCATCCACTTTATCCGTCCCGCAACGTCGGTCAGCGGCTTCGCCACCGGTCGGGTCGGCTTGCCGCCCGAGAAGGCGAAGCCGAGGCTGCCACTGTCCTCAATGAGCCGCACCGACGGGAAGTTTTTGGCCTCTTTGCGGATGGCGTCGAGGAGGCTCGGCGGCACGAGATGGGCGTGGCAATCGATGATCATGCGTTGGTCACTTTGCGCGAGCCGCCGCCACCGCATCGCTGATCGCGGCGATGCGGATGGGCAGCTTGTTGAAGGAGATGCCGAGCTCCCGCACGGCGTCGTTGATGGCGCTCGATATCGCGGCCGGCGCGCCGAGATAGCCGGATTCGCCCGACCCCTTCTGCCCGAGCACGGTGAACGGCGAGGGCGTGCAGTGGTGCACGATCTCGACGCTCGGAACTTCGGCCGAGGAGGGGAGGAGATAGTCCATGAAGCTCTGGCTGATCATCTGCCCCTGATCGTCGTAAACGAATTCCTCCAGCAGCGCCGCGCCAATGCCGTGGGCGATGCCGCCAAGCGTCATGCCCTTGACGATGTGGGGGTTGATCACCGTGCCGCAATCGTGGCCGATCACATAACGGCGCAGCTCCGGCTTGCCAAGATCGGGATCGATGGCCACCAGCACGATATGAAACTCGAAGGAATGGCACGGATACATCTGAATGCGACCGTCGGCGCTCGGCAGCGCGCCGCCGGTCGGCACCTGGTAGACGTGCGTGACCTCGAGCCCGGGTTCAAGACCCGGCGGCAACAGATGGAAGTTGCGGTGCGCGATGGTGACGAGCTCGATCCAGCTCAGCCGCGCCCCGCTCCTGCGCTCGACGACATCGCCGCCCGCATAGTCGAGCGCATCCGCGGGCGAGCCGAAGTGATGCGCCGCGATGCTCATCAGTTTTTGCTTGAGTTTCTGCGCCGCATGGAACGCGGCGCCGCCGAGCATGATCGCCATGCGGCTGCCGACTGGCGAATTGCTCGGCATGCTTTCAAGCGAATCCGGCCGCACCACGCGAATTTTGTCCGGATCGATTTCCAAAATCTCGCCGACCACCGTCGCCACCAGCGTCTCGTGGCCTTGCCCGGACGAGGTCGTATTGACGGTGGTGACGATGTCGCCGAGCGCATCGACGTGGATGCGGCAGGATTCCATCCAGGTGCTGGTCGTGTTCTTGGGATTGAGCAGCGGCTCGAAGGAGGAATTGCCGCCGCTCGGCTCGAGGCAGGCGGCAATGCCGATGCCGGCCAACAGCCCGCTTCGGCGCAGTCTGTCGCGCTCGGCCT
>JBKQHQ010000020.1:0-3182 GCA_052148715.1 Xanthobacteraceae bacterium | reverse complement strand
GCGAAAGACCTTGCGCGGCAATCGCTGCGCGCGCCGCCGCCGCAAGTCCGGCCGGATTGAATGCGCCGGCATTCGTCACCACCTTCATGCCGCGCAGGGCGAGAGTCTTAAGCTCGGGCGTGAGCTGCTTCAGAAAAAGCTCCATGTAATAACGCGCGAGTCCCTCTCTATTATCGACCGCGCAATAGCCGCCCGCGATATGGGCCACGGTGATCTCGGCGAGGTAATCGCCGGTGAGGACATCGACCGGCTCGCCATGCACCGCGACGGCAAAGGCGTCGACCCAATCGCCGAGCGCGCCCGAGAAATTCGCGATGCGCACCGGACGGCGCGCGCCCGACGCGCCGTGGATGGATTCGCTCATTGTCACTCGTTGGCCTCCGCGCCGAGCGAAATGCCGAAAGCGCGCGCCAGCGCCACTCGTCGTTCGCGCTCCGAAGCGATCGAGACCCGGGCTTGTGGGGCGAACTCATAGCCGTGAAAGGCGCCGGGATAAATATGTAGTTCGGTCGGCACGCCGGCCGCGACCAGGCGGCGGGCATATTGCATGTTCTCGTCGGCGAACAGATCGAGCGCACCGCAGCTGATATAGGTCGGCGGCAGCCCGGCAAGATCGGCGGCTCGCGCGGGTGCTGCATAGGCCGAGACGCCGTCGCCCCCGGGCTCCCCGCCCAGATACGCGGTCCAGGCGAAGCGGTTCTGCGCCGCGGTCCAGCCGAGCTCGCCGGCGAACGGGCCGGCGTCGCGGGTCGTGCTGGTGCGGTCGTCGAGCATGGGATAGATCAGCAATTGAAAGCAGACCGAATATTCCGCGCGGTCGCGCACCAGCAGGCAAAGTGCCGCGGCGAGGCCGCCGCCGGCGCTGGCGCCGCCGATGGCGAGTCGGCTACGGTCGATGCCGAGTGCCTCCGATTCGCGGTGCATCCAAGCAAACGCCGCGTAGCAATCCTCGACCGCGGCCGGCGCCGGCGCCTCGGGCGCCAAGCGATAGTCCACGGCCACGACGCTGCAGCCGAGCTCCTTGACCGTGCGGATATTCGCCGGCTCATCCGCCACGGCGAGTCCGGAGATATAACCGCCGCCATGGATGTCCAGCAGGGCGGGCAGGGGCCTCTTGACGCCGCGCGGCCGATAGACCAGCACGGGAACCTCGGGTGAGCCGGCTGGCCCGGGCACACGGCGCTCCTCGACTGCGACATTGGGATCGGCAAAGCCGGCGCGCGCGCTCAGCATGAACTCGTTGATCATCTTGCGGCAGCCGGGCAAGTCGGCGGCAAAATCGAACACCGGCATCTGTTCGATGAGCGGCAGCAATTCAGGATCGATCGTCGCACGAGTCTTCATTGTCTTCTCTCCGCGGTTCATTCTATGTGGCGATGAACCCCTCGTAGCCCTTTTCGGCGACCTCTTTGCAGCGTGCGGTGAAATTGCCCATACCGCCGAGATAGGCAAGCATGCCGCGCTTCTTGCCGGGGATGTTCCCGCCGGTGAACCAGCTCGGCGTTTTCATGAACAGCGTACGCGCACCGATCGCGACGACTTCCTGGCTCCAGGCTTCCTGTGATGCCGGGGTTGCCTCGAAGCGCGATTTACCGCCGGCCTTGAGCCATGCGATGCAGTCGCCGATCCAGTCGACGTCATGCTCGGCGACCAGCGGCACATTGCCGAGCGCCGAGAGGCCGAGTGGCCCATTCACGAAGAACAGGTTGGGGAAGCCCGCGACGCCGAAGCCCAGATAGGTCCGCGGCCCGTCCTGCCATGCCTCGTTGAGATGTTCGCCCCTGCCGTTGACCGGGTCGATCGCGGTCGCCGCACCGGTGAGTGCATCGAAGCCCAACGCGACGACGATCATGTCGAGCTCATGCAGCCCGTCGGCGCATTCGATGCCCTTCTCGACGAAGCGGACGATCGGTGTTTCACGCAGATCGACCAGCGAGACATTGTCGCGGTTGAAGCTTTCGAAATAACCGGAGTCGCAGCAGGGCCTGCGGGTGCCGACGGGGTAGTCGCGCGGCGTCAGCTTTTCGCGCAGCACGGGATCCTTGATGATTTCCGCGATGCGCTCCCGCACGTAATCGGCGACGATTTTGTTGGCGTCCTCGTTGAACAGTACGTCGTTGAAGGCCGTGACATAGCCGGTACCGCCGGTCTTCCAGAAATCATCGAGGATTGCGCGCTGTTCCTCAGACGTGAGATCCGCCGCATTCTTGCCCGAGGCGTAGATCCACGCGCCGAGAAAGCCGGCCTTCATCTCGCGCCGATAGTCGGGATAGCGCTCCTTGAGGGCTGCGAATTCTTGCGGGTCCATCGGCCGGTTATGCGCCGGCGCGGAGAAGGCGGGAGTACGCTGAAACACTTCGAGATGCCCGGCGGTCTTGGCGATCTCGGTGATCGCCTGTATACCGGTGGAGCCGGTGCCGATCACAGCGACCCGCTTGCCCTCGAAACTGATCGGACGGTGCGGCCAGCGCGAGGCCTGATACAGCTCGCCCTTGAAGTCCTGATAACCGAGAAAATCGGGTTCCTTGGGCGCCGACAGCGGGCCGGTCGCCAGCACGACATAGCGGGCCGTGTAGGTCTTGCCGCGATGGGTGGTCAAGGTCCACAGATTGGTATCGTCATCGTAAGTCATCCCCGTGACTCGGGTGTCGAACACCATACTGCGGCGCAGGTCGAAGCGATCGGTGACGTGGCGGAGATATTCGAGGATCTCGGGTTGCGGCGAATAGCGTTGCGACCAGCTCCATTCCCGCTGCAGCTCTTCGGAAAAGGAAAAGCTGTAATCGATCGATAACAGATCGCAACGCGCGCCGGGATAAGCGTTGTGATACCAAACACCGCCGACATCGGGCGCTGCCTCGAGGCAGAGAACGTCGAGTCCTTGGTTGCGGAAGCGGTGCACCGCGTAGATGCCGCCAAACCCCGCACCGACCACGATCACCTCGTGATCAGCGCCGCTCGGTGTCGAGACCGCTGAAATGTTACTCATGAACGAAAGATAGCCCGTCGATGGGGGGACCACCATGACCGCAGACGACTTGCGCGGGCCCTTCTCCTGTGACCAACATCCGCAGCGACTGCGACAGGGACGATGTCTCCCGCAACCCCACTGAGGGCACGCCCATGCTGGCCGATTTGCATTATCTGAGCCTGCTTGACATCACGGAGCGCATCCGGCGCCG
>JBKQHQ010000019.1:0-2810 GCA_052148715.1 Xanthobacteraceae bacterium | reverse complement strand
ATCGAACCAGCGCTTGCTGAACGGCTATCCCGAGGCGCTGGGCCAGGCAGCGAAGTCGCCGCTACCCATTTACGCGGTGCCGGGAACGTCGCGCTTCGACACCGGCATGACGGGTCTCAACGGGCCGTGCCGGGGGATGCTCTATGTATTCGGCAAGGGTCTTTATGTCGTCGGCGGAACGGCGGCCGCGCTGTTCGACGATGAAGGCAACGCGACCCCGGTTTCGGGGACGATCGCCGGCACCTCCATGGTTATCATGGCGGACAATCAGCAGCCGAACCCGCAGATCGGCATCGTCGCCGATAACGTCTATTACGTCCTCGATACAGGCACTAACACCGTCTCTCAACCTGGTATTTCGAGTCTGCCAGCGCCGAATAGCATAACTTTTCTCGATGGTTACCTCGTGTTCTCCATCCCAGATGGCCGCATTTTCCAGACAAATCTGAACGACGCGCTGACCGTCAACGCGCTCGCCTACGCGACCGCTTCCAGCCGCTCTGACGGGCTTCGCCGGATCGTTACACATCGCGGTGCGCTAATCGCGCTCGGGGAATCGAGCCTCGAAATCTGGGAGGACGCAGGTACAACGCCTTTTGCGTTCGCCCCCATCCGGGCCGACATCGACATTGGCTGTATCGCCGAGCAGACGGTCGTTATTGTCGCCGACGCTCTTATGTGGGTGGATCAAAACGGCGTGGTGCGCCAGCTTACCGCATCAGAACCTGTCCGCATCTCGACGCATGCGCTGGAGAGAGCCATTTCGAATTTAACCTGGGACGAGCGCCGCGCGCTTTACGCGGTCTATACGCATTTTAACGGCCACGACTTTTACGCGATCACGAGCCCCTATTGGACATGGGAGTTCGATCTTGCCACAGGGCTCTGGCATGAGCGGGCTAGCGGCGGCCTGTCCAATTGGTTTGCCCAGGGATTCGAGTCGTTCAACGGCCTTGTGGTGATCGGATCTAGCCAGGATGCAAGCCTGCATGTACTAGACGATACATCCCAAACCGAAAGCGGCAACCCTTATCTCTTTCTGGCACAATCGGCTCCGTTGCATGCTTTTCCAAAGGGCCTGATCGTGGACCAGCTCGATATCGACATCCTTCCGGGCGTGGGGATTACGGGAGCCGATATTGATGCGGCGAACCCCAAATTGATGCTCGATTGGTCGGACGATGGGGGGCGGACGTGGACCGGCGGACGAATCGCTTCTCTCGGCCGCGTAGGTGAACGTTTCGCAGTCGCGAGTTTCCATCAGCTCGGCTCCACGCTAAGGGTAGGACGGACCTTCCGGCTTGCGTCTTCCTCGCCCGTGATGCGGGGCATCCTGAATGCCGACGCGCGCGTAAGGGCGATCCTCGCATGACCGGGCAAGCCAATCTTTTTAGCCGCTTCGGCTTTCAGGCCGGCGCTGACGGGAAGCTCGATAATTATACGCGCGCCTTCTTCTCGAAGTTCAAGGGCCGCATTGGTCCAGCCATCCCCGATCTCGACACGAATGCGTCCTGGGCGCAGATCGCGGCGGCGTCCAACGCACTAATCAACGAGTTTGTGGCGCAAGGCTGGGTCCAGAAGGGCTTCGACGCGGATGCGACGGCGTTTGCCAACGCGATTGAAGCTGTAACCATGATCCCGGCGGCGACCGAATGGGCCTATGCGCCCTACGAAGTGTTCCGGGATGTGATCACGGCCGGCGCAGAGTTCGTGGAGACGGAGAACGCTTATAGCGTCTACGACAGCTCGCAATGGCTCATTGAGTATAGCCAAGCAGCAAGCTCGGGCAGGATCGGCGGCGCAGCTTGCGATTGGGCAACTTCGCTCAATAGCCTGCAAAACCAGCTTCCGAACTGCGCGCTCGTCAATCTCTACGTCGCTTGGTATGGCAGCGATCTTCGCGCCGGCTCTTGCATGCTGATACCGGGCGTCACGCGCGCCGCCTTCGACGACATGCCCCACGAATGGGTATGCAACGGCCTGCACCGAAACGAAGCGCATCTGGTTTCGACCGTGAACGGAAATGCGGCCTTTGGGGGCACGCCGGACGATCAGTCCGTAGTGGCGGCAATCAAGGACTTCAAGGCGCGGAGCCTGCAAGTCTGCCTCACGCCCTTCATTTTGATGGATATCCCCGCCGGGAACACGCTGCCCGATCCCTATGGCGGTGGCACGGGGCAGGCAGTGTACCCTTGGCGCGGGCGTATTACCAAGCAGTACAGCACCGCGGACAAAACCCCGCAGGTGGCGGCGGAGGTTGCTGCGTTCGTAGCCCAATACCGGAATTTCGTTCTGCACTACGCCGATTTGTGCGCGCTGGCGGGCGGAGTGGATGTGTTCCTGCTCGGCACCGAACTTCGCGGCCTGACGTGGCTGCGCGACGCTGAAGGTAGCTATCCGTTTGTTGCCGCGCTGGTTCAACTAGCCTCGGAAGTGAAGGCGATTTTGCCCAACGCCGAGCTGTCCTACGCGGCGGATTGGACGGAATGGTTCGGCCATCAACCGGAGGACGGATCCAGCGACGCATTTTTTCATCTCGATCCTTTATGGTCGGACGCCAATATCGCTGCCGTCGCCTTCGACAATTACTGGCCGCTTTCGGATTGGCGCGACACGGCGCCGAACATCGATGAGGTGGTGAATTCCAGAGGAACGCTGACCGCCATCACCGATTACGATTACTTGATGGGCAACGTGCGCGGCGGCGAAGGCTATGCCTGGTATTACGCGAGCCAGGCGGACCGGGATTCGCAAACGCGCGCTCCGATCACCGACGGCGCCTATGGGAAGCCCTGGGTTTTCCGCTACAA
>JBKQHQ010000018.1:0-24657 GCA_052148715.1 Xanthobacteraceae bacterium | reverse complement strand
GAGCGCACAATTCAATGCTTGCGGCGTAGGATCGGCCGCATTGTTAACAGTTTCAGCCCAAAAGAATGCAGGAACTTCTTTCGCCACGCCGGTTATGTTCGAACATGAGCGGAATCCGCTCTAGCTTTTCCCCCACCGTTCCCGGCGTGTTTACAGTTATGCAATTCAGTAAGCCATACGATGCTCTTTACCGCGATGTCATTCGGCCAGTGTGCGAAAAAGCGGGATTTGCTTCCATTCGGGCCGACGACGTTTTTCGTCCCGGGGTAATTCTTGAGGATATCAGGAATGGCATTCTCACGGCCGACGTGATTATTGCTGAGATCACGCCGGTAAATGCGAATGTTTATTACGAACTCGGGTACGCCCATGCTCTGGAAAAACCAACCATCCTTCTTGCCAATCGAACCGTCGATAAATTGCCCTTCGACATAAGCGGGTATCGGGTGATCTTTTATGACGACACAATTGGAGGAAAGCGAGAGATTGAGGAAACATTGGAAAAGCATTTAGATGGGATTCGCCGAGGCAAATGACGGATAAGCATTTGGTTCGCCGCGATCGGTGCCGATTGCCCGACACGGCGCGACTGTCGAGTGCCTCGGTGCCCCGACCTGTCGGGACTCTTGCCCTAGCGCAATCGCAACGGACTGAACAGGATCAAATGGGACTCGTCACGGCGCCTTCAGGCGCCGTCTTCATTCTATCTGAAGCTACGGTTGCCCGCCGACTCGAAACGGTATAAATACGTCGCTGACAAATCCGCCGTCTCGTTTAGCTGCCCATGAGCAGTTGAAGTCCCCCGTCTCGGCACCAAATCGAGCCGCGCCTCAGATGCGCGGGGGACCGCCATGGCGTACCAGCGCAAGCCCTACACGTTGTTTCCGATCGCGCTGAGCGCAGATAGTGCAGCGCAAGCGCTCGGAATTCACGCCGAAAAAATCCGAAGCGCGATCAAATCCGGCGAATTGAGGCAATCACCGCGTCGAGGCAGGTCGGGTTAACCCCGATTCAATTCTGGGCGTGGCCTCCAAAGAAATCAATGACTTAGAGCTAGGCGACGGAAGGACCTAAAGATTCCGGTCAGAAACGCGTTAACTCGCTAGGGCCGGCCACCGGTGCGCCCTCCCCTGCCCCACACGGCGCTCGGAAAACGCAGCAGCTTCCTTCGCCAGTGGCTCTCTGGCGCCGTTACCCAAGCGCCCTGCCACCCGGTGATAACCCGTCTGCCGCTCATGGAGGTGTTGCCAAATTCCGCTACGGACGCACTTACGCCCTGGCATGCGTGTTTTGTTGAGCGATTCCGGTTCGGTCAAAGCCTCTCGTGCTTCGGAGCCTTTTTATGATAGGAAGCTCCGTCGCTTCCCAATCGTTGAGGTCGGCCCATGTCAGATGATGATGTTCACAATGCATACCCGGAACTTCCAGTTCTGCCCTTTGTCCGCACCACGGTCGCGATGAATGACGTCGTCCAGTACATTTCCGGTATGGCCATTTCTGTCCCCGTGAAACGGGCTGCCTATGTGATTTTTCGCAACGAAAGCGGCGGGGGGCAGGACGGCATCAACAACAACTATATCGGATTGCAAGCGGATGGCGACAGGCAAGCCGACAAATGGACTCCCCTGTTCGCGGGAACCTGCGTGCACGCGGAGAACATGACGGGCAATCTGCGTCGTTTCATCTGCTTCAAAAGTTGGCAGGGCTGCGTTGATATCCTTGCCGACAAGGTAGACTCGCGGGGACTTTACGTGGGCGGCTATGCACATCCCTACGCTAACATGCAAATTAATACGGATGATGATTGGCCTCTCGCGTATTGGCGAGAATGGGTGGAAGGTAGTGCCAACGCGCAGATTCCAGATGCAAACAAGCAAGACCTTTTGCAACAGTACGAGGATGCCACTCGCCTGTTCCCAGGCCAATGAACCGCGCCGGCGCGTCTGGGCACCCTCATCGTCAGGGCCGCGAATGCACACTCGCGAGGCAGATCCACGACCGCATGCCGGTGTTGCTCGGACACCAGATCGGCGCGTGGGTCAACGGCGAAGCCGGGGCGGAACTGCTGAAGCCCGCGCCTGCTGGCGCGCTGCGGATGTGGCCGGTTTCAAGGCGCGTGAACAAATCGACGCCGGCGGGGGACGATCGCACGCTGATCGATGAGGTGGCACTCGATGCCGCCTGGGGACCCGATCGAGGAAGCGAAGGCTTTTCGCGGCCGAGCCGGTCGAGCCAGTCGTGATGCCGGCCCGTCCATGACACTCGGCAACATGCACGAGAACGGCATCCACCGCTTGTTCGTCTCGTGCCGATCCTGCCATCACTACGTCAAGCTTAACGCCGACCTCATGCCCGACGATGTGGGGGGGCGCCGTCGATCGGCCCGCGCATGGTGTCCACCCGCTGCGGCCTTGTTAGCGCCGACGCGCGGCCGGATTGGAGCGAGTGAACAGGCGTTCGATGGACGTTCACCGGAACGTCGCCCTCTCACAGCGAAAACAGGGGTTCGAGTCCCCTAGGGAGCGCCATCTAATGAAATCAATGACTTAGCCGAATATATGGCGACAGTGGCGACAGTCATTGGCGACAGGTCCTCTAGCCGCCTGGTCAGATCGACGGAAAGTCGGATGACCCTTTGAAATTGTTCGATTACTCGCTTCCCACTTTTCGGCGACTCTGGTAGTGCTCGACCTTCTCAAAATCTAGGGAGAGCGGAGGCAAACATGCGCGTACTACCAGTCGTCGCTTGCGCGGCCACTCTGATCTGCTTCAATTCGCTGATGAACATTGCGTCGGCTCAGTCCTGTGGGGACCCGGCACAAGTTTACAACGCGAAGCCGAATGACCCGAGTGCCAACTTGGGTGCCCTTGGCTCTGCGATCACTCCACATGCCTGGTCTGATCGGCTTAATGTTAAGTTGATTAGCTGTGGACGGAGGGATGGGCAGACCCTCGTTTGTAAATTCGCCGCGAAGAATGTGTGGAGGAACGCCGCCGGACAGTTCGACACTTACAGTTTTAACGCCACGACGGACTCTCAATATTTCGGGAGTTCGTTCGTAGCTAACGGGACAAATTACCCTGTGACGCTGATGCAGACCAGGTTCCGTACTAATCAATGCAATCCGCTCGATAGGGTCACCCTCCTTCCCGAGCAAGTGATTTGGATTTACCAAGAGTTCCCTGTTCAGAACATTGGTCGTATCGGCAATGGAGCTGTTCTTATGCCTGGCAACGGAGGTCAAACGACCATACGAGTTGACACGATTGCTCCGACGGCACCGCATTAACGGGCGAGGGCTAAAGGACGCGACCGCCATTCCGTAGCCCCAAAGACGACGCGGAGCGTGCGCTGGAGTTCATCGCTTTTGTCAGCCTCTTAGCGAAGCTTCTCGACGGCGCCAGGAAATGATTGTCGGAATGTCCCCTAGTCTAAAGGAATTGGCGGTGAATCGAACGTCGTCCATGCCCTCCGACGCTCACCGCATTGGGTGAAGATCAAGACTCCCAGCGCGCTTGCCTTGTGCCGGATCGAGGAGACGGTGTGGTAACGCCAGTTGGAGATGGCGAAGCAAGCCGCAGGCCCCCTCCTTTGTCGAAGGTCAGGCGGCAGTCTTAAATACTGATAATATTACAGAGACAAAAGAACAACACAACATGATCTGAGACGGAAGATCGTGAATAACTCTGACGAACGCCTCGGTAATCATTATCGGCGCAAACACCTCACCAAAGAATACACTCATTTTCCTTTTTTCTTTCGGTTCATCGCCGTCAACGGATTCCACCGCATCTTTGCGTTTGTAGTAAAGCCACAAAACGAACGCCGCGACTAACGTTATCAACGTTCCCGCTGCGGCAACTTCGTGTAAAGTTCCGTCTTCGCAAATTCATTAGCGACATAGATGAAATTAAAAAGCAAGTAGGCCCATCCAAGGCTGCGGGCAGCTATAAAAGCGTCTCGACGATATCCATCGTAGCGAGACTTCCCCCATTCGTGGAATCCGAAAGCAAGACAAGCCGACGCTGCTACCAAAAGAAATAGAATGAAAACAACATGAAAATGTATGTCACGAGTTGCGTTGAAAGCCTGGACGATCCATTGAACAATTTCCATATCCCTTCTCCCATGTCCTCAATGACAATCCGACACGAATCGGTTAAATAATACCACCATACCGGACCGATTTTTTCCTTGAGCCTGATCGGTTCCAGCACGCGGACTCGGCCGTCCCAGCGTGCCTCATTCCGCAGCGGTGATCCCGCCGACGAGGTAGAGATTTTTCTCCCCGCGCGGGCACTGCTCGCGCAGCATGACGCAGCCGCGTCTTACGGAAGCCTCTCCCCGTCCATAGACCTGCGTCTTGTGTCCGCACCGCGTGCACGTCACCTCAACGCTCGGTATCGCGCCGAGGTCGCCCTTAAGCTCGATCTCCTCGACTTCCACCAATACGCGCATCATCGCCTTTTGCTCCTCGATCTAAGCTGAGTCGACACAACGAACAGCGAGAGAGGGTAGTCGTGCCGACGGCGAAACGTGCTTCGGCGTGCTTTTCTGTCCTATTTGGTTCTGTCCTATTTGTTGAACGCAACGCAATCCGCTTCTTCCCCACACAACTGCGTACCGATCCGCACGAGACCGCCGCTATAGAACGCGCGTGGCCGAACAATGCAGCTCTTTACGCTCCCCGCTGATAGCTTTCCGTGCATCATCGATGGTCTCCTTGTGTGCAGCAACTCCCGCCCCAAGAGAAATCAGAGGCTACCGATGATCAGAACGTCGACACTGACCGCATATGCCAGCGGCTTCGTGGTCCTTGTCGCCTTGGGCTCGGCCACAGTGCTGCGCGCTCTTGATGGCCCAGCCGAGGGCTTGCCAAACCCCGCCCAGCCCGCCGAGGTTTGCCGCTACGTCGCGGCGCGCGGTCCCGCGATCCGGTCCGAGCTCGTGCGCGAGGGCGTATTCGACGCCAACAACGACGGCATCGACGACGACGTCACGATCGGAACAGGGAGCGGCACGATGCGCGGCGACGTACTGGAATATCGCCCGCGCGGTGCCGCTAAAGACAGCAAACCAGTCGAGTTCAGGTATGATGAAGCCGGCTTGCGCGATTATTGGTGGTTCGGAGCGCGTTGGTTTCCTTACGGCGGACGCGTCTACGCCCTCTATTTCGAGGCCGAGACGGCGCGCCGCGTCGTCGCGCTCGGCATCATCGATCGCAGCAACGAGCATCATCTGGTGTGCGATTTCGAGGTCGATGAGCAGGAACGGCTCGAGCCGTTGAACGACGCCGCAGCGGGACTTTGCGCGCGCGTCGCGCGTGACGAGCTCCGCGAGGTCCAGCCGCAGCCAGCCGACGACGAGACGCCGCGCCGCGAAACCCGGTTGATCGGCCGTCTGCATCTCGACTTCAGCAATACTGGTAGGCCGGAGGCGCTCGCATTGCTCGACTACGAGAGCGGGTCGGCGCGGGGCTGCGGGTTCAAATATTATGATACGCTGGCGCCAAAGCTCGGTGCAGACAGCCCATCGCGCGATGCGCTCCTTGCCGCGCAGCACATCGACCTCGCCGGACAAGACCCGAAGGAGTACGCGCCTTCCGAGGCAAAACTCACTCCATATCTGGACCCGCCGCACTGCGGGATCGTCGCGGCGCGATGGGTCGTGGACCGGGGCAAGGCCTATCTCGACCAAGCCGCCGAGCGCGACCACGGGCTGCGCGAGCGCTTTCGCAGCGTGACGATGATCGACGGCACGCGCGTCACGCCGCGGTGCAAGGGCGCTTATCAGGTGCGATGGTGGGTGAAGAGCATGGCGCCGGCGTTCCGGTGAAAATCGGTGCACAATGAAGATCCGCTGCGCGCGGGTTTCCTCGCCTCACCGGAACCTTGACCGGCAGCTGGGCGCGCTGCGTCCCGAGCTCTTTGCGCATATCTTCCGGGAGAAGGCCTCCGCGCCGGACCTCAAGCCGCGAGCGGAGGCCAACTTGCCGCCTGATCGATGGAGGATTATGATACCGAATTCGGAAATGTCGCCGCGGTTGCGAAGATTCTCGACGTTGCTCGGCCGAATCAGGTATCAGGAGACGTTAATTGTGTGCTCTGGAGCGTGTCGTGGTCCAAGGTGTAGTACCGCTCGAATTGGTCGAAGCCGGCGAGCAAGCCGCGTCTGCGGTCGAGCGCTGTGTGGCCGCTAACGGCTCGATCGTGAAATGCCTGCTCTTGGCGTCATCGTTCTATGAGGCCCTCAAGGCCGAGCTGCAACGGACCGACCGAGTTGACTGTCAGAAGAATGCGATACTCGCGGCAGCCGCCGAGCAATGCAGCCTGACCGCCTTTGCGAGCATCAGCCCGGAAGCAGTGTTGAATGAACTGAGGGCAGCCTTGGCGCTTTTGCGGACCGCCGAGCTCAAGGCTCCACCGGTCGCGCCCGACGGCCGCCCTTATCGGCAGAGAACTACCGCACTGCCGGTCCTGACCGTGATCAAGGGCGGGCTGTCGTAGTCAACCCGTCTCTCGCCTCTTACCCCAAGCAGCACGCGATGGTTGCTCGGCCTCGGGACGCTAGATTGTGGCGCATGCATCTTTGTTTGATCCGAGCGATATGGCTGGCGAACTCCAGATGTCCTTGGTGATCTTCTGGTTCGGAATCTCGTCGAGATACTTTGATTCACGGACGCTCAGAGCGTCCTCGCGATCCGAAAACCGAAGCTATTGTCCCGCACGGTGCTGTGGTTGTAGCGGCTGGCCGAGCGAAGAAACGCCGGAGGGCGATCCCAAGAGCCGCCGCCAACGACCCGGCGAATACAGTCTCCGGAGGTAAAGAGCTGGAGCTGTGGATCACTTACCGGGTTGGACCGTAGCGCCTTGCTGGTTCTGGAGCTTCTTGCGGAGTTCGTCCGCACGCCGGCTCAGCTCGTCTTGCATCATCTTCTTCTCCTGATCGATCACCTTCGGGTCGGTCGGCGGTCCGTCAAGAATCTTGGCAAAGTCTTCCAGCGGGAGCGGAATATCGAGGAGCTCACCCGCCCCGCCGAAGCCTTGCACGCGGAGACCCTTTCCCTTCTTCAGTTGATTGATCACATCGGGTGTTGCTTCGAAATCAGCTATGCATCCGGCGGCGGTGCAGACCGTATACGGCACGCCTTGCGTATCCGATTTCATGCTGGCTAGCCTCGCCTGATCCACCATGACGCGCGCGCCGGGCTGAAGTTGCATGGCAAGCGGCAGCGTGACGCGCAACAAGTTGGGCCCGCCTTCGGGCTGGATCAACACCACGGCAACGGCTGGTTGCCCCGTCTCCAAGCGTCCATTCTTTCCGATCATGCAAAATGGCTTCCCGTTAGCCTCCTGGCCTTTTCCACAAAACTTCGCCCAAGGAGAATAGAGCAGCTGAAGCTGTTGCTGACCCTGTGCGGGCGCGGCGGCCTGTTGCGGTGCGGGTGCCGCCGCGGGGGGCTTAGCCGGAGGCTTCGGTGGTGGCGTTTGTGCATCGGCGGCGGCGACAATCAGAAGGCTTAGCACCGTCGCCAGCATTGGGCCCGCCGATCGAGCCCATGCGATATGATACTTCATGACAGGCGGTCCTTCTCACTCGCCGCTGAGCGGCTGATGCCGGTTCGAGGGTGTTGCCCTCAGTTTCGAGGTGATCGTCAATCGACGCAACACCGTGACACGGCTAGTCTAGATAGGCCAATTACTTAACTGCGGCGCGGTGGATTGCTGTTGATAACGTGCATATACCATCCCGGAGCAAGTTCCCTGGGCCTTCGACCTGATCGAGCTGGACGGCCGCAACCTGCGGCAACAGCCCTGGACCGCCCGCGCCGCGAGGCCTCACAAATATCGTTCGCGCTCAACTATCGGCTTATTTGTTGCATGTTATCTATTGTGCCCGCGCCAGGGTGATGGTCTTTCTGGCAAAGTCGAGCGCATCCGCCTCTTCGGTTCGCCACCAATCTTCAAACTCGGGCGCGTTCTGTGGGAAATGGCCGGCCATGTACGATTTGAATTCCTGAAGTGGTCCGGCACAACGCGCAACGACCGCATAGGCGGCAGTCTCAGTATCAACGCGGTTCAACGATTCCGTCTGTGCTTCGCGAGTTACGCATAAATTCACGCCGTCGATGAGCATTCGGCGAGGGTCCTTCAACGGATCGACCCTCTGCGCTTCCTGAGCGGGTTTCACCGCAGCTTGGGGGGGCGTCGGCTCAGCTTTGGCGGCCGTCGGTGTTGCCTGCGGGATCGTCGGTGCGTCTTGCAGTGCCGTCGGCTTGTCTTGGGCGATCTGAGCAAGCTGCCCGGCACAACCAGCAACGACGACACAGCAAACTATAATCGTCAGCGCGCCAACGCCCCGCAGTCTCATATTGCCCCGCAACCTGTCCTGCACAGCGCGCACTTTACGCACAACGTCCGTTCGCGGTCACGTCAATCTTGGATCGCTCGGTGGTACGATTTTACGAGTCGGAGGATCAGCCGTGACGGAGGGTAGATGGCAAAATCCACCGTGCAAAAGCCGGGCGGCGGCTTCCGTTTCAAGACGCGGAAAGAATCAAGACGTGATTTTAGGAAATCGCTGACCGCGTCTCAAAACCGATCATCGACACGGCTAGGCAAGGCCATGAAAAAGATCCTTTGGGGTCGCTCGGGCTGAGCCCCCTTGCCGTGCTTCATTCCGCCGGGCGATTTACGATATTTTCGCAAAGCACGGCGATTGCGTAGGGCAAGCGCGAGTCTTCCATTTGACTGATGGCGCGCAAGATTCGGATTCCAGCTTTCGCATTACGGTTTGACAATCTAGGCCGCAGTCTTGAGGACGGAGATCAGAGCGCCCTGGCCAGCCGGAACCCCCCGACGTAGAGCCGTTGGTCAGGTGAGCCACTGCTGCGCCAAGCCGCGCGGATGTACCATGGAAGCCAGTTCCAGGAACCGCCGCGAATGACACGGTACTTGCACTCTCCGGATACCCACGGTGAGCCATCGGATGGAGCCCCCGTGTAACTGTCGTGCCAGCAATCCTCCACCCACTCGTAGACATTGCCGTGCACTTGATAGAGACCCCATGGATTTGGCTGAAAAGTATCAACCGGAACCGTCTTTTGCCGAAACTCGCCTTTAGGGCCGCCGGCATACGTGTAACGCCCGTCATAGTTGGCCTGACTCGTTGAGATCGATGCGCCCCACCAGAATGTCGTCGTCGTTCCCGCGCGGGTCACGTACTCCCGCTCCGCTTCGCTTAGTAAACGGTAGGGCTTCCCGGTCTTGCGCGACAGCCACGCCACATAAGCCTTGGCATCATCCCACGACACCCTGATCACCGGCTGCCGGCCGCGACCCCAGCCCAGAGGATCCGATGGCTCGTAACCGTTGCAACCGCCGCCGGCCACGCAAGCGGCCCATTCGTCGAACGTCACCGCAAAACGGCCAGCCGCAAAACGCTTGGCTATCGTCACCGAGTGCTGGGGTTCCTCGTCGCTTCCGTGCCTCTCCTCGCTCGCCGGCGAGCCCATGGTGAAGCTCCCTGCGGGTATCACGACCATCTCCGGGCACTTATCACACTCCCTGAAGACGTCCTTCGGCTTGAGCGCGCATTCTTCGTTCGCGGACAGCGGCTGCGCTGAACGCGAGGACAGCGACGCCAAGGTCACGCCGCCGCACGGGCTGGCAGGCATAGTTGGCGGCACCATCGCCGCCAGCTGCGCCTTCTTCAGGTCGTCGAGCCGGGCGCGCGCGAGGGCCGCATAGAAGCTGCCGCCAAAGCGCCTAATGAACTCCTCCAGCACCGCGACGCTGGTCGTGTTCTGCGCCATCGCCCACGCCTGCGCCGCCTCGCCGGCCGTCGCCGGTTGTGTCGATGGCGCTGTCGCCACAGGTTTATTTTCACCAGCAAACATCGGCC
The DNA here is from genome assembly GCA_052148715.1 of Xanthobacteraceae bacterium. GTDB lineage: Bacteria > Pseudomonadota > Alphaproteobacteria > Rhizobiales > Xanthobacteraceae > JBKQHQ01. The sequence continues at coordinate 14,753 of JBKQHQ010000018.1, read as the reverse complement.
GGTCCGGTCGCTGGATGCCATCCTCTGTCCACGGAATCTGGTCGCCGCCCGTCTTGTTGATCACGGCGATGCGGACCTTGTGGAACATGAGCAGGTCGTTTTGGCCGGGCTTCACCAACTCTGCGGCCAATGCTGCAGCGTAGGGGCCGCTGCCTTGGCCCGTGTCCGAAGCGGTCCTTCCAGGTTCGGCCGCGAACGCCACCAATACGCCGCTCTGCTCCCCGACCGGCACGAATCCTTTACCACCGCGCGCGCCCTGCAAAGCGTTGCGGCATGCGTCAAGCACCAGATAGTGGGCAGCGTTCGGCGCCTGGTTGCGCAGGATGGCCAGCACCTCGCTTTGCCGCACACCCTGAATGCTGAGTTTCACCGTCGATGGCTCGTCAATATCGACGGGAATCAAGTAGTTCTCACCCCCCGACGCAACGCCGTGACCGGAGTAGTACAGGAAACCGACGGCCTCCGGGCCGGCGGCTTTCAGCTTCGACGCAAACTCGTAAACCCCGCTCAACATCTCGGTCCGTGTCGCGTTTTGCACGGGCGTGAGCAGTTCGAAGCCGACGGACTTGAGCGCGTCACCCACGACGCGAATGTCGTTGAGCGGGTTCACCAGTGCGCCAACACCCGGCTTGTAGTCCTTGTTTCCGATGACAAGCGCGACGCGCTTTTCGGCATGACCCGGCGCAATGCCGAGGCAAATCAGCATCACGGCGCAAGCGAAAGCTGCCACAAGGTGCATGGTAAGCCCCCGAGCCGGAATCCTCGGCACCCACATCATGCCACAGCAGGTCGGAAGCCGGCAGCCCACACTACCACGACGCCTGCCAAGCGCCTTGGACCCCATCGGTATGGACGAAGTTGCCGGAGGCGGTATTTCCAGAGCGCGTCCCCGAATAGGTCCCCGAATACAATGGCCCAATTGCGTTACTCGTGTCCTGACGTTGAAGGGTCATGGAGGTCGGTGTCATGCTCACCGTCATCCGTGATGTTATCGGGTACCCGTTCCATGTCCCCTGGTAGACATTGCCTCCCACGTGGCGCAACGTGATCGAGTAGGTGCCCATTGCGTTTAACCGAATAAGCTGCGGCAACGTCTGTCCGCCGTTAGGGCTTTGGCTCGCGGAACGAGGGGGGCGTTGCGAGGGCCCGCCTTGCTCCTCGCCCCCCGAAATCGACTTGTCCGTCTTGCCGATGGTCCCGCCGGCGCTGCCGGGCTGCAACTGTGCCAAGGCGAGAGTCGGTATTAGCACTACGGCGCAAGCGAAAGCTGCCAATAGGCGCATGATGAGGCCTCCAGCCGGAATCCCTTGGTGCAGCATTTTTGCACAGAGGCGGACGGCTCGGAAGCCGGTTCATCGCAATCCGGCCGCCAAACCGATTGGAGAGCGCGCGGCTTGCCCTGTGCTACATTCCGGCCAATGTCGGCAGAACTCGGGAGCGGGCCATGCTGCGCGCGATCGGAGTCATCCTCGTTACAGTCCTGGCCGCAACGGCTCTGGGCACGATGGGTGCACGGTCGTCGCCGGCGGCCGCGCGCCCCGTTCCGTTGCCGATGTTCGACCCCAACAACGTTGTTCTGATGAGGGAGTCATTTTCGCTTGATGGAGGACGTTATACCGAAGTCTACTTGGGCAAGCTCCATTTCCTTAGAACCGTCGAACGACCTGACTCGATAATTGAACGACTTCCGGCGAATTCGCCTTTAGCCAAATTCCTGGCACCGAACCTCGGTTCGATCTGGATAAAAGGCGCTGCCGTTGCGCGCGTTCGTGAGCCATTTGCCGACGAGCGGAGTTCGGCACGGATTAACGCGATCATGGATGGAGACGGGTTCAGCCAGTCAGTCCGGGAGGACGTGCCGTCTGTGTTAATGCGGCTTGGCGTGACTCCGCCCTTCGGCAAACTCGCTACACCTAACGACAAACCGGTCTGGATCAACGGCGCCAAAGTTATCCGCGTCACAGAAAGTCCGGAACGTCCAGGTGCTACGGCCATCGACCTCGGCTTCGGGATATCCTCCGCCGTCAAAGAAGACGTGCCGTCGGTAATAGAGCGGCTTGGACTGATGGAGCTCTGCGCCAAACTCACCAGACCCGATGGTAAACCGGTCTGGATAAGCGGAGCCAACGTTATCCGCGTTCGTGCACCCGTTCCCGGCGAAAATCCGAAAGCGCGCTCGTTGCTGCAGCTGCCGTTTGGGCTGCAGGGCGTCGCGGAAGACGCGGCGACCGCACGCTCATTGATTAATGCCCGCGGCGGAAGTATTGGATCCGCGCCCTAAAGCAAGTCTCGTTCGGATTGAATCATACACCCGCTGTCATGCCCGCGCTTGTCGCGGGCATCCACGTCTTTGCTGCCTTGCGGCTCAGCGAAGGCGTGGATGGCCGGAACATAGTCCGGCCATGACGCGGCGAGGGATGTGCGTCGATTTGAGTAGGAAATGCTTTAAGGTTTCTTGGTCGACCATCGGTCCGTGTCCAATGAAATGGATAAGGCTGTCGGCGAAGGAACAGCTGCTTGATCGGGCGCTCCTAACAACGGCCCTCACTCCTGACAAATGGCCCGGAATTGACCGGCGCGATCCGGTCTGTGTCGTCGTTGTGATGCAATGGTTCGGCGGGAACGCCGACCGGTGCCGAGACTAAAAGGAGACGACCGCCGCGATGGCCGTGCAAATCCATTGAATCCCAAAAAGCATAATGAGTATCAGGACGGTTGCTAACACCGGAAAGATGATGCTTCCCGACGAAATCGTGATTGGCATGGCTTTGAAACGTGGCATGGCCAAATTCATCCCGCGAGCGAGTTCTCTAGGTCCAGGCCTCAGCCTCGGGAATTCTTGTCGCTTCATCGCCCATGTGGGCGTTCCCTCTCCGAAACACTGACCACACGAGGCGACCGATTTGGTGGACCGCCCTGGTCACGACGCGCAGGGGCGATGCAGGACCATATCCGATTCGCAGCGGTGCCAATTATGCAAAAGCCTAAACTCACGGCCTCGCGATTATTTTTGTGGCGATTCAAATGAGTACATCATCGGGGTACTCATTTCCCCTTCGGCCCCTTGCGGCTTCAGCTTGGCGGGCAGTTCAACGTCGACACCGCAATGGCGCGCTGGACGAAGGGCGATGTCGCCCGCCCTCATCGAAGAAAAGCCGGACGGAGCGCCGACCGCACTGACATATCGAGTGCCTTGTTCACCAACTGCGCGGAGGCGTCCCGAGACTTTGCCTCTCCGCGCCGGCTCCGTGTGCGTGGGCAACGCCCCCGCGTCCCTGACCGAATAATTTATTAAAAAGTGCGATTTGGGGGGGAGCCGGACGGCATTGATTCAGATCAAGGTCCGGACCGCCGATATTGGCAATCTGCAGAACAATTGAATGAGCGAGATAGGCCCTCGTCGATGCCCAGGCTTCTGCTTTGGATCATAGCCTCAGTCTTCTGGGCGACTATAATAGCAAATTGTTGGGGTGACGATCGGTCCCTCCTCATCGACCGCCACGAGGCCGCCGGTCTGCAATGCGGATCGTGCCATCATGAAAGCCCGCCGAGCGCAGCGGCTCCGAATTCGGCCTGCTTGAGCTGCCATGGCGACCAGGCGCGGCTTGCGGGGCTGACCAGCAACGCAGTTCCCAACCCGCACGCGCCGCCGCATTTGGAATCGGGCGAGGCCCAAACCTGCAGCGACTGCCATCACATACACAAGCCATCCGAAGTGTCCTGCAGCGACTGCCACCATAGTTTTCAGTTCAACGTCAAATGACCGGAGGAAACACGAAATGACAACGAAATCACAAGATCGCGTCAACCGCCGCAGGCTTTTGGCGGGATTTGGATTGGGGGCCGCCGCGGCCGGTCTAACGTCGGTGCGCCGAGCAAAAGCTCAGTTGCTGCCGAAAGGTCGGCAGACCGAAGCGCACGACGTCGTCGTGATCGGCACCGGAATGAGCGGCACGGCGGCTGCGCTGCAGGCGAGGCTCGATGGCGCGGACGTGATCGTCCTTGAAAAAATGGCGGAGAATCATAGCGGCGGCGATTCGCGCTTGGCCGGCGGCCTATTCGTGGTGCCGAGCGCCGATACGCCGGAAGCGAAGCAGCAATATTTGGAGGACTTCACCAAGAAGAGCCAAGGGCGGGGAAACCTTGACATCTACCGAGTTCTCGCCGAGCAGGTCCTCGGCGGCGTCGCGTGGATGAAGGAGCATGGCGCGCAATTCCTGCCGCTCGCACCGGAGGCGCCATATCGCGTCAGCGTCTTCACGGCAGCACCGGGAGCGTATGTGGGTATGCCGGGCCTGCTCGGTACTTTGCGCCAACGCTTCGTGAGCCTCGGCGGCAAGGTGGTTTACGAAACGAAGGCGAAGCAGCTCATCATGGACGAGCGGGGTGCCGTTGCGGGCGTGCGCGCCGTCGGTCCGCAGGGGGTAGTCGATTACACGGCGAAGGCCGTCATCATTGCCGCCGGCGGTTACTCGGGGAATTCGCTCATCCTCGAGGAATTCGTCGACCCGAACGCCGGGGCCATGATGGTGCGCGGCGTCAAGTGGGCGACCGGCGACGGGCAGCTGATGGCGCAGGAGGCGGGCGCCGGTCTGGTCAATATGGGCGGACTGGCGTCGCTCCATATCGCTGCAGTGAATCAGAAGGAGACGGCGGCCGGCAATCCGTTCGCGGCGCTGCCCTACTGCTTAGGGATCAACCGCGACGGCAAGCGCTATATAGACGAATCGAGGGGCTATGTCGCCAACGGCAAGGCGGCCCTCAAGCAACCGGGCCAGACCGTGGCGCTGATCTTTGACGAGGAGATCAAGAAATTGCCCGACGTCGTCAGCTCACTGACCGTGTTCGAACACCTGAAGCTCCCGCTTATCGAAGCTGCCACGATCGAGGAGCTGGCGGCGAAGATCGGCGTTCCGCCGGCTCAGTTGGCCGCGACCGTGAAGCAGTTCAACGACGCCGTTAAGGACGGAACGGCCCCGGATGCGGATCCCGCCAAGGCGACCCTTGCCTACAAGATCTCGACGCCGAAATTCTATGCCTTCTTTCCGCTGGTTCCCGGTATCACTCTGACCTTCGGGGGTATCATGATCGACACCGCTGCCCGGGTGCTGGAAACCGACGGACGCGTCATCGCGGGTCTTTACGCGGCCGGCGAAGGCGCTGGCGGCCTCTTCTATGACGATTATATCGGCGGCGGCTCGTTGGCGAACTGCCTCGTCATGGGACGCATCGCCGGAAGCCAGGCGGCCAAGCAGCGGGGGCACGGCTAGCGAGCTTATGCACGCGAATTGCGCGCCGCACCTACTGCTCCGCTTGACTACAATCTTGAAGGAGCGCCGTGCCCCCATCGCGAGGAAAAACCCGCCGCCGCAACAACGCCGCTACCTGCGTCTCAGGCCTGCGCTCAAGGATCACGCTCCGCCTCGGCAATGGCCTCTTGGACTTTGACGACGGCTTCTCGCGTCCAATCGAAATTAACGCACTCGGGAAGGCCATCGCGCAGAACCGGCAACGCATAGCTAAGGGCCGCAAGCATTTGAGCGTTGATCCGGCGCAATCTGTCGTTGTCTCCCACGAGCCGCGTCGTGTCCGTCTTCAGGTGCGCAAGATCGGTACCGAGATCGGTGTCGGATGCCATGATAGTCTCCAGCGACAGCAGGTGAAACGGAAGCGACGAGGCTCAAGCGCCTTCCCACCCCGCGATCGCCATCGTGACCACAGCGGCGCCTGATGTGATCAGGTTGACCCCGACAATCAGACCCAGCGCCCAGAGGGAACTCGTCGGAAAGGCGAAAATGATCACGGCGGCCAGCAGCAAGTCGCAAATACCGCTCGCCAACATCCAGCCCCACCCGCCGGGCAGAGCGCCGCGGTAGGTGAACGATGACGCGATCTGGAAAATACCCTCCGCTACGAAGAAGGCGGTGAGCAGCAGCGTGAGCGAGACCGCGCCTTCGACCGGCTTCCAAATCAACAGCGCTCCGACGGCCAACGATAGAAGCGCCGTTACGAGCGTCCAGAGGAAGCCCGACACGCCGCCGACCGAAAACAAGGCAATCAGCCCGACGATGCCGCTGAGCAGGAAGAGCCATCCGACGAAGATGTCGACGGCCACGGTCGCGATCGCAGGCGCGGCGACGGCGAGAACGCCCAAGATGATCATCACGATGCCCTGGAGCAGAAACAGCTTCCAGTGCGCGCGCAGGGCGTCCAGCATGGTGCTTGATGTGCTGGTGAAGTTCGGACTCATTGACGTCATTGGGGTTCTCCTGTCGGTTTGCTTGGGTTGACCCGGTTGCCCGGAAGTCGGAGTCCGGGCGCTCCGTCGCAGAATCTTCTTTGGGCGAAGAACCGCCTACCGCAGCGCGGAGTCGAATTCAGACACCGCCTTGTCGGCAACGGTCGCCAGAAGCGACGCGGATGGTGTGGCTCACGATAAACTCCGCTGTTTGCCGTGGTGATTCCGCCACGTTGCTGCGACGGATCCATCGGGGAAGCTCATGTTCGGAAGCCGCCGCCGAGGGCCACGCTGATCCATTCGCTGTGACCGCAAGCGCACCGGTAAGTGCGTGTTTCCCTCCCCTCCAGGGCCGGTGCCGCCGTCGTGATTCTCATCTTCCGCGCACACTCGACACAAAATAACGTCCAAGGGTCAGCACCGACCTCCCGGGGACCCGAGCCCGCCACCTTGTAGGTTTCGATGCGTACCCGCGCGCAAAGGCTCCTAAGCTCATGACTCCTTATCCCTTGCTTGGCGACCGCCCGTCATTAACGGCGCATGCGCCCAGTTGGTCCTGGCGCCCGCGCTTCTTCGTGCGAAACTTTCGTGACGGCGCCCTACCGCCTGGTTGCAAGGTAATCACGCGGACGAACCGATCCATTCTACCGAGGTTGAACCGAACCCCACATCGGTTTGAGAGAACACATACCTAGGTTTAGGATCGACGCCGGTCGCTAGTTCGCGGTTGACGCTAAGCAAGCGGATGCAAAGCGGGCATTGAAGGAACGCTATTTACAGAAACGGTGTTGACACAAGGTCGGTAGCGTGGCAGGATGTGATTCTTCGATGCGCGCTGCCGATGGTACGAGTGTCAACCCGCTACGCCAGGGCGATTTGTTAGGCGTCCCGCGAGCGCGCGAGAGCTGTGACGGGCCGGGCGCGTCGCACGGGCTCGCCTCGTGGCGCAGAGGTTGCTTCACCGGGAACAAGTTACGGCCATGGACGGCAGCAAAACCGGAGCCCCTGTTATTCTCCTGTATTTTAATGCAAGGGGTGCCGAGCTGATGACGGCCCTCAGTCGCAAATCAGCCCGAAACACGCGAGAATTGTGAGTTACCGAAACGAACCCACGGCGCCATCGGCGAACCGGCGCCACTCTCCTGTATTTAAAGGCGGGGGCGGAGAGCCGATGACGGCTCTCAGTGGCAGATCCGCATGCAACACGCGAGAATTGCGAGTTGCCGAAACGAACCCACCGTGCAAACACTATGGGTGCGTATTCTTCTCCCAACCGGGTCCAATTCAGGTGCGAAGGCTTGGCGAGCGGGCTTTTCGGTACGTCGTCCTTCAGCATGAAAGCATCGAGCGCCGATACCGCGCGTTGCACACGACCGCCCAACCACAGAGAGCTCGATGAAACCCCAAGAATGCCGTAGGTTGTTGTGCGTCTTGCTCCTGGCTTGCTGCCTTCCGTGGGGACCACCGACTCTGGCGGTCGCGCAACCGCTGACCAAGGTGCGGATCGGCGACACCGTTTCGTTCGCGCATCTTGGCGCCTATGTCGCAATCCAGAAAGGCTTCTTTCAGAAGCACGGCATCGAGATCGAGCGCGTGGTCATGCCGGGTGGTGCGAAGGTCCTTGCCACGCTGCTCAGCGGTGATGTCGACATCGGGTACTTCGCCGCGGTGAGCGCCCTGCAGGCGCAGTTCCAGGGCCGCCCGGTGAAGATCATCGGCGCCTCGCATGTGATGGAGATCTACTCGCTGATCGGACGCAGCGATCTCAAGGGAACGATCACCAAGCCGGCCGACCTGAAGGGTCGCACCCTCGGGATCACGACGCCGGGTTCGGGAAGCTGGGCCTTCGCCAATCTGCTGGCCCGCGCCGGCTCGCTCGATGCCGCGCGCGACATCAAGATCGTGCCGCTCGGCGGCATGATGCCGCTCATATCCGCGCTCAAGTCCGGCAGCGTCGACGCGGTCACGCTTTGGGACCCGGGCACGACGATGGCGCTGAGCGAGGGGGTCGGTTATTCGGTGATCGACCTGCAGAACCCTACGCAGCACCAGCAGTTCATAGATTCGCCCCAGAGCCTGGTCGAAGTGATCGCGGCCAAGGAAGACTTCGTCGCCGGCAAGCCTGACGTCCTGCGCCGGTTCTTCGCGGCCCAGAACGAGGCCTATGCGTGGATCCACGCGGTCTCGCTCGAAGAGGTCGCGCAAGCCGTCGCCCCCATCGTCGGCCAAGCCGACGTGGAGATCTTGCGCAGGTCCCTCGAGCGCATCGTCCCCGGGGTACCGCGGACGGCCACGGTCGACGAGCAGGTGTTCACAGCGACCATGAACCGCATGATCGACAGCGGCTTGTTCAAGGAGGCGCAGCCGTTCGCGCGCGCCGTCGACAACAGCTTCGGCGCGGGGCAGTGACGGAAGCGAACGCGCCAGCGCCGAAAGCCGTGGGAGCAACCCTGATCGAGGCGCGAGACTTCTCGGTGACGTTGGGAGCGAACCGCTTCCTCGCCTTGAAAGGCGTGACGCTGAGCATCCAGGCCGGTGACATCGTCGTGATGGTGGGGCCGAGCGGCTGCGGCAAGACGACGTTCCTCAACAGCGTGTGCGGGCTGCTTCCGCCCGGGGCCGGGCTCTCGGGCTCGCTGACGGTGGCAAATAACGTCCGACTTGGCTACATGCCGCAGAAGGACGCGCTGCTGCCCTGGCGGACCGTGCTCGGCAATGTCGAGGTGGGGCCGGAGCTGCGCGGCGTCGGCAAGGCCGAGCGGCGGGAGAAGATCGGCGCACTGATCGAGCTCGTCGGACTCGCCAAGTTCCGCAACCTCTATCCGCACGAGCTTTCCGGCGGCATGCGCCAGCGCGTATCGTTGGCGCGGACACTCGCCTATGGGCCCGACGTCATCCTGATGGACGAGCCGTTCGCGGCGCTCGACGCGTTCAACCGAACCGCGCTCCAGGACGAGTTGCTGCGGATCAACGACAAGACTCGGCTGACGGTGCTGCTCATCACCCACGACTTGTCGGAGGCTCTGGTGCTCGGCCGCCGTGTCGCGGTCATGTCGAGCAGCCCCGGCCGCATACTCGACGTTTATCCCGTCGATTTGCCCGAGCCCCGCTCGGCCGCGCACTTGCGCGGCACGGATGACTTCCTGCATCTCTTCCAAAAGCTCTGGCAACAGCTGATGGCGGAATCCGATCCGATCAAAAGAAACGCCCAATGAGCCGCTCGAAAGTCTACGCCTATCGGCTTCTCGTGCTGGTCGGCGGCCTGTTGTTCTGGCAATTCTGCGCCGGCGACCTGATCGCGGGCGTGCGGCTCGTCGATCCGTTCTTCATCTCCAGTCCCAGCCGGGTCGTGGCCGACCTGAAGAACGGCTTTGCCGACGGCTTGTTGCTGCGGGACGTCGGCGTGACGGTTTTCGAGGCATTCGCGGGGCTCGCCGTCGGGATGGTGACGGGCGTCGCGGTCGGCATGGCCTTCGGCATGTGGAAACCGTTGGAGCAGGTCGGCGAACCGTTCATGGCCGCGCTCAACGCCATGCCTCGCCCGGCGATCGCGCCGTTGGCGGTGCTCTGGCTCGGCATCGGCATCGCCTCCAAGATCCTTCTCGCCTGGTCGCTCGTCTTCTTCCTGGTGTTCTACAACACCTATCTCGGCGTGAAGACGGTGGACCAGGACGTCGTCAATGCCATCCGCGTGATGCGGGCACGGCCGGCGCAGCTCGTGCGCATCGTGATCTTTCCGTCGGTTTTCTCCTGGATCTTCGCGGCGTTCCGCTTGAGCGTCTCCTATGCGCTCATCGGAGCTATTATTGGCGAGTTCGTTGGCGCAACCGGCGGGCTTGGCTACCAGCTCATCACCGCGGAAGGTCTGCTGCAGACCGATCGGGTCTATTCCGCGCTCGTCCTGGTCGGGGCCATTGCGGTCCTGCTGACGTCGGTGGCCAAGCTACTGGAAGATCGTGTCCTGAAATGGCGTCCGCAGGTGGCCGTATGACGACGATGCTCATCAAGAATATCGGCGAGCTCTTCACCGGGGACCTCGCCCGCCCGACAGCGCCGATCAGGTCGCTGCTGATCGAGGACGGAATGATTGCCGCCCTCGACCCGTCGAACGAGCAGGCCGATGCCGTGCTCGATGCCGCGGGCGGGGCGGTGCTGCCGGGCCTGGTCGACGGTCACGTGCATCCGGTGTTCGGCGAATGGACCCCGGCGCAGGACGCCATCGGCTGGATCGGCAACTATCTTCACGGCGGCACGACGACCATGGTGTCCGCCGGCGAATTGCATATCCCGGGCATAGACTATGAGAATCTGACGCCCGAACTCGTGACCTCGCTTGCCGTCGTGACCGCCGCCACCACCGGCCGCGTTCGCTGGAGCGGCGTCAAGGTCCACGCCGGAACCGTGCTGCTGGTGCCGAAGATGACGGAAGCGCACTTCGACCGCCTCGCCGATGCCGGAGTCAAATGGGCAAAATTCCTCTTCTATCCGTTCAGCGCCGACACCGCGGAGGCGCGCAACTACGTGGCGTGGAGCCGCGCCCGCGGGATGCGCGTCAAGGTCCATACCGGCGGAGTGTCGCGCTCGGGCGCGAGCGTCGTCTGCGGCTACGACGTGCTGGCATGGCTGCAGCCGGACATTGCCGCCCACGTCAGCGGCGGCCCGATCCCGATGAGCGACGACGATATCGACGCGGTGGTCGATCGGACAACCTTTGCCCTCGAGGTGTGCTCGTCCGGAAATTACCGCTCGACCGCGCGTCTCGTCGCCCGCCTCGCCGAAAAGGGACAACTCGCGCGGCTTACGCTCGGCACCGACACCCCGGGGGGCACCGGGGTCATCCCGCGCGGCATGCTGCGCAACATCCTGTTTCTTGCCTCCATGTGCGGCCTGTTACCCGGCGAGGCCGTGGCGGTCGCGACCGGCAACACGGCGCGCGCGCACGGGCTCGATGTCGGCATTCTTGCGGTGGGACGGGTTGCCGACATCGTCGTTTGCGGACCAATCACGGGTTCGGCGGGAACGACGCTCCAAGACGCGATCGCGCACGGCGACCTACCGGGCATCTCGCACGTGCTGATCGACGGCCAACCGGTCGTTGCCGATCGCAGCAGGCAAACGCCTCCGCCCGCCAAGCGAGCCTTCTTCTGCTGCTGCAATACCGGTCGCTTCGAGGCGCGGGGTGACTGAACACATGCGCTTCCGACAAGAAGGAATGAAACAATGCACAGCGTGACGTTCGGCGTCGGCCTCTTTCCGACCGAGCCGTTCAAACGGATGGTGACGCTCGTCAAGCTCGCCGAGGATCTTGGTTATTCCTGTGCCTACATCGGCGACTCGCAGATGATCTGGCGGGAGGCCTATGTCATCCTCGGCGCGGCCGCCATGGCCACGACGCGGATCACCCTCGCAACGGGCGTGACGAATCCGATCACCCGCGATCTCGGTGTGATCGCGGCCGCCTGGGCCACGCTGCGCGAAGCGACGGGGAACCGGCTTCGGCTCGGCATAGGTGCCGGCGACAGCTCGCTGGAAACCATCGGCAAGAAACCCTCCACCCTGGCCAAGCTCGAGCAATCGGTCGGCGTCCTGCGCGGCCTGATCGGCGGGCAAGCGGTAACCTATCCGGACACGAACGCCCAGGTGCGATTGACCTACGCCGAGCCGGAAACAAGGATTCCAGTGTATTTGGCCGTCAGCAGCCCAAAGATCCATCGCCTCGCCGGCAAGATCGGCGATGGCGTGATCGTCCTCGTCGGAACCGATCCGCAGTTTTTGCGCGCGTCACGTGTGCAGCTCGAGGCCGGCGCCGCCGAAGCGGGACGCGATCTGAAGGCCGAAAACTTTCGCGTGGTTTGTTGGACCCCCTGCTCGATCCACGATGATGGGCGCGTTGCCCGCAGCGCCGTCAAGGCGCATGTCGCGCGCATCCTCAAACGCAAGCTCCCATTCGATCTCGATCCGGCCACGATGGAGGTGGTGCGCAAGATCTACGAGCACTACCAATATTATGAGCACATGGTCGCCGGCTCGGCGCATGGCGACATCGTGTCCGATGAGCTGGTCGAGCGCTTCGCCGTCGCCGGCACCCCTGCCGAGGCGCGTTCGCAGCTCGAGCGATTGGCCTCCACCGGCCTTGTCGATGAGATCGCCATCATTCCGCATACCCACGAACCGGCCGAGCGCGAGCGGATCATCCGTCTCGTTGGCGAAATGATCCCCGAGATGAGCCGCCGAGCGTGACGGGCCGCCGCAGCGGCGCGCCTGCCTATTCCATCGAGAGAATTTTTGGACCGCTCTCCGTTCAGCTCCCGTTCTTCTCCGGCCGAAAAAACTTCCCCCTACATCAATATTTCGACCATCATCGATGGTATGTGTTGGTGCGAGCGGCGGCCGAGGCATGCGCGCCGGAGCCAACTGACCGGACAATCGCGCAGACAAAGGTGGGTCATGAATTTGCGCAGTATCGCGATCATCGCGCTTCTCGCGCTGACGGCCGAAAGCGCCGCGGCCAGGGACCTCGGGGCGATGGGCCGCGAGGAAATCACGGCTCTGCAGCGGCGGCTCGCCGAGGCTGGTTGCTACAAGGGCGCGATCGACGGAGCGCCCACGCAGGCGACGGAGACCGCCATAAAAGCCTGTCCCGTGACCGACCCGATTCTGTCCATCGAGACCGGCATGCACACCGCCGTGATCAAGCGTATCGGGGTGGACCGCGAGTGCCGGCTGCTGGCGACCGGGTCCGACGACAAGACGGTGCGGCTGTGGTCGCTGCCCGACGGACGACTGCTCAAGACCCTGCGCCCGCCGATCGGTGCCGGCAATAACGGCAAGATCTATGCGGTCGCGGTTTCGCCCGACGGCAGGCTGGTCGCCGCGGGCGGATATGATGCGCGCTGGCCGAACCAGCAACGCATGAGCGTCTACCTGTTTGATGCCGCTACCGGAGCGCTGCGGGCGCGCGTCGGCGACTTCGAGAGCGCCATTTTTCACCTCGCGTTCTCGGCTGATGGCCGTTTCCTCGCGGCAACGCTCGGCAACAAGGGTTTGCGGGTGATCGACACCGAGCAGATGCGCGAGGTCGCGGCCGATCGCGATTACGCGAGTGACAGCTATGGCGCGGCCTTCGCACCCGACGGGCGGCTCTTCACGGTGGCCTACGATGGTTATCTTCGGGCTTATGATACGCGTTTCCGGCTGGTCAAGAAGGTGCAGACCCGCGGCGGCCCGCGACCCCGCAGCGTGGCGGTGGATCCTGCCGGCGACCGGCTCGCGGTAGGCCACCGGGAGAGCGCTGCGGTCGAGATCTACGAGACCTCAGATCTGACCCTCGCCTTCACGGTAAACACGCCCAGCTCCAACAATGTTAATTTGGGTACGGTCACCTGGTCCGCGGACGGACGGCAACTTGTTGCGGGAGGTACGTACACCTCGCGGGGAAGCGACGGTGTGTTGAGATATCCCGTCGTCCTTTGGGATCGGGGTGGTGCGGGGTCCCGGCAGGAGCATCCGGTTGCTCTGAGTAACGTCTTCGATATCCAACCATGCAACACAGGTATCGCGGTCGGCGCCGGGGATCCGCTGTTCGCCTTGCTCGATCGGGACGGCACGCCGCGGCTGAGCAAGTCGGGGGTCAACGTTGACATGCGCCTCAAGCTCGCGGGGGCGTTTCAAGCGTCCCGCGACGGACGCCAGGTCCGGTTCGGCCTCGGCGTCGGCAGTGCCAGCCCGGTTCTCTTCGATCTCGCGGGTGCGACCTTGGCCAAGGACGCCACTGCGCCCGGATTGGCGGTACCCAAGATCGCCGGCATCGCTGTCACGGATTGGCAGGACAGCACGGCTCCCAAGCTGGGCGGCAAGGAGCTGACGCTCGAACAGTTCGAAAAATCACGCTCGCTGGCGATCACCCCCGACGGCGGCCGCTTCGTGCTCGGGGCGGACTTTCGATTGCGCGCCTTCGACCCCCAGGGGCGGGAGCAGTGGAATAAAGAAATGCCGGGCGTCGCATGGGGCGTGAACATAACGGGAGACGGTCGTGTCCTGCTTGTCGCCTATGACGACGGGACCATCCGGTGGCATCGGGTGAGCGACGGGCAGGAGCTGATTGCCCTGTTCGTGAACAAAGACGACATGCGCTGGGTGGCCTGGACACCGTCCGGCTACTACATGGCCTCGCCTGGCGGCGAGGACCTGATCGGCTGGCACCTGAACCGGGGCTGGGATCAGGCGGCCGACTTCTTCCCGGCCTCACGCTTCCGCGAGCGCTTTAGCCGGCCCGACGTGGTGCAAAAGGTCTTGGAGACTCTTGACGAAGGGAAGGCTATCGAGGAGGCGAACAGCGCGGCGCGGCGCCGGGAGGATACGAAGCCGATCATCGCGCAGCTGCCGCCGGTGATCCGCATGATCAATCCCGGCGACGGCTCCCGGTTCTCCGCCAACGATCTCACCATCAATTACGAGCTGCGCTCGCCCTCGGGCCTCGATGTGACGCGCATCGACGTGCTTATCGACGGGCGCA
>JBKQHQ010000017.1:0-33188 GCA_052148715.1 Xanthobacteraceae bacterium | reverse complement strand
GGCTCCTCCAAATTGGAAGAATAACCACCACGATAACGAGCGCTGTGCTCAGCGCACGGTTCACAAGGACGGAAGGCGAACTCGCAGCTTGCAACCTATTAATTTCATTGATGGCAACATACTTTGCTGCCGGGATTTTTTCTGGAGATTCGGAGATGTATTCCGAGCCTGGCATCATTGATCCTTAAGCATGGCAGCCACGACGATCGATTTCAATATTCCATCCAACAATTGTAGAGCTTCATCGTGGTCGATAGAAATGCAGCGATATATAGCAATGTCATCCTTTCCTGGCCCCCAATTTGGCGCACCGAAAGCTCGCAATATACCTTTGACGCTCCTCACCTTCTTCTGATATTCCGTGGCGTCGACCTCATCTGCTTTGTTCAACACAATGCAGAGATGCTTCAAGTTATTAGAAACTCCTTTAGAGCGTATAGTTTTCGAGTTTAGTTCTTCAAGAACCTTCTTCAAGTACAAGTACCCATAGTCTTCGTCAGAAGCGTCCCAGTCGCGCGAAACATCAAGAAAGATCATTAACACAGTCGGCTTTCGCCTAACGACGAGCGCCGCTTGCTCCTTCGGAGTGTCGTGCCCTCGAGTATCCGTGGCTTTCCGGACACTCATCCTTAGCGCTTTGTCCCTCCCGATAGACAAGTCGAACGAAGCGGTGTCGCGTATCTCCTGTGTGCGCGGCGTCCTTGTTCCTTTCGAAAGTAATACTCCATATTCGAAATAGTTCACAAAGCTGGATTTGCCCGCACGGCGCTCGCCTATGACCAGCAAAGTCATGCCGAACATCTGGGCCGAAAGCCAAGCGATCCCCTTCGGCGCGACCTTAGTAAGGACCTCGACTCCAACCTTTACTGCAATGGAAACCGGCTCAATTGGCATCTAGGGACTCCCTCCTTCAAGTAACACGCTCATAAGCCGTCCGTCAGGCATTGTATAATAAGCATGACACTCTATCGCATGGACGGTCAACCCCACGTTGTCCAAACACCTGTCAGGGGTTTAATCCCTTCTTGCCCTGCCGTTTCGATGCCGAGCGCGCTGTCATTTGAGGTTCAACCTGCGACTCGTCACCAATGGACTCGCTCACTCCTCCCTGAGCAGCCTCCACGGCTCCACCTGCAGCCCCCTCGCGATCCGTGCGATGTTGTCGACCGACACGTTGCGCGCTCGGCCCGCTCGATGGCACTCAAGGTAGGCGCGGTTCAACCCGCAGTGGTGCGCCAGGGCCTCCAGGCTGAGTCCGCGCGCGGACGAAGCCGGCGCATGTTCTTCGCCAGCACATCCCGCAGCGGTCCCTTGTGCGTCCGTTTCACGGACAGAAGGGCCCCGCCGTTTTGCAATCTATGCGACTAACTCGGAGAGAATATCCGGCTAAAAAAGAATCCGGCAATAAAGATACCAAGGACCGGACTTTGATCACCGTCGCGGCCGATCTTGCTGCGGATAAGACCGTCCGCAAGGCGGAAGTAGTGTGCATCGCGTCCGAGTATCTGGGCACTTCGCTGCCGTCGAAACGCACGAAGGTCGCTGCTGTCCGGATTATCACGAAAAGATTCGTCGAACTGGTTCGCCTGCAACGAGAGCTGGAGATTGCCTCGAAGACAACGCCGGCTCGAGCTTGATTCTGCTTCGGCCGTCTACTTGTACAGGGCTCGCTCTTCATCAGCCAATGGGCCATTCATCCCTCAGCACGAAACGGTCGCGTCAGCAGCGACTCGATGGCTTGATCGACGCTCAGGCGGCCGTCGAGGACCGCCGACACGGCTGTCGCGATCGGCATCTCGACCGCGCGGGCCTGCGCCATGTCGACCAGCACCGAGGCGGTAAAAATACCCTCGGCGAGCTTGCCTGTCGCCTGGGCCGGCGTCGATCCGCGCCCGAGCGCGAGCCCGAAGGAAAAATTGCGCGATTGCGGGCTCGAGCAGGTGAGGATGAGATCGCCGAGGCCGGAAAGGCCGACCAGCGTCTCCGGCCGTGCATCGAACGCCTTGCCGAAGCGGAAAAGCTCGGCGAAGCCGCGCGTGGTGAGCGCGGCGCTGGCGCTCGAGCCGAGGCCACGGCCCGCGACGATGCCGGCGGCGATGGCGAGCACGTTCTTGGCCGCGCCGCCGATCTCCACCCCGCGGATGTCGGTCGAGTGGTAGAGACGAAACGAGGTCGAGCCCAGCGCCCCCGCAAGCGCCGCGGCGAGCGCCTCGTCGGCGGCGGCGAGCGTCACCGCGGTCGGCAGGCCGCGCGCGACGTCGGCGGCAAAGCTCGGGCCGGATAGGATCGCCGCGCACGCCGTCGGCGCCGCCTCCGCAATCACCTCGGTCATGAATTTGTGCGTGCCGCGCTCGATGCCTTTGGCGCAGGCGATCAGTGGCGTGGCCTCGCGCAGGCCGGGCGCAACGGCGATAGCGACGCCGCGCAGCGCCTGCGCGGGCACGGCCAGCAGAACGGCATCGGCGTCCGAAACGTCCGCAAGCTGATCGGTAATCGCGACCCGGTCTTCGATCGGGATGCCGGGCAACCGCCCATTCTCACGGCTCTCGCGAATCGCGGCCGCGATGGCTGGATTGCGCGCCCACAGCGCCACGGAACGGCCGCTGCGGGCCAAAATATTAGCGAGCGCGGTGCCCCAGGCGCCGGCTCCGAGCACCGCGATGCGATCGAAGGCCATTCGCTGCGCCGGCCGTCACAGACGCCACCGCGCGCGACCGCGCGGCTTGGCGGGCTCTGCGGGTTGCGGCGGCCGTTCGCCGGTGACCTCCTCGAGCGGCCAGCGCGCGCGCGGCGCTACGTCGAGGGAATCGGTCAAGCCGAGCGCGAGCCGCTCGGCCCCGGCCCAGGCGATCATGGCGCCGTTGTCGGTGCAAAGCGCCACCGGCGGGGCAACGAGCACGGTGCCGCCTTCGAACGCGGCGCGCTGGAGAATTTTCCGGATCGTCTGATTGGCGACGACGCCGCCTGCCGCCACCAAGGCCTTCGGCGCGCCGACGCGCTCGCGGAACAGCAGAATGCCCGCGCGCAGCCGATCCAAAATGATCTCTCCGACGGCGCGTTGAAAGGCCGCGCAGAGATCCGACACGTCGGCGTCGCTGAGCGGCGCGATCTTTTCGGCTTCGAGCCGCAGCGCCGTCTTCAGGCCCGAGAGCGAGAAATCCGCCTCGGGGCGCCCGTGCATCGGCCGCGGCAGCTCGAACCGGCCCGGAACGCCCCGCTCGGCCTCCTTCTCCACCTGCGGTCCGCCCGGATAGCCCAGGCCGAGCAACTTTGCCGTCTTGTCGAAGGCCTCGCCGATCGCATCGTCGCGCGTGGTGCCGATGCGGAGATAGTCGCCGACGCCGCGCACCGCCACGATCTGCGTGTGCCCGCCCGAGGCGAGGAACAAACAGTACGGGAACGGCGTGTTGTCGGTCAGCCGCGCCGTCAGCGCATGCGCTTCCAGATGGTTGACCGCGATCAGCGGCTTTTCGTTGACGAGCGAAATCGCCTTCGCCGTGGTCAACCCGACGATCACGCCGCCGATCAGGCCCGGCCCGGCAGCGGCGGCGACGCCGTCGATCGATTCGAAGGTCTGATCGGCATCCTGCATCGCTTGGTTGATGATGCGGTCGAGCATTTCGACATGCGCGCGCGCGGCGATTTCCGGCACGACCCCGCCGAAGGCGGCATGCTCGCTGATCTGCGACCAAACAATGTTGGACAGAATCTTGCCGGTTCCGTCCTCGTCCCGCAGGATCAGCGCGGCGGCGGTTTCGTCGCAGGTCGTCTCGATACCGAGTACAACCACTTAGTCACCCCGAGGGAGCATCTTGTTGCGCAAACCGACACCCGTTTGCCGCCGACGGTACGACCAAATATAGAAGCGATCGTAAGCTGGGGGGTAGCATTACGAGGTCGGATGGCGCAATCCTCGAACAGGCCTGCCCTCCTGCGCATCGGTTCGCGCGGCTCAAAGCTCGCGCTTGCCCAAGCCAACGAAGTGCGTGCGCGGTTGGCCGCAGCACATGGGCTCGATGCCGCAGGCATGCCGCTCGAGGTCATCCGCACCACCGGCGACCGGATCACCGATCGGCCATTGGCCGACGCCGGCGGCAAGGGCCTCTTCGCCAAGGAGATCGAGGAGGCGCTCGCCGCGGGCGCGATCGACATCGCGGTGCATTCCACCAAGGATTTGCCGACGCTCCTGCCGGACGGGCTGCTGCTGGCAGCGTTTCTGCCGCGCGAGGATGTGCGCGACGTCTTCATCAGTACGAAGGCCACGACCTTGCGCGATCTGGCGCCGAACGCAACCGTCGGCACCGCCTCGCCGCGGCGGCACGCCATGGTCAAGCGCACCCGGCCGGACCTCAACGTCATCCCCTTTCGCGGCAACGTCGAGACGCGCCTGCGCAAGGTCGACAACGGCGTGGTCGATGCTACCGTGCTCGCCTTGGCCGGGCTCAAGCGTCTCGGCCTTGCGCACGCCGCCACCTGTATTCTCTCGATCGAGGAATTCCTGCCGGCGGTTGGACAAGGCGCCGTCTGCATCGAGGTCCGCGCCGCCGATGCGCGCATGCGTGATCTCCTCGGCGCCATCGCCGATCCCGCCACCGCCGCCGCGATCGCGGCGGAGCGGGCGTTCTTGGCGGTGCTCGACGGCTCGTGCCGCACGCCCATCGCCGGCTACGCATCGGTTGCGGACGGTGAGCTGCGCCTGCGCGGCATGATCCTGAAACCCGACGGCAGTCAGGCGCACGAGATCATCCGCGTGGGTCCCGCCGGCGAAGCCGCAGCCCTCGGCGCCGACGCCGGCCGCGAGCTGAAGCGCCGCGCCGGCGCGGGGTTCTTTTGATTGGGGATTGCCCGTGCGCCTGCTCGTGACGCGCCCTGAACCGGACTGCGCACGGACCGCGGCGCTATTGCGCGAGCGCGGCCATGACGTGATCGCGGCACCGCTGCTGCGCATCGAGCCGATCGCCGATGCGGATTTTGGCCAGGGCCCTTTCGGCGGGGTCGTCATAACCAGCGCCAATGCGGCGCGCTGGCTTGCATCCCATCCGCGGCGGCACGAGGTTATCGGGCTTCCGGTCTTCGCAGTCGGGAAACGCAGCGCGGAAGCTGCCCGCGCCGCTGGATTCTCCGCCGTGATCTCGGCCGACCAGGACGTGCGGGCGCTCGGCCCTCTCATCACGCAGCACCAGCGTGCCGATGCGGCGCCGCTCCTTTACGTGGCCGCGCTTGACCGCAGCGGTGATCTTGCGGGCGACCTCGCGGCGCTTGGCATCGTGGTGAAAACCACCGTCGCGTATCGTGCCGTCAAGGCCGAGGCGTTGCCGGACGTTGCGCGCCAAGCACTCACGGCAGGAGCGCTTGAGGGCGTGCTGCACCTCTCCCGTCGCTCGGCCGAGGCTTATCTAGATTGCTGCCGCAATGCGGGCCTGCTGCGCCAAGGTTTGGCGCCGATGCACTATTGCTTGTCGTCTCAGGTTGCCGAGCCTCTCGTCAGCGCGGGCGCGGTGCATACGCGGATCGCGGCGCGGCCCGAGGAGACGGCCTTGCTGGATCTGCTCGCGGTCCGCGAAGGCTCGTTCTAATGAAGGTCTATCGGAATGCATGCTTGATTTCTCTCTCCGGGCTGTCGCACATGCTCCAAACGTGCAGCATGGAATGAGCCGCCTGTGAGCTACCTGACTTTCCGCCGGCAAATCACCATCGAATGGGGTCATTGCGATCCTGCCGGCATCGTCTTCAACAGCCGGTTCTTCGAGTTCTTCGACGAGAGCACTTGGTTGCTGTTCCAGCATGCGCTTGGGGTGGCGCCGGCGAAGATCACCGAGACGTTTGGCGTCACCATGCCGCTCGTCGACGTGCGGGGGCGTTTTCTGCAGCCGGTCAAGTGGGGCGACGCGGTGGAGCTCACGGCGACCATCGGCGAATTCCGGCGCTCGAGCTTCGATGTGAAGCACGAGCTTTGGAACGACGGGCAACTCGCCGCCGACGGCCAAGAGACGCGGGTCTGGGTCGAACGCCAGCCGGGCGATCGCCTGCGGGCGCGCCCCATCCCCCCCGACATCATCGAGCGGTTCAAGCTGAGCTAACAGATGAAACAATAACCTCTCCGCGTCATGGCCGTGCTTGTCACGGCCATCTACGACTTTCTTGTTGGTACGGAAGACGTGGATGGCCGGAACAAGTCCGGCCATGACGTGGAGGGTCTGTTGTTTGTCAAAAAAACGAGCTGCTCTACCCGCGGCGGTCGACGATGCGCGGGGCTTTGATGCTTGCTTCGAATTCTTTCGCGAGCGTGCCGAGCTCGAGTTGAACGATTTCGGCGGTGAGCTCGAACACGCGCTTGATCTCGTTCGACAGGTCGGCGATCGCGGCGGGCGCGTCCGAGCCGCGCTTGATTTCGACCGAGACGCGCAAAATGTCGCCTGAGCCGATCGTCAGCGCCTCGCACTTGAAATCATTGAGCGCTTGTTGCCGAAAGAGCAGGTCCTCGAACGCGCCGTGGTCGATGTTGACGCCCTTGACCTTGAAGAACCCGCTGGTGCGGTGGGCGTGACGGACGACCGGGAAGACCGAGAACGGGCTCTCGCCGGGCGCCGCGCTCTCGCAGGTCACGAGATCCCCGGACATCCAGCGCAGGAACGGGGTGATGTTGTTGGTGAACAGCGGCGTGACGACGAGCGCGCCGACCTGACCGTCGGGAACGGCTTCCTTCGATTCGGGATCGACGACCTCGACGTGGAACAGGTCGGTCCAGATCCGGAAGCCCAAAACCTCGCCGTCCTCGGCCCCCATCATGCCGGCTTCGGTCATGCCGAACGAGTCGCGCACCTGCGCGCCCCACAGCGATTCGATCTTGTCGCGCTTGGCCTTCGAGATCGGCTCGGCCGAGCAGATGACGCGCTCCACCGAACCGCCGGAAAGATCCATACCGTTTTGGTCCGCAAGGTTGGCGAGGTGCAGCGCGTAGCTCGACATCCCCATCCAGAGCTGCGGGCGCAGCTTGTCGATCAGCTCCAGCTGCAGCGCCGACGGCGTCGTCGTGCCGGCGCCCGCCATCAGCACCGCCAGACCGCATTCCTCCGCGGCGCGCGCCATCATCTGCCCGGCCGGGTGGATGCCGAGCGGGAACGAGCAATGCACCCGTTGCGGCGCGCGCACGCCGGCGCAGTGGTAGACGCGGCAGAAGCCGACCGTCGCCGCGGCGAGATCGCGACGGCTGCGGGGATAGAACAAAGGCCGGCCGGTGGTCCCGCCGGAGCGCCAGTATTGCGAGATACTGTCGCCCTCAGCGGCAGGAAGGCAGAAGCTTTGGTAGAACTCGGCGTCCGACATGCCGCGCAGCATGTCCTTGTCGAGGATCGGGATCTTGCTCCATTCGGCCGGGTCGTCGAGCCGCTCGACCTGCACGTGATCGAGCTTGCCCTTGAAGAACGGCGCCCGCTTGGCCTGCTGCACGGCGTGGCGCTTACGCTCCGCCTGTATTTTTTCGATCGCGGCCTTGGATTTCGGCGGCGAGAGCGTAGGAACGAGCGCGCTCATGACGCGTCGCGCTCGGGCCGCGCGAGGGACCCGATCCATCTGTGCTGCGCCTCGTAGTCCCGCGGCAGCGCGTTCTGTTGCTCGGCATTCACCATGTCGACAAGGCGCAGTTGCTTGGCCGCCGTGTCCTCGGCGATCTGCTCGAGCGCGTCCGCGAGCATGTCGGCATAGTCGTCACCGATCGGGCACACGTCGGCGCAGCGGCGACAGCCCGTGATCACGCCCGAGCCCCGCAAAATGCTTTGCCACAGGTTGAACGTGGTCTCGCTGCGCAACAGCTCCTTTTTCCTTTGCGCGTCCGGCTCGGCCAGCACCGTTTCGATGTGGCTCGTCAGCTTGGCGAAGCCGTAGGGCGAGCGAAAGGTGTCGCACGCCTCCCAATCGCGCGCCCAGTGCTGGACCGCGTCGGCCGGACAGGCCTTGAGGCACCGCCCGCAGCTTGGACCAAGACAGAGGCTGTCGGTGCGCCGCTGGTCCGGCTCGACGTCGACGGAGGACATGACCGCCGTGAGAATCACCCGCGGCCCGAATTCGGGCGTGAGCAGTTGCAGATTGAGACCGAGCGTGCCGAGGCCCGCCTCCACCGCCGCATGCGGCAGCGACAGCAGCGTTGTCATGTGCTGTTTGGGATCGTCGTTGTAGCGCCACGGATCGACGTGGGTCGGCGGAATGATGATCGCCGGGTAGCCGAGATCCTCGAGCCAGTAGACGAGCTCGAGCGAGACTTCTTCGAGCGTCGAGACCGCAAGCTCGTCGTTATAGAATTTGGTGCGGTCGCCCCAGGGCATGATGCGGGCGACGCCGTTGTTGAGATGCTTGGCGAGGACGATGACCCGCTTGTAGTCGAGCTCGGTGATGTCGATCGGCCGGCGCGGATCGGCCGGATCGGGCGGATGGCCGTTCATCACCTCGCCGTCGGCAATGCCGACGAGATCGGCGCCGAGCTCCTTGGCCTTGGCCTTGACGTCGGCTGCGGTGATAGCTTGGCGAAAGATGCCGACCATCCGGTCCCTTATTTCTCGCCGTCGGGCGCCGCGGCGGCGGCGCGTTCCTTCTGCAGGCGTTTGAACTCTTGCAGCTGTCGCGCCACGATTCCCTTGTAGCCCTCCGCGCCGACCCAACGGATATTCCACTCGTTCAACCCGGCGACCGGGTCCCCGCGGCGCCGCGCCGCCTGCATGTCTTTGGCCAGCGTGACCTTCTTCGGCGTCTTCTCGGGGATTACCTTCTGCGACTCGGCAAGGTGTGCATGGTAGTCGTTGCCGACCGGACAGACCGCAAGGCAGCGCGGGCAGTCGCCGAATGAGCCCACGACGCGCAGGAGCCCCTGCCAGAAACCGAAGAAGTCGCGCGAGCGCGCCATCGCGGCGACCTGTTGTGCCGCGGTGCCGTTCGCCTGCGCATCGAAGGCCTGCTCGAAGAATTTCAAAATCTGCGCGAAGCCGAACTCTTGCGCATGCTCGGCGCAGCCACGCTTGTCGATGCCGAAATGCAAAACCGCGTCGCCGGGGCACGAATGCAGGCACCGGCTGCAGGACTCGCCGATGCAGACCTGCTCCGTCATCGGTGCGTCGGCCGCGAGCGGCAATTCGGTGAGGACGCCGGTGAGATAGAGCCGCGGTCCGTATTCAGGAGTGAGGATGTTGACCTCGAGCCCCAGCGTTCCGAGACCCGCCTCGACGCCGAGGTGGCGCGTCGACAAGCGGCCGTAGCTCGCCCGCTTGTAGGACCACTCGGTTTCCTGCGCCGGCACCACGAAGGTCGGGTGACCGGCTCTCTCGAGCTCCTCGCCGATCCGGTAGGCGATCTTGTCCATCTTCCGCAGCACCAGCATATCGATGTACTGCACGGGGGTGTTCGAGCGGCAGCGGAACGCGCCGACCGGAATATGCTGGATCAGGACGATGACGCTCTTGATGTAGGGCGAGATGCGCTCCGGCGTCTGCGGCCAGCGCGGATCGGGCGGAAAGGCGTTGAGGATCGCCGCGTCGGCGATGCCGACCAGATCGGCGCCAAGCTCCCGCGCGCGTTGCTTCACCATGTCGGCCGTGATGGCGGCGCCGCGTTGGAACGGAGACGGATCCGCACCGTTGCCAATGCCGCTCCACCGTTTGCGCCCTGTCGGCAAGGGCGCGGAAGCACCCATCATGGGAGCGGCTTCAGCCAAATCGGTGAGACTCCGTCATCGCAATTGCTAAGTCAGTCTAGCGCATGTTCCGGTCAAGTTGAACCGCCTCTCGCTCCCTCCCCTTGAAAAGGGGAGGGTCGGGGTGGGGATCGCTCTCCGCATCGTGAGGCCATTATTTGCGGCACGCGACCATTTCAGGGGGAGGAATGCGTCAACATCAGCGGAACTGGCTCTAGCGCGCAATGCGGCTGTCAAAGGCCGGAACCGGGCCATCCCGACCCGGTCGCGTGCATTTGGCATGCCCCAGGCATGCGATATAGTGCATGCGTCGGTTGGCCCCAGCGCCGGCTTGGAGACCACCATGGCACGCATTCTCGCGCTCACCCTCAACGGCCGCAAACGGGTCGATGCGGTGGCCGACAATCTGTTGCTGCTCGACTATTTGCGCGAGACCGTCGGCCTGACCGGAACGAAGACCGGATGCGACGGCGGCGAATGCGGCGCCTGCACGGTGCTGGTCGACGACCTGGCGCGGCTCTCGTGCCTGACGCTCGCCGCGAGCATCGACGGAACGCGCGTCGACACGGTGGAATCGCTCGGAGCGGATGGCCGGCTTTCGGCCGTGCAGCGTGGTTTTCACGAAAAGCTCGGCGCCCAGTGCGGCTACTGCACGCCCGGCTTCATCATGGCCTCGGTCGGTTTGCTGCGCCACAATCCGCGGCCGACCGATGACGAGATCCTCGCGGCGCTGGGCAGCAATATCTGCCGCTGCACCGGCTATGTGAAAATCATCGAGGCCGTGCGCCATGCCGCCGAGCTGCAGATCGCGGACGTCGCCCCATGAACGAGATTTTTCCCACGCACACGATCGGCGCTTATGTGCCGATGGTCGACGGGCCGGAAAAAGTGTCCGGCCGCGCCAAATACACGGCCGATATTCTCGCCCCCGGCATGCTTGCCGGCCGCATCTACCGCAGTCCCTATTCGCACGCCGAGATTCTGGCGGTCGATATCTCGGAAGCTTTAAAACTTCCCGGCGTGCGGGCGATCGTCACCGGCGCCGACTGCGACAAGACCTTTGGCGTCCTGCCGATTGCCCGCAGCGAGCATCCGCTGGCGCGCCACAAGGTGCGCTACCGCGGCGAGCCGGTGGCGGCGGTCGCTGCGGACGACGATGCGACGGCGCGCAAGGCCCTCTCGCTGATCCGCATGCAGGTGCGCGAGCTGCCGGCCTATTACACGGCCAAGGAAGCGCTCGCGCCCGACGCCGTCCCGCTGCATGAGCGCAAGCCGGGCAATGTCGAGCGCGACGTTCTGTTCGAGCTCGGCAGTATCGAGGAGGGCTTTGCGCAAGCTGACCTCGTCTGCGAGGAGACCTACAATTGCGCCGAGGTATGTCAGAATCAGATGGAGATGCATGCGGCGATCGCCGAATACGACGCCGTGCGCGACCGCATGACCGTGCATGCCAGCACGCAAGTGCCCTACTACGTGCACCTGATGCTGGCACAGATCCTCGACATGGACATGGCGCGGATCCGGGTGGTCAAGCCGCATGTGGGCGGCGGCTTCGGCTGCCGCACCGAGACGCTCAATGTCGAGCTGATCACCGCGCTGCTGGCGCGCAAGGTCGGCGGCAGCGTGCGCATGGTGACCAACCGCGAGGAAAACTTCATCACGCATCGCGGACGGCCGGAGACCGATATTCGCCTCAAGCTCGGCATGCGGGCGGACGGGCGCATCACCGCGGTCGAGTGCGAATGCTATCAGCGCGGCGGCGGACATTCCGGCTACGGCGTCGTCACCATCCTCTATGCCGGGTCGATGCTCTACGCCATCTACGACCTGCACAACGTGAAATATCTCGGCAAGCGGGTGCTGACCAACACGCCGCCCTGCGGCGCCTTCCGCGGCCACGGCACGGTCGACATCCGCTTTGCGTTCGAAGCCCTGCTCGATCAGATGGCGGAAAAGCTGAAGCTCGATCCGTTCGCGGTGCGGCGCGCGAACTTGCTCAACGCGCCGACCCGCACCGACAATGATCTGATGGTGAACAGCTACGGGCTGCCCGAATGTCTCGACTGGGTCGAGCGGGAAAGCGGGTGGCGTTCGCGCCGCGGCACGCTGCCGAAAGGCAAGGGCCTCGGCATGGCCTGCTCGCACTACATCAGCGGCGCCTCGAAGCCGGTCAACTGGACCGGGGAGCCGCACGCGACCATCAAGCTCAAACTCGATTTTGACGGCTCGATCGTCCTCCTCACCGGCGCCGCCGATATCGGCCAGGGCTCCTCCACGATCCTGGTGCAAAGCGTCGCCGAGGTGCTGGGACTCGATCTGTCGCGCATCCGCATCATCAGCGGCGACAGCGATGTGGTGCCCAAGGACAACGGCTCCTATTCGTCGCGCGTGACGTTCATGGTCGGCAACGCCGCGATCGACGCCGCGCGCAATCTCAAAGCCGTGCTCGTTGCCGCCGCCGCGCGCAAGCTTGACGCCGCGCCGTCGGACATCGAATGCCTGGGCGAGCTCTATCGCGCCGGCGCGCAGGACAAGGGGCTGACCTTCAACGAGGTCGTCACCGAGGCGCTGAAGGACACCGGCACCATCACGGTGACCGGCAACTATTCGACCATTCCGGAATCGCACGGCGGCAAGAAATATCGTGGCGCGGCGATCGGCGGCACCATGGGCTACAGCTACTCGGCGCAGGTCGTCGAGGTCAGCGTCGATGAGGAAACCGGCGTCGTCACCGTCGACAAGGTCTGGGTCGCGCACGATTGCGGCAAGGCGCTCAACCGGCTCACCGTCGAAGGCCAGGTGCAGGGCTCGGTGTGGATGGGCATGGGCCAGGCGATGAGCGAGGAGACCGGCTATCACGATGGCCTCCTCCTCACCGGCAACATGCTCGACTACCGGGTGCCGACCATTGCGGATTCCCCGCCGATCGAGGTCGGCATCATCGAGAGCATCGATCCGCACGGCCCGTTCGGCGCCAAGGAAGCCGGGGAAGGCTCGCTCGCCGCGTTTCTTCCCGCCCTGACCAACGCGATCGCCGACGCCATCGGCGTGCGCTTCAACGACCTGCCGGTGACGCCCGACCGGGTCTTTGCCGCGATCGAGAAGCGGCGGCGGGCATTGGGCAAGGGTAGGACCGCCGCCTGATGGATGCGCTTCCGGAATTCCAGCTGCTGCGTCCGACCACCCTGGACGAAGTCCTTGCCGCCCGCGCCGCGCATCCTGAAAGCCGCCTCCTCGGCGGCGGCACCGACCTGCTGGTGAATATCCGGCGCGGCATCGTCGCGCCGCCCGTGCTGGTCGACATCAACAAAGTGACCGAGCTGACCGCGATCACGGCCGACGCGACGGCGCTTGAGATCGGTGCCTCGGTCACGTTGCATGCGCTGGCGGGCCATCCCGAGGTCGTGCGCCACTATCCGGTGGTGGCGCAGGCGGCGGCCTGCATCGCCGGACCGACCCACCGCAACATGGGCACGGTCGGCGGCAATCTGTGTCTCGACACGCGCTGCATCTTCTACAATCAAAGCGAATGGTGGCGCTCCGCCAATGATCATTGTCTGAAGACGACGGGAAAAATCTGTCACGTGGCGCCGAAGAGCCACGGCGTGTGCTTCGCGACCTTCAGCGGCGATCTCGCCCCCGCGCTGCTGACGCTACGCGCCGAGGTCGATCTGCTGGGCCCGGCCGGCCGGCGCACGCTGCCGCTCAACGACCTCTATATCGGCCACGCCAAGCACGACGGCTTGAGCGGCGACGGCAAGAATTTCTTGGCGCTGCGCGCCGGCGAGTTCGTCACCGTCGTGCGCGCGCGCAACACGCAAAACCTGCGCTCGGCCTACGACAAGATCCGCGTCCGCCGCTCGATCGAATACCCCGTCGCCGGCGTGGCGGTGGCGCTGCGGCGCGACGGCGAAAGCCTCGTCGACCTGCGCGTCGCCTTCACCGGCACCAATCCGCGCCCGGTTCTGCTCGAAGGCGCCGCGGAACTCTGTGGTGGTGCGCTAGACGAGCGCGTCTTCAAGGCCCTCGACGACCTCGTGCGCGATCAGATCATGGCGATGAAGACCACCTTCACCCCCGGCCACTACCGCCGCCGCGTCGCCGGCGTCATGGCCCGCAGATTGGTGCAACGGTTGTTTGAAGGATAGTAGAGGTCGCCGCGAGGGTCATCTCTAATGGCCGCGATCAATGGGCGTCGTGGCCGTCCGAATCCGGGTTCGACTGTTGCCCGAGCTGAACCGAGCCTTTCGGCACGCAGACCGAAAACTTCACTTCGCCCCCTTGCGAGTCGAACCCTCCGCGCACGTTGACGGCGCGTAGACACTCAGCCTCGGTCTTGAACTCGGGCCCAGGAACAACCGTCAGTTCAGGCGCGTCGCTGAAGGCCAGGTTCATGGCTACGATCACCCACATAGCTGATCTCCCCAAACACATTGAGCCGCGGCTTCGCCAAGCCGCGAAGGCCGGCATGAAAACGGAACGTTCGCCGCCCGACCAAGGTTCCGGCCCGCCTCGACGGCAACGGACCTTTCCAATTCGGCTCCGCCCTAACCGCCTGTCATCCCAGGCTTGTCCCGGGACCCATCGGGCAACAAACTCCGACGTGCATGTTGGACTTCGTGCTGAGCGACGATGGCAGCGCAGTGTCGGATCAACCTGATCGACTTGACTTGTCCGGAAGGTGTCAGTGATGTGTCCGAACAGGTGTCAGCCATGTCCCCGGATTAAACACACGGGGCCCGGGATGACGTTAGAGTTGCTTCGACGCCCGAGTTTGCATTGCGACCTGAGTTCGTTCGCGACGAGTGCGGCTCTTACGCCGCATCCTCATCGCGCAGCTTGAACCGCTGAATCTTGCCTGTCGCGGTGCGCGGCAGGTCCGAGCGGATCGCGATCCAACGGGGGAACTTCCACGGGCCGGCGTGCTCCTTCACGTGGAGGCGCAGCGTTTCGTAGAGGCGGTCGTCGGCGACGTAGCCGTTCTTGAGGACGATGAAGGCTTTGGGCTTGATCAGGCCGTCGGCGTCCTCCTTGCCGATCACGGCGGCTTCGAGCACGGCCTCGTGCGAGACGAGGGCCGCCTCGACGTCGAACGGCGACACCCACATGCCGGAAACCTTGAACATGTCGTCGGTGCGCCCACAGTAATGATAGTAGCCCTCCGGGTCGCGGAAATATTTGTCGCCGGTCAGGGTCCATTCGCCGGCGAAGGTGCGGCGGCTCTTTGCCCGCTGGTTCCAATAGCCTTCGCCGGCGGAGGGGCCGCGCACGGCAAGCTCGCCGATCTCGCCGGGGCCGAGCTCACGCCCGCTCTCGTCGAGGATCTTTGCGTCATAGCCGGGCACCGGCTTGCCGGTCGAGCCGTAGCGAATCTCGTCGGGGCGGTTGCTGAGAAACGTCTGCAGCATCTCGGTCGAGCCGATGCCGTCGAGAATGTCGACGCCAACCGCCGCACGCCAGCGCTCGCCGATATGCGCCGGCAGCGCCTCGCCGGCCGAGACGCAGACGCGCAGCCGGTCCGAGCCGGCGCCGATGGTCAAATCCTTGTGCGCCAGCAAGGCCGCGTAGAGCGAAGGCACGCCGTAAAAAATCGTCGGGCGGTGGCGGCGCATGATGTCGAAAATCGCCTCGGGCGTCGGCCGCGCCGGCAGCAGCACGGTGCTGGCACCGACCGACATCGGGAACGACATGGCGTTGCCGAGCCCGTAGGCGAAGAACAGCTTGGCTACCGAGAACGCGATGTCGCAGCCGCGGATATCCAGCACGCCCTGGCCAAACAGCTGCGCGGTCGCCATCAGGCTCGCATGCACGTGCTTGACCGCCTTGGGATCACCGGTCGAGCCCGAGGTGTAGAGCCAGAAGGCGACCTCGTCGGAGACGGTTTGCGCGGTGAACGGCGTCGCCGGCGCGCGCGCCAAGAGATCCGCGAAATGCTGGACGTCGCGGGCCGGGAACGCGGCCGCCTCCTCGGCGCCGCCGCCGACAACGATCACGGTGCGCAGGCTCGGCGCGCGGTCGAGCGCCGGCGCCAGCACCTTGACGAGCGGCGCACCGACCACGATGGCGCCGGCGCGGCTGTCGGCGAGCAGATATGCGTATTGCTCGGTGTTCAGAAAAGTATTGACCGGAACGACGATGACGCCGGCGCGGATCATTCCCCAAAAGGCGATCGGGTAATCGACGGTGTCGTGCAGCAACAAGATGACCCGCTCTTCCGGCCGCACGTCCAGCGCCCGCAAGGCGGCGGCAAACCGAAACGTCGCCGTCTGCAGCTCGCCGTAGGCGATGGAGCGGGCGTCGTCGATGAAGGCGAGCTTGTTGCCGAAGCCGCGCGCCACATTGGCGTCAATGAAATCGGCCGCGGCGTTGTAGGGCCTACGCCGCGAAAAATCCTCCAGCAATGGCGTCTCCCGGTCCCCTATTTTTCTCTTGGTTCAATGCCAGCTCGCCGTGTTCGCTTGCAGCATCGCGAGCAAATCGGTCGAGCCCTGCACGGCGACGCGTTGATGATAGAGCCGCAAGCCGTTCAGGCCGCCGAGCTCCTCGCCGTTGCCGGCGCGGCCCGGACCGCCGTGATGACATTGCGGCATGACGATGCCGTGGCCGGTATGCGCGTTGGCGATGGCGGGCTCGACCACCAGCAGGCGTCCGTGCGCGGAGGCAAGCTCGCCCGCGGCGCGAGCCAGGAAGGCGCGGTCCTCGCCGTAGATGGACGCGACCAGCGAGCCGCCGCCCCGGGCAACCAGATCGAAGGATTCTTGCTCGTCCCGATAGGCGATGACCGACGCGACGGGACCGAAAACCTCGGTCTCATGAACGGCGCGTGCCGTTGTCGAGTCTCTGACTCTCAGCAAGGTCGGCGCAACGAAGGACGATCTGGCGGCGTCGATCCCGTCAAGGGCCGGCGCGGTCGGTCCGCCGCAAACGAACGTGGATTCGCCTGCGAGCCGGGCAATGCCTTCCAGCGCGGCTGCCTGCTGCGTCCTCGTCACGACGGGGCCCATCCGCACGTCCTCGCGGCGCGGATCCCCGACCACGATGGCGGCGAGTTTTGTCGCGAGCGCTTCGCAAACCGCATCCGCGCGCGCGGCCGGCACGAAGATGCGGCGGATCGCGGTGCATTTCTGCCCGGCTTTCACCGTGATCTCGCGCACGACCTCCTTGATGAAGGCGTCGAAAGACGCGGTGCCCGGAGCAGCGTCCGCCGCCAACAAGGCGGCGTTGACGCTGTCGGCCTCGACATTGACCAGCACGCCGCGGCTCAACACGTTCGGGTGGGTGCGGACGCGGTTTGCGGTCGCCGACGATCCGGTAAAGGCCACCACATCCTCGCCGCTCGCGTGCTGCAAGAGGCCGTCGGCGCTGCCGCACAAGAGGCTCAGGGCGCCTAACGGCGCGACATTGGCCGCGACCACGTCGCGCACCATCGCGTGCGACAGCCACGCGGTGGCGGAGGCAGGCTTTGCCAGGAACGGCACGCCGGCGAGGAGCGACACGGCGGCCTTTTCCCAAAGACCCCAGCTCGGAAAGTTGAAGGCGTTGATGTGAATGGCGACGCCGCGGCGCGGCGCCAGCAGATGGATGGCCTGATAGTTCTCGGCCTTGGCGAGGCGCACCGGCTTCTCGTCGAGGACGAGGCGTGTGTCGCCGAGCGAGGCGCCGAGCCGGGCATAGTATTTCAGGGTGCCGATCCCGCCGTCGATATCGATCGCCGCGTCGGTGCGCGTGTTGCCGGAATTGGCGATCGCGATCGCCTCGTAGCGGCCGCGGTTGGCCACCAGCACGTCGGCGATCGCTCCTATAAGCTTTGCCCGCTCCGCGAAACTGAGGCCGCGCAAGGCGACCCCGCCCTTCTTGCGGGCAAATTGCAACGCGGCATCGAGATCAAGCCCGCGGGCGCTCACGCTCGCGAGGATCTCGCCGTTGACCGGATCAACCAATTCGGTCTCGACGCCGTCCCCACGCGACCACTGGCCGCCCAGATAACTTTCCAGCTTTTCAACCGAGTTTGCGCTCATCGGCGACGCCCCAGTGACGCTGCGCCTGCGTCCCGGCAGGGCGCTTGCCCCATGAACTATATTGCAAGGCGGGCGAAGCGTGAAGCCCGGTTGTGCCAATCGATGGCCAGCTTCACGCGGCGCCGTCGTCGGTCAGGAAGCGATTTTCACGTATTCGAACTCGCCGGGCTTGTTGTTGATGCCGACCTTCGGCGGCGCGATCCAGCCGGCAAATTTTCCGGGTTCGAATTGCGGCTGCATCAGGCTTTCGATGAAAGCGCGATCCTCGTCGGAGGGCAGAAATTCGCCTTTGCGCTTCTCCCATTCGGCGTCGCTCAGGATCTTGCCGGTCACGTCGGCGTGGATGCCGGCGAACTCGCCGATATGCCGATGGAATGCGACATGCGGAAGGGTGAGCTTGAACGGGATGCCGAACTTCTCGATTATTTTATTCCAGCGGCCGACGCCGTTGTTGCAGTCGACGACATAGTCGTCGCGCAGCCGCATGTTGAGCGCCGAGAGTGCCGGCGCGTCCTCCTGGCGGATCGCGCCGTCGATCAGGCGGAGCACCGGATAGGTGCCGTGCTCGAGCTCATGGTCGTCCTCGAGCTTGT
Source organism: Xanthobacteraceae bacterium (assembly GCA_052148715.1). Lineage (GTDB taxonomy): Bacteria > Pseudomonadota > Alphaproteobacteria > Rhizobiales > Xanthobacteraceae > JBKQHQ01. The sequence continues at coordinate 14,898 of JBKQHQ010000017.1, read as the reverse complement.
CCTCGCGGAAGCGGCCCTTTAGGCCGGCGTGGAAGGCATTGGCGGCGTTGGTCGAGATCTCGTTGCCGAACAGATCGAGCGTGAGGGAGAAGTGCAAATTCGCCTTCTTCTGGATCGTCGGCAGGTCGATGACGCCGAGCTTGCGCACCGCCTTCTGGTCGTAGGGGTCCTTGATTCCGGCTTGCTGCATGGCCTCGCAGGTGCGCTCGACGACGCGGCCGACGCCGGATTCGCCGACGAACATATGGTGCGCTTCCTCGGTCAGCATGAAGCGGCAGGTACGCGAGAGCGGATCGAAGCCGGATTGCGCCAGCGCTTCGAGCTGCATCTTGCCGTCACGGTCGGTGAAGTAGGTGAACATGAAGAACGACAGCCAATCGGGCGTCTTCTCGTTGAAGGCGCCGAGCATGCGCGGCGTGTCCGGATCACCCGAGCGGCGCTGCAGCAGCGCCTCGGCCTCCTCGCGGCCGTCGGTGCCGAAATATTTCTGCAACAGATAGACCATGGCCCACAGATGCCGCCCTTCCTCGACGTTCACCTGGAACAGATTGCGCATGTCGTAGAGCGAGGGCGCGGTCTGGCCGAGATGGCGCTGCTGCTCGACGGAAGCCGGCTCGGTGTCGCCCTGAATGACGATCAGGCGGCGCAGCATCGCCCGGTACTCGCCGGGCACCTCCTGCCAGGCGTCTTCGCCGCGGTGCGAGCCGAAGGCGATCTTGCGGCCTTCCACCTGCGGGGCGAGCAGGATGCCCCAGCGGTATTCGGGCATGCGCACGTAATCGAACTTCGCCCACCCCTTGGCGTCGACGCTCACCGCGGTGCGCAAATAGACCAGCGATTCCTGGAACCCTTGCGGCCCCATGCCGTGCCACCAATCGATATAGCCCGGATGCCATTTCTCCAGGGCCCGCTTCACCCGCGCGTCGCCGTTGAGGTTCACGTTGTTGGGGATCAGTCCGTCGTAGTCGACGTCGGTGACGGTGCTCGTCATGGTCATGGTCAGACCCTTTCCTTGTCGAAGGTCGGCTGCACGCCGGTGCCGTAAAGCTTGAGGGCGCCCTGCTCGCCGATGGCGTTGCCGCGCAGAAAGACCCAGTTCTGCCAGGCGGTGAGCCGGCCGAAGATTTTTGTTTCCATCGTCTCCGGCCCGGCGAAGCGCAGATTGGCTTCCATCGCCGTCATGGCGTCGGGCGAAAAACTGGCCCGTTCCTCCAGCATGACGCGCAACTCGTCGTCCCAGTCGAAATCCTCGAACGCGAAGGTGACGAGCCCGAGCTTTGCCGCCTCCGCGCCTTCGAGCCGGGCGCCGATCTTCTCCTCCGCGCGCTTGAGCGTGTCAGGCTCGCCGAGGAAACGCGTCTGCAGCCGGGTCAGGCCGTTGCCCATCGGGTAGGCACCGAAATTCGCTGCCCCGAGGAGGAGTGCGGCGGGCGGCCGGTTGTCGCCGTCGCGCGTGCCGATCAGCATGGCCGAGCGGTCGGCCGCGAAGGCCAATTCGGCGAGCGTGCCGGCGAAGCACGAGCCGGGCTCGATCAGCGCCACCAAACTCCGTGCCGTCACATCGAGACGCTTGAGCACGCGCTTGAGGTAGTGGCGGATCTCACGCATCAGCCAATCGCCGTTGGCCTTGATGAGAAGCTCGTCATAGTCGAGCACGGTCTGCGGGTTGCCTTCGGTGCGCAACAACAGGACGCCGATCTTCGGCTCGTTGAAACGCAGGTGCAAAATCGCGTCTTCCAGCTCGCGCGCGACCGTGAGCGGCCAAAAAGCCGCGCCGAGCGCCTGCGCGGCCCCTGCCGAACGGGGCGCGGAATCAGAGGGACCGCGCACCGTGATGGTGGCGAGAAAGCGCGCACGATCGATCTCAACCTCGACGTGGGAATAGGCGAGCCGGTCGGCTTCGATGCGGCGTTCGAGCGGGGTGAGCTTCACTCCCGCGGCGCCAAGCGGGCGGTCGGAGCGGGCGGCGAATTCACGCGCGCGGGCCGCGACCGTCTCGCTCCACTTCGAATTCGGCACCACCTCATCGACGAGCCGCCACTCGAGCGCTTTGGTACCGCGGATGCCTTCCTCGACCGAGCAAAAAACGTCGGCGCGGTCGCGCCGGACCTTGCGCTTGTCGGTGACGCGGGTGAGCCCGCCGGTCCCCGGCAGCACGGCAAGGAGCGGTGTTTCCGGCAAAGCAACCGCCGAGCGCCGGTCGTCGACCAGCATGATGTAGTCGGCCGCGAGCGCCAATTCGTAGCCGCCGCCGGCCGCATTGCCGTTGACGGCGCAGATGTAGAACTGGCCGGAGCTCTGCGTCGCGTCCTCGATCGCCAGCCGCGTCTCGTTGGTGAACTTGCAGAAATTCACCTTGTGGCCGTGCGTGGCCTTGCCGAGCATGCGGATATTGGCGCCGGCGCAAAATACGTTGTCCTTGCCGGATTTGATGACCACGGCCCGTGCGTCCGGATGCTCGAAGCGCAAGCGCTGCACGGCGTCATTGAGCTCGATGTCGACCGCGAGATCGTAGGAATTGAGCTTGAGCTCGTAGCTGTCCGAGAGCCCGCCCGCCGGATCGACGTCCATGATCAGATAGGCGATCTCGCCGTTGCGCTCGATCCGCCAATGGCGATAGCGGGATGGGTCGGTCTGAAAATCGATCACCGGCACGGCTTCTCCTCGGGCAAGCAGCGACGCACGCGGGTCCTTGCGGTATGCATTATTGTGCATGATGTATCACTCCTCGCGTCCATCGACAATGGCCAAAGCAATGCTGCGGTGCGGCGCACTCTGAGTGCGAGCCTGCGACCTCGCGGTGCGCGCGGAGGGGCGCCGAAGTCAGGCATTGTGCGGCGGCGGTCAAGACCACCTTGGCATAAGACCAGACTTAGCGCCCTGTTTCCGTTCGAGAGGCCATTCTCGGCAGGCGGCAAAAGCAAGGAAATCGCGCTCCGATCGCCGCCCCTGCGCACGGATGCCTTTTCGGGCTCGCAAAGACGCTGCGGATTCGTCAAGATGCGATAGGAGGATTGTCGCTCGTTATGAACTATATTGCATGACTGCGAAATGGATAGACGCCGCACCCGAGTGACCCGCAAAAAGGGGGGCACGAAGCCCCGTCCTCCCGGACCCGATTCGGACCCCTACCTACGGCGGCTGGGCGAACGCGTGCGCATGATGCGCAATCGGCGCGGCATGTCGCGCAAGGCCCTGGCGAAGCACGCGCAGCTCTCCGAGCGCTATCTCGCGCAGCTGGAAACCGGCGAGGGTAACTGCTCGATCATCCTCTTGCGCCGCGTGGCCCGCGCGCTGGGGATGCCGGTCGAGGAACTGGTCCATGACCGGCCCGATCCGTCGGTCGAGACGATGCTGCTGTCGCAGTTCCTCGAGCGACTGCCGCCGGCGGCATTGAAGGAAGCGCGCGAGCTGCTGCTACGGCGGTTCGGCGGCGCGGCGGGCGCGCTCAGACACAACCGCATTGCGCTCATCGGCCTGCGCGGTGCCGGCAAATCGACCGTGGGCGAGCTGTTGGCCGCGCGGCTCGAGCTGCCCTTCATCGAGCTCGACCGCGAGATCGAGCGGCTCAGCGGCGCGCCGCTGGGCGAGATTTTCGAGATGTTCGGCCAGGAGCGGTTCCGCCGCGCCGAGCGGGAGGCGTTCGAGCGGGTGCTTGCGCAGCATCAGCAGTTCGTGCTCGCCACCGGCGGCAGCATCGTCACCGAGCCGGCGACGTTCGAGTTGCTCCTCTCCTCCTGCTTCACCATCTGGGTGCGGGCCGAGCCGCAGGAGCATATGCAGCGCGTCATCGCCCAGGGCGACTTGCGGGTGACCGGCGACAGCGCCAGGGCCATGGACGATCTCATTTCGATCCTCGCGAGCCGCGAGCCGCTCTATGCGCGGGCCGAGGCCACGATCGTCACCACGGGTCGCAGCCCGCAGCAGAGCGTGGATGAGCTGCTGCCGCTCTTCGGCCACGGCATCGAGGCGCCGGCGCCCGCACGCAAAGTCAGGTGATCCGCATCAGATCTGGCGCGCCGCAATTCTCACCGTCAGTCCGTCGAGCTCCTCGGTGACCGTGATCTGGCAGGAGAGGCGAGAATTGGGCGCAACGTCGACGGCCGTATCGAGCATGTCTTCTTCCTCGGCCGAGCGCTCACCGGTCTTGGCGAGCCATGCTTCATCGACGTAGACGTGGCAAGTGGCGCACGCGCATGAGCCGCCGCACGAGGCGATGATGCCCGGGACATCATTCTTCATGGCGGTTTCCATCACGGTCGAGCCGGTCTCGGCGGCAACCGTATGGATCTTTCCATCCGGATCAATGAACGTGATTGTCGGCATGCGGCGGTGTTAACCTCGAAAGCATTTTCAGGAAAAGCCGAAACCGGCCTTTTGCCGCAGATTGCGACCGAAAAAAAGATAGAGGGATTTTCGTGGCGAGCAATCGGAGACCGTGCTCAGAGCTCGGCTGGAAAAATGTGGGTACCGGTTCGCCGCGGATGCGACAACCGAAGGGAGCAGCGTTGCTGATTGGGGAAGGACAGGGCTTATTTCAGTGGCAAGAAATTACGCTGCATGGCGTGTTGCGTCGGCGCCGAAATAGTCGATGTAGCGGGTGTTGATGGCGCTCACCGGCAAAATGATCAGAACATCAGTAGTGCCGAACTGGTGGTCGATCACGGCGCCGTCGCCGATATAGGCGCCGACCCGCAGGTAGCCGCGGATCAACGGCGGCAGCGCCCGCAACGCGGCGCGTGAATCGATCGCCTCCCGCGCCATGCGATTCATCTCCACGTGCCGATGCGGCAGCGCCGCGGCCCGCCAAGGCTCCGGAGCGCGTGCGAAATGATGCAGGAACGAGAGCGGCAAGGCGAGGCGATCGGGATCGGTGCCATCGAGGCTCGCGCAGCCGATCATAACGTCGAAGCGATGCTGCAGCACGTAGCTCCAGATGCCGTGCCAAAGCAGCTCCACCGTGCGCTTGTTGCGGTAGGGCGGCAGCACGCAGGATCGGCCGAGCTCGAGAAAGCGCAGGTCGGAATGCCGGGCGACGAGGTCATCGATGGCGAACTCGCCGGCTGTGTAGAAGCCGCGATGCCGCTGTGCCACTTCCTGGCGCAATAGCCGGTAGGTGCCGACCACGGTGGATCGATTTCCGAACATCTCGCCCCCGTGGGCGTGGTCGATGACCAGGATGTGGTCGCAGATCCGATCGAAGGCATCGATGTCGCGGCGAGCGAAGAAAATCCTGGCGTCGGCGACCGCCGAGCCCTCCTGATAGAAGACACGGTAGCGGAGCTTTTGCGCGCGGCGGATTTCGCCGGGTTTGCGCGCAAGGCGCACTTCAAGCGATCCGAGCCGCCCAAGCGGCCGTATCGGCCGCAGCATGCCCTGCTCCCAGGCCTTGAATGCGCGAAACGGCGGCATCAATCCTGGCATCACACCGCCGGGCATCGGCCGGAAACGTTCGATGAGACCGCGCGGCGAGATGACGTTCCCGCGACTCGACATTACATGTCCTCCCCCGAGAGACACTCTGGCCCATACCACCGCGAGGCCTCCGGTGCCGCCCGCAGCGATTCGGTCTCTCTGCCTGGCCGCCCTGTAAGCATGCCGTGTCAACGGATTTATGACAACGGAGCCCCGACAGGCCGATTCAGGCGGCAAGGCGCCGCAAGGCGGGTAACGACGTAAGGATGTCGCCCAGACGGTCGCGTTCGAGCGGCTTGGTCAGGAACCCTGACATTCCCGCCTCGAGGCAAGCCTCGCGGTCTTCCGCAAACGCATTGGCGGTGAGGGCGAGAACGAGGGTCGGCGTTTCGCCGCGTTCGGTTTCCATGGCCCGAATACGGCGGGTTGCCTCGCGGCCATCGATGCCGGGCATATTCACGTCCATCAGGACGAGGTCATAGGGGGTGCCGGCCGCATACGCGGTGTTCCATGCGGCGACGGCCGCGGTGCCGCTTTCGACCAAGGTCGGCCGGTGGCCGAGTTTGGTGAGCAGCGAGCGGGCGAGCAGTCCGTTGATCTCGTTATCCTCGGCGATCAAGACCGAAAGGCCGTTGCCGGTCGGGGCCGGCGCACTACTTCGGGAGGTGGCGCTGCCTTCCACCTGCGCAAAGCCGTTGCCGGACCGCATGCAGGCGGCGAGCGAAGCGACGCGCACCGGTTTGATCAGATAGCCGGTGAAGCTCGCGCTCCGTAAAGCCGGCAGCTCGTGGCGGTCCGCCGGCGTCAGCAGAACGATGCGGCGCCCGATCGCGGAAGCCTCCGCGGCGAGCGCGGTCGCGGCGGCGGCGCCAAGGGCGAAGTCAACCATGAGGGCGTGCCATTGCCGTTCGGGCAGGCGGGCGAGCGCCGCGGCCTCATCCTTCTCGACCACGATCTCGGCGCCCCAGTCCCGCAGGCGGCGTGCCACCAGCGCGGCTTCAACCGACCCCGGCGACACGAGCAGGAGCGAGGCGCCGGTCAGATCCGTCCGAGCCAGCGAGGGCTGCGCCGGCTGCGGTGATGGCACGAGCGGCACGGTGACGCGGAAGGTGGTGCCTGCGCCGGGTACACTCTGGACGCCGATGCGCCCGCCCATGCGCTCCACGATCCGCTTGGAAATCGCGAGGCCCAAGCCGGTCCCGCCGTGGCGGCGTGCAGCATCGGCGTCGCCCTGCTCGAACTCGTCGAAGATCCGCGCCTGCTCCTCCGGTGCGATGCCGATCCCGGTGTCCCGTATCAAAATCTCCATCTGCTGCGGAGCGCTGCCGGGTTCGACCTCAACCGCGATGCCGCCACGCTCGGTGAACTTGACCGCGTTGCCGATCAGATTGAGCAGCACCTGTCGTAGCCGCGCTGTATCGCCGATGGCGCGGGCCGGCAAACGCGAATCAACATAAGTGCCGATCTCAAGACCCTTGGCGTGGGCGCGCGGCGCCAACAGCTCGACCACTTCCTCGATCAAAGCTTGGAGCGCGAACGGCTGCGCTTCGAGTTCGAGCTTGCCTGCCTCGATCTTGGAGAAATCGAGGATCTCCTCGATCAGCGACAGCAATGTATCGCCCGAGGTTTTCACCGCCTTGGTGTAGGTGGTTTGCTCGGGGGTGAGCGTTGTGTCGAGCAACAGGTCGGCCATGCCGAGGATGCCGTTGAGCGGCGTGCGGATCTCATGCGACACCATGGCGAGAAAGCGGGATTTGGCGCGGCTCGCGTCTTGGGCGGCATCACGGGCTTCGGCGAGTGCGCGCTCGGCCTCGACCCGGTCGGTCACGTCGCGCCCGACGCTCTGGATCTCCCGATGATCACGGTCGGTGCGCACGAGAACCTCGCGCCAGGCGATCCAGCGAGCGTCGGTCGGGGTCACAATATTCTGATCGTGCGCGCGCGTGCCGTCGGGTAACAGCGTTGCCTCGCCCTGCTCGCTTACGTCCAGCGCATACATCGTGCCGAGGAGCGCGTCGCGGTTACGCCCGGCGAGCACGCAGAATGCATCATTGGCATAGGTGATCCGGCCGAGCGCATCGCGACGAACGATCACGTCGCCTTGCGCCTCGAGGAACCGGCGCGCGCGCTCCTCGGATTCGCGCAGCTCCCAATTGCGATCCTCAAGCTCCTCGATCCGGTCGTTGAGGCCGCGGATCTTCCAGCGCAGCAAATGATTACGCCCGAACAATAGGGCCGCTCCCAGGCAGGCGAACGCGAACAACGCGCTTGTCCCAAGCGCAAAGAGGTGGGGATCGTAATGGGCAACCTCGGAGCGGCTTCCCGACAGGAAGCCGTACGGCACTGCGAACGACATGGTAAAGATGATTGCGGCGCGAAGCGCGAAGCCAAAAGTGTAACGGTTGAAGCCAAAGCGCTGCTTGGACGCCGCGGCAATGCGCGCATGCATATTCAAGTTCGGCTCCTTGACTGCGCACGCCAGGTGAGGCGAGGCCTGCACGGTAGACGCGTGTTTTCCACCATCGCATCCGATCTTGAAGCGGGACCGTGCCGATCTCGCTGGCGGAGGCGGTCCGCTGAAGTCCGCCCCCTCACCTATCGTTGGAAACGTTAATGCGGGCTTGACGCGCCGCCGGCAGGGCCACATCAGGGGCCATGGCGCGACATCCAGACCCGATTCAGATTCGCATGGGCGGCTGCGGCCCCCGACGACCGGCTTCAGCCGATCGCTCAAGCCTATCGGGGACCGGATCGAGGCGCAGTTCGGCAACCGGGTCAGCGTGAAATATGTTTGGAACATCATGGATCGCGGCCATCGGGCCGGAGACATTCTTTAGCTGGTCGAGCACGGGCTATTAACACTCGGTTATCAGTCGAGTAGTTATTTGAACGATCGCGTGCCCGAGCTTGGGTTGCTCGATCTTCCATTCTTGTTCGCAACGGTCGAGGCGGCGCACGCCGCGATCGTTGGCCCGCTCGGCGCGTTGCTTGTAGGCGGGATCGAGCAGCGGATTAACTATCGCGTCCTCGGCGTCGTGCAGGATGCCGTCGTATTTCGGCGCGGATTTGCACGGCGTCGAAGAGGCCGAGGCGAGCCATCGAGGCGCAGCGCTGCGAGATCGTTCAACTGACGCCGCGTGAGGATCAGGCTTTCGCTGCGGCGGTCGATCCGATCTATGGCGAGGCGTGCCGGCGCTACGGCGATGATTTGTTTGAACGGGTCAAGGCTGGGTGAGCGCAGCGCGTCCCGGAAGCAGCGTCATTGGCCGGGGCGGAGGAAAGAAATTGGCCGGGCTGGTTACTCCGGCGTTAACGGCGAGAGGAGTGCTGCGCCATGGATCCACGAACGCTTGCCGCCTATGAGAGCGCGGCTGAAACCTTTGCGATCGATTGGCACGCGCAGCCGGCTCCGACCGACCTGCACGGGCTGGTGCGGCGCTTCTTTCGGCCCGGACTGACCGCGGACATCGGCTGCGGCAGCGGGCGCGAAGTGGCGTGGCTGTGCGCGCAAAATTATCCGGCGATCGGCTACGACGCTTCGGAGGCGCTGTTGAGCGAGGCGCGCAGGCGATATCCCGGTTTGTCGTTCCGCAGTGCCGCGCTGCCGGAACTGAAAGGCGTGCCGCGGAGCGAATTCGACAATGTCCTCTGCGAGACCGTCATCATGCATCTGCCTTCGGATCTCGTTCCCGCATCCGGGCGGGCGCTGATGTCCATCCTCAAGCCCGACGGCATTTTGTATCTGAGCTGGCGCGTGACCGAAGGCGCCGATCAACGGGACCAGAACGGCCGCCTCTACTCCGCCTTCAACAAGGCGCTAGTCCTTGGTACGCTTGCATCCGGGTCGGTTCTGCTCGACGAAGAGGTCACCAGCGCATCATCGGGCAAGAGGATCCATCGCGTCATCGCGCGCAAGGGACCTACCGCATCTTGAGACTTATGCCGCGCTTCGCATCTCGTCGGCGAGCGCCCGGTAGGACAAAGCCTCGGCGATGTGCAGGCGGCCGACCGTCGGCGCGTCGTCGAGATCGGCGAGCGTGCGTGCCACCCGCAGCACGCGGTGATAGCCGCGGGCGGAGAGCCGCATCGCATCCGCCGCATCGCGTAACAACGTCAGGCCGGCGCCGTCGGGGCGCGCCGCCTCCTCGAGCACCGGCCCTTGCGCCTGCGCATTGGTGCGCACGCCGGGCAGGCCGCGCGCAGCATAGCGCTCGGCTTGCAGCGCGCGGGCGCGCGTCACCCGGGCGGCGACGTCGCGGCTGCCTTCGGTCGGCGGCGGCAGAATGAGATCGGCCGCGGTCACCGCCGGCACCTCGATGGTGAGATCGATCCGGTCGAGCAGGGGTCCCGAGAGCCGCCCCTGATAGGTGGCGGCGCATCGCGCCGTCGGCCCGCGGGCGCAGGAGAAGCCCGGATCATTGGCTTGGCCGCAGCGGCACGGATTCATCGCCGCGACCAGCATGAAGCGGGCCGGATAGGTGACCCGGTGGTTGGCGCGCGCAATCGCCACCTCGCCGCTCTCCATCGGCTGACGGAGCGAATCGAGCACCTGCGGCTGGAATTCCGGAATTATGTAGCTGCTTCACCTGTTGCTTGATGGTGACAGGTAGGCAACAATCCTTGGCGAGATGCGTTTTGCGTAAGGCGGCGAAAAGCCCGGCCGCCTTAAGCCGGGCTTCATCTTCGTTTGATTCGAGAGGATGAGGGCAATGCGCGATCTTTACCAAGAGTTTGGCTGTACCGCTGTCATTCGGCCCTTTAGGCACGAAGACGAACTGACCGGCCAAGTTGTCTCGGTAACTATTTCACCACAGTACTCAATCCTCACGATCGGCTCGCGGCAGTATTATTTCCACCGCGAAACCGGGGCTTTTGACGGCACGTCTATCGACGTTCGGGAGTGATGGTTTTTGGTTGTAGCGCTTCCCATGCGCGAGCAGCGGCCTCAGTCGTCGGACCGATCAGCACCCGTAGCGAGCCGCCGGGCCAACGCTGCTGATGCTCTTGTTCTCGCCGCTGATAGTCCTGGGTGATCCCGGCATGCTTCAGTTCACCCTTAACGTAGTAGTGGTAACCGTACCAATTTGCATTATTTGGCATAACAATGGCTCCTGTCTGCCAAAGGATAAGGAGCCCGGAAAGTGTCTTGACTACGAATCGTCAATGACTCAAACTATAGTGCACTAAGTGCTCCGCGCCGGGCTCGTATCCCCGCGGGGCTCACGAAAGGCCGGGGCACCACACCCCGGCTTTTTTCGTGCCGTAGTCGAGCAGGATCATCTACTTACGCATTTCTCAAGTCAAGACGTCATTCAAGTACCAGCATGAACAAATCGGGAAATAGTACTACATATGGTATTACCGTGCGATCTCCCATTGCCCGACCTGTCCAACAATTCGGGTCATTCTGACCAAACCTTTCTTCCGCAAATTCCGTAGGCAGGCACCGACACGTCGGGAGAGCACACGGACGAAAGGCTTGTCGTCGGTCGTTAGCCCGCGACCAGCCAACACTATGAGCGTCAACTCAGAGACCGGCATCGGCTTGCCGGTCTTGCGAAGCGCATTGAGCACAAGTCGCGTCACCTCTCCGCGGTACGCCGAATTGCGCGGCGGAAGTTTTGGTTTGATGTCGTCCAATTCCACGTTCGGGTCGAAAATCCGAAGGGCTGCATCGATATGATTGATCGCGGCGACCAGCTCGCGAATTTCGCGTTGCATCTGTTCGACTTTGCCCGACAGCTCGGCGCGCTTAGCGATCAATCCGCTTAGGACGTGCTCATGCGTCATCGGACGGCCCTCCGCTGCCAATAGCCGCGCCAATCGCGGCTATGCGGATGACCGAGAGCCATCGCCGCAACCGCGCCGTACTGCGCACCGTTCGGCATGCGGCGCATGTCCTCACGCCAGCCCATCTCAGAGGCATAGCGGCTCAGATAACGCCCGCTTACGCGATGGTGCTGGCCGATCTCGGCGCGACGGAGCCGCGAGAAAAAGCTTTCCGCCTGGTTGGTGCAGGCGCCATCCCGGCTGAACGCTTCCGAGTGATTGATGCGATGCATGTCGTAATGAGCGTGCAGAGCATCCCAGGAGCGGGCCTCATCCGCATGCACGCTTGAACCAAAGGGGATGCGCTGGCGAATGGTGGGGATCGCGTCGCTTTCCTTGCCGAACACGAAAGGAAGTGTGCGGCCCTTACGCTCGCGCATCACGACGACGACTTGGCGCTTGCCGGTCCGTTCTTCGGCTAGCCGACGGTCTACGCGTTCTTCAGCAACGTTCTTTGGTTTGACGTGGCCACCAAAATAGGCGCCGTCGACTTCCTTTTCGGTCGCATCAGAGAATTTGATCTTACGCTGTTCATCCTCGATTGCTTCCCGCAGTTTGTGCGAGAGCACGAAAGCGGTCTTATATTGGCAATTCAGATCACGGCTCAGTTGCAGGGCGCTATGGCCTTTGACGCCGTTCACAAAGATTGCGATCGCTAACAGATAGTCGCGGATCGGCCGCTTGCGGTCGGCAAAGATCGTACCGGACGTGACCGAGAATTGGTGCCTACATGCGCTGCATTTCCAGATCGGCCGTGTCGCGAATCCGTACACGTTGAGGCAACCGCACTTCGGGCAATAGGGCTCACCGTCGTTGTCGGCCCAGCGGATGCGTTGGAACGTGGCGCGGGCTTCCTCATCGGACATGCGCGCAACGGACGCTAGCGAGAGCGTCCTTGCGGCTGCCGAGAGAAGGAAGTGTTGGGCCACGGAAAAACACCAAATTCGATGCGGTGACGCATCATTGGTAATGTTTTCCGCATTCCTTGTCAATGGAAAAAGCATCATATATGGTGTTTTCTGCATTGAATAGGATGGGCCGGAAATGGCAGTCAAAACGCGAGATTGGCAGGCGATCGTCAAAGGGCTGCTCAAGGCCGAATTGAAACGGCGGAACCTCAGCTACGCCGATCTCGCCGAAAGACTGCAAGCTGTCGGCGTGAAGGACAACGAGCGGAACATCACAAACAAGATAGGTCGCGGGAGTTTCACGGCCGTCTTTTTCGTTCAATGTATGGAAGCCATTGGGTGCCGCACAATTCACCTCGGAGACGAATAGCGGCTTGAGTGGGGAATTTCCCCACGGTGACCGAATCGTTGCATACGCGTGAAGCGAGAGCTGTAATTCAACCTACACGTTAGACGAGTCTTGCGCGGACTCATCATTAGTTGTAATAGAAAAAGAGGCCGCCGAAGCGGCCCCAGGTAGGTCCAGCAGAACCAAGATTATTATCGGTCGCTCTCGTTAATGGCGTGGCGGCCTTCGGAAGTGGGAGCGGACAGTCTCCCAGTTTCCGTATCGGCATCGGAGATAGGATCGTACGAATACGGTCCTATCTTCTAGCCCCTCACGGTTCATCATTCTCAGATGCTCCGATCTGGAGACGGGATGGTCCCGTCGCCCCGGAGCGCACGCTGTAACGCGCCCCGCCGGTCAGGGCGTGTTTGATGCGCCGGTTTGCCGTCGGAGCTTGAAGATGATTCGCCGTGATTGAGGGGATGAGCCGGATTCTAGCTCCCGTCAACCATACCATGACAGGGTCTGGTTACCAGACAAACAGTCCTAGTTTAGCCGCCGCACAATGCCGTGGTGCCATGAACACGCCCGCTGGTCATTGTGAATGAAGCTGTAGGCCCCGTCTCCGCACTGAGCCACGGCACAATCAGGAACTTCCCCGGTTTTGCTCGTGGCTGGGGAATGCACCCATTCGTGGGCTCTATTCCAGTAGTGCCGATCCGATAAGAGCTGGGCCTCGTTTGGCTCGCACGGCTTGGTTTGGGTGACCTCGGGCGGGGGTAGCCGAAGGTCTGCGGCCGACGCGCCGACCGCGAGAGCCGTGACAATGGCAAGGGCCGCAATAAGGTTGAGGCGCCACATCCGAATCACCTCCGGTGCGGCACAATTCTACCATGGTGAAACAGCTACCTAATTCCGTGGAATTCCGGAAACTCGTCAAGGAAGAGCACGCCGTGATGCGCCAGCGACACTTCGCCTGGCCGCACGCGTAAGCCGCCGCCAACGAGCGCGGGCATGCTTGCCGAGTGATGTGGCGCGCGGAAGGGTCGCCGATTGGTGAGCGCGCCGCCCTCGATCTCGCCCGCGACCGAAGCGATCATCGACATTTCGAGGAGCTCGCCCGGCGACAGCGGCGGCAGAATCGACGGGAGCCTTGCGGCGAGCATCGACTTGCCCGAGCCCGGCGGCCCGACCAGCAGCAAGTTGTGCCCGCCCGCCGCCGCGACCTCGAGCGCGCGCTTGGCGCTCTCTTGGCCCTTGATGTCCTTGAGGTCGAGCGGTGTGTCCTCGATCTCGCGGATTTTTGGTGTCGGCCGCGCCAGCACCTGCGTGCCCTTGAAGTGGTTGGCCAATTGGATCAGCGATTGCGCGGCGATGATCTCGATGTCCGGGCTTGCCCAGGCGGCCTCGGGACCGCAGGCCGCCGGGCAGATCAGGCCTTCGTTGCGGGCGTTGGCCCCGATCGCGGCCGGCAGTACGCCGGCGACGGGCGCGATCGAGCCGTCGAGGCCGAGCTCGCCCAAGACCGTAAAACCCGCGACAGCGTCGGCCGGAATGGCGCCGATCGCCGCCATGAGCCCGAGCGCGATCGGGAGGTCATAGTGGCTGCCTTCCTTAGGCAGGTCGGCCGGCGCGAGGTTGACGGTGATCCGGCGTGCAGGAAGCGCCAGCCCCGAGGCAATCATCGCCGCCCGCACCCGCTCCTTCGCCTCGGAAACGGCCTTGTCGGCCAAGCCCACCAGGTGGAATTTCGGCAGACCGGGTGCCACTTGCACCTGCACGTCGACGGCGCGCGCGTCGATGCCCTCGAATGCTACCGTTGATACGCGCTGGACCATGGGCCGCCCCTCTCAGCGAGGTCGCCACCCTACCGCAACGGTAAGAACAATTCAAGAACAAGCGGCTACTATCCTGCTCCCGCACATTGCCACATCGCGTCACCCGGCCTGCCTTGGGCGAGCAAGCCCGTGCCATCCGCAGCATGAGGATCGATGAAAGGCGAGTACTACTCGGCCTCGACGGCTTCGCCGGCGATTCGCTCGGTCAGCTCCAGCAGCGCCTGCTGCAGCTGTGGGTTCGCGATGCGGGAGTAGGCCCGAATCAGCCGCAGCGTCCGCGCGTTGTCCACGAAACCGAGGATGTCCGCGGTCTTGGAGGCCGGCTGGTCCGACACTGAATAAAAATACGTGATCGGAGCGTCGAGAATCTCCGCGATGCGTTTCAATCGGCCCGCTCCCACACGATTCGTGCCCTTTTCGTATTTTTGCACCTGCTGGAACGTCAGACCGAGTTGGGTCGCGAGATCGGTTTGCGACATATCCCTGGCAAGCCGACGGGCGCGAATGCGACGGCCCACTTCCATGTCCTGCGGATCACAACTTCTCTTGTTCATCGTTTTCCCTTCATTACCCCTCGCGA
>JBKQHQ010000016.1:0-26040 GCA_052148715.1 Xanthobacteraceae bacterium | reverse complement strand
TGCGCCCGTCGATAAGCACGTCGATGCGCGTCACATCGAGGCCCGAGGGCGAGCGCAGCTCGTAATTGATGGTGAGATCGTTGGCGGAGAACCGGGAGCCGTCGCCGGGATTGATCATGCGGATCACGGGGGGCAGCTGGGCGATGATCGGCTTCGTATCCTCCCGGCGCCGCGCCGCGCTGTTCGCCTCCTCGATAGCTTTCCCTTCGTCAAGGGTCTCCAAAACCTTCTGCACCACATCCGGCCGGCTAAAGCGCTCGCGGAAGCGCGAGGCCGGGAAGAAGTCGGCCGCCTGATCCCAGCCCCGGTTCAGGTGCCAGCCGATCAGGTCCTCCGCGCCGGGCGAGGCCATGTAATAGCCCGATGGCGTCCAGGCCACCCAGCGCAGCGTGTTCTTGTCGACGAACAGCGCGAGGAGTTCCTGTCCGTCACTCATGCGGTGCCAGCGGATGGTCCCGTCGCCATAGGCCGCCAGCACCAGACGGCCGTCACCCGTCACGTTCACGCCCCAGGCCTCCCCCGGACCCGGCTTGTTCCACAGCTCCCGCCCCTGGGGGTCGAAGGCCCGCAGCCTGAACTGAGCCCCCAGCGCGAAGCGAGCGCCGTCGGGCGTAATCGCCAGCGAGCGCGAGATCTCATACTGTTCGAGCTTCAGCTCTTTGCCGGCCAGCTTAGGCACGGTGTCGCCGTGCCAGTCCGTGACCGCGATGCCCACGATTTTCGGCACCGTGAGTCCGGGCGCATTGGCGTCCTTGCTTAGGGTCGAGCTCGCGAGATCGAACAGAGCCGGGTTGGCATTGCCGACTCCAAGCCCAAAACGGACCTGGCGTCCGTCCTGAGACACTTGCAACGCCTCGCCGAGCTTGTCGCGCATGTCGGCCGTAACCCCCGCCTTGCTCAGCCGCGGCGCTCCGTCCCGATCGAGCAGTACGAACCGAGGGTCCTGCGCGCCAAGCACGAAGCCGGTGGCGCACGGCAAAATGTGCATGATCGTATCCAGCGCGACAGCTTGCTCACGCCGTGGTCCTTGCCCGCCCCGATCCCAAAGGAGGACGGAGCGTCGCCACACGCCGTCGCTCCCGCGCTTCTGATAAGCGCCTCCGGCGACAAGTTGGCGTCCATCGGAGGACCAGGAGACCTTGTTCACCCTTTCATCAATGGCCGACGTATCCGCTGCGAATGCAAAGCTCAGATCGGAGGTCTTGTAGACCTCGACCGCATGGGTATCTGCAAAGCCCACCGCCACGCGCTCGCCGGCAGGGTCCACCGCTACGCCAAAGGGTTGTCGCCCGCCACGGGTCTGCACCTTTCCGACCAGCCGGAAAGCCGCGTCATAGGCGCGAAGGTATCCGTCCCAGGCGACCGTGAAGAGCCGCCCGTCGGACGCAAACACCGCGCCAAAACTGTGATCGCCATAGTCGCGGTCGGCCGCGACCTCACGCATCTGCTCGATGTCGATCACCCGCAGACCGTGGCCCGAATGCAGCGTTGCCGCGAGGAAACGGCCATTAGGCGAAAAGGCCAGATGATCGATCACATTCTCAAAGCTGCCGATCCGGGCTTTCAGTGTGCCGGTAGCGGCATCGAACAAATAGATGCCGTGGCCTGGCTGGACCAACCTGCGCGCATCCCAACCACCGGCCGCGACCAACCGGCCGTCCGGCGAGAGCGCGACCCCATAGACCTTGCCATCGCTGCCGGGGCCGATCGGCGGGCGCAGGGTCTTGAGCAGCCTGCCGTCGGGCAGCGACCACAGGCGCACCGTCTTGTCGTCGGACGCGGTCGCCAGCAGAAGACACTCCCGGTCCACCGCGACCCTGCGGATCGGCGCTGTGTGCATGCCGGTCTCGATGGACAGGATCGGGTCCATCACGGGACAGGCTTTTTTCGCCGCCTCGGTCGCTTGATTGGGGGTGCCGTCGATCGCGCCTCTGTAGCAACCAGCGTCGGCGAGCCGCCGCTGCAGCGCCGTGATTTCCTCTGCGCCCATCGCCGCAAGGTCCTTGGCGGCGGCGCCTCCGGCCGTCAGCGCAAGGAGTGCTATGATCACGACGCTTCGCGCCAGCATGACCTACCTCCGTTCCACCTGCGCCACTATTCCGTCGCGCGGTCCGTCGGCCGCGCACGTCTCGGCCGGCCGCGCAAGCATACCATCGATAATGGTCGGAATGTCCGAAATTTAGGAGCCGAGACGCGTGCGCCGAGATCGGCGCACCGGCCTGCGTCAATGGGGCGTGGTTTCGGGCTCCAAGCGTGCGCTCAACCGGTCGACAATTCCGCCCGCAACATGATCGTTGTCAGAAGACGATAACGCCGCGAAGGTTCTTGCCTGCGTCCAGGTCGGCGTAGCCGAGATTGACATCTTGAAGGGTATAGGTTCGCGTGATCAGCTCCTTGAGCTTCAGCTCGCCCCGGCGATAGAGCGCGAGCAGGTCGGGGATCTGCAGCCGCGGACTTGCGAAACCGTAGACCGCCCCCATGATCGCTTTCTGGGTGGCGAACAGCTCGAGCGGCGGGATCTTGATCTCTGTCACCGTGTCGGGCGTGAGCGCCATCACCACCACATTGCCGGCCTTTGCCGTGGCGCGAAATGCCGGAAGCAGGGTCGAAGGCGGGTCGATGCAGACGAACGCGTGGTCGACGCCCACTCCGTCGGTCAGCTCGATTACCGCGCGGGTCAGCGCTTCGCCCTCCGCTTTTACGCCGTGGGTCGCGCCGAACCCGCGCGCCCACTCAAGCTTTGCCGGAACGATGTCGGCCGCGATGATCGGCGAGGCGCCGCACAGGCGGGCCCCCTGCACGACATTCATGCCATCGCCGCCGACGCCGACAACGAGCACGCTATCGCCGGGTTTCACCCGCGCGCGATGCCGCGCTGCCCCGACGCCCGCCGGCACGCCGCACGCGACGAGCCCCGCCAGGTCGAGCGGAATATCGCGATCGATCACAACGACGGACGCCTGATCGACGACCGTGCGCTCGCTGAAGGCGCCGATCATGCAGAACGCGCCGACATCGTGACCCTCCCGGTCGCGGCGACGGAAGGTTCCGTCCAACTGTGGACCGTGGGTGATGCGCACGGCTTCGGCGCAAAGATGATGCAGGCCTTGCCGGCACCAGCGGCAGCGGCCACACGCTGGGATGAAGGTGAGCACGACATGATCGCCGACCCCAATTCCTGTCACCTCGGTGCCGACGTCCTCGACCACGCCGGCGGCCTCATGGCCGAGGACCATCGGTCGCATGGCAACCCGGCGCTCGCCGCGCATCACGTGATAGTCGGTCCGGCAGAGCCCGACAGCGGCGACCCGCACGAGCGCCTCACTCGGACCCGGCCGATCGAGCTCGATGGCCTCGATGGTCAGCGCCGCCCCCGGGGTGCGAAACACGGCTGCCTGCGTCATCATGCGTCATAATTCTCCGACACCTCTGCCGCGGCAGAGAATCCGCGGCTCGACGTCCATATCGTCGAGAGAAGCAGCCCCGTCGACCGGGATCAAGGCGCGGCCTTCGGTAGTCTCATTCGATATTACGCGTTGCCGCATGCGCGCCTTGAAACCTCTGTTGACGCGCAATTATTGATCCATTCTTGCTCTTCATTTGAGCAGGCTCCGTAGGGGGATGACGAATCAGCCTTGGCACAAGGCTTGCTAAGTTGTGCTAAGTATTAAGATCACTTTGGTAGCTTAGGGTTGCCAATTGATCGAAGAAGGCGTCAAGAAGGACCGGCAGCGTGGAGGCGAACCTGCTCGGTCGCGATTCTTCGGATGCCGGGATACTGCCGTATGCAAAGCGAAGGTACGAGCAACAACGAGCGCGCTCGAAAAGTAGGGCCTAAAGAACGGGCGAAGCGGGCGAGCCTCGCCGTGCTCGCCGACTTTTGGTTGGACCCACAGTCGACAACCTCTTTGTGGCTACAGCTGTATCAACAGCTGCGGCAGGCAATAATCGGTCGCCGCCTGCCGGCTGGGACGCGGCTGCCCGCCACGCGTATTCTGGCGCAGGAGCTTGGCTGCTCGCGGAACACCGTCTTGGGCGCATTCGAGCAACTAGTTGCAGAGGGGTACCTCGAAGGGCGCACCGGATCGGGCACGTACGTGGCCGATATGCTGCCTGAAGACGTGATGTTGCCCGATGGATCGTGGCCGGCGCCGCAGAAAAACAGTTGTGAGCTCGGTCTTTCGCGGCGCGGCCGGGCTCTCACCTTGGCAATGCCGGCGCAGCGCGAGCCTTACAAGGCCTTCGCGCCGTCATTGCCCGATGTCTCGCTGTTTCCCTTCGAGACGTGGGAGAGGGTTTCGCGGATATGGCGCCGTCCGCCGCAGGCGCTGCTCACGCAGTCGGATCCGTGCGGTTACTTGCCGCTGCGCGAGACCATTTGCACCTACCTGCGCACAGCCAGAATGATCGAGTGCAGGCCCGAGGACGTGATCATCACGACGGGAGCCCAGAATGGCGTGGATATGGCTGCGCGTCTGTTGCTCGATCCGCAAGATCCGGTATGGGTCGAGGATCCTACCTATCCCGGATTGCGCGCCGCGCTGTCTGCCAACGACACGATCGTAGTTCCTGTTCCGGTCGATGGCGAAGGCCTGTCGGTCGCGGCCGGTGTCGCCGCTGGCCCGACCCCGCGGATGATCGCGGTCGCGCCATCGCATCAATATCCGCTTGGCGTCACGATGTCGCTGCCGCGCCGGCTGGAGCTGCTCGCGTTCGCGGCCGAGGTCGAGAGCTGGATCATCGAGGACGACTACGACCACGAATTTCGCTACAGCGGCCGATCTCCCGCGGCACTGCGCAGTCTCGATGGCGGCGAGCGCGTCATCTATGTCGGCACCTTCTCGAAGGTCCTCTTTCCTTCCTTACGGCTCGGCTATCTGGTGGTGCCGCCGCGCATCGCCGATCACTTTGCGCTTGCCAGAGCCGGGCTTGATTTGCAGCCGCCGATCCTGCCGCAGCCGATCGTCGATACGTTCATACGCGAGGGCTTCTTTTCCGCCCACGTGCGCAGAATGCGCTCCATCTATCGCAATCGCCAAGCCGCGCTCGTCGAAGCGGCCGAGAAGCACCTGTCTCACGTTTTGACGGTCCGCCCCGACAACGCTGGGATTCACTTGCTCGGCCACCTCACACCCGAGATCAAAGAACGACTTGGTGACGACGAAGCTTCCCGGCGGGCGGCAAGCTGCCGCATCATTGCGCCGCCCCTGTCGAATTTCTATGCGGATCGTCGAAACGGCGGCGCCCTGGTCCTCGGCTATGCCGCAGTCGACGAGAAGGCCATCGTCGCGGCGACCCAATCGCTCGCTCACGCACTTGGCGCGTAGCAAACCTATACCAATACGGCGGTAATCAAGCGCGGGAGAGCTATCCGTGATCGCGCAACAAATCATCAACGGCTTGATGCTGGGCGCCGATTATCAACCCGAGGGATATCAATCTTTCTGGCCGAAAGGCGAGAATTGATCTCGTTGGTCTGGCTCCGTTGTTGATCAGCCTCTTCGGAGCCGGCCAAAATCATTCGGCGGTGTATCGGCCGATTTTCAGTGTGCCTGGCTGAAATCGCTGTAACCGGCACGCTGACAGAAGTCCCGCATGTTTTTGTTGATGTCTTCTGTAACCCAGGCGTCGCTGCCAGCGTCGTCTTCCTGAATGCGGATGATCTTGCCGCTGTCGAACTCGCCTTTGCTGTTCCGGTTGATGACCGCGCGGAATGGTTTGCCATTGATCAAGGCGCAATAGTCCGCGGTCGCGCTTCCGCTGACGGAGGCGACCGGCATCCAGCGGAATTGCATCGCGCCGGGATTCTTCATGCCGCTGGCCAAGGACATCCTTAGAGCGGCCTTCTCGGTGGCGGTAAGCGGCCGCACATCGGTTGGGCTCTGAGATTGGGGTGTAGGCGAGGGCAGGGGTGGGGAGGAGGCGCAACCGCAGAGCATCATCGCGGCAAATAGGACGACCCTTCGCATGGCCGCATCTCCCCCCGCCGATGCACATCGGTGCGGCACCGATCTCGCGTCGGTTTCTTGCCGCGATGCATGGTCTTGACGATCGTCCGGGGCTAGCTGAGGGCCTGAACGAGCGTCGTAGCACGCTCGTATAGGATGTCGGGGGTCGCCTTGTCGAGATGGAGCCGCCGTCCCTCTGTACCGCCAAGCCAGTGGGATCGCGCTGGCCAGGCAGCACGCCGCCGCGAGGATCTGCGGCTCGCCCGCGAGGCGAACCGCACGGCAACGCTCGGTCGCATACATAGCGGCATCGGCGCCCATGGGCAGGGGGCGGGAGTAGCCCTGCGGCGCGCCGAGCGCGAGGTCAACGCTTGCACCGACCTCGGCTGGCCGACTGCCGATTCGGATCGGCCGCCGCACCGCCCTGACGAGACGCCGCGCAGCCGCGCTGGCGTCGCGTGCGCCAGCAACAGGGCGACATGGATATCCTCATCTTCGGCAATTGGACAAAATACCATCCCAATTTCTCAATTGGGTTTGTGTGCAATGTGTCAGGATGCCGCCAGAACGCCACCAACCACGTGCCGCCGAGTTCGTGCGGTGCCACGAAGACCTGCCGATGCGGCCACCAGAGGGAATCAGACTTTCTGGTGGTCGTTCATAAGAGCCATACCGCGCCTCTTGCGCCGCGTCCGACCGGCGGGAAGCCCGTTTGACGTTATGGGGTATTCCGCCTTCCAAGGTTCTTCCGCCAGCTCGGTTTGGCGCCCGAAGGTTTTGAGTAACTAAATACCGCCTGCTTCGCAGAAGTTACTCGGAACGCGATATGAATTCGAGGAGACGTGTGCTAACCAGTCAAAGGCCGGCACCGTGGTGGCAGTTTGTTGCGTATCCAGCGCTCAGACCGATTGGGCGGTGCGGACATGCCGGATGCCCCATCCCCTCAGGAGAAAAGTAATGGCAGAGTCGTCAACGATCAAACAGAACACCAAACCCGCTGTGTCCCTCGGCGCAGCATTCGACCAGGAGATCGAGAGCCCCAGGCTCGGTTCGCAGCACTTCGAGGCGCCGAAGTTGGACCTGCCGAAAATGGAAGTACCCGCTGCTTTCCGCGAGTTGGCTGAAAAGGGCATGTCGCAGGCGAAGGAGTCGTATGGAAAGCTGAAGACGGCCGCTGAGGAGGCGACCGACGTGCTGGAGACCACCTACGTCGAGGCCAGCAAGGGTGCGACCGAATATGGCCTCAAGCTGATCGAGACGGCCCGCGCCAACACCAGCGCGGCGTTCGATTTCACCGCCGGGCTGATGAACGTGAAGTCGTTCGCGGAGATGATCGAGCTGTCGACCGGCCACGCCCGCAAGCAGTTCGAGACGCTGTCGGAGCAAACCAAGGAGCTGACGGCGCTCGCCCAAAAAGTCACGACCGAAGCCTCAGAGCCGATCAAGACCGGCGTCAGCAAGGTGTTCAACAAGGTCCGGTAGGAGCTGCCGGGGGGATGCTTAGCGCCGGGGAGCGGGAGGCAATTGATTTCGCCGACGCCAAACCGCTCAGATGATCGCGAGCTCGCACTTCGCTCGCGATCGAGCCGGAAGCGCCGCGCATCGATCGGCTTCCAGCTAGGCAGACTTCCGTCGCAAGGCCGGTGACGAAGCCGCGCTTAATCGGCGTTTGCTTGGGACGCAACGAAAAGCGCCAACCCGCCTCACCTTATGAAATGGTGGATGCCATTGAGCCCCACCAAGCCTATCACGATGAGGTAGAAGGCGACGATGTAGTTCAACAGCCTCGGCATGATCAGGATCAAAATGCCGGCGAGAAGGGCGACGATCGGCGCGATATGACCGATGGTGAGATGCATTTCAAACTCCTAGAATCGATCGAGCTTGCAACAATCGGCACCCGGCACTCATGCACGGCCATTGAGCGTAACGCAACAGCTTCAGCCTTATCTCCAATCGCGCCTGTTTTTCGGAAGCCTAATCGTACCGCCATAACAACATTGCACGGGGCGGTCTCGATTGAAGCTCCAGACGCCTGCCCGCGATCTCTCGGTGGATATTCGGCGGTAATCGCAAAGTTTGACAGCCGTTCCGGCTAGCCCGTCGAAGAATAGGTGATCAACTGCGGATCATCTCGGTCCCCTCGAATCGACCGCAAGTGCTTTGCCGGCCGACAATTGGTTCGGCCAACACCGGCTTGCCGCTCAAGTCCAAGCATCCGCACAGAGGGCGGGATCCATTACCGATTTGTAATTGGACCGAACGTCCGCTGAAGGAATAGCATTGCGCTGGTTGGATACATATGTCGCCCCGTATCCGAGCCAGAGAACCCCAGCCTTGCGACCGCAAGCTGGGGTTCTTTGCTTAGGGTGCAGCCGGTATTCATTTCGAGCCGGCAGTGACACACGTTGCGCCGGCAAATAAACTGGGATCACGGATAGGGCTGCCCCTGGTGCCGCGTTTCGGCTCCTTGCGTTTTCGCTATTTGCGAAGACCGCAATGAAAATTCCATTGTTCCGTTAATTCTCGGCGTGATCGCGTCCGCAGCGAGCCGAGGTCAAGGGTATATCTCATGTCGGATCGTGACCTGCGCGATCAAATCTCGCATCTCGAGGGGCACATTGAGGAGCTTGCCGAGGCCAGAGAGAGATGTCGGAAGATCATACTGATGGCAAAGGTCGCCATCGCGGCCGGAGGAATATGGACATCGGCGATATTGCTGGGGGCAATCCCATTCGATCCGGTGGCAGTGATCGCGGCGATCTCGATTGTTCTGGGAGGCACCGTCATTTTCGGATCGAATACGACGACCTTGAAGCAGATTTCGGCCACAATAGAAAACGAAGAGGCGCTTAGAGCCGAGTTTATCAGCAAACTGGAGCTTCAGGTCGTGGGAGACGGCGCGACGGAAAAGGACTAACCCAGCTCTGCACTTCCGAGGCTTGGGCCAAACATATTGATACGATGCCAGAAAGCGCGCGGCCGTCCTGAAGGCGAACACTTAGCTCATTTGCTCCGCGCAAGAAAATCGATTTTCCCGGCGCTTCATGCAAATCTGCGCGACAATGATTGGTGACCGATGGAAGCGTGCCTTGCTCGCAAACCTGCTCGAATTCAGCGATAGGTGCCCGTCGATCTCAGCTCGTTTCCACGGCGCGGAGGCCTCCAATTCGATTGGGGGCCGGGCGCGTTGTAATGATCGGCGGATTTGTCCATCGTCAGCCTCGGCACTGTCGCCGATCTGCCCTCTCACATAGGAGGAGGTCATGCGCTTGCGAGCAACAAGACCCTTCATTCGCGCTGTCGCGGGAGCTGCGCTTGTCATCGGGTTTTGTCTGATTGCGCCGAGTGTTCACGCCCAACCGGCGCCATTTGCCGGCATGGCCGGCTCGTGGTCCGGCGATGGCAGGATCGAATTACAGGACGGCACGAGCGAGCGCGTCCGCTGCCGGGCCACCTACTCCGTCGGCGGCAGCGGCACCACGCTTCAGCAGCAGCTCTTATGCGCGAGCGACAGTTATCGCTTCGAGGTGAGCAGCACAGTCGAGAGTCAAGGTGGTTCCCTATCAGGCAGCTGGAGCGAGGCGACCCGGAATGTGACCGGGCAAGTCTCCGGTCGTGCCACTGCCGGCCGGATTCAAGCGCGTGTCGACGCCGGCGCATTTGCGGCCGACCTAACAGTGCAAACAACCGGACCTCGGCAATCGGTCTCGATCGTGCCCCAGGGCACCGACGTCAGGATCGTCGCAGTCACGATGCGCAAAGGGTAGGGTGCCGGCGTGCCAACGGAGGCCTACAGGTCGGCGCGGCTGAATGCTGCAATCGCAAACACGACGAGGAGGATTGTCCTACTACGGCTTCGGAAATCCGTTGAACCCAAGATTCATGATCGCGATGAGCAGAGTGAGTATCAGGAGGGTTCCCAATACTGGCAAAACGATGCTCCCCGATGAAATTTTAGTTGGCGCGATTCTTAACAGTCGCATGGCCGATCCTCCCGCGAACGCCGCTCCCTAGGTCTACGCGTCTGTGGCGTTTCCAAGCTTCTTGGGTCTTATCGTTCCGGTCGCGCAACGTGATATCCCGTTGGTTCGGCGAAGGTGTCATGTTACCGAATTCGGAGGGCTTCTACATCCGGGGGCGAGACGGAGGAAATCACGACTGTGTGCGGCCCGGCGGAAGGCGCAATGGTGAGGGTTATGGCCCTTACAGCACCTTCGGCAAGTCCGGCTTCGAGCCGCGCCTTGGTCGCTCAATCACGCCGAACGCGGCCACGAAGGGGGGCCTGTAGCACTCGCGACGGGTCCAGACGCGTCGCGCGGCATGAAGGCACCGCGAGATCGTCAAGATGTTTTGGAACGAGCCGAGGGCCTCGCGCGGCGCGAAGACCATCAGCGGTCGACCACCACCGTCGTGCCGACGGCGACCCGCTTGTAGAGGTCGAGCACGTCGGCATTGTGCATGCGGATGCAGCCGTGGGAGACGAAGCCGCCGATAGAGCTCGGCGCGTTCGTGCCGTGGATCGCGTATCGTCCTCCGGTGAGGAGCAAGGCCGCCGCGCCCATTGGATTGAGCGGCGAACCGCCCGGAACGTAATCGGGCCGGTTCGGCTCGGCGCGTTTGATGTCGGGCGGCGGCGTCCATGCGGGCCTGAGATACTTCCCCACAATCGATGACTTGCCCGACCATTGCATGCCCGCCCTGCCGACGCCGACCGGGTATCGGACCGCGGTGCTATCGTCGACCACGTAGTAGAGCAGGCGCTCGCTGGTTTTCACCACAATCGTGCCGGCCGAATAGCCCGAGAATGGGACGACCTCGTTTGCCAGCGCGGGCCCGAGCGAGGAACCAGCGAGCAAGCCACCGACGGCAACGATCAACGCGAGGAAACGTGGCGTCATGATCAAATTCCCCTGCCTCGGAAAACGGACGCTCTGCGAATCGCCGATAGAATCGGAAACTTGAAGCCGGACAATAGCATGGGTCCCCGGAGAGCGAGACGGCGACACTGGGCGGTTGTGACTTTGCGACGGCGTTGGAAAAGGCCGTGCTCCACTTGCCTATGAGGCCACCCGATCTCGCCTGAACCGGTGGCGGTAGATGTCTGAAAATCCGCTAAGTGCTGGTCGGAGTGGCAGGATTTGAACCTGCGACCCCCTCGTCCCGAACGAGGTGCGCTACCAGACTGCGCTACACTCCGCCGCAAAGCGCCTTATAGCGGCGGCCTCATTCGGCCGCAAGCACGGGACCGACGCTGCGGTTGGCTCCGCCGGCCGCCTTGCCGGCGCGGCACGGGGCGCGCCGCCGGGCGCGGGAACGTCGCATTCGAGGGTCCTATGCCGGGCCTCGCCTGGCGCGGCGATGGGTCTGCGATGGAGACTCCGCAAACGCTCGGCGATAGTCGTTGGCAAAGTGGCCGAGGTTGTGAAACCCGCACGCAAGGCGACGCCGGTGACGGTGACGCTTGGGTCGTTGCGGCTGAGCATGTCTCGCGCGTGCTTCAGTCGGACCTGCTTGACGAAGCCCATCGGCGAGTAGCCGCGACATTGGCGAAAGGCGCGAAAGAGACTGCGGGCGCTGACGCGAACGGTCGCCGTCAGCTCTTCGATCGAGAGAGGCTTGTCCCAGTTCGCCGCAATGTATTCCTCGGCGAGCCGCACTTGCCAGGGGGCAGCGGCGTGCGGATCGCCGCGGAGAAGTTCGCTGTAATTGTGATGGCTTCCGAGCAAAAAGCTGACCAGAACCAGCTGCTCGAGCTCGGCCGTCACCAGGCCGCTTGGCTCGACATGCGCGGTATCGAGCTCGGCCATCAGGAACAAGACGGCGCGCCGCAATTGTGCTTGATTTGCGTCGCCGAGGTCGGCTTCCGGGTCGAATGTGAGCCTCCCCTTGAGTGGGCTGCCGATCAACCTTTCGAGCTTGGACACCACGGCCGCATAGTCCAATCGCAGTAACACTTGCCGATGACCGGCGGTGCGGTGAACCGCCACCTCGGCATCCGGACCGATGATGCACGACCGCTGGGGCGTGACCTCGATTGTTGCTCCGCGCGTTGCGCTCGACGCGGCACCGGAAAGGCCGATCAGCTGTCGAACTTGCGGCCTGCCGCCGAAACGGATCGCCACGTCCGAGGCCGTCGACGTCACGGCCAAGTCGGTGCTGCGCAGTGAGACATAATTCAGCCGCGCGAGGAAGCCATGTCGGCCCCGCGGGAGCTCGAAGGCCAGCACCTCGGCAACTCGACCAAGCGCCTCGCGTGCTTCTTCGGGCGAGCGCGTGCAAACAACCGGATATCTGCTCAGCGGGATCTCGACCGGGAGATCTTGCGGCACCGCGAGCCGCACCGGCCACTTCTCATCGGTGCCCATAAAATTTCTAGAAAAAATTTCCACTCGACAAAACTGATGTTTCCCTTGCCGTCGTGAAAGCATATTGCGCTGCAAAAAAAATGCAACTTCTGTTCGAGGGCCGCACAACATTTTTTTATCGTTGGAGATTTTTGAGCGAGTTGGCACCGTGTGGGTTTACCCCAATTTTCTCTTCCAATGGCACGATGTAGGCGCTGGGAGACGTGCGGTTGCCTTGGGGGAAGGCACGTTGTCCCTTTAATCGCGATTGATCCGGGGCGTCACACCTGCGTCCGAGGTCGACTCGATTGCTTAATCGGAACGCCACGCTTTGTGACAAATTTTGTCGCGGAGGGCTATGCCATGTCTCGCGAGAATCGGAAGCATTGCCGAAGGCCGCTGTCACGCGCCGCCTGGGTTAGGCGTAGCGACGGCTCGACCGTCTTGTGCATGGTCAGGGATATTTCCGAAGGTGGGGCAAGACTGACCGGCGGTGGCTTGAACCAGGTACCCGATCATTTTGCTCTCCTTCTTTCAAGAGATCAGAAGGTCAGTCGCTGGTGCCGCGTCGTGCGGCGCACGGACCACGAAATCGGCGTTCAGTTCACGGCATCCGGCGCACATGATCCGCTGCCGCCAAGCGACCTTCCTTGCGGCAACAGCGCTTAGCGGGGCGTACGGCGAAGTTGAGCCAAGGCATCGCATGGCGCGCGGGAGCCGGCCGAAGACCAGTGACCGCGCCTGATCCCTATGGCAGCCGCGCGGCGATTTGCGGCATCCCTCGTGCCGACGAAGCGGCTCACAATTCTCAGTGCTTGCGGGTCGCGGATTTGCGATTGTTGTCGCGGGCCGCGGGCATGGACCGTCACGGCCGCTTCGACGGAACGACTTGGGCGGCAGCGGTTCGCGATGCCGGATAAGCGGATCTCTTGTAGGGTTCACGGATCATGGCACCTTTCAGAAGGCCGCGCGTCAGGGCGGCTATCTTGCTCGCGATGCTGGCTATTCCGATCTGTGCGCCCGCCGCGGCGGAAATGCGTATTTTGGCCAGTCCGGGCGGCCAGGTTGGTCCCTTCGTGGACCTTTTCGAGCAGGTGCGGGAAACCGGGCAGCGCGTCGTCATCGACGGTCCATGCCTATCGGCCTGCACCTTGGTGCTGAGCTTGGTGCCGCACGATCGCATCTGTGTGACGCGCCGCGCCGTGCTCGGCTTTCACGCCGCGCGCTCTATCGATGCGCGCGGGCGATTGCGGTCGGAGCCCGAAGCCACGGATGTGGTGCTTTCGGTTTATCCAGCCCGGGTGCGCGACTGGATTGTGCAGCATGGCGGGCTCACCTCCCGCGTGATCTTGCTGCGCGGCCGTGAGCTCGCGGCGCTCTATCCCACCTGCCGATAGCCGCATCCGTGTGAACGGCACGGACTCTCTGCTTGGCGCCGGTAGCACCCTGACGCAGATGTGAAGCCGCGACCAAGTCTCGCGCAGGCGGACCGCGGTGGTTGCATTGACATCCGACCGTGATCAAAGTTCACTACGCACGACATGTGCGGCTTTTGTTGAAGCGTGGGGATTTCATTGAGCGATTCCTCGATATACGCCGGGAGTGGAGCGTCGGATCTTGCGGTCGGTCGGGTGTTGAGCCGCGCTTGGATTGTCTTCACGAACAACTTCGTCATATTTTTCATTACCGCGCTCGTCATCTCATTGCCGGGTCTGCTGATCGAATCGGCCAACGCGCCCGGTGCCGCCGCCAACCCATCGTCGGTTCTGTGGAAGATAGGCGTTGGCTTTCCGCTGGCGCTCATTCTCAACACGATCGGCGAGGCAGTGATCGTCTTCGGCGCATTTCAGGATTTGCGCGGTCAGCCCGTCCGCCTGGGCGAGGCCCTGCAGAAAGGGCTGGCGAGGTTTTTTCCGATACTCGGCCTCGCCGTCGTGAGCTCTCTCGGCATCGCCATCGGCATTCTTCTCGTTGTCGTGCCGGGCGTCATCCTGGCCATCATGTGGTCCGTTGCCTTGCCGGTCTGTGTGCTGGAGCAGCTCGGGCCGATATCGAGCCTGGGCCGCAGCAGCGCGCTGACCAAAGGTTACCGATGGAAAATATTCGGCATGGTGCTCCTCCTGGTCATCGCGAATTTTCTCGGCTCCTTTGTCGTGGGATTGGTGCTGGCTCCGGTGAGCTTTATGACCGTCGCAATTGGAGGCTTGGTTTGGACGGCGCTTTGGACGGCCTATTACAACAGCGTGCTGGTCATGATCTACCATGACCTGCGCGTGAGCAAAGAAGGCGTCGACGTCGAGCAGATCGCCGCCGTCTTCGACTGAGCGTATCGCTCTTGCGCCGTCCGGTTCCTTGGACTCGGGACAGCCTCGGGAACTCTACATTGACGTGTGTTCTCGCATTTATTGAAGCGTGGCGGCGTTGACCGATTCATCGATTTATTCGGGCACGGCGTCTGAGTTTCGGATCGGCCGGGTGCTTGGCCGCGCCTGGACGGTTTTCACTAAAAACTTCGTTATCCTTTTGGCGATAGGCATCATTGCCTCGCTTCCGAACCTCGTGCTTGGCAACGGTAGTTCGGCAACGATGCGGCCGGAGGACGCCTGGAAGGTCGGGCTTGTCTTGTTGCTATGGATCGCGCTGAATACGCTGGGGCAAGCCGTTATCGTCTATGTTGCCTTCCAGTCATTGCGCCGCCAGCCCATCCGCATCAGCGAGGTCGTGCAAAAAGGGCTGGGGCGGTTCTGGCCGATCATCGGCATCATCTTGTGTTACATCGGGGTTATGCTCGCCTTCGCGCTCGTTGGAGGAGCGGGAGCGCTGCTTGTCATTTCGGCGGGTGGCGGATCGAGCGCCGGGTTCATTGTCACCTTTTTGCTGGGTATTGCCGCGATCGTGGTAGGCGGCATGCTCTTCATTCGGTGGTCGATTGCGGTGCCGGTGTGCGTCGTCGAGCGGTTCGGCGCAATAGCGAGCCTGGGCCGCAGCAGCGACCTCACCAAGGGCCACCGTTGGGCGGTGCTCGCCATCAATCTCTTGGTTTACGTTTTTCTGGTTCTGGCGATGATCGTCTTTGGTCTTCTGGGAGCGCTGGTGTTGCTTCCATCCGGCGGTGTGCCGACGCCGAGCTCGGCCGGTGTGGCGGCGCTTCAGGTCGGAAATCTGCTTTGGAACGCGGTGTGGATCGCCTATTACAATAGCGTCTTGGTCATGATCTATCATGACCTGCGGGCGGTCAAGGACGGCGTCGGCACCGATGACATCGCGGCCGTATTCGATTGAGCTGGCCGATCGCGTGGATTTGCTGAACTGCCGGGAGGTGTTCCTTGACCGACTCGTTGATCGACCCGCGGGGCGCTGTGTCGGACTTCCGGATCGGCCAGGTGTTCAGCCGCGCCTGGACGGTTTTCAAGCGCAACTTCCTCGTCTTCATGGCCATCTCGCTGATTGTCTCGCTGCCGCTTCTGTTGGCCGGCGGTGCGGGGGTCGGTGTCCGGCCTGACCAAGCCGGTTTGATCGCCGGAAGCGCCGGCTTGTTGTGGATCGTTTTCAACATGGTCGGACAGGCAGTCATTGTCTCTGTCGCCTTCCAGTCATTGCGCGGCCAGCGCGCGCGTGTGGGCGAAGCGGTAGGAAAAGGGCTCGCGAGGTTTTTCCCGATTATCGGCCTGCTCTTGGTCTATCTCGTTCTGTTGATTGTCTGGGCCTTCTTGATAGGAGGGGTGTCGGCACTTTCTTTTCAATCAACCGGCATTCTACGCATTGCGGGCGTCGGGGTGGCCATTTTATTGGTCGTATTGGGCGGCGTCATGTTTACGTGGTGGGCGGTCGCGTTGCCCGCATGCGTGGTTGAGCGGCTCGGCCCGATTGCGAGCCTGGGACGCAGTGCCCGTCTCACCAAAGGCCATCGCTGGGCGGTATTTGCCATTTGTCTCTTGGTCATTATTGCGGTGACGGTGATTGGGATCGTGCTGGGGATTATTCTCCGGCTCGTCTTTGGGCTTGGCTTCGGTGTGGGGCAGTTCTCCGTTGGTTTGATGGTGATGCGCGGCGGGACCCTGATTTGGAACGCCCTGTGGATCGCCTACTACGACAGTATGCTGATCATGATCTACCATGATCTGCGCGCCGCCAAGGAAGGCACCGGTACCGATCAGATCGCCGCCGTATTCGACTGAACGCGTTACTCGGCGCCCTTGGCGGCGTGATATTTGTCGGCGTATTTGCGTCCGAACAGCTGCTCTCGTTCGAGATAGGCGCGCTGCGCCGTGTAGAAGTCGCGCAGGAAACTGACGGTATCTTTGTCGGGAACCGTGCCCGGCCAGTCGATCTTCTTGCAGATCTTGTCACGCACCGAAGTGAGCAGGGTCAGCGCCTCCGGAGCCTCGGGGCGGCGCAACAGGTCCTCGAGAACCTGCAGCTCGAAAGCGCCATAGGCCTTGAGCTGCTGGTCGGTGAATATAAAGCTTGCTTGGGCCTCGACGAGATCGCTGGACAGGTGCCGGCGGGGCAAGGCCACGACGATCGTCCCCGCGATCAGGTCGCCGGCGCGCATGCGATCGCGATTGACGAAGATGAGGCCGGTGAAGCAAATGAGCCAGCCGGCGAGAAACAGCCGTTCCCACGCGCTCGTGCCGGCCGCCCCGGACGTCGTGATCAGGACCCCGAGCGGGATGAACACCTCGATTTCCCGGGTGAGATTGCGGGCGATGACCGCCGATGCCAGCAGCGGGCCGCCGCGCCGATCCATCACCCGCAACCCGACGACGCGCTTGCCGGGACTGGCGCCGCGCCAGGCGAGCTCGAAATAGATGAAGTACAGATTGCGCACGACGAAGGCGATGAACAGCATGACCGAGACCGCGATGACGCCGTTCAAGCCGTGAACCGCCATGGCCCCAAGCACGAAGAACACGGCCAGTGCGGCGCAGAACCAGATGAACAAATCCATCACGAAGGCGGTCGCGCGCTCGCCGTAGTGGGCAAGCTCGACCGAGAGCGGTACCCCTTCCGGCGTGACGATGTCGCGCTGGGCGCGGTTCCCGCTGCGCAAAAAGCGCGAGGCAACGTCGACGGATGTCATGACCTTGCTCGCATCGGCCGCCAGAAATAGATGAACCAACCGAGGCCGGTGGCCGCGGCGACGGCAAAGCGCCCCGGCGTGCTGGCAATCAATTGGCGAAATCCTCCCTCCAGGATGGCGGCGACGAAAAACAGCAGGACGGCGCCGATGGCGATCTCGGCTGCGCGGCGGCCGTGCAACGCCAGGCTATCGACGCGGGAATAGCGGTCGGGAAACAGGATTTTCTCGGCCAGCACGAGGCCGGCCGCTCCGCACAGGAGGATCGCGCTGATCTCGGTCACGCCGTGGATCGAGACCCAACCGAGAAAATCGAGAGCAAGCCCGCGGTCGTAGTGGATCGCCAGAAACGCGCCGAGGATCAAGCCTTGATAGACCAAGAGCACGATAGTGGGCACGCCGGCCGCAAGACCGAAGCTGAAGGTCAGGATGCCGACGACGGTGTTGTGGTTGAAGAGAAAGTTGGCGACGATCCCGAACGAAAAGGCCGCTCCCGGCCAGGGCGCGAAGATTTCATCCTTGAGCAGCTGCTCCCGGGTGCTGGCCGGGCCGCGGCCTTCCGACAGCCCGGACGGCACGAAGGTCGTGAACCAAGCTTCGTCGGTTACTGTCAGCGCGAATCCGGCGATGCCGCCGACCACGAGCGCGAGGAAGGCGATCAGGAAGTGCACCCCGGCGGCGCGCACCGCCGTCGGAAAGCCGTGCCCGAGGAATTGCCGGCACCCTTCGAGCATTCTGGTGCGCGGACCGTAGACCACCAGGAAGGCGCGCAGCGACAGATTTTCCAGATAGAGAAGCAAGTTCCGGTCGAGCGCAATGGCGCGCGCCACCGAGAGAGACGAGAGCGCCGAACGGTAGAGCAGGGGCATTCGTTCCAACTCGTCCGGCTGCAGCGCCCGGATGCCCCGCTTCTCGGCGGTATCGATCAGTCGTTCGAGCGCGCGCCAGCTCGGCTCGCGGGTGCGCCGGAACTCGCTGCTTTTGAGGACGATCCCGGACCGCCGCGTCATGGCATCGGCGATCATCTTCGTATAGTCGGGCGCAAGATCGCTCATATCAGGCCCCGCTGCTTGATCGAGAGATAACGGTTGATCAAGCCGACCGACAGAGTGCGGCTCGGCAGGTCGAGACAGTGAACGCCGATGCGATTGAGCCGCTCGAACACGATGCTGCGGTCGCGCAGGAAGTCGTAGGCGATGACGGCCTTGGCTACGTCCTCGAACCGCTCCGGCGGCGCATCGGCGAGACCGTGCAGCACGGCATCGCGCAGCGTCACGAAGACGACGATGTGGCGGCTGGCGACGCGCTCGGTGGCCTCGATCAGGAGCTCGGCGGTCACCGTGTCGACGAAATCGGTGAACAGGACCACGAGCGCCCGGCGCTTGAGCCGCGCGCCAAGCTCGGCGAGGCCGAGGGTAAAATTCGTCTCCTCGTGATGGTACTCGAGGCTGGCGGTGGCGCGCTGCAGGCGCACGAAATTGGCGACGCCGCGCAGCGGCTGCTGGTAATGCCGCAGCATCGCGTCGAAGCCAAAGAGGCCGACCAGATCACCGCCTTGCAGCGAGATCCACGCCAGCAGCAGCCCGGCATTGATCGCATGGTCGAGCCGCGGCAGGCCGTCGACCGGCTCGCGCATGAGGTATCCGGTATCGAAAGCGAGCACGACCTGATGATTGCGCTCGGTACGAAATTCCTTGGACAAGAGCTTTCGGTGCCGCGCCGAATGCTTCCAGTCGATGAAGCGGGTGTCGAGCCCGGGCGCGTAATCCCGCAGTGAATCGAATTCGGCGCCTTCACCTTTCTGCTGCTGCACCTTGACGCCGTAGAGCGCCTCGCGGGCGAAGAATTGCAGCGCCGCGCCGTGCACGCCGCGCACATTGGGGAGGACATCGATGGAGCGATCGACCGCAATGCGCCGTCCGAGCGCAATGAGCGATAGCGGGCCGCGCCAGCGCACCCAAACGGCATCGATGAAGACGCGCCCGCGCGCCCGCGGGACGATCGGAAAACTGACCTGAGCATCGCGTCCGGGTTCGAGGTCCCCCGACACGATCGCTTGCGCATCGGCTTCGCCGCGTTGCTCGCACAGCAGCTCGAAACGGGTCGCGCGGCGGTATCGGGTCTTGCCGATGGTCGCTCTGATACTGCCTTGCTCGCCGATTTGCAGGGTGTCGGGCCCGCTGACGGTCAGGATCAGTCGCCGCCGCGGGAATGCCAGCGCGAAGTCGGCGGCGATGGCCAGCAGCACCAGGGCGCCGTAGTCGAACGACCACGGCCAGAGCTGCGGATCGCGGATGACCAGAAACAGCGACAGCGGAATGCCGAGAACGAAGATCAGGACGGCGCGCGGCGTCGGCCGGATCATCGCGGCGCCGCCGTGCGATCGATGATCTCGCGCACGATCCGGTCGGGGCTGAGGCCCTCGATCTCGGCGCCCGGCGACAGCGTCAGGCGATGGCGCAAGACGGGCAGCGCCAACGTCTTCACGTCGTCGGGGATGACGAAGTCGCGCCCCTGCAGGGCCGCGTAAGCGCGCACCGCGGCGGCCAGCATATTGGCGGCGCGGGTCGAGGCCCCGACCTCGAGCGAGGCATGCTCGCGGGTGCCGCGGATGACGTCCACGATATAGTCGATGAGCTCCTCGGACAGCCTGATCTTGGTCACCTGCTCGCGCACCGCGGCGAGCGCCGCAGCATCGGCCACCGGCTTGATGCCGAATTCCTCGAGGCGCGGCATGGCCGAGCGGTGGCCGTGGCGGCGCACCACTTCGCGCTCCTCCTCGCGGCTCGGATAGATTACGATGATCTTGAACAGGAAGCGATCGAGCTGCGCCTCCGGGAGCGGATAGGTCCCCTGTTGTTCGATCGGATTTTGCGTGGCGACGACCATGAAATCATCGCCCAGCGGATAGTCGTGGCCGTCGATGGTCACCGCCCGCTCGTTCATGGCCTGCAGCAGGGCGGCCTGGGTTTTTGGCGGCGTGCGGTTGATCTCGTCGGCCAAGAGCAGCTCGGCGAAGATCGGCCCCTTCGTCAGCACGAAGGCGTTGGTCTGGAAATTGAACAGGTTGGTGCCCAGCAGGTCGCCCGGCATCAGATCGGGCGTGAACTGGATGCGTCCGAACTTCAGCGACAGACCGGCGGCGAATGTCTGGGCGAGCAGGGTCTTGGCCGTTCCCGGGACGCCTTCGAGGAGGATGTGGCCGCCGACCAAGAGGCTCGTCAGCATCAAATCGATCACGTCACCTTGGCCGACCACGGCCTTGGCGACCTCCCTACGAATCCCCTCGGTGAGGGCGTGAACCTCTTGCAACTCCATCAATGATCTCCCGCTTCCAACGGTATATCTCGCGTGCGAGCGCAGCGAGCGGCCTCGGATCACGGCTGCGACCCTGCACCAATTCGTCGACCCGATGCATGACGGCGCCGCACTCGACATCGACCGCGCGGGCGCGACCGACGCGACCGAGCCATTCCACCATCGCGGCTTCAGACATCCCGGGCGGCGCATGCAGCTGCCGGCCGACATCGCGAATGATCGAGTGCACGTAGCGCTGGACCATGACGGACTGGTAACCGGCGAATTCGAACAGTTTTGCGGTATTCGCTATGAGACCTTGCTTGCCTGACTGCAGCGCGGAGGGCGGCGATAGCGGCGCACCGAAGCGGCCCATCGTCGCCCACAGCAGCAAGGCGACGGCGAGCGCGCCCTGGATGGTCGCCAGCACGAACGGAAATTGAAACGGCAGCCGCCAGGGGTTGTTCGGCGTGTCCAAATATCCGTGCACCGTCTCGTCGAACACCACGTTGCCGTCGCTGCCGCGCAGCGCGTTGATCAACTGCGCCGAGAATTCTGCATTGGCAGGCTCGCTGAGGCCGTGATTCTCCATCACGTCGGGATCGGCGAGGATCCACAGGCGCCGGTTGTTGGTGCGCAGCTCGCCCAAGAGGATGCCGTCGGCATTGCCGACGAGGGGTAGCAGGCGGTCGGACTTGACGAGCTGGAGCGGATCGACAACGGTTGGGGTCCCTCCGATCTCATTGCGCGACCAGCGCGCGGTCGGCGACGATCGGACGATCGTGGCGTTGGCGACGGCCGTCTGCAGCACCGCCTGCGCCGTCGTTTCCGGCCGCGTCACCGCGTCCTCGATCCAGCCGGGCTTGCTCTCGCTCGGCTTGCCGCTCCATTTCGGCAGCACCAACAGAACCCGGCGGGCGGTGATGAGCGAGCGCCATTGCGGCGAACCGAGCGAGGGGGGCGGCTCGGCGACGATGAGAACCCCATCCGGTGAAACCTTGCTCAGCGACGCGTATCGGCTCTTGACGACCCGAACGCCGAGCCGGCGGATGATGTCGGCAAAACCCGCATAGCCGATAGCCGAGCGCGAGAACGACGATGGCCCGGTCGTATCGGCGTTGCTGTTGTCGGCGCCGAAAACGCCGAAGTAAACGGCGCCGGCGAACAGGACGAACGCCACGGCGAGCCACGCCGCCAGCGTCTTGGGCGAGAACACGCCGAGATCCTTCATGCCGGGACGCCGCCGCGCAAAGCCTGCCGCAAGGTTTCGAAACTGCGCCGGCAGGCGGTGTAGTCGGCAGCCGTCGCCGGGCGGCCGCCGAAATAGGTCAGCTCGACGCCTGAGACGATGTCGTGCAGGGATGCTCGGCCCTCGACGGGCAGACGCACGCCGCGGAGGATTTCGCGGCTGGTGAGCGAATCGGCGAACTGCTCGCCGAGATACTGGCGGATATCGGCGAGGCTTTGGATCAAGAGCATGTGCATGGCCTCGACGAACCGGCCTTCGCGCCCGAGCTCGTCCGCCGCCTGCAGCGCTTGCGTCGGCGGCTCGAAGTAGGCTTGGCCGGATGCCCCCGTCTGCGTGTCCCAGGCATCCGTTCCTTGTCGGCGCCAGAGCGGGATCAGGTCCCGGAACGAATAGAGGATCAGCGCCGCGGCGCAGACCAGCGCCACCCAGACGACCTCCTGCGGGAGCTCGAAGTTGAAGTGCGGGCGGAACGGTTCAACGCCGCGCGGTAGGTCGAGCTGAAGATCGAGCTGGCGCAGCGTGTCTTTGGTGGCTTTCTCGACCGCCTCGCGGCTTTGCGCCCAAAGCGGCCCACACGACAGGAGGACGACGGCCGCAACGATCAGGAAGGAGCGACGCAGCATGCCAGCCGTCACGATTATTCCCGGACCACACGCGTTTCGGGTCGCGCACCCCGACCGCTGCGGCCGGTCCATAATTATTATGATCATACCCGACGGTGCGATAAAGACCAGTGAGATGGATCACGCGCTCAGTTTGATTTTCGAAACCACCGGTGTGCCGCGACGGCGGCCCAAACGGCCTCGACCAGGCCGAAGGGCCATGCGCCCTGCAAGAAGCCGTAGATCGATCCGAGCCCACATGCGCCGGCAAAGGCCAGAATGAACCAATGGCTGCGATCCTCCAGCGCGTAGAAGATGAGCATCGCCGAAACGGCGCCTAGCCCGAAAAGCGAAAGTCCGTCCATTTCAGGCCGCGCTTCCCCGTCGTATCGTCAGACCTTCACCGTAACCCCAAATCCTGCGCGCTGCTCGGCGCGGGGGGCGTTAGGCGGCGGGCGCCTCGCTGTCCTTAGCCGCAGCCGTCCCTGTCTCCTCCGCGCTGACGCAAGCGCTCACTGCCTCGCGCATGGACGCGAAATATACATCGGCGCCGATCCGCGAGCGCAAGCTCGGGTCGTTGATGATCTGGTGCCCGGCTTGCCACAAGCCGACCAGAATGTGCGCGGCCGGCAGGCGCTGCCGCAGCCTTCGCAGCAGATAGCGGACGTGCGGCGGCGTTTCGCTGATCTCCAAGTGAGAGGCGCACAGGGTGCGGACGCCCTGGGCGCCGAAGGTTCCAATCCCGGCGCGCGACACGGCTTGATAGGGCACCATGCGGGCGTTCAGCCCGTG
This sequence comes from Xanthobacteraceae bacterium, assembly GCA_052148715.1. Classification (GTDB taxonomy): domain Bacteria; phylum Pseudomonadota; class Alphaproteobacteria; order Rhizobiales; family Xanthobacteraceae; genus JBKQHQ01. The sequence continues at coordinate 2,725 of JBKQHQ010000016.1, read as the reverse complement.
CTTCGACAGGAGCTGGGTGAGCATCAGCGCGACCAGTTCATCCAGCGGACCACGCCCGGCGATGCATAGGATCGGCGCTTCATGCGGGATCTGCGTGGCCAGTTCGTCGGTCGCGGCCGCCGGCTCGTCGGATACTCCTTGCGCCGGCTCGCCCTCGGCATCAGCCGCGGCCGGCTCGATATCGCGATAGGCGTCAAGCTCACCGACCAAGTCCCTTACCGTCTTGTGGATGCGGTCGAGTTGCGGTCGCGTGAGCACGCCGCGTATGACATCGTTGGCCGCAAGCCGCAATCCGGGCACGACGACCTCGTCATAATAGGACGAGAGTGATCGCTTCTCGAGCAGATGCTCGGCCTGATCTTGCACCTCGTCCGTGTCGCCGGCCAGCGCGCGCTGGTAAAAGCTTTCCACCGGGCTCAGCGCCGGGCGGTCGCCCAGCAACACGTCCAAGAATTCCAATCGCTCGACGTGGCGGCCGAGCACGACGAGGCAAAGCGTGAGCGGGGTCGACAAGATCACGCCGATCGGGCCCCACAACCACCCCCAGAAGATGGCAGCGAGGATCACGGCGATCGGGGACAGGCCGGTGCTGCGCCCATAGACCATCGGCTCGACCAACTGCCCCATGATGATCTCGCCGACGACGAATAAGGCCGCGGTCGCTGCCACCATGGACCAGCCGGGATCGACCGCCGCTGCGACCAATAGCGGAAAGCCCGCCGCCACATAGCTGCCGATATAGGGCACGAACCGCATCAGCATCGCCAGCGTGGCCCAAAGCGGCGGATTGGGCAGACCGATCACGGTCAGGCCGGCGCCGACGATGATGCCGAATCCGGCGTTGATCCCGAGCTGAATTAGAAAGAACCGGCTCAATCTACGCGCCGCGTCATCCATCGCGAGGGTCGTGCGATGCAGGTCGCCCGATCCGAACAAGCGGATGAGACGGTCGCGCAGGTCGTCCTGTTGCAGAAGGATGAAAATCGCGACGATGAAGGTAATACCGGTGGTGGCGAGCGGATGCAGTGCCGGTGCGATGATCCTCCATGCAAGCTCGAACGGGGGAACGGCAGGCTGACGTAGCTCAACGGGCAGCGGAGTCGGCTCGGGGGAGCGATGGCGGCCTTCTCGCTCGTCAGCGCCTGGCGGCTGCGCCGGTGCGCCGGTGCGTTCGATCTCGTGCCCGACACGATTTATCAGCTCCGAAAGCCGGCCGAACGTCAGGCCTCGGATCGCCTCGATCTTGCGCACGATCGTGGTTTGGTAGCGGGGAATGTCGCGCGCGAGATCGGCGAACTGCGCGCCAATGACGCCGCCGAGCGTGAGCACGATGCCAAGCGCCAGCACAACCGCCATCAACACCGCCGGCAGCCGCCCGACGTGGTTGCGGCGAAGCCGGTTGACGAGGGGCGCCAGGAGGAAGCTGAGCAGCACCGCGAGCGTGATCGGAACCAACACCTCCTGACCGAGGTAGAGGGCGACGATTACGGTGACGCCGACGATCAGGCTGGTCAGGCTCGAGGCAGCCGGTCCATCCGACGGCTCAACCTCAGTCGGCCGCAGCAACCTGTCAGGGACGTCCGACATGCAATCGCCCGGCCTTGCGCCACAACAGCGCCTAGAAACGCAACATGTGAGGTCTGAATCGATCGATCACTATTGCCGGCTCGGCCCCCGATTTCGGCACCCGCGGCCACGCGCGGCCTTGCTTGGCTTGCGTTCCGGCGGCGTGATTCCCAGCGGGGGCGGGAAAATTACGCCGCCGGCAGCCACCATTGCAGCAGCTATTTCTGCTCCTGAATCCAGGTCGTGGTCGTCCGGTCATACTTATAGCCGGGCGCGCTCTTGAGCGCGTCTTTGGTCGTGTCGAGGACCAGGCGGGTCGCGTTGCCCTTCTTCGCTGCGCGCAGCGCGCTGAAGGGCACGGCCACATCCTTCTCGCCGGCACCTAAGAACCCGCCGACGCCGACGATCACCGCCGGGATGGTGCCGTCCTTGGCAACCAGCACATCCTCCACCGTGCCGATCTTGTTGTCGGCCGGATCGTAGACCGTTTGCTTGTAGTAATCGGTGACCGTGACACTGTCATTCGGAACCGCGCCGAACGGCCGTACCGGTTGTTGCGCTGCGACCGTGGTCGAGATCAGAGCAGCGGTCGCTGCTATTAGCATCGCTTTCATGAGTCGCTCCTTTGTACAATCATGTCATCACAACATAAACGTTTGTAATTTGGTTCCAAACCAAAGCACCGTCTAACGAAGCTGAACCCCGTCGGTCATTGTCCGACGGGGTTCAGCATCCGGGCTCTTACCTCTTAGATTCACCAGTGCTGGGTGCCGTACCAGTCGTCCACATCCTTGCGGACCTGATCGCGTGCAATGCCGTAGCGCTCCTGAATCTTGCCCTCCAGCTGATCGCGCTTGCCGTTGATGCTTGTGAGATCGTCGTCGGTTAGCTTTCCCCACTTTTCCTTGATCTTTCCTTTCACTTGCTTCCAGTTTCCTTCAACACGATTCCAGTCCACGCTAGCCTCCGTTGGTTGTTATTGATAATCAACACCTAGATATAATCTTGGTTCCGCCGCATGTATTACATAATTAGAGCCGGTCCCGGAAATCCGCACAGGGCGATGAGTGGAGTTTCTGCCTGACAGCGGGCACGCTGTGCCCAGCGAATCAGGAGAGACGATGACAAGACGACCCCGCCGGAACCACACACCGGCCTT
>JBKQHQ010000015.1:0-5353 GCA_052148715.1 Xanthobacteraceae bacterium | reverse complement strand
GCGAATGCGTAGGCCAGTGCGAAGCGATGGCGGACACGGTTGAACAGCATCACGGTTCTCCTGCTGGGGTGAGGACGTAGTCGCCGGTCGGGCCGAGTTCCTTCACCGCGGCGAGTTCGGCGAGCCTTCTGGCGGAGCCGCGACCGGCGAGAACCGCGATTAGATCGATGGTCTCGGCGATCAGCGCGCGCGGGACGGTGACGACGGCTTCCTGGATGAGCTGTTCGAGGCGGCGAAGCGCGCCGATGGCGGAGCCGGCGTGCAAGGTGCCGACCCCGCCGGGGTGGCCGGTGCCCCAGGCCTTCAGGAGATCGAGGGCCTCGGCGCCGCGCACCTCGCCGATCGGGATGCGGTCGGGCCGCAACCGCAGGGACGAGCGGACGAGATCGGACAGCGAGGCCGCGCCGTCCTTGGTGCGCAGCGCGACTAGGTTGGGCGCGGCGCATTGCAGCTCCCGCGTATCCTCGATCAGCACCACCCGGTCGCCGGTCTTGGCGACCTCGGCAAGCAGCGCATTGACCAGCGTCGTCTTGCCGGTCGAGGTGCCGCCCGCGACGAGGATATTCTTCCGTTCCCGGATCGCCACGCGAAGCAACTCGGCTTGCGCGCCGGACATGATACCGGCCTCGACATAGTCGCCGAGGGTGAAGACCGCGACGGCCGGGCGGCGAATGGCGAAGCACGGCGCCGCCACGACAGGCGGCACCAGACCCTCGAACCGCTCCCCGCTTTCCGGCAATTCGGCCGAGACGCGCGGGCTGCCGGCATGGACCTCTACGCCGACATGGTGGGCGACGAGCCGGACGATGCGCTCGGCATCGGCCGGGGTGACCCGGCAACCGGTGTCCTCAAGCCCGCCCGATAGCCGGTCGATCCAGAGCCGACCATCGGGATTGAGCATCACCTCGACGATGCCGGGGTCTTCAAGATAGCCGGCGATCGCGGGGCCAAGCGCCGTGCGCAGCATGCGCGCGCCGCGGGCGAAAGCTTCGGACCTTAGAGAGATCGTCGTCACATCGGACCCCGTAAACTCGCCTCGCGCGGAGGCGCATGTGTCAGCGGGGTTGATTAGAAAGAGCCGGAAATGGGACTCCGCAACAGCGGTGATGAGGCGATAGGGCTCAGGGATAGAAAGACATGCCGCTGGGATGGTCGGCGATGAGGGCGCGGGAGAGCGTGAGCGCTCTTGTGGGTCATCACCCTCATTGCCGGCTGTGATAAACTGGCCAAATGGAGGCGAGATGGACAGTCCCGAAGACGGCGATGCAGCGGTCGAGCACCCCGATACGGCTGGCTCAGCGCAGCAGGTGCCGATATGGCCCAAAATCGCGACGGACTATCACGGCGCGGTGGTAAGGCTGGCGACGATGCGCGCCGCAGGAAAGCAATATCTGCTGTTCGGCTATGTGGAGCTGTTTCCCCGCGATATCCCGGTTCCGGAGCGTTTCACGGCCGGAGAACAGCCATGGGCGGTTCCCAATGTCGGCGGCGGTGTGACGCTTGCGGCATCGGCGCTGCCGATGTCCACTGCCGATGCGCTCACTTGGTATGAAGCGGCGGCCCACGGGCGGGTGACGATCCCGCTGACTGCGTCGCCGGTTGAGATCGCGGCGCCGCCCTTCGGCGTCGAGCCGGCCTTGGGTCGGTTCTGTGTGGGCGACTCGGTTCCGTTCTCAGCACTATGGCATGCCGGACCGCGGGTTCATCGATTGGTCCCGATGGAAGATCCGGCGGAGGCAGTCGAGAGGCTTGGGTCGAGCACCGCTGCCCGCGAGTGGCTTGCCGCCAATGCTGGCTTCGATCCCTTCGAATACGAGGAGTGGCTTGCAAGCCTCTCCCTGCTTGCCCCCGATCCGCTGCTCTCAGGCGTCGGGCATTTCACGCACGATCGGAAAGCCAACGGCTCGGAGCGAGTGGTCCTTCAAGCGCACCGACGCCACTATGATGATTACCCCGAAGCAGATGCTGGCGCGCTAAAGCTCATCATACTCCAACGGCGGCCCGCCGGCTGGACGGAGGTCTTGCCCGCCTCATTCGACGACGACGGCTTCGCCATCAAGGGCTACCCAGAGCCGGTCAGCGAGACAGGCTTCGCGATCTCCTGTCCCACCCGCGGGCTCGTTCGCATGGTCCCACCGACATTGTGGATGGAGCAGATCAGTGTCGGCTTCGGTGTGGTCGATGCGGTGCTCGATGTCGAGGTGCCGTCGGGCGGTCGTCGCAAACCGGCGTCGCGCTACAAAACCAGCCGCGTGAAGGAAGCCGGCGGCGTGCATGTGGGAGAGGCGCTGCCTCTCTCTGGCGCGATCCGAATCGTTGAGCTGCAGGAGGCGCGCAAGGATCGCCTCCAGAGGCAGTCCGCCCCGCAACGGTTGTTCGGCGTCCACGAAACCGACAAGGACGATCTGACGGGCGACGATCTGGTCCGCATGCGCGGCGAGGCCGAATCCTATGTGGCGAACCTCGTGGCCGGGGCGCAGCGCCGCGTCATCTTCGTCGATCCGGATTTTGGCATGCGCGAACTCCAGAACTACGCGCTTCGAGTCATGCGCGATGGCGTGGAGGTGACGATTTTGACGGGCGCGCCGCACATGCGCAAAGCCCGGCCAGATGACAGCGCGGAGGAAGCTCCCCCAGAGGGGCAGACAGCGTCCTCCACGCCGCCCGGCGTCCTGCTGCTGGCGCAACTTCGACATGTGCAAGGCCGGCTCGGACCGGGGGCGCCGAAGGTGTTGGTGATGCCAGGCTCGAGGAAGCCTGTCTTCCACGACCGCTTTCTGGTGATTGACGATGTCGTTTGGGCGTCGGGGCCGTCGTTCAACGAGCTCGGCGAACGCATCGGGTTGATAAGCCAGGTTCACGAGTCCCGTATTGTTATCGCGGCCATAGAACGCGTGCTTGACCGCTCCATGCCTCTCGCGGACTGGATCGCCGAAGCAGGACTCCCAGAGCTGAACGGCGATGGACCCGATGCCACGCACGCTTGATGACCATTTGCGCGATCGGCGCGCCCGGATCGCCTCCTGGCTCGAACAGCCCGCTGAGGCTGAAACCGCCACCGCCGTGTGCGAGCGCTGGATCGTGGATCTCTTGGCGCGTGATCTGACGCTCTATTCCCGGCAAGACCTTGGTTCGCTGCCTGCCGATCTGAGTCTTGTCGATCGGCTGTCCGCGGAAAAACTTGATGGGCTGTCGGCAGCGCTCGCCTGGCAGATCGAAGACGCGGAAGGCAAGGAGCCTGACGAAGCGCCTCTGATCGGTCATGTTCTGGCGGCCGCCAGCGGACACGCCTACGCGATCCATGGTCCCGGCAAGCTCGATTGGATTGGCCATTTCGTCGCGTCGATTGACGGCGCGTCGTGGGAGGACTTTGCCGATGCTGCGGCGCAGGTGTTGGGCAGGAATCCCGACGTGCAGGAGGCGTTCGTCGATTTCCTCGCCACGATCGTCACAAAGGCCAACGACGCGCCGGACACCGTGACCGAGATTCCGCCGCGGCGCGCTTCTATGGCGTCGATCGTCGAGCAATTCGCGCGGGCGGGGAGCTTCCAGGAGGTATGGGAAGCGGACCAGTGGCCAATCCTGTTCCGGTCAAGCGATGCGTTCGAGATTCTGCGAAGAGCCGACGCCGAGCGCTTCGTGACGATGATCGACCAATTGCCGCACCCGACGCTCGTGAAGCAGTGTCTCAGCAGTAAAGCGCTTCTGACAAGTCCGCGCGATGCCTTGATCCTGTTGCGGTTGGCGAATACCGCCTTCGACGCAGAGGGCCGCTGGCAGCGCTCGGGGATGGCCGCGATCCTGTTGCTGCAGTCGGCGAGCGAACAACTGCTATCGCCGCGCGGCGACGAGGTGGAGACCGAAGACCTGAGCAAAGGCATTGCGCAGTTTCGCAACGCTGTCGGTGGGGTTCTCGACATCCTTTTTGCGCGTGCCGACGGCGTCGAACTCGCTTGGCACTGGCTTGAAAACCTTCTGCGCCAGACGCCCCGTGTTCCTCCTGCAGGCCGAAGCGGCCCGCGCAAGCAGATGATCAATCGCATCGGGATTTTGGCGCATGCGCTTAGCAGTCGCATGACGCCTCGTCGTGCCCAAGACGCATGGATCAGGGAGACAAAACCGCTGGAGCGGCAGTTTCGTGCCGTGGCGGTGCTGAGCGTGGCGGCATTCACGACGACGGTCGCAGATCTGGACGTCGGGTCCATCGCGAAAGGCCTGCTAAAGGGTGACGGCTTCGAGTTGACGCGCGCGAACGACCTCATCCAATTACCCGGCGCGCCTTTGCGAACCATTCCGGGCGATGTTCTGGCGAGACTCCCAGGCGCCGCCGCTTGGTTCACCAGCACTTGGTCTGCACTCAGGTTCGAGCGCGAACGAGCGTGGCGGGCCAATAGACACAGCAGTGGAAATCCGGCCGAGATCATGGGACTTTGGGGACTTGGCGCGGTCGAATCCCTCGTGATGAACGCCGAAGCACAGCCCGGTGACGCTGCCGGAATGTGGCTCGCAGTTGAGCGTGCGTTTCGCGAGGCGCGGCTCGTCGAGCCGAGGCTCGGCCGGGACTTCTGGTCCCAAGCTGTCGCGCGCCTCTTTTGGTGGTGGCCGCAGGTCTTCACGGCGATTCAAGATCAGGCCGATAATTCGGGAGACGGGTCGTCTGTTCCTACCGCGCTTGGTAGAGCGCTCGCGCCCTACGCGGAGATCAGCGGCGACTTCATGGCGGTAACCGTCACCTTGCAGCAGGCAGGGCTCCCTATATTGGTGCTGGATGAAGCGGTTCATCACGCCGGTCACAACTTGCTGCGAATGATCCGTCTTTTCGTGGCGACAGCTCGCCACCTGAACGATCGCCGTGCGTGGAATCCAGATTGGGTCGCGGCGCTCGGAAGAATCGAGGCGGAAATCGCCGGCCGCCGTCAAAGCGCAGCTTTGCCTGCGCGAACCGGCCGCAGCGAAACCTAGTCGGGAAGGGTCGCCGACACGGGTGGGTTCACATCTGTTGTCACCTCGTCTGCGAGCGTCCGACCACGCGCCAGTCGTCGACCCAAGGCCTCGACGAAGCCGTCATAGCGCTCCCGGCCCTTCGCCTGCGCAGCAGCCTGGGCGGTATCCGGCAATGGCGGGGTGTTGGTCAGCCAGAAGCGCACGAACAGCGCCAGGGCCTCGTTTGAGATGGTGACGTGCCGTTCGAGGCGCTCGATCTGTCGCGTCATGCGATCGAGCCGTCGCGCGAGCGCGGCCTCCAAGCGGTCGGCGCCATCCGGCGACAGGTGCGAGGCGAGCGCCGTCTCCACCACCAGCGCCTGCGGCACGCGTTTGCGCGCCGCGTAGTCGGCCAGCTTGCCGGCGAGAT
>JBKQHQ010000014.1:0-51664 GCA_052148715.1 Xanthobacteraceae bacterium | reverse complement strand
CTGCAGTCGTGGATCGTGCTCGGCCTGGATGCCGCCCGTTACGACCCATTCGTCGAAGCTCCGGATGATTGTGCGGGTAGGATGGGTTGAGCTCTTGAGAAACCCATCCTTTCACGACGGGGTCGTGTTGGGTTTCGCAAGAGCTCAACCCATCCTACGCGCTCACTCCTCCGGAGCTTCGACGATGGGGTCGTAACGGGCGGCATCGAGGCCGAGCAGGTTCCACGACTGCTGCATGTGCGGCGGCAAGGGCGCGGTGATGTCGATCACCCCGCCGCGCGGATGCGGGACGACAATGCGGCGCGCGAGGAGGTGCAATCGGTTCTGCAGTCCTCCCGGCAGCTCCCAATTCTCCTTGGAGAAATATTTTGGATCGCCGACGATCGGATGACCGATATGCGCCATATGTGCACGCAATTGATGCGTGCGGCCGGTGACCGGCTTCAGCGACAGCCAGGCGAGCTTGACCGCCGAGGTCTCGACCACGGCGTAGTAGGTGATGGCGTGGCTCGCGCCTTCCTCCCCATGCTGGGCGATGCGCATGACCGAATCGTCCTCCCGCTCCTCCTTGGCGAGGAAGGTGGAGATGCGACCTTGCCGCGGCCGCGGCACCCCGGCGACCAGCGCCCAGTAGATCTTGCGGGCCGAGCGCGAGCGAAAAGTTTTCGCCAGCGCGGCGGCGGCAAAGCGGGTCTTGGCGACGAGCAGGCAGCCGGCCGTGTCCTTATCGAGCCGGTGCACCAGGCGCGGACGCTGCCCTTGCGCGTCGCGCAGCACCTCCAGCATGCCGTCGAGGTGCCGAACGGTGCCGGAGCCCCCCTGCACCGCAAGCCCCATCGGCTTGTTCAGCACCAGCACGTCGGTGTCCTCATAGAGCGTAATGGATTTCAGCAGCGCGCGGGTCTTGTCGTCTGCGGCGGCAGGCGCCGAGGGCTCCTTCGGCTCGAGCCGCAGCGGCGGGATGCGCACGGCCTGGCCCGCTTGCAGGCGGTCCTTCGGCTGCGCGCGCTTGCCGTTTACGCGCAACTCGCCCTTACGAATGATGCGCTGGATGTGTGAGAACGACAGCCCTGGAAATTTTGCCTCGAGAAAGCGGTCGACGCGCATATTGGCCTCGTCCGGCACCACCGTGACCGTCTGCACCGCGGTGGGCAGCGGCGCCGAGGCCGGGGCCTCCACGGCAGCCGGCGCCGCGGCGCGCGGCGGCGCCTTCACCGATGGCATGGCGCTCCCTCGACGCTTGCCGGGGGCTCCCGCTGGGGGCCGCGGACGCCCTTGGCGCTTCGGGCGACGATCATGATCGCGCGGCCCGGCGATCTGCCGTCCGCCCCCCGGTTGTCTCGGTCCGCGACCGTTCGATCTCAATGGGCGCTCCTCTTGCCCTCAATATGCGTCAGGGACGAGCCATCCGCGATAGCGAACGATCAAGCCCGTCAGCGGATGGCTGATCTCGACATGGAAATTGAACCGGCCGTCCTCCACGAATTCGTAAGAATCACCGAATGGCGCCAGTGCACGCGGCAACGGGATGCCGAAACAGCTCCAGCGCCGAACGATGAGGCGCAAGCGGCCGTCGTCCACCAGCAACGCAAGCCCGAACCGAAACGGCCCGAACCGCTCACAGACAAGCCTAGCAAACGCTCCTTGCCCTTGCTCCTGCACACTCGAGAACGAATGACCGCCAAATGTGCGCTGCCACGTTTCACGTCCGTCGCGCACGGTAAACGCCACCCGCACCGGAATATCGTTGCCAGCTTGGGGAAAACCAGTGAGCCGAGCGATGAGCCGCGCCAAAAGGCCCGTGCCGCGGTCAACCTGCGCCACTCCGTTGGCCTCCAACTCACTCGCGACATCGTGCATGGCCTGCAAAGGGCTCGGTAGGAGCGCGAAGGCGTCGCCAAGAACACGGCGGTAGAGGGGCGCCCCTTCGCGCGCCGGATGAGCTTGCCAGCGGCCCGTGAAAATCTGCCGGCGGGCAATTAGCGGCGCGTAATCGGCGAGCTCCAGATCGCGCGCCGCCGGCCGGGCTCCCACGGCCGGCCGGTTTCCATCGAGCACCCGGCGAATGACCGCCGCAGCCGCCATCGAGGGAATGAGCGGGCCGTCGTCCCCTTCGGCCAAGAGCTCCCAGGAGCGCTCGATGGCTTCACCGGCCGGCCCCTCGCCGGTGACGGCGACGAACATCCCGCCGCGATGTTCGCCCCACGGTAGCACGTTCATCACCTGGTGCATGAGCGGCGCAAGCGGCGACAAGGACGGCAGAAGCTTCAGCCTGACCATCCACGCCGCCGCCGTCAAAGCGTGGTGAAGAATCGCCGGGACTGGTCCGGCGCCCATCCAGATCGACCGCAGTTGCGGCCACAGATCGGGCAGGACCGCAAGATCAGGCACGTCGACCAGCGAGAAGCGGATCGGATCGAGCGGAAGCCTGCCCGGCGGGCCGATCGTGTAGCGACGTGAGTCAATCAGGCCATAGCCCATCGCCGGCCTCCCCTCGCGAATGAGCCTGACCGGCCGGCCGCCGTAGCTGGCGATCGCCCGGATGACGTTGAGCCCCACCTTCGCGTAGGGGGATGGCGCAATTCCAGCCGCGATGCTGCTGACGTGCGCCATGTCTTGCGCAAGATCGCGCACGACCGCGGCGGTGAGCACTGGGAAGCTGCTGACGCCGGACAGCACGAAAATGCCCCGTTCCCGCGCCGCCGCGTCGAAGCGGGCAATTCCCTTCACGAAATCAGGATCGTCGGCCAGGTCGAGGTAGCCAACACCAAGTGCAATGCTCGCCTGAACGAGCCGGTACGGATCGCCGCCATACGACTGAAACGGGCCCGAGGCATCGACGACGATATCGGGCGCCGTTTCACGCAGCTGCGCCTCGACATCGGCACTGCGATCGAAGCGGGACGGCAGGAGCGACGCACGGGACGAAAGGCCCGCGCAAAACGCCCGTGCCTTCTCGCGCGAGCGTCCGGCGATGATGAGAGTGAGCCCCTCGACATCCGCCAACAGCTGCGCCAACCGGCCGCCAAAACTCCCGTAACCACCCAGGATGAGGATCTTGAGACGCACTGCCGTCATGCCGCAGGAGCCCGCTTATGAAAGGACGCGTTCCGATTCCCCGTTGGCGCCGTCCATGCCGCATTAGCTGCGATGGGCATCGCTATCCCCTATAATCCGGTGCGCACGGAGCCGCGTGCGGCGCGAGGCCGCTCCGTCTGCTCCGCTGACCGGCAGGCGGCAGATCGAGGTTAGGTCGCAATGGCGTTTTTCTCCAATGCCGCGGTGAATCGGCTGGCGCTGCATTTTACGCTGCATCAATTGGCGTGGAGCATATCCGGGATTTTCTTCGCCGTTTTCCTGATCCGCGCCGGCTTTTCGCCGGCCGGCGTCTTCCTCGTGCTCGCCGCCATGCTCGTGGTCCGGCTGGCGTTGCGGCCATTGGTCCTGGCGGTCGTGGCGGCGATCGGCCTGCGCAAGACGCTCATTCTCGGCACCGTGCTCAGTGTGCCGCAAATACTCAGCCTCGCGGCGGTGCATGGCGCCGTCGATATCGAGCTCATCACCTATATCCTCGCCACCGGAGTGGGGGATGTCTTCTACTGGACCTGCTATCACGCCGCGTTCGCGCAGCTCGGCGACGCCAAGAATCGCGGGGCGCAGGTCAGCGCCCGCGGCCTCCTGTCCACCCTCGCCGGTGTCGCCGGACCGGTGATCGGCGGCGGGATGCTCGCGGTCGCCAGCCCCTGGGCGGCCTTTGGCGTCGGTGCCGTGATCGCCCTGGCATCCGTGCTGCCGTTGTTGAAAATCGCGGAGGTTCCGATCGTCACCACCGCGGCCGGCCACAGCTTCAAGGCTGTGCGCGCCGGAGTAATCTTGTTCTCAACGGACGGATTCATCACCTGCTGCTCGTGGGTTACCTGGGATATCATCTCCTTTGCGTCCCTCGATCAGCGCTACGACGCATTCGGCGGGCTCCTCGGCGCCGCGGCGCTCGCGGGCGCGATCGGCGGCATGGTCTTGGGCCGGCTGATCGACGCGGGTCATAGCCGCCGCGCCGTTTGGCTGAACGCCGCCGTCATCGGCGCGCTCCTGATCTTGAAAGCGCTGTGCGGCGGCTCGCCGACCGGGGTCGTGGTCTCCACGCTCGTCGCCACGGCGCTTGCCGGCATTTATCTGCCGACCCTCATGACCGCGATCTACAACGAGGCCAAGGCCTCGCCCTGCGCGTTCCGGTTTCACTTCGTGGCCGAAGGCGGCTGGGATGTCGGCGGCACGGCGGCTTGCCTCATCGCGGCCGCCGCGTGGGAGGTCGGCGTGCCGCTGCGCATCATTCTCCTGTTCGGGCTCGCCGGCGTCGTGGTGCAAGGCGTGCTGTTGCGCCGGCGCTATGATGCGCACGCGAGCGCCGCGCCGCTCGCAACGGTGACGAAGTCGGCGCCGGCCGGAGCGTAGTTCAGTACGCCAGAAACCGCCCTCGATCGGCCTCGCTCGCGAGATAACAGCGCTGACGCTTGCCGAAGAGGCGATACCGATTACGGGCGATCGCGCCGTACAGCCGGTCGCGCAAGCGACGCGGCAGGATGCGAAACGCGGCGGCGAGCGACCAGGGCGGCCCCAAGCTTTCAGCAATGCGGATGCCGGCCTCCGACTTGAAATAGGCGATGCCGTCCGCGATCAGGATCATGGACTCATAGTCGTCTGGATCCAGGCCGTAATGGACATAGAGCGCATGTCCGAGCGCCGATTGCGCCGTCAATAGCCGGAAGCGCTGCTGTGCGTCGCGGCGCAAGACGAACGTCGCCGATCCAGAGCACAGAACGCACACGCCGTCGAAGATGATGATCGGATGGTCGTCTGGGAATTTGGGCACGCGCGGATCGGCGCGGTACGAATAGGGCACCCGCTCGCTCCGCAGTGCTGATTCCGTCTCGCCCAAAGTCACATCCGAGCAAATTGAATCGAGGCAGGCGTCGCCTGAACCGCCGCTACCCGCGCTCACGTCGCAACTTCGCCCAATAGTCCAATCGCTTCCTGATCTCCCGCTCGAAGCCACGCTCGGGCGGATCGTAGAAGGTGTGCCGACCGAGCCCCTCGGGAAAGTAATCTTGGCCCGAGAAGGCATCCGGCGCGTCGTGGTCGTAGGCGTAGCCGGTGCCGTAGCCCTCCGACTGCATCAGCTTGGTCGGGGCGTTGAGGATGTGCTTCGGCGGCAGCAACGAGCCGGCCTTCTTGGCTAAGTCCATGGCCTGCCCGTAGGCGACATAGGCGGCGTTCGATTTCGGCGCGGTCGCGATGTAGATCACCGCCTGGGCGATGGCGAGCTCGCCTTCGGGAGAGCCGAGAAAGTCATAAGCATCCTTTGCCGCGTTGGCGATCACCAGCGCCTGCGGGTCGGCAAGGCCGATATCCTCGATCGCCATGCGCACGACGCGCCGGGCGAGGTAGAGCGGATCCTCGCCCGCGTCGAGCATGCGGCAGAGATAATAGAGCGCCGCGTCGGGATCGGAGCCGCGCACCGACTTGTGCAGCGCCGATATCAGATTGTAGTGGCCGTCCTGCGCCTTGTCGTAGATCGGCGCCCGCCTCTGCACCACGGCCTGGAGCGCCGCGGCGTCAAAAATCTCGTTGGCGCGGGCGGCGCGCCATACCTCCTCCGCGAGCGTCAGCGCCGCCCGGCCGTCGCCGTCGGCCATGCCAATCAGTGACGCGCGGGCATCGGCATCGAGCGGCAACGGCTTGCCTTCGATCGTCTCGGCGCGCGCCAGGAGTTGCCCGATCGCTTGCGCATCGAGCGGCTTGAACACCAGGACACGGGCGCGGGAGAGCAGCGGCGCATTGAGCTCAAAGGACGGATTTTCGGTGGTGGCACCGACGAGGACGATGGTGCCGTCTTCCATGACCGGAAGAAACGAGTCTTGTTGCGCGCGATTGAAGCGGTGAATCTCGTCGACGAAGAGCAGCGTCCCCTGCCCGGTCTCGCGTCGCGCCCGCGCTTGCTCGAACACCTTTTTCAGATCGGCGACGCCGGTGAAGATCGCCGAGATCTGCTCGAAATGCAGATCGGTCGCCTGCGCCAACAACCGCGCGACGGTCGTCTTACCGGTGCCCGGCGGCCCCCAGAACACGAGCGAGCCGAAGGATCGCGTCTCCAGCATGCGCGTGAGCGCGCCGTTTGGTCCAAGCAGCTGATCCTGGCCGACGACCTCCGACAATTTCTGCGGCCGCAGCTTGTCGGCGAGCGGCCGCGGCGCATCCCGATCGAGCCCCGCCGCCGCGAACAGGGTCGGCCCACCCCGTTGCGAGCGCGGGGTCATCCGCCGATGACCGCCGAGATCTGCTGGCCGCCCCGATTGATGGTGACCCGCCAGACACGGCTCGGGTCCTTGGTGACGCGTTCGAGGTCCCTCGTCTTCGTGATCTTCTCGTTATTCACCGATACGACGATGTCGCCGCGCTGGAAACTGAGACGCTGAGCAACCGAGCCGTCGGCAACCTCAAGGATCACCACCCCCTCGGCCTGCGGATCGATGCGCAACTCGTCAGCAAGTGCAGGGGACAGATTACCGACGGTGACGCCCAGGAAGGGCGAGCGCGAGCGGATCAAAACCTCGTCGCGCGGGGTCTCGGGCGGGGTCTGCAGCGCCACCGCAACAGCCAGCTCCTTGCCGGCGCGCACGATGCCAAGTTGGGCCTCGCCGCCGAGTGGCTTGGTGGCGAAGCGATAGTCGAAGGCGTTGGGATCTTCGACCGTCTGGCCGTCCACCGCCACGATCAGATCTCCGGTCTTGAGACCGGCCCGCGCCGCGGGGCTGCCCGCAATGACGTTGGCAACCAGCGCACCGGTCGGGCGCTTGAGCGACAGGCTATCGGCAATGTCTGCCGTTACCGCCTGCAGCTTGGCGCCGAGCCAGGGCCGTTTGACGGCGCTGCCTCCGCCCTTGGCGGAGGCCACCACGACCCGCACCATATTGGCCGGAATCGCGAAGCCGATGCCCTGCGAGCCGCCCGAGCGCGAGAAGATCGCGGTATTGACGCCGGCGAGGCGGCCGCCGAGATCGACCAGGGCTCCACCCGAATTGCCCGGATTGATGGGGGCATCGGTCTGGATGAAGAACTGATAGTCAGTGATGCCGACCTGCGTGCGGGCGAGCGCCGACACGATCCCATGCGTCACCGTCTGACCGACGCCGAACGGATTGCCGATCGCCAGGACCACGTCGCCGACCTGAAGCTCGTCGGAATTGCCGAACTCGAGCGCCGGAAACCGTTCGCCCCTCCCTTTCAGGCGCAGCACCGCAAGATCGCTGTGCGCATCCTTCAGCACGATCTCGGCCTCGAACTCCCGCTTGTCGGCGAGCGAGACCTTCACCTCGGTCGCGCCCTCGATGACGTGGTTGTTGGTGACGACGAGGCCGGCCGGATCGACGATCACGCCGGAGCCGAGCGAGCGCTGCACCTGCTCGCCGCCGCCGGGAGTGCCGAAGAACCGCCGAAAGATCGGATCGTCGAACAGCGGGTTGCGGTTCTCGATAACCTTGGCGGCGTAAACGTTCACCACCGCCGGCGCCACGCGCTTCACCAACGGGGCGTACGACAGCTGCAGATCGGCGGAGTTGAGCGGAACGCGGCGCTCCTGCGCCTGCGCGTCCCCGATAGGAGCGAGGAGCGCGGCGCACAGCAATAGCGTCGGAATGAGACGAGGCATGGCGTTGATCCGTGTGCGGCGCACCAGATATAGGCGCCTCGGCACCAAGAATGAAGAGCGGCCCGCCGCTAGCCCATGGCGCGAGGGCCGCAGTTGTCACTTCGCTACGACTTGGGCGGCACCGTACGCAAATAGGCCACGACCGCGTCGAGGTCGCCCGCGGTCATAGTCGCGTACCAGGCAAAGCCCATGGGGGGCTTCAGCCGGCTGCCGTCCCGGGAAATGCCCTGGGTGATCGCCCGCTTGATCTCGGCATCGCTCCAGCCGCCGAGGCCCTTCTCCTTGTCCGAGGTGATGTTGCGCGACACCGACTCGCCAAACGGGCCGCGGAAGACTTGTTCCCCCTTGCCGAGATTCTCGAAGTCGTGGTGGCCGTTCATGACCGGTGAATGACACTCCATGCAATGTCCGATGGTCGCGAGATAGAAGCCGCGCTTGACCGGATCGCCCAGCTCGGCTTCGGCCATCGGCTTGTCGGCATTGGGGTATGGGTCGACACGCAGCGCGGCCTTGTATACCGGTGCCTCGACCGCATTGCGAACGGGTGCGACGGAGCGCAGATAGGCCGCCACCGCGTCGAGATCGCCGGGCGTGAAGACCTTGTAGAACCCATAGGGCATGATCGGCGCGATCTGCACGCCGTTTGGCCGGCGTCCGGTCAGCAACAGCGTCTTGATGTCGGACTCGCTCCAGCTCCCAATGCCGGTTTCCTGGTCGGGCGTGATATTCGCGCCTTTGACCTTGTAGGTCGGCTCATCCCAGGTTTGCGGTCCGCCCGACAGCTGTTTCTCGATGACGACCACGCCACCCGGCCCGCGCGGGGTGTGGCAGTTGCCACAGGTGAGGATGCCGTTCACCAAATAGCTGCCCCGCTCGATCGGAGCTTGTGCGCCGGCGGTGCCAGCGAACGCGAGCAGCGAGGCCAACGCGGCGGCGGCGGAGCGAAGCATCGATTCCCCCCCTCTGTGAGGTGTCGATTGTACAAGCGGCAATGGATGACGCGCAGGAGCAAGGACGGCGACGGCGCCATGAAAGCATCAAGGGCGGCCGAAGCCGCCCCCGAAATCTCGTCCCAACGGAAAACCGCTAGGCTGCCGCCACCGCGGTCCCAGTTTCCTTGCGATCGGTGACCGGTCCGGAATCCAGGCCCTTCGCGGCGGTGTCCCGATCGACGAATTCGATCACCGCGACGGGTGCGGAATCGCCGTAGCGAAAACCCGCCTTGAGCACGCGGGTGTAGCCGCCGTTGCGCTCCTTGTAGCGGGGACCGAGCACGTCGAATAGTTTTCGCACCATGGCGATATCGCGGACGGCGGCGACCGCCTGACGGCGCGCATGCAGATCGCCGCGCTTGCCGAGGGTCACGAGCTTCTCGACGATCGGCCGCAGATCCTTGGCCTTCGGCAACGTCGTGACGATCTGCTCATGCTTGATCAAGGCAGCGGCCATGTTGGCGAACATGGCGCGGCGATGCTCGGACTTGCGGTTTAGCTTACGGTGAGCTTTGCCGTGGCGCATCGCGTTCTCCTATCCGGCGACCGAGGACCAACAATCGCGTTGTGTCCGCTTAGTAATGATCCTCGAACCGCTTAGCGAGCTCGTCGATATTCTCCGGCGGCCAGCCCGGCACTTCCATGCCGAGATGCAGACCCATCTGCGCCAGCACTTCCTTGATCTCGTTGAGCGACTTGCGGCCGAAATTCGGCGTGCGCAACATCTCGGCTTCGGTCTTCTGCACCAGATCGCCGATATAGACGATGTTGTCGTTCTTGAGACAGTTGGCGGAGCGCACCGACAGCTCGAGCTCGTCCACCTTCTTGAGGAAGGCCGGATTGAAGGCCAGATCGGGAATGGCCTCGGCGGTGCCGATCTCCTTGCGCGGCTCCTCGAAATTGACGAACACGTTGAGCTGATCCTGCAGAATCCGCGCCGCGTAGGCGACCGCATCCTCGGGGCTGAGCGAGCCGTTGGTCTCGAGCTGCAGTGTCAGCTTGTCGTAGTCGAGGATCTGGCCTTCGCGGGTGTTCTCCACTTTGTAGGAGACCTTGCGCACCGGCGAGAACAGGCTGTCGACCGGAATGAGCCCAATCGGCGCATCCTCGGGCCGGTTGCGCTCGGCCGGCACATAGCCCTTGCCGGTATTCACCGTGAATTCCATGCGGATCTCGGCACCTTCGTCGAGCGTGCACAGCACGAGCTCCGGATTGAGCACGACGATGTCGCCGACCGTCTGGATGTCGCCGGCGGTGACGACGCCCGGACCTTGCTTCTTCACCACCATGCGCTTGGGCCCGTCGCCTTGCATCTTGATGGCGATGTCCTTGATGTTGAGCACGATGTCGGTCACGTCCTCGCGCACCCCGGCGATCGAGGAGAACTCGTGCAGCACGCCGTCGATATGCACCGACTGCACCGCGGCGCCCTGCAGCGAGGACAAGAGAACGCGGCGCAAGGCGTTGCCGAGTGTTACGCCGAAGCCGCGCTCGAGCGGCTCGGCGACCAGCGTGGCCAAGCGCTTGCTGTCGGCGCCAGCCGCAACCTGCAGCTTGCTCGGCTTGATCAATTCCTGCCAATTTTTCTGAATGACATCAGCCATTGCATGATCCGGCGCGGCGTTCCGCGCAGCCCACGACCCGTGGGAAAGGGCGGCGGACGGCTCTGCCTCCGCCGGAGGGAAAAAATCAGACGCGCCGGCGCTTGCGTGGCCGGCAGCCGTTGTGCGGGATCGGCGTCACATCGCGTATCGAGGTAATGGTGAAGCCCGCCGATTGCAGCGAGCGCAGCGCCGATTCGCGCCCCGATCCCGGCCCCGCTACCTCGACCTCAAGCGTGCGCATGCCGTGCTCCTGCGCCTTCTTGGCGGCATCTTCGGCGGCCACCTGCGCCGCATAAGGTGTCGACTTGCGCGAGCCCTTGAAACCCATGGTCCCGGCCGACGACCAGGCAATCGTATTGCCTTGGGCATCGGTGATGGTGATCATCGTATTGTTGAACGTCGCATTCACATGCGCGACCCCTGACGCAATGTTCTTGCGTTCACGCCGGCGGACGCGGGTGGCTTCTTTGCCCATGCTTAACCCTTTCGCGGCTCGGCTCCGCTGCAGCGAAGCCGTCGTGTCTGTTCGCGTGTCTCGCGAATTTTCGGCTTACTTCTTCTTCCCGGCAATCGGTTTTGCCGGCCCCTTGCGGGTGCGCGCGTTGGGGTGGGTGCGTTGCCCCCGCACTGGCAGCCCACGCCGGTGACGCAACCCGCGGTAGCAGCCGAGATCCATCAGCCGCTTGATATTCATCGATACTTCGCGCCGCAAGTCGCCCTCGACCGTGTAGTCCCGATCGATGGTCTCGCGAATCTGCAGCACTTCCTGGTCCGTCAGCTGCGAAACGCGCCGCGCCTCCGGAATGCCAACCTTGGTCACGATCTCATGTGCCTTGGTCGGGCCGATGCCATGGATATACTGCAGCGCGATGACCACGCGCTTGTTGGTCGGTATATTAACACCGGCAATTCGGGCCACAGCCTTTCACTCCTCTTGCGGACGGGCAGCCAGCCCGGCCGTTATGCGTTGGATCGCAGCGGACCGCAACGCGATAAGACGACACCTACCCCCCTCTCGGGGGCCGGCATCGTCTTGGACGTTCTCCGAACTGGATGCCGGGTTATTAGGGTATTCACCAGGCTGTCGTCAACCCATCATGGACTTGCCTGATCCGGACAGATTCGTGCCTCGGCCACTGCCGGCGGCGGCGATCAGCCGGTCGATGGCTGCGGCAACCTCGGCGATCGGCGCCATGCCATCGACCGCCTTGAGAATCCCGCGGCGCGTGTAGTAGTCGACCAGCGGCTCGGTCTGGCGTCTAAAGGCGTGCAAGCGCGTCATCATGGTTTCCGGCGTGTCGTCGGCGCGCGGCGCTTCGCCTCGCGCCAGCATGTCGGCAATGCGTTTGGCGATCCGATCGAGCAAGATCTTCTCGTCCACCTTCAGGGCGATGGTCGCGTCCAGTCGCTGGCCCTTCTCGGCAAGCATGCGGTCGAGCGCTTCGGCCTGCGGAACGGTGCGCGGAAAACCGTCGAGAATGAAGCCGTTCTTCGCGTCCTGCTGATCGATGCGGTCGGCAACGATGGCGACGACGACGTCATCGGGAACCAGCTCGCCGCGCGCCATCAGATCTTTCGCGCGCAAGCCAATCGGTGTTCCCGCCGCAACCGCGGCGCGCAACATCTCCCCGGTGGAGAGTTGCACGATGCCGTGCTTGGCAACGAGTCGCTGCGCCTGGGTACCCTTCCCGGCGCCCGGAGGGCCGAGCAGAATGAGTCTCATCGTTGATAGCCCCCGAGCTTAAGCCGCGCCTCTTGTCGGATTTGCGCGTCGATGTCGATGATCGTGCAGACCATGATCATCAGTGACATCCCGCCGAGATAGAACGGCACGTTGGCGTAGGAGACCAGAATCTCCGGAATTAGGCAAACCAGGGCAAGATAGATAGCGCCGACCATGGTTAAGCGGGAGAGCACCCAATCGATGTGCTCGGCGGTGCGTTCACCCGGCTCGATACTTGGAATGAATCCGCCGTGCCTCTTCAGGTTGTCGGCGGCCTCGGTCGGATTGAAAACGAAGGCGGTGTAGAAGAATGCCAAGAGCAAGATCAATCCAAAGTTGAGAACGAGAAAAAGCGGCCGACCGGGACCGAGTTGCGCGCTGATCAGTCGCGGCCATTCGGACCCCGGCCCCGCAATCAAGCTCACGGCCGCCGCCAGAACCCCCAGCAGCCACGCGGCGAAAATCACCGGGATCACGCCCGCCATGTTCAGCTTGAGCGGCAAATGCGCGGACCGGCCCGCAAGCATCCGGTTACCGACTTGGCGCTCGGAATATTCGATCGAGAGGTGCCGCCGCGCCCGTTCGATGAACACGACGAAGGCGATCACCACCACCGCCAGCACCGGCAAGACAACAACTTGACCGGTCGACAACGCGCCCTGACGATGCAGCTCGATCGTGCCCGCGACCGCCGCCGGGAGATCGGCGACGATGCCGGCGGCCACGATGAGGGCGAGGCCATTGCCAACTCCGCGCGCGGTGATTTGCTCGCTAAGCCACACCAAGAACACGGTGCCGCCGCTCAACGTCAGCACGGTCGAGACGCGGAATAACGCGCCGGGCTCGGACACGATGTAACCGATGCCTTCGAGCCCGAGCGCAAGTCCGAGCCCCTGGGAGGCTGCCAGCAGCACCGTCAGGCCCATTGTGTATCGGTCGAGCGCGCGGCGGCCGTATTCGCCTGCGTTCTGCCGCCGCCACAGCGCCGGTGAGATGATCATCGCCACCTGAACAAAAACGGCTGCCGAGATATAGGGGATGATACTCAAGCCCAAGAGCGACAGCCGGTGGATGCCCCCGCCCGAGAACGCGCCGAGAATGCCGCCTTGGGCGCCGAGCGCTTGCTCCACGGCGGAGGGGTCGATCCCGGGCAGCGGAATGTAAGTACCAAGCCGATAGACGAGGAGCGCGCCGATCGTGAACCAAATCCGGTTCCACGGCGCAAGCCTCATCGGCGCCGCCCACGCAGCTTCGACCGCTTGATCAGGCCCTCATATTGATGCGCCAGAAGATAGCCCTGAATCTGCGCCACAGTATCCATGGTGACGCTCACCACGATCAACAGCGACGTGCCGCCGAAATAGAACGGCACCGCCGAATAGGAGATCAGAATCTCGGGGATCAGGCAGACGAGGGCAAGGTAGCCGGCGCCGATCACGGTGATGCGGGAGAGCACGTAGTCGATATACTCCGCCGTGCGCTCGCCGGGCCGGATGCCGGGGATGAAACCGCCATGCTTCTTCAGGTTCTCGGCGGTCTCGGTCGGATTGAAGACGATGGCCGTATAGAAGAATGCGAAAAAGATGATGAGCCCGATATACAGCGCCAGGAACAAAGGCCGCCCGTGACCGAGCTGCGTGGTGATCAGGGTCAGCCATTCCGGCCCTTGTCCGGAATTGAAGTTCGCGACCGTGGTCGGCAAGAGCAGCAGCGAGGAGGCAAAGATCGGCGGAATGACGCCCGAGGTGTTCAGTTTGAGCGGCAGGTGCGAGGACTGGCCTTCGAACATCCGATTTCCGACTTGGCGCTTGGGATATTGGATCAGCAGCCGCCGCTGCGCCCGCTCCATGAATACGATGAAGGCGATCACCACCACCGCCATCACCAGCACCACGAGAATGAGGCCGGTCGACAACGCGCCCTGGCGGCCGAGCTCGAACGTGCTGGCCAGCGCCCTCGGCAGCTCGGCGACGATGCCGGAAAGAATGATGAGCGAGATCCCGTTGCCGATGCCGCGCGCCGTGATTTGCTCGCCAAGCCACATCAGGAACATGGTGCCACCGGTGAGCGTGACCACCGTCGTGATGCGGAAGAACCAGCCCGGATCCGCAACCGTGTTTCCATAACCTTCAAGGCCGATGGAGATGCCGTAGGCCTGAACCATGGCGAGGCCAACGGTCAGGTACCGCGTATACTGGTTCATGATCTTGCGGCCCTGCTCACCCTCCTTCTTGAGGTTCTCGAGCGTGGGCGAGACCGTCGTCATCAGCTGGATGATGATCGAGGCGGAGATGTAAGGCATGATGGTCAGGGCGAAGATCGTCATCCGGTGGATGGCGCCCCCGGAGAACATATTGAACATGCCGAGAATGCCGCCGGACTGCGTATTGAACGCCTGCTCCCAGGCCGCGGGATCGATGCCAGGTAGCGGAATATAGGTCCCGAGCCGATAGACCAGCAGTGCGCCGACGGTGAAGTAGATGCGCTTCTTCAGCTCCTCGGCCTTCGCCAGCGCCGAGAAGTTAAGGTTGGCCGCCAATTGCTCCGCTGCCGAGACCATCACCAGGCTCCGTTGCCGGCCCCACCATCCTGGCCGGTCCGCCCTATATGGGCATTACGCGGCCGCTTCGCTCGCCTCTGGGGCGGGGGCGAGGATCTTCACCGATCCCCCTGCCTTTTCGACGGCCGCAACGGCCGATTTCGACGCGCCGAATACCTCGAACGCGACCTTGGCCTTAATCTCGCCCGCGCCAAGCAGTCGCACCCCATCCTTGGCGCGGCGCAGAATCCCGGCATTGACCAACACTTCCACCGTCACCGGCGCGCCGATATTGAGCTTCCCCGCCTCGATCGCGTCCTGCACACGCCCGAGATTGACCTCATTGAGCTTGCGCGCGAACGGCGAATTCTTGAAGCCGCGCTTCGGCAGCCGCCGGTGCAGCGGCATCTGTCCGCCTTCGAACCCCTTGATGCGCACGCCGGAGCGCGCCGTCTGGCCCTTGCCGCCGCGGCCTCCGGTCTTGCCCTTGCCGGAGCCGATACCGCGGCCGATGCGAAAACGCTTGCGGCGCGCGCCTTCGTTGTCGGCGAGATCGGACAGTTTCATTCCTCGTTCTCCTCATTCCTCAGGCGCATTTTCCGGAAAAGCCCGACCAAGCGCTTGATCCGGGGTGGACGCCGGCTTTCCGTAGAAAGTGCAACCAATCAAACAATCCGTCGGCCGTTTAAGACTGCCCGTCGACGACGCGGACGAGATGCTTGACCTTGGTGATCATGCCGCGCGTCTGCGGCGTGTCCGGAAGCTCGGCAACGCGGCCGATGCGGTTGAGCCCCAGACCAATCAGCGTCTCCCGCTGCGCATGGACGCGACGGATCGGGCTGCCTATCTGCTCCACCTTGATGGTCTTTGCTGTCTTGCTCATGTCCTTACCTCCGGGTGGCGAGCGGGACCCTATTCGCTCACCTGCTCGGCATCGGTATCGCGACGCCGCGCCTGTAGCGTCGAAACCTTGATGTTGCGCCTGGCCGCGACCGAACGCGGCGAATCCTGTCGGCGCAGGGCATCGAAAGTGGCGCGCACCATGTTGTAGGGGTTGGACGAGCCGATCGACTTCGCCACCACGTCCTGCATGCCGAGCGTCTCGAACACCGCGCGCATCGGACCGCCGGCGATGATGCCGGTACCCGGAGGAGCCGAACGCAAAAAGACCTTGCCGGCACCATGGCGGCCCAGAACGTCATGATGCAGCGTGCGGCCCTCGCGCAGCGGCACGCGGGTAAGGCTGCGCTTGGCCGCATCGGTCGCCTTGCGGATCGCTTCCGGCACCTCGCGCGCTTTGCCGTGGCCGAAGCCGACCCGACCCTTCTGGTCGCCGACGACGACCAGGGCGGCGAAGCCGAAGCGCCGGCCGCCCTTCACCACCTTGGCGACCCGGTTGATGTGGACGAGCTTGTCGACGAACTCGCTGTCGCGCTCTTCCGGCCTTCGTTCCCGTTCCCGCTCACGTGCCATAACGATCTATCCGTTCCCGTGGGCCCGCGCCCGACGATCCAGCTCTTGTGTGCGCATGTTCATCTCGGCAAACCGGCGTTCACCCGCCAAGTCAAGCCCGAGGGCGGGCTTTGCCAGAACATGCGCTAGAAATTCAGTCCGCCCTCGCGCGCGGCTTCGGCCAAGGCCTTGACACGGCCGTGGTAGAGATAAGCGCCCCGATCGAAGACCACATCCTTGACGCCCTTCTGCAGCCCCCGTTCGGCCAGAAGCTTGCCCACCGCCTTGGCGGCATCGATATTGCTGCCACACTTGAGGTTCTCACGCATCGGCTTCTCGAGCGTGGAGGCCGCAGCCAGCGTCTCGCCTTTGCGGTCGTCGATCAGCTGCGCATAGATCTGCTTCGACGTGCGGTGCACGGAAAGCCGCACGCGGTTTCCCGCCGCCGCTTTTACGGCGCGGCGCACGCGCGCCGTGCGCCGTTCGGACCTTGTCTTGTACGCCATCCCCGACCTCCGTTACTTCTTCTTGCCTTCCTTGCGGAAGATATATTCGCCGGCGTATTTCACGCCTTTGCCCTTATAGGGCTCCGGCGGTCGGAAGCCGCGGATCTCCGCCGCCACTTGGCCGACCTTCTGCTTGTCGATCCCGGAGACGACGATCTCGGTTGGCTTCGGCGTCGCAATCGTGATGCCGTCCGGGATCGGAAAGACCACGTCGTGACTATAGCCGAGCGCGATCTGCAGATTCTTGCCTTGCACGGCAGCGCGATAGCCGACGCCGGTGATCTCGAGCCGTTGCTCGAAGCCCTTGGTGACGCCGGTCACGAGATTAAGCACGAGGGTGCGCGAGGTGCCCCATAACGCGCGCGCGCGCTTGGTCTCGTTGCGCGGGTCGATCTTGACGCTGCCCTTGTCCAGCGTCGCTGAGACATCGTCATGCAGGACGAGCTGCAGCGCGCCCTTCGGCCCCTTCACCTTGACGGTCTGCCCGTCCACGTTGGCGGTGACGCCGGACGGGATCGGAACCGCCTTCTTGCCGATGCGTGACATCGCTTCTCTTCCGTCCGTTCAGAACACCGTAAAAAGGATCTCGCCGCCGACATTGGCGTCACGGGCTTCGTGGTCGGCCATCACGCCTTTCGGCGTCGAGACGATCGCAACACCAAGGCCGTTATTGATGCGCGGCAGATTCTTGACCGAGACATAGACGCGCCGACCGGGCTTCGACACGCGGGAGATCTCCCGGATCACCGGCTCGCCGTCGAAATATTTCAGCTCGATCTCAAGCTCGCTGCGGCCGCCCACATGCTCGACCGTGGCGTAACCGCGGATATAGCCCTCGTTCTTGAGCACCTCAAGCACGCGCTCGCGCAGCTTCGAGCCCGGGCTCGACACCTTGGGCTTGCTGCGCATCTGCGCGTTGCGAATGCGCGTGATCAAATCGCCGACAGGATCGTTGACGCCCATTGCCCGATCCTCCTCACCAGCTCGATTTCAACAGGCCGGGAATGAGGCCCTTGGAGCCCAGCTCGCGCAACGCGATACGCGAAAGCCTGTGCTTGCGATAAAAGGCGCGCGGCCGACCGGTGGCCTCGCAGCGGTTGCGGATGCGGGTTGCCGACGAATTGCGCGGCAGCTCGGCGAGCTTCAGCGCCGCGGCGAAACGCTCTTCCATCGGCTTCGACTTGTCGCGCGCAATTGCCCGCAACCGCGAGCGTCGGCCGGAATACCGCTTCGTCAGCTTACGCCGCCTTTCGTTCTTTTCGACCGAACTCTTCTTTGCCATTCGTCTCTCCTGGGTGTCCGCGTTTGAAGGCCTCAGCCCTCACTGCCGGAACGGGAAGTTGAATGCGCGCAGCAGCGCGCGGGCCTCTTCGTCGGTGCGCGCCGTCGTGCAAACCGTGATGTCCATGCCCCAGACGTCCGCCGCCTTGTCGTAATCGATCTCGGGAAAGACGATATGCTCCCTGATGCCCAGCGAATAGTTGCCGCGGCCATCGAAGCTCTTGGCGTTGAGACCGCGAAAGTCGCGTACACGCGGCAGCGCGATGTTGATCAACCGGTCGATGAACTCGTACATGCGCGCCTTGCGTAGCGTCACCTTGCACCCGATCGGCTGGCCTTCGCGCACCTTGAAGGTGGCGACCGACTTGCGCGCCATGGTGATCACCGCCTTCTGGCCGGCGATGAGCGCGAGATCGGCGGCTGCCGCCTCGACCTTCTTACGGTCGCTGACACCCTCGCCGATACCCATATTGATGACGACCTTGTCGAGCCGCGGCACCTGCATCGGGTTCTTGTAGCTGAACTCCTCGGTCAGCTTTGCCCGCACCACCGTGTCGAACTCGGTCCGCAGCCGCGGCGTAACCGGCGCTTCGGCGACATCGGCCGGGGCCGCTTGCGCGGCGGCAGCCTTCGCCTTGTCGGCCTTCGGCGCCTTATCGGCCTTTGCACCCTGCTCGGGCTTGCCGCTCTTGGCAGCCTTGTCTGCTTTTGCGACCTTCGGGGCCTTATCGTCGCTCTTTTGGGCCTTATCGCCCTTGGCGGGCTTCTTGCCCGCCCCCTTGTCTGAATCAGCCATCGATCTCGACTCCCGAGCGTTTGGCGAACCGCAGCTTCTTTCGGTCGCGCCCTTCGCCCACAAATTTGAAGCCGACGCGCGTCGGCTTGCCGTCCTTCGGATCAGCCAGCGCCAGATTGGACAGGTGCACCGGCCCCTCTTTGGAGATGATGCCGCCTTCCTGGGTCGCCGACTGCCGCTGGTGGCGCTTCACCATGTTGACGCCGCGCACCAGCGCCCGCTCCTCGTCCGGCCGCACCTCGATCACCTCGCCGGTGCGACCCTTGTCGCGGCCGGTGAGAACGATGACCTTGTCGCCCTTGCGGATCTTCGCCGCCATCACAACACCTCAGGCGCCAGCGAAATGATCTTCATGTGATTCTTGGCCCGCAATTCGCGCGGCACCGGTCCGAAGATGCGGGTTCCGACCGGCTCCGCCTGGGCGTTGATCAGCACGGCGGCATTGCGGTCGAAGCGGATGACCGAGCCGTCGGCGCGGCGGATGTCCTTGCGGACCCGCACCACCACGGCCTTCATCACCTCGCCCTTCTTCACCCGGCCGCGTGGAATGGCCTCCTTGACCGAGACGACGATCACGTCACCGATCGTCGCGTATTTCCGCTTCGAGCCGCCGAGCACCTTGATGCACATGACGCGGCGCGCACCGGAATTGTCGGCGACGTCGAGGTTGGTCTGCATCTGAATCATGCTGCACCTCGTCCCCAGGTTCTGGCGCGTATCGCGCTCACTGTACTTTTGCCTTTTCGCCCCGGACCACGGTCCAGCGCTTCAGCTTCGAGATCGGCTTGTGCTCCTCGATCCACACGATGTCGCCGGGCGAGAACTCGTTGGTCTCGTCATGCGCGTGATACTTCTTGGAGCGCCGCACGGTCTTCTTCATCGCCGGATGGGTGAAGCGCCGCTCGACCCGGACGACGACGGTCTTATCCTGCTTGTCGCTCACGACGACGCCCTGGAGCGTTCGCTTCGGCATCTCAAATCCTCTTACTTCGCCCGCTCGCGCGTCTGCTGCGCGATGGTCTTGATCCGCGCGATGTCGCGGCGCACCTGGCGCACCCGCGCCGTGTTCTCGAGCTGACCCGTCGCTCGCTGGAAGCGCAGATTGAACTGCTCCTTCTTGAGCTTGAGCACTTCATCATCCATCTGGTCCATGCTCATGGCCCTGACATCGGAGGCTTTCATCCCATGTCTCCTTCGCGGCTAATCGGCAATGCGCTGGATGAAGCGCGTCTTGATCGGCAGCTTGGCGGCGGCGAGCGCCAGCGCTTCGCGCGCGACCTCGACCGACACGCCGTCGATCTCAAACATGATGCGGCCAGGCTTCACCCGGCAGACCCAATATTCCGGCGTGCCCTTGCCCTTGCCCATGCGCACCTCGATCGGCTTCTTCGACACCGGCACGTCCGGGAAGATGCGAATCCACACGCGGCCCGCGCGTTTCATGTGACGCGTGAGGGCGCGCCGCGCCGCTTCGATCTGACGCGCGGTCACCCGGTCGGGCTCGATCGCCTTGAGGCCGAATTGGCCGAAATTGAGCTCCGTTCCGGCCTTGGAGTAGCCGTGAATGCGGCCCTTGTGGGCCTTGCGGAACTTGGTGCGCATCGGTTGCAGCATGGCTGACGCCTTTCAATTCCTTTCGTGCGGTCAGGCGGCGTCGCGGCGCGGACGGCCGGCTTCGCCTTCCGCTTGTCGCTTGTCCTGCGCCATCGGGTCGTGCTCGAGGATCTCGCCCTTGAAGATCCACACCTTCACGCCGCAGGTCCCATAGGTCGTGAAGGCGGTGGCGACCCCGTAGTCGACATCGGCGCGCAGCGTATGCAGCGGCACGCGCCCTTCGCGATACCACTCCATCCGCGCGATCTCGGCGCCGCCGAGGCGGCCGGAGCAATTGATGCGGATGCCCTCGGCGCCGAGCCGCATGGCGGACTGCACCGCCCGCTTCATCGCCCGCCGAAACGCCACCCGGCGCTCAAGCTGCTGCGCGATCGATTCGGCGACGAGCTGGGCGTCGAGCTCGGGCTTGCGGATCTCGATGATGTTGATGACGACGTCGGAGGAGGTGAGCTGGGCGACCTTCTTGCGCAGCTTCTCGATGTCGGCGCCCTTCTTGCCGATGACCACGCCCGGCCGCGCCGAATGAATGGTGACGCGGCACTTCTTGTGCGGCCGCTCGATCACGATCTTCGAGACTGCCGCCTGCTTGAGCTGCTCCATCAGCTCGGCGCGGATCTTCATGTCCTCGTGCAACAGCTTCCCGTATTCGTTCTTGCCGGCGTACCAGCGCGAATCCCAGGTTCTGTTGATACCGAGGCGCAGCCCGATCGGATTGACCTTCTGACCCATTCGTCTCTCCTAGGAAGCCCGCACCTCGACCTCACGCACGACGATCGTGAGGTTCGCGAACGGCTTCAAGATACGGCCGGCACGGCCACGGCCGCGCGGCGTGAACCGCTTGATGACCAGCGCCTTGCCCACATGCGCCTCGGCCACGACGAGATCGTCGACGTCGAGGTCGTGGTTGTTCTCGGCATTGGCGATCGCCGATTCCAAGCACTTCTTCACGTCGCGGGCGATGCGCTTGCGCGAAAATTCGAGATCGGCGAGCGCGGTCGCGACTTTCTTGCCGCGGATCAGCCCGGCGACCAAATTGAGCTTCTGCGGCGACACCCGCAGCATGCGGGCAACCGCCTTGGCTTCGTTATCGGCGAGGACTCTCGCGCGTTGAGGCTTGCCCATTTCTCTGATCCTCAGGCTCGCTTGGCCTTCCGGTCAGCGGCGTGACCGTGGAAGGTGCGGGTCGGCGAGAACTCGCCGAACTTGTGTCCGACCATTTCCTCGGTGACCAGCACCGGGATGTGCTTCTGTCCGTTATAGACGCCGAAGGTCAGGCCGACGAATTGCGGCAGGATCGTCGAACGCCGGCTCCAGATCTTGATCACCTCATGCCGACCCGACTGCCTCGAGGCCTCGGCCTTCTTGAGCAGAAAGCCGTCGACGAACGGACCCTTCCAAACCGAACGCCCCATGGTGCTCGCCCTTACTTCTTCTTCCGCGCGTGGCGGCTTGAGATGATGAATTTGGTGGTCGACTTGTTCTTGCGGGTCTTCTTACCCTTGGTCGGGAAGCCCCACGGCGAGACCGGGTGGCGCCCGCCGGAAGTACGTCCCTCGCCGCCGCCATGCGGATGGTCGATCGGGTTCATGCTGACGCCGCGATTGTGCGGCCGTCGGCCCATCCAGCGCGTGCGGCCGGCCTTGCCGATCGAGGTGTTCATGCGGTCCGGATTCGACACCGCGCCAACGGTCGCCATGCAACGGCCGTGCACCAGCCGCTGTTCGGCCGAATTGAGCCGCAGGATGACGTAATCCTGGTCACGGCCGACAATCTGAGCATAGGTGCCGGCCGAGCGCGCGATCTGCCCGCCCTTGCCCACTTTCAGCTCGACATTGTGCACGATCGTCCCGATCGGCATATTGCCCAGCGGCATGGCATTGCCGGGCTTCACATCCACATGCGTTCCGGAGACGACGCTGTCGCCCTGCGCCAGCCGTTGCGGCGCCAGGATGTAGGCGAGCTCCCCATCGGCATACTTGATCAGCGCGATGAACCCGGTGCGGTTCGGATCGTATTCAATCCGCTCGACGGTTGCCGGCTGATCGAATTTGCGCCGCTTGAAATCGACTTGGCGATAGCTCTGCTTATGGCCGCCGCCACGGAAGCGCACCGTGATGCGGCCATTGTTGTTGCGGCCGCCCGAGGACGGCTTGCCCTCCGTCAACGCCTTTACCGGCTTGCCCTTGTAGAGGGCCGACCGATCGACGAGGACCAACTGGCGCTGGCTCGGCGTGGTCGGATTGTAGGTCTTGAGTGCCATCTTCGCCCCCTTACAAGCCGGTCGTCACGTCGATCCGGTGGCCCTCTTCGAGGGTCACGATCGCTTTCTTGACATCCGACAGCTCGCCCCGGGTGCCGCGGAACATCCGCGTCTTGCCTTTGCGAACGAGCGTGTTGACGCTCTTCACCTTGACATCGAACAGCTTCTCAACGGCTTCCTTGATCTGCGGCTTGGTCGCGTTGCGCGCGACCTTGAACATCACCTGGTTGCTCTCGGAGGCCAGCGTTGCCTTTTCGGTGATCACCGGCGAAATGATCACGTCATAGTGGCGCGGATCGGTCGTGGTCATTTGAAGCGCGCCTCCAACGCATCGAGCCCGGCCTTGGTGAGAACGAGTTTTTGCCGCCGCAAAATGTCGTAGACGTTGATGCCTTGGATCGGCAGCACGTCGATATTGGGAATGTTGCGCGCGGCGATACGGAAATTCTCTTCGATCTCGGCGCCGTCGATAATCAATGCATTGGCGAGCCCGAGCTTGGCGAACCGCGTCAGCAACGCCTTGGTCTTCGGCTCCGTCACCGAGGCCTTGTCGACGACGACGATGGCGCCATCCTTGGCCTTCGCCGATAGCGCGTGCCGAAGCGCCAGCGCCCGCACCTTCTTCGGCAGGCCGATGGCATGGCTGCGCACCAGCGGACCGAACGATCGGCCGCCGCCGCGAAACAGATTGGCCCGCGCCGAACCGTGGCGGGCGCCGCCGGTGCCCTTCTGCCGGTACATCTTCTTGCCGGTGCGCCAGATATCGGCGCGGTTCTTCACGGCGTGGGTGCCGGCCTGGCGCTTGGCGAGCTGCCAATTGACGCAACGATGAATCAGATCGGTGCGCGGCTCCAGGCCGAAAATCGTTTCCGAGAGCGTGACCGAGCCCGCTTCGTTGCCGTCGAGCGTGGTGACTTTCAGCTCCATCTCACGCCCCCTCTTGCCCGACCGGTGCGCCCTCGGCCTCCGCGCCAGCCGCCGGCTCACCACCCGTCTCCGCCAAGCGGAACTTGCCGGGTTTCGGCGCTTCCTTCGGCAACGTCTTCTTGACCGCGTCACGCACGGTGATCCAACCGCCTTTCGACCCCGGTACGGCACCTTCAACCAGGATGAGGCCGCGCTCGACGTCGGTCTGCACCACGCGCAGATTAAGGGTGGTCACCCGCTCCACGCCCATATGGCCCGGCATCTTCTTGTTCTTGAACGTCTTGCCCGGATCTTGCCGGCCACCGGTCGAGCCGATCGAGCGATGCGAGATCGACACGCCATGCGACGCGCGCAGGCCGCCGAAATTCCACCGCTTCATGCCGCCCGCAAAGCCCTTGCCGATCGAGGTCCCGGTCACGTCGACAAACTGCCCGACAATGAAATGGTCCGCCGTGATCTCGGCGCCCACCGGAATCACGGCATCGTCGCTGACCCGGAACTCGGCGAGCTTGCGCTTGGGCTCGACCTTGGCGACCGCAAAACGGCCACGCTCCGCCTTGGTCACATTCTTCGGCTTACGCGTACCCGAGCCGAGCTGGAGCGCGACGTAGCCGTCCTTGTCCTTGGTGCGGTGGGCAACGACCTGGCATTGCCCAAGTCTCAGCACCGTCACCGGCACGTGCTCCCCGGCCTCGGTAAAGACCCTGGTCATCCCGACTTTCTGCGCGATCACCCCGGAACGCATCGACGTCATCCTTGCTTTCCTGATCCGCGGCTCAGAGCTTGATTTCCACGTCGACGCCGGCCGCAAGGTCGAGCTTCATCAGCGCGTCGACCGTCTGCGGCGTCGGATCGACGATGTCGAGCAGGCGCTTGTGCGTGCGCATCTCGAACTGCTCGCGGCTCTTCTTGTCGACATGGGGCGAACGGTTCACGGTGAACTTCTCGATACGGGTCGGCAGCGGAATCGGCCCACGCACCTGCGCGCCCGTGCGCTTGGCGGTGTTCACGATCTCGCGCGTCGACGCATCAAGAATGCGGTGATCGAACGCCTTGAGCCGGATCCGAATGTTCTGACCGTTCATTCTTTCTCTCTTTCAGTCTTCCGCCGCCCGCCCCCAACTTGCGGGGATGAGGGACTGCGATATCTCCGGACGCTCAAACGCGCGGCAGCGCCCTCACCCGCGCCTTCGGCGCGACGCGACCTCTCCCCGCAAGCGGAGAGAGGTCTAACTCCCCTATTCGATGATGCTCGCCACCACGCCGGCACCGACCGTCCTGCCGCCTTCGCGAATGGCGAAGCGCAGCTTCTCTTCCAAGGCGATCGGCACGATCAGCTCGACCGTCATTGCCACGTTGTCGCCCGGCATCACCATCTCGGTGCCTTCGGGCAGATGCACCACCCCAGTCACGTCGGTCGTGCGGAAATAGAATTGCGGGCGGTAGTTGGTGAAGAACGGCGTGTGCCGGCCCCCCTCCTCCTTGGTCAGAATGTAGGCCTCTGCCTTGAACTTCGTGTGCGGCTTCACCGAGCCGGGCTTGCACAGAACCTGGCCGCGCTCGACTTCCTCGCGCTTGGTGCCGCGCAGCAGGCAGCCGACGTTGTCGCCGGCCTCGCCCTGGTCGAGCAGCTTGCGGAACATCTCCACGCCGGTCACGATGGTCTTGGTGGTCGGCCTGATGCCGACAATCTCCACCTCGTCACCCACCTTCACGATCCCGCGCTCGATCCGCCCGGTGACCACCGTGCCGCGGCCCGAGATCGAAAACACATCCTCAACCGGCATCAGGAACGCTTGGTCCTTCGGACGATCCGGCTGCGGGATGTTTTCGTCCACCGCCTTCATCAGCTCAAGGATCGAGTTCTTGCCCTGCTCCGGGTTCTTGTCCTCGAGCGCCATCAGCGCCGAGCCCTTGATCACCGGGATCTTGTCGCCGGGGAAATTGTACTTCGACAGCAGCTCACGAACCTCAAGCTCGACCAACTCCAGAAGCTCCGGGTCGTCCACCATGTCGACCTTGTTCATGTAGACGACCAGCGCCGGAACGCCTACTTGCCGTGCCAACAGAATGTGCTCGCGCGTCTGCGGCATCGGGCCGTCCGCCGCGGAAACCACCAGGATGGCGCCGTCCATCTGCGCCGCGCCGGTGATCATGTTCTTCACGTAGTCGGCGTGACCAGGGCAATCCACATGCGCGTAGTGGCGCTTGTCGGTCTCGTATTCCACATGCGCAGTCGAGATCGTGATCCCGCGCGCCTTCTCCTCCGGCGCCTTGTCGATCTGGTCATAGGCCGTGTACTTCGCCTTGCCGGTCTCGGCCAAAACCTTCGTGATCGCCGCCGTCAACGACGTCTTGCCATGGTCAACGTGACCAATCGTTCCAATATTGCAGTGAGGCTTCGTGCGTGCGAACTTCTCTTTGGCCATGGCACTCTCCGTTTGGTCTCCTGGCAATCCTGCAGGTGGTCGTGAAAAAGATCAGGCGTACTTCGCCTGAACCTCCTGCGCGACGTGTTGCGGAACTTGCTCGTAGTGATCGAACTGCATGGTGAAGGTGGCGCGACCCTGACTCATTGAGCGCAGCGTATTGACGTAACCGAACATGTTGGCGAGCGGCACCATCGCGTTGATGACGTTGGCGTTGCCGCGCATATCCTGACCTTGAATCTGACCGCGCCGCGAGTTGAGATCGCCGATGACCGAGCCGGTGTAATCCTCGGGCGTCACCACCTCGACCTTCATGATCGGCTCGAGCAGCACCGAGCCGCCCTTCTGCAAGGCTTCGCGCAAGGCGGCGCGCGAGGCGATCTCGAAGGCGAGCGCGGAAGAGTCGACGTCGTGATAGGCGCCGTCGATCAGGGTAACCTTGAGGTCGACCACGGGGAAGCCCGCCAGCACACCGGAGCCGAGCACCGATTCCAGCCCCTTCTCGACGCCGGGGATGTATTCCTTTGGTACCGTCCCGCCGACGATCTCGTTCTCGAACTCGAACGGCGTGCCGGGCGGGGCCGGCGCGGCGACGATCTTGACCCGGGCGTATTGGCCGGAGCCGCCGGTCTGCTTCTTGTGCGTATGGTCGACCGTGACCTCCCGCGTGATGCGCTCGCGATAGGCGACCTGCGGCGCACCGATATTGGCTTCGACCTTGTAGGTGCGCTTCAAGATGTCGACCTTGATGTCGAGGTGAAGCTCGCCCATGCCCTTGAGGATGGTCTGGCCGGATTCCTGGTCGGTCGATACCCGGAAGGACGGATCCTCGGCTGCAAGCTTCGCCAGCGCCACGCCGAGCTTCTCCTGGTCGGCCTTCGATTTCGGCTCGATGGCGATCTCGATGACCGGGTCGGGGAATTCCATCTTTTCCAGGATCACTTGCTTTTGCGAATCGCAAAGCGTGTCGCCGGTACGCACTTCCTTGAGGCCGGCAAGCGCGACGATATCGCCCGCAAAGGCCTCCTTGATGTCCTCGCGGTTGTTGGCGTGCATCAGCAGCATGCGGCCTATGCGCTCTCTTCGTTCCTTCGTCGAATTGATCACGCCGGTGCCGCTTTCGAGCTTGCCCGAATAGATGCGGCAGAAGGTGATCGTGCCGACGAACGGATCGTCCATGATCTTGAAGGCGATCACCGCCAGGGGGTCGGTGTCCAGCGGTCTGCGCTCAATCTCCGCGCCGGTGCGCGGATCGATGCCCTTGATGGCGCCGCGGTCGAACGGCGACGGCAGGAAGTCGACGACGGCATCGAGCAACGGCTGCACGCCCTTGTTCTTGAAGGCGGAGCCGCACAGAACCGGCACGAATTTGCGCCCGATCACGGCCTTGCGGATCAGCCCCTTGAGCGTCTTCTCGTCGGGTTCCTTGCCGTCCAAATAGGCGGCCATCGCCACGTCGTCGAGATCGACCGCGGCCTCGATCATCTTGGTCCGATACTCGGCAGCTCGGTCCGCGAGATCGGCCGGAATCTCTTCGTCGTGATACTTGGCTCCGAGACCCTCGTCGTCCCAGACCACGGCCTTCATGCGGACGAGATCGATCACTCCCTTGAAGCTGTGCTCGGAGCCGATCGGGAGCTGAACGCAAACCGGATTGGCGGCGACGCGGCTCACCAGATCATCGACGCATTTGTAGAAGTCGGCGCCGATCTTATCCATCTTGTTGACGAAAACGACGCGCGGCACGTTGTACTTGTCGGCCTGCCGCCACACGGTCTCGGTCTGCGGCTCGACGCCCTGATTGCCGTCGAGCACACAGACGGCGCCGTCGAGCACGCGCAGCGAGCGCTCGACCTCAATGGTGAAGTCGACGTGGCCAGGCGTGTCGATGATGTTGAGGCGCTTGTCGTTCCAGAAGCAGGTGGTGGCGGCCGAAGTGATGGTGATGCCGCGTTCCTGCTCCTGCTCCATCCAATCCATGGTCGCGGCGCCCTCGTGCACCTCGCCCATCTTGTGGCTCTTGCCGGTATAATAGAGGACCCGCTCGGTCGTCGTCGTCTTCCCGGCATCGATGTGCGCCATGATGCCGAAATTGCGGTAGTCCTCGATCGGATGAGTGCGGGGCATGGGGAATTCCTTCGTTCTCCGCCGCTACCAGCGATAGTGCGAGAACGCACGGTTGGCCTCGGCCATACGGTGCGTGTCCTCGCGCTTCTTGACGGCGTTTCCCCTATTGTTCGACGCATCGAGCAACTCAGCGGAGAGCCGTTCGGTCATCGTTTTTTCGTTCCGGTCGCGGGCGGCCGAGATGATCCAGCGAATGCCCAGCGCCTGCCGGCGCGAGGAGCGAACCTCGACCGGCACCTGATAGGTGGCGCCGCCGACACGGCGTGAACGCACCTCGATCGCCGGCATCACATTGTCGAGCGCCTGCTCGAACACCCCAACCGGGTTCTGCTTGGTCTTGCCCTCGATGAGATCGAGCGCGCCATACACGATCCGCTCCGCCACCGACTTCTTGCCGGCGTGCATGATCGAATTCATGAACTTCGTGACCACGACGTTCCCGAATTTCGGGTCCGGCTGGATCTCGCGCTTCTCGGCACTGTGACGGCGGGACATGTCGCTTCGGTCCTTAGAATCTTCTCTGCTCGCGTCGCTTCATCTCGCGATGATCGGGCCAACCGACCATCATCTCTTCGTTGCCGGGCACCTAGGCCGATTACTTCGGCCGCTTTGCTCCATACTTCGACCGGCGCTGCTTGCGGTTCTTGACACCCTGAGTATCAAGCACGCCGCGCAGGATGTGATAGCGCACGCCGGGCAAATCCTTCACGCGGCCGCCGCGGATCATCACCACCGAATGCTCCTGCAGGTTATGGCCTTCGCCGGGTATGTAACCGATCACCTCAAATCCGTTGGTGAGCCGCACCTTCGCGACCTTGCGCAGCGCAGAATTCGGCTTCTTCGGCGTTGTGGTGTAGACGCGGGTGCAGACGCCCCGCTTCTGCGGGCTCGCCTGCAGCGCGGGCACCTTGTTGCGATAGGTCGGTGGCCGTCGCGGCTTGCGGATCAGCTGATTAACGGTCGGCATACGCCCTTAATCCCTTGTTCATCGGTTCGGAGCGCCGGCGCAGAATCCCGCGCCCGCTCCGCGCAAAACGAAAGTGCGCCATCCGCCATAGCGGAAGGGCGCCCCCGTTCCAGAGGACCGCGACGCGAATGCGCAACGCGGTCGTGCACCAGTATCTGACAGTCAGATGTCAGTGGCAGCGTTTGAGATTCTTTGGTCGAGGCGCTCGCTGCGCCGTTCCGACGGGGAAACTCACCGCCTGCCGCAAAGTGCCGCGTATGTATCGGCCAGGGCCTAGGGTGTCAAGGCGAGACCGGCGAAAATCCGTCGCTTTACGGCGATCGCTGTCAGCGTCGAGAAGGGAGAAGGGCCGCCCGATCGGGCGGCCCTTCTCAGCATCAACCGGCAAACCGCCGGCCCGAAGATTGGTCGCGCACTCGTCGGCAAACCAGCCGGAATGCGCCGACCCCGTTACTCCGCCGCCGGCAGTTGCACCGGTTCGGCCTCGCGGGCCGCCTCCGCGGCTTCGCGCTCGCGCTCGTCGAGGATGAGCTGGTCGCGCTTGCCCGCGACCTCGCGCAGCTGGTTCATGGTCGCCCCGGTTCCGGCCGGGATCAGGCGGCCGACGATGACGTTCTCCTTGAGCCCGTCGAGCGTATCGATCTTCCCGGCGACCGCAGCTTCGGTGAGAACGCGCGTCGTCTCCTGGAACGAGGCCGCCGAGATGAACGACCGGGTCTGCAGCGAGGCCTTGGTGATGCCGAGCAGGACCGGATGTCCGGTCGCCGGCTTCCTGCCCTCCTCGACGGTGCGGGCATTGACCTCGTCAAGCTCGATCTTGTCGACCTGCTCGCCTTGGATCAGGTCGGTCTCGCCGGAATCGTCGATCTCGACCTTCTGCAGCATCTGCCGCACAATCACTTCGATGTGCTTGTCGTTGATGCTGACGCCCTGCAGCCGGTAGACCTCCTGGATTTCGTTGACCAGATAGGCGGCAAGATCCTCGACGCCCTTGATCGCCAGAATGTCGTGCGGTGCCGGGTTGCCTTCGACGATGAACTCGCCCTTCTCGATCACGTCGCCATCCTGCAGATGGATGTGCTTGCCCTTCGGGATCAGATACTCCTTCGGCTCATCGCTCTTGTCGTGCGGCTCGATGGCGACGCGGCGCTTGTTCTTGTAGTCGCGCCCGAAGCGAATGGTTCCCGAGACCTCGGCGATGATCGCCGCCTCCTTGGGCCGCCGCGCCTCGAACAGCTCCGCCACCCGCGGCAGACCGCCGGTGATGTCGCGGGTCTTGGCGCTCTCCGTCGGGATACGCGCGATGACGTCGCCGGCCTTCACGGTTCCGCCGGGATCGACCGAGATGATCGCGTCGACGGCGAGCGTGTAACGCGCATCCCCGCCGCGGCTGAGCTTGAGGATCTTGCCGTCGGCGCCTTTGATGACGATCGCGGGGCGCAGGTCCTGACCGCGGCCTGACGTGCGCCAATCGATCACGACGCGCTTGGCAATGCCGGTCGATTCGTCGAGCGTCTCCGAGATCGACTGCCCTTCGACCAGATCTTCGAACGCGATCGTGCCCTCGACCTCGGTGAGGATCGGCCTGGTATAGGGATCCCACTCGGCGATACGCTGGCCGCGCTTGATCTTGTCGCCTTCGTCGACCCGCAGGCGTGCGCCGTATTGGATACGGTGCACGGCGCGCTCGGTGCCGTCCGGATCCACCACGGCCACGATGATGTTGCGGCCCATGGCGATCAGATCGCCATCGGAATTGCGCACCGTGTTCTTGTTCTTGATCTTGATCGCGCCTTCGAAGTTCGACTCGATGAACGACTGCTCCGAGATTTGCGCCGCGCCACCGATATGGAAGGTGCGCATCGTGAGCTGCGTGCCCGGCTCGCCGATCGACTGGGCGGCAATGACGCCCACCGCCTCACCCATGTTCACAGGCGTGCCGCGCGCGAGGTCGCGTCCATAGCACTTGCCGCACACGCCGCTCGTCAGCTCGCAAGTGAGCACCGAACGGATGCGCACCTCCTGAACCCCGGCTTGCGTGATCGCCTCGACCTGCGGCTCCTCGAGCAGCGTGCCCTTCTTGACCAGGATCTTGTTGGTCGACGGGTCGCGGACGTCGTCGGCGGTGGTGCGGCCGAGAATACGAATGCCGAGCGAGGCGACGACCTGACCGGCGTCGATGACGGCGCGCGCCTTGATGCCACCCGACGTGCCGCAATCCTCGGCCGTGATGATGCAATCCTGCGCCACGTCGACGAGACGCCGCGTGAGATAGCCCGAGTTCGCGGTCTTGAGCGCGGTATCGGCCAAGCCCTTGCGCGCGCCGTGGGTCGAGTTGAAGTACTCGAGCACCGACAGGCCTTCCTTGAAGTTCGAGATGATCGGGCTCTCGATGATCTCGCCGGAGGGCTTTGCCATCAGGCCGCGCATGCCCGCGAGCTGCCGCATCTGCGCCGGCGAGCCGCGCGCGCCGGAATGCGCCATCATGTAGATCGAGTTGATCTGCATCTCGCGGCCGTCCGGAGCCTTCCGCACCGCCGAGATCTCGCGCATCATCTCATCGGCGATCTGGTCGGTCGATTTCGACCAAGCATCGACCACCTTGTTGTATTTCTCGCCTTGGGTGATCAGGCCGTCGTTGTACTGCTGCTCGAACTCCTTGGCGAGGTCGCGGGTCTGATCGACGATCTTCCACTTGGAGGACGGCACGACCATGTCGTCCTTGCCGAACGAGATGCCGGCCTTGAAGGCATGGTGGAAGCCGAGCGACATGATCCGGTCGCAGAAGATCACCGTCTCCTTTTGCCCGCAATGACGATAGACGTTGTCGATCATGCCGGAGATCTCGCGCTTGGTCATCAGCTTGTTGACCACGTCGAACGAGACCTTGGAACTGCGCGGCAGCACCTGGCCGAGCAGGATTCGGCCCGGCGTCGTTTCGAACCACTTGCGGAACGATTTGCCCTTCTCGTCGACCCCCACCCAGCGATATTTGACCTTGCTGTGCAGCGTGATGACCTTCTGATGCAGGGCGTGCTCGATCTCCGAGATCTCGCCGAAGGCCTTGCCCTGGCCAGGCTCGCCTTCGCGCATCAGCGACAGATAATAGAGGCCGAGCACGATATCCTGGCTCGGCACGATAATCGGCGAGCCGTTGGCCGGGTGCAGGATGTTGTTGGTCGACATCATCAGCACGCGAGCCTCGAGCTGCGCCTCGAGCGACAGCGGCACGTGCACGGCCATCTGGTCGCCGTCAAAGTCGGCGTTGAACGCCGCGCAGACGAGCGGATGCAGCTGGATCGCCTTGCCCTCGATCAGCACCGGCTCGAATGCCTGGATGCCGAGGCGGTGCAGCGTTGGCGCCCGGTTGAGCAATACCGGATGCTCACGGATCACCTCGTCGAGGATATCCCAAACTTCGGGCTTCTCCTTCTCGACGAGCTTCTTCGCCTGTTTTACCGTCGTCGACAGACCTTTGGCGTCGAGCCGCGAATAGATGAACGGCTTGAACAGTTCGAGCGCCATCTTCTTCGGCAGCCCGCACTGATGCAGCTTGAGCTCGGGACCGACGACGATGACCGAACGGCCGGAATAATCGACGCGCTTGCCGAGCAGGTTCTGCCGGAAGCGGCCCTGCTTGCCCTTGAGCATGTCGGCGAGCGACTTCAGCGGCCGCTTGTTGGCACCGGTGATGACGCGCCCGCGGCGGCCGTTGTCGAACAGCGCATCGACCGCCTCCTGCAGCATCCGCTTCTCGTTACGGATGATGATGTCGGGCGCGCGCAGCTCGATCAGCCGCTTGAGCCGATTGTTGCGGTTGATGACGCGGCGATAGAGGTCGTTGAGATCGGAGGTGGCGAAGCGGCCGCCATCGAGCGGCACCAGCGGCCGCAGGTCGGGCGGAATCACCGGCACCTGCGTCAGGATCATCCATTCCGGCTTGTTACCCGACTGCAGGAAAGCCTCGATCAGCTTGAGGCGCTTCGCCGACTTCTTCTTTTTGATGTCGGAATCGGTCGTTGCGATCTCCTGGCGCAGATCACCGGCGATCTTCTCAAGATCGAGCGCCTTGAGCATCTCGCGGATCGCCTCCGCGCCGATCAGGGCCGTGAAGCTGTCGGCGCCGAGCTCGTCTTGTGCGCGCACATACTCGTCCTCCGTCAACAGTTGACGGTCGGCCAAAGGCGTCAGTCCGGGCTCGAGCACGACGTAGTGCTCGAAATAGAGGATGCGCTCGAGGTCCTTGAGCGCCATATCGAGCAACAAGCCGATGCGCGAGGGCAGCGACTTCAGGAACCAGATATGCGCGACCGGCGCCGCGAGCTCGATATGGCCCATCCGCTCGCGCCGCACCCGCGAGAGCGTTACCTCCACCGAGCACTTCTCGCAGATGATGCCCTTGTACTTCATGCGCTTGTACTTGCCGCACAAGCACTCGTAGTCCTTGATCGGGCCGAAGATGCGCGCGCAGAACAACCCGTCACGCTCGGGCTTGAAGGTACGGTAGTTGATCGTCTCGGGCTTCTTGATCTCGCCATACGACCAGGACAGAATCTTTTCCGGGCTCGCAATTGAAATCCGAATCTGGTCGAAGACCTGAGCCGGCACCTGCGGGCTGAAAAGATTCATAATCTCTTGGTTCATCATCTATCTCCGTTGGGAGCTATTCACATGGCCAACGACAGACGACGGACGTCTCGGTCCGCTCTCGTCTGTCTTTGGTCGTCACTTATTCCGCCGCTTCCGCCGTCTCGCCACCGCCGCGCTGCTGCTTCGAATTGTGCAGGTCGACGTTGAGACCGAGCGAGCGCATCTCCTTGACGAGCACGTTGAAGGATTCGGGGATACCCGCCTCGAACGTGTCGTCACCGCGCACGATCGCTTCATAAACCTTGGTGCGGCCGGCCACGTCGTCGGACTTCACCGTCAGCATCTCTTGCAGCGTGTAGGCAGCGCCGTAAGCCTCGAGCGCCCAAACCTCCATTTCGCCGAAACGCTGACCGCCGAACTGCGCCTTGCCGCCCAGCGGCTGCTGGGTGACGAGGCTGTAGGGGCCGATCGAGC
The DNA here is from genome assembly GCA_052148715.1 of Xanthobacteraceae bacterium. Taxonomy (GTDB): domain Bacteria; phylum Pseudomonadota; class Alphaproteobacteria; order Rhizobiales; family Xanthobacteraceae; genus JBKQHQ01. The sequence continues at coordinate 17,678 of JBKQHQ010000014.1, read as the reverse complement.
GGGCGTGGATCTTGTCGTCGACGAGGTGGTGCAGCTTCAGCATATAGATGAAGCCGACGGTCACCTTGCGGTCGAACTGCTCGCCGGTGCGGCCGTCGTAGACGCTCACCTGCCCCGAATGGTCGAGGCCGGCGAGATCGAGCATGTTCTCGATGTCCTTCTCCTTCGCGCCGTCGAAGACCGGGGTTGCGATCGGCACGCCGTGGCGCAGGTTATTGCCGAGCTCGAGCAAGTCCTTATCGCCGAGCGACTTGATCGTCTCCTCGTCGCCATAGACCTTCTTCAGCGTCTCCTTCAGCGGCTTGATGTCGCGGCGGCCGTAATAGGCATCGACCGCCTGGCCGATGCGCTGGCCCAGGCCGGCGCAAGCCCAGCCGAGATGCGTCTCGAGGATCTGCCCGACATTCATGCGGCTCGGTACGCCGAGCGGATTAAGCACGATATCGACCGGCTGACCGTCGGCGAGAAACGGCATGTCCTCGGACGGCACGATTCTCGACACCACGCCCTTGTTGCCGTGGCGGCCGGCCATCTTGTCGCCGGGCTGGATCTTACGTTTCACCGCGACGAAGACCTTGACCATCTTCATCACGCCGGGCGGCAGCTCGTCGCCGCGCTGCAGCTTCTCGACCTTGTCGAGGAATCGCTGCTCGAGCCGCTTCTTCGACTCGTCGTACTGCTTGCGGATGGCCTCGATCTCGGCCATCAGCTTGTCGTTCGGCGAAGCAAACAGCCACCATTGCGAGCGCGGATATTCTTCCAGCACCGCGCGGGTGATCTTGGAGTCCTTCTTGAAGCCCTTGGGACCGGCAATACCCGTGCGGTTTTCCAGCAGCTCGCCTAGACGGCCGTAGACGTTGCGATCGAGGATCGCCTGCTCGTCGTCGCGGTCCTTGGCGAGCCGCTCGATCTCCTCGCGCTCGATCGCGAGCGCGCGCTCGTCCTTCTCGACGCCGTGGCGGTTGAACACGCGCACTTCGACCACGGTGCCCTGCACGCCGGGAGGAACCCGCAGCGAGGTGTCGCGGACATCGGACGCCTTCTCGCCGAAAATGGCGCGCAACAGCTTTTCCTCGGGCGTCATCGGGCTTTCGCCCTTGGGCGTGATCTTGCCGACGAGGATGTCGCCGGCGCGCACCTCCGCCCCGATATAGACGATGCCCGCCTCGTCGAGATTCTTCAGCGCCTCTTCCGAGACGTTGGGAATGTCGCGGGTGATTTCCTCGGGCCCGAGCTTGGTGTCGCGGGCCATCACCTCGAACTCCTCGATATGGATCGAGGTGAAGACGTCGTCCTTCACGATGCGCTCGGAGAGGAGGATCGAGTCCTCGAAGTTGTAGCCGTTCCATGGCATGAACGCGACCAGCACGTTGCGGCCGAGCGCCAACTCCCCGAGATCGGTCGAGGGACCGTCGGCGATGATGTCGCCCTTCTTCACCATGTCGCCGACCCGCACCAGTGGACGCTGGTTGATGCAGGTATTCTGGTTCGAGCGCTGGAACTTTTGCAGTCGGTAAATATCGACACCCGACTTCGAGGGGTCGGTCTCCTCGGTGGCGCGGATGACGATGCGGGTGGCGTCCACCTGATCGATAATACCGGTCCGCCGCGCCGCGATCGACGCGCCGGAATCGCGGGCCACCACGCCCTCCATACCGGTACCAACGAACGGCGCCTCGGCGCGCACCAGCGGCACCGCCTGGCGCTGCATGTTGGAGCCCATCAGCGCGCGGTTGGCGTCGTCGTTCTCGAGGAACGGAATGAGGGCGGCCGCCACCGAAACGAGCTGCTTCGGCGACACATCCATGAAGTCGACTTTGTCGGGCGAGACCATCAGCACGTCCCCGGCATGCCGGCAGACAATCAGATCCTCGGTGAAGCGCCCGCGCGCGTCGATTGGCTGGTTGGCCTGCGCAACCGAATAGCGCCCTTCCTCCATCGCCGAGAGATAGATGACCTCGTCGGTGACCCGACCGTCCCTCACCTTGCGATAGGGCGTCTCGACGAAGCCGTATTTGTTCACCCGCGCATAGGTCGCGAGCGAGTTGATGAGGCCAATATTCGGGCCTTCCGGGGTCTCGATCGGGCAGATGCGGCCGTAATGGGTCGGATGCACGTCGCGCACCTCGAAGCCCGCGCGCTCGCGTGTGAGGCCACCGGGCCCAAGCGCCGACAGCCGTCGCTTGTGGGTGATCTCCGAGAGCGGGTTCGTCTGGTCCATGAATTGCGACAGTTGCGAGGAGCCGAAGAACTCGCGCACGGCCGCCGCCGCCGGTTTGGCGTTGATCAAGTCCTGCGGCATCACAGTGTCGATATCGACCGACGACATCCGCTCCTTGATGGCACGTTCCATGCGCAGGAGGCCGATGCGGTATTGGTTCTCCATCAGCTCGCCGACCGAGCGCACGCGGCGATTGCCGAGATGATCAATGTCGTCGATCTCGCCCTTGCCGTCGCGCAGATCGAGCAAGGTGCGGATCACCGAAACGATGTCCTCCTTGCGCAGCACGCGCACGGTGTCCGGGCAGTCGAGATCGAGGCGCATGTTCATCTTCACGCGGCCGACCGCCGACAGATCGTAACGCTCCGGATCGAAGAACAGCGAATGGAACATCGCCTGCGCCGTATCGAGCGTGGGCGGCTCTCCCGGACGCATCACGCGATAGATGTCGAACAGCGCGTCCTCGCGCGTTATATTCTTGTCAATTGTCAGCGTGTTGCGGATATAAGCGCCGACATTGACGTGATCGATGTCGAGGACCGGAAGCTCCTTGTACCCGGCGTCGTTGATCACCTTGAGCGTCTTCTCGGTGATCTCCTCGCCGGCCTCGACATAGATCTCGCCGGTCTTCGTGTCGACGAGGTCCTCGCCGATATAATGACCGATGAGTTCGTCGTCCGTCATGCGCAGCGCCTTGAGCCCCTTCTCCTGAAGCTGCCGCGCCTGGCGTACCGTAAGCTTCTTGCCGGCCTCAACCACCACCTTGCCGCTGTCGGCGTCGACGAGGTCATTGACCGCCTTGTAGCCCTTCATCCGGTTGGCATCGAAAGGTACGCGCCAACCATCCTTGGCGCGCTTGTAATGCACATGCTTGTAGAAGGTTCGCAGCGTCTCCTCGGCGTCCATGCCGAGCGCATAAAGCAGTGACGTCACCGGAATCTTGCGGCGCCGGTCGATACGCGCATGCACGATGTCCTTGGCATCGAATTCGATGTCGAGCCAGGAGCCGCGGTACGGAATGATCCGCGCCGCGAACAGAAGCTTGCCCGAGGAGTGCGTCTTACCCTTGTCGTGATCAAAGAATACGCCGGGCGAACGATGCATCTGCGAGACGATAACCCGTTCCGTCCCGTTGACGATGAAAGTGCCGTTCGACGTCATGAGCGGAATGTCGCCCATGTAGACATCTTGCTCCTTGATGTCCTTGACGGACTTCGCGCCCGTCTCCTCGTCGATATCGAACACGATGAGCCGCAGCGTCACTTTCAGCGGCGCGGCGAAGGTCATGCCGCGCTGGCGGCATTCGTCGACATCGTACTTCGGCGGCTCGAACTCGTAGCGAACGAATTCGAGCATGGACGTGTTGGAGAAGTCCGTGATCGGGAACACCGACTTGAATACCGCCTGCAGACCCTCGTCCGGACGGCCGCCGGAGGGCTCCGCAATCAGCAGAAACTGGTCGTAGGACGCCTTCTGCACCTCGATGAGGTTTGGCATCTCTGCGACTTCGTGGATTTTTCCAAAAAACTTGCGAACACGCTTGCGACCGGTGAACGTCTGCGCCATCGTGGCCTCTCAATTCGAACCGTGCTGGTCCCTGCGCGGCGGGCCGGAACCGGACCCGAAACGTCGCGCCAACGGGCTCGACGTTTGTGGACGCGCTCGGCGGGTCACTTCCGAGCGGTGCGGCCTCGCCGCGGTACGCTTGCGGCCTTGCCGCGTTACATTTGCCTGGGGCGCCCCACCGATCGGCCCAGCCTGTTGACTTGGGCTTCGAAGGACACCCGGCGGTGATCATGGCTATTCCGGGTCAAGTCCCCGGTATCACCAATAGTTTACTCCCCTTGCACAGGCCCAAGACCGTCCGCCCGTTAACGCGTCCATCCGCGGACGGTGCGCCCGCGGATGGATGCATCTCTTAGGCCCCATCCGGGCTTGGCGGCGCCCGGACCGGGATGAAATTGGGCTCGCGCTACCGCGCAAGAAATCATTCCCACTCACTTCAGCTCGACTTTGGCTCCGGCCTTCTCCAGCGTCGTCTTGATCTTTTCGGCCTCTTCCTTGTTCACGCCCTCCTTGACCGGCTTGGGCGCGCCTTCGACGAGGTCCTTGGCCTCCTTCAATCCGAGGCCGGTAAGCGCACGGACTTCCTTGATCACTTCGATCTTCTTGTCGCCGACAGCGGCGAGCACGACGGTGAACTCGGTCTTCTCTTCGACCGGCGCCGCGGCGGCGCCTGGGGCCGCTGCCACCGCAACCGCGGCCGCGGCGGAAACGCCCCACTTCGCTTCAAGCAACTTTGCCAGCTCCGCCGCCTCGAGTACCGTGAGGCCGGACAGATCGTCGACGATTTTCTGCAGATCAGCCATTAGCTTAGTCCTTTTCGATTCGAACCAGTCGAGAATGCGAAGGCATCACGCCGCTTCGCCTTTGGCGGCATAGGCCTGAACTACGCGCGCGACCTTTGCGGCCGGTGCGTTGAGCAGCTGCGCGACTTTGGTCGCCGGCGACTGAATCAGGCCGACAATCTTGGCGCGCAACTCGTCAAGGGATGGCAGCGAGGCGAGAGCCTTGACGCCATCCGGGTTCAGGGCGGTCTTGCCCATCGCTCCGCCGAGGATCACGAACTTCTCGTGCGCCTTGGCAAAGTCGATGGCGACCTTCGGCGCCGCGATCGGATCGCTGGAAGTGGCGATCACGGTCGGCCCCTTGAGCAGGGGCGCGATCGACGCGACGTCGGTGCCGTCAAGAGCGATTTTGGCGAGACGGTTCTTCGCGACCTTCACCGATGCGCCCGCCTGCTTCATCTGCCGACGCAGATTCTGCATTTGCGCGACCGTGAGGCCGGAATAGTGAGCAACGACGACGACGTTCGTGGCCTTGAAGGCCGCGTTGAGCGCGCCGACCAGCTCGCTTTTTGCCGCTCGATCCACTGCAAGCTCTCTCCGGTTGGCGGCCCGTGTCATGGAACGGGAACCGCCGGTTACGACCTGCCGTCCCGCCTGCAAGCAACGGAGCCAAACGGGCAGGACGACGCTCCTTGTGCCTGCCCCCCGGCACGGCTACGCCGCCCCGGGTTCTCGAGGTTCGAACCATGAGCCCGCCCACGCAAGGACGTGCCCAATCGGTCTAACCCGTCTCATGCCGGCCCCGGATATCCCGACCTGCTCTTTACGGAAATCCCGACGGATTTCCCAAAGCAGGACGGGCCGGAATTGAGCCGCTAGGCGCCCGCAATCTTGGACAGGGTGGCGATCCGGAACCGCCGGACGCGCCATGCGTTTCTCAGGCGGAATTCTTAGCCCTCCTAGAAGAAATCCCGCAGGATATGCTCTAAGAGAAGTTTTAACCCCGCATTTTCCGAGAGACGCATAAAGGCGCGCCGACAAAATGGGCCGGCACGCCCTTGGCAAACTATCTATAGACTTGCAAGGGCTTTGCCAAGCCCCTCATGGCCCGTCATTTGCTTGTTTTTTGGCTGGCTATCTACGGTGACGAAACACCTCTAATGCCTGCGAGCAGCGTGTGCATCACTCGCCGAACAACGTCGAGGGCTCGACTTTCACGCCTGGTCCCATGGTCGAGGACACGGCCACGCGTTGAACATAGGTACCCTTGGCACCAGAAGGCTTAGCCTTTGCAACGGCATCCGCGAATGCCTTGATGTTTTCCACGAGCTTATCCTCGGGGAATGATGCCTTGCCCACGCCGGCTTGGACGATGCCGGCCTTCTCGACCCGGAACTCGACCGAGCCGCCCTTGGCGCCCCTCACAGCGGTGGCGACATCCATGGTGACGGTGCCGACCTTCGGGTTCGGCATCATCCCACGCGGGCCCAAGACCTTACCTAGGCGGCCGACCAGGGGCATCATGTCCGGTGTGGCGATGCAGCGGTCGAAATCGATCGCGCCGCCCTGCACCTTCTCGACCAGATCCTCGGCGCCGACGACATCGGCGCCTGCGGCCTTGGCCTCCTCGGCCTTGGCGCCGCGGGCGAACACGCCGACCCGCATGCTGCGCCCGGAGCCGTTCGGCAGGTTGACGACACCGCGAACCATTTGGTCGGCGTGGCGCGGGTCGACGCCGAGATTCATGGCCACTTCGATCGTCTCATCGAACTTCGCCTTGGCGCGCTCTTTCACCATCTTCACGGCGTCGCCGATCGGATAGAGCTTGTTGCGGTCGACGCCTTCGCGGGCCGCAACCGTGCGTTTGCCGAGATTGGCCATCGCCCTTACTCCCTCACCTCGAGGCCCATCGAACGAGCGGAGCCTTCAATCATTCGCATGGCCGCTTCGATCGTGTCGCAGTTGAGATCCTTCATTTTCTTCTCGGCGATCTCGCGGACCTGCGCCTTGCTCACGGCGCCGGCCTTGTCGCGGCCGGGCGTCTTCGATCCGCTCTGCACATTCGCGGCCTTCTTGAGGAAGAAAGATACCGGCGGCGTCTTCATCTCGAAGGTGAACGACCGGTCTTGATAGACGGTGATCACGACCGGGATCGGCGAGCCCTTCTCCAAATTCTGCGTCTGCGCATTGAACGCCTTGCAGAATTCCATGATGTTGAGGCCGCGCTGACCGAGTGCGGGCCCGATCGGCGGCGACGGATTGGCGCTGCCGGCAGGAACCTGCAGCTTGACGTAGCCGGTGACTTTCTTTGCCATAGCCTACTCCTGTGCGCGAGCCGGCCCATCCGGCTCGTCAGGTTTCGTGGTGCGGGTTTGGCGGCTGGCGACCACCCTCTCCTCCCACGCCTCGTCTGTCGTTACAGCTTCTCCACTTGCCCAAATTCGAGCTCGACCGGGGTGGCGCGGCCGAAGATCGACACGGCGACCTTCACCCGCGAGCGACCCTCGTCGACCTCCTCGACGATCCCGTTGAACGAGGCGAACGGGCCGTCGGAAACGCGCACCTGCTCGCCCACCTCGAACGAGACCGAAGGTTTCGGACGGTCGATGCCTTCCTGCACCTGGTGCAGGATCCGCTGCGCCTCCGCATCCGAGATCGGCATCGGCTTGTTGTCGGTGCCGAGGAAGCCGGTAACTTTCGGGGTATTCTTGATGAGGTGGTAGCCCTCATCGGTCAAGTCCATCTTCACCAGCACGTAGCCGGGGAAAAATTTCCGCTCGGCATCGACTTTCCGGCCGCGGCGCATCTCCACCACCTTCTCGATCGGCACCATGATCTCCTCGAACAGGTGCTCGAGATGCCGCTGCTTCGCCTGCTCGCGAATCGAGTCCGCGACCTTCTTCTCGAAGTTCGAGTAGGCGTGGACGATGTACCAGCGCTTGGTCCTTGTCGCAGTGTCGACGGACGCCATTAGCCACCTATACCGAGCACGAGGGTTACCGCGATCCGGATGACCTGGTCGGAGATGAGGAAGAAGACCGACGCAATGGCCACCATCACGAACACCATGACGGTGGTGATGGCGGTCTCGCGACGGCTCGGCCAAGTCACCTTCTCGGTCTCGGCACGCACCTCCTGCATAAACTTGAACGGACTGAACTTGGCCATTCTATCCTGATAATTCCGTCTATCTTGCCGCCGACTAAGCGGGTTGCCCGCCGTCGAGCGCGCGTCACCGATGATCCGCAGCCGGTTGAAGCCTGCGCCGAGACCAGGCCGGTGGCGTGAGCTCGGGTCACAACGCCCACGACCCGTGGCTGTACCGGCTAATCCTGGCAGGAGTGGAGGGACTCGAACCCCCAACCCCCGGTTTTGGAGACCGGTGCTCTAGCCATTGAGCTACACTCCTCCGGAAGCGATTGCGGCGGCCCAAAGGTCCGCCGCAGGACCTTTCATGCCATGGTCAGGCCCTGTCTTGCAAGTCAAGACCGCGCTGGACGGACGGAATGAGCCGAAGCGGCACGGGCCGGTTGCATTGAGCCTATGAACCCGCGCCACGAACGAAATGGGGTGCCAAAATAGACCATGCAAGTTGCCGCCACTATCGTCGGTGCGAGGTTGGAGCGGGTGAAGGGAATCGAACCCTCGTCCTCAGCTTGGAAGGCTGCTGCTCTACCATTGAGCTACACCCGCGCAAGGAGTCAGTAATCAGTGATCGGAAGTTCTTGCCGCTCGCATCCCTTTACTCTGATCGCTGATTACTGACTTCTGATGCCTGATGGTGGGGGAGGCAGGACTCGAACCTGCGAAGTCATTAGACGGCTGATTTACAGTCAGCTCCCTTTGCCGCTCGGGACACTCCCCCTTCGGGCCGCGTACCTAAGGCACCGCAGTGGGTTAGGCAATAGCCGTCGGCCGGAGCACCCGTTATTTGCGCTTGCGGCGCACGACCGCTGGCGGGCGACACGGCATGCGACATCACGATGTGGCAAAAATTCTTCCGCAACTGCGGTCGCATGATCTTGCCACAGGCCCGAGCCGCCGGGAAGCGCGTCCGATGAGTTGCGGGACAACGAACGCCACGTCGCCCGTTACGCGAAGGCTTTAGTGTCTACCTGGGATCGTTTGGCAGCATTCAAGGGCCGCCAATCAAGCCCCTACGCTGGGCGTAAAAAAGCCGGGCTGTGGGCCCGGCTTTCTCTTCTGTTCTTTTCTGTGTGTGGGATCACAGCCCGCCGCCGCTGGTACCGCCCCAATTGAGGGCGCTGAATTGGTAGGGCACGCCGCCGACCATCGTCGGGTACCAGTCGTGATGGCCCCACTCCTCCCCGTAGCCCCGCTCGGGCTCATAGCCCAACTCGTGGTGGTGACGCCATCCAGCCCACCGCATTGCATGATGATGCGTCCAGGTCTTGGCGTAGTGGTGGCCCATGGGATGATGCTTCCGCGAAGCAGCATCCGCGTTACCCGCTGCCATGGCAAATATTGCCGAAGCAGCCAGCGAACAATATAGAACACGTTTCATTGTTTAACCCCTTCATGATCTGTCGATTTTGCGTCACAGCGTGCTGCGGTAAACTTGAAGACCGGCAACAGTGCCAAACGTAGTCTTCAACCCGCCTGCCCGTGCATTTCTGCCGGCGCAGGAAAGCTGCCTAGGCACGTTGAGTGTGAACTACCGCCAGGGAATAGGCGCCTGAGCGATCAGGATTTTACGACGACTCACAGGGAAGCTCGGAGAGAGAACTAACGCCACACGCGGCCGCTACGCCCGACGCCAGAACCGATACAAGGGGTATTCGACCCGACTTTCCCACAAATAGCTCCAGGGTATCGCCGCGAGCTCCCCGATTCTAATGAAAATATTACCGCTGGCAAGACGGCCTTATTATCACATTTTAGTCAAGACAAAACTTGATCTGCGACTCTTCTATCGCTTTGGGGAAGGAATGCACTTCGGCGGGTCGGTCCTACTCGCAGACGCGGTCGTTCCACTGTCGCCGGACTGCAAGCCTAAGCGCAAGGAGATAGGCGTGGGGCACGCGACTCGGGGGGCGGCGCTCCCCGACCAAGCCGGCCTCCGATGGAACGCGCCCTATTGCGTCAGGTGCGCCGTTGCCACTGCGTCCTCGAATAGCGTTTGCATCGCGGAGGTGATGTCACCGTCGGTCGTGACGGAGAAGAACAGCCCCGGCGTTGCGCAGCTCTGCATGACGGAAGAAATTTGGCTCTGAAAGGGTGCAATCCATGAATTGTACCAGGCGTTTGTGGGCAGTGGTAAGTATACGGTGTACAGCACGGCAATTCGAATCCCTCGATTCTTCACCGTCGTGCACCAAGTGGTATTGAACGGTTGCTGGCAACGAGAGCCATCCAACGGCTGCGAGCACGACACCGCCGGCTCGTCGTCGACGCCGTCGGAGACGATGAACAGCACCTCTTGCGGCGTGCTGTTGGCTGCGCCGGTCCCCGGAGCCGGCATGATGCCGCTGATGTCCGACATCGCGGATTCAAAGTTGGTGTCCTGATCGTTATTGTTGTTCGTCTTCGTGAGCCAGCTGTTGGAGTACACCTCCAAGACGTTGATATTGCTTGCCGCGCTCTGTGCGCTTGCAAGATTCGATGTCAGCGTCTGAATGGTGCTCGTGCCTTGAGAGTTGAACGTGTAGATGGCCATTCGATAGGTTACGTTGTTCTGCGCCTGAGTAGTGGTCGCGGTCGTCATCAGCGCCGATGTCGCGGTCGCCATGTTTTGAATTCTCGTCACCACGCCCAGCTGTTGCGCGAGCGTGTAGTTGTCGACCCCGCCGGGATTCCCCAGGTTGTCCGCTGCCGGATCACTTTCGTGGCAGGCGAAGGCGCAGCCTCCTTGGCTCTGCGTGTTGTTGACCATTGTGGTAATGCCGGCGCTCGTGGCCGCAATGTTCATGGAGGGCGAGTTGTCGAGGAGCAGATAGAAATCCATATTCGGCGCGGCCGATGCGCTCCCCTGCGACGTGCCGGTGAGGGCAATCGTTTGCTTGCCCAAGACGCTCGCGAAGGCGTTCTGCGACGCTGCTTGATAGCTGAGCGTCAGGGTGCGCGTCATCCCGACGTCCTGTATGGCGACCGAAAGGGTGCCGGGGTTGTAGTTGATGCCCGGGATGTTTTGAACTTCGGCGTTGAAAACGCTCGTTGCCTGGTTGATCAGTTGCTGGTCCGATTGCGACAGCATCTTTGGGGTTAGCGCCGAGAGCACCGCCGAGTCGGCGACCGCGTCGAGCTGCGTCCGTCGCCACGCGGCCCTGCTATAGTCGACCCCCATACCGATCAGCAGCGTCATCGGGATCACCGATATCCCGAAGATGATGGCGACGTTGGCGCGCTTGTCGCCGGCGAACCGCCGAAGCATTCCGCTTCGCAAATTGTGTAATCCGTTGGACATGGCAAGTGCTTTTTGAGGTTTCTCGGGCGCTACCGATGTACCGCGCCGGCGTAAAGGGTGAGTAAATTCGATTGGAGAAAAGTGCGGGTCGCCAACGATTTACTCCCGGCGCCAAGGGCCGGTCGGCAAATTGCCAGAACAAGAGCCGCGTGAAACAACGGCCCCATGCGTAAAGGTGAGCGAAGGCGGCCGCGGGCGGATCATGGCGGCCAGAGGTTTGAACGGTCGCGGCAGGCCGGCCGCCCGGCGGCCGGGCCAATCATCCTTTATGGTTGGCATCCCGTTAAGGCGGCGCTGGAAAACCCTGCACGGCGCATACGCCATGTATGGGCCACCGAGAACGCCGCCCGAAGGCTCGCTGACGAGCACGTCACGCTGGCGGCTGCTCCGGAGATCGTGCGGCCGGACGCCATTGCATCCCGCCTTCCGGCCGACGCGGTGCACCAGGGGCTCATGGCCGAAGCTGATCCCCTCCGCGCACCCGGGATCGAGGACTTGGCGGCCGATGGTCTCGTCCTGGTGCTCGACCAAATCACCGACCCGCACAATGTCGGCGCCATCCTGCGCTCGGCCGCGGCGTTTGCGACCGGCGCGATCGTCACCACGGCGCGGCACAGTCCGGAAGCGACCGGGGTTCTCGCCAAGGCCGCTTCCGGCGCCCTCGAATACGTGCCGCTGGTGCTGGTGCAAAACCTCGCCCGCGCGCTCGCCGCCTTGAAGGAGCTCGGGTTTCTTGTGGTAGGGCTCGACAGCAACGGCGAAGCGGACCTCGCCGCGACGGAGCTGCGCAGCCCGATGGCGCTCGTGCTTGGGGCGGAAGGCAAGGGACTACGCCAACTGACGCGCGCTACCTGTGATCGCGTGGCGCGGCTTGATCTCCCGGGCGCAATCAAGAGTCTCAACGTGTCGAACGCAGCCGCGCTCGCACTCTATATCGCAACGAGCCGACTACGGGTGTAGGCCGCAGCGACCCCGCACCGCGGCTTACGGACGGAAGACGGTCAGCGAGCTATTTTTCCAGCGGGCCGTAATAGTGACGCATCGGCCCAAAGTGGCGGGCATACCGCCACCCGTGCCAGCCGCCGCCATAGTAATGGGAGCTACGGTAGAACTCGTAGCCGTGGACATAGGGATAGGTCCCCTGGTTCACCACATAGATCGGCTGCGGAATCGGCTGCGCCACGAGCACGGGCTGGGCGAGCAGGACCGGCTGGGCCACGTAGATGGAGGTAACTGCATACTGCGGCAAGTAGGCGACAGGCGCCCCGCAGCCGCAACCGGCGCTCGCCGTGGAGATGCCCGCGAGCGAGGCGACGCCGCAGACGAGAGCGACACACGCAGAGTAATGACGCATCAGTGCTTACCTTTCATTGCGGATGATACGGAATTCGCGGCGTCACCACGACCGGCGGCCCCGGGGCATATTCAGTGACCGGCGCCTGATCGGGCGGCGTGGTCCAGAGACGGTAGAAGCTTGGGGCGCGCGGCGGCAGCGCGCGGTTTGCGGGCGGCTCGACTTCAAGCCGGCCAACGTTCGGCTTGTGGCCGGTCCTGGGATAATAATAGGGGGTGTAGTCGACTGGCGTGGGAGCGCGCACAGGCGCGGCGAAACGGTGTGGGCATGTCACCGTTACTGGGACGGCGGCGGGGCGAAAGAGCCCCCAATCGCCCTCGACGACGCACCAGGACGCGTCGACGCCGTTGATGATCACCGGAACGTCCGGCCGGGTCGGCACCACAATGACCGGCCCATAATCATCCCCACGCGCCGGGACCGATCCGGCGCAAAACCCAAGGACACCGATCAAAGGGAGCAACAGCGCTCTGCGCACGGACGTCACCAGGTTATCTGAACTTGCCGGCAATTTTAGAAGTATGCCGGTAAACTGACTGGTGGCTGGCGCGAGGCATTCGCCCGGTAACATTAACGTCGCCCTACCTCGCGCCAATGCGCACCGGTTGCGCAGGCGGAAAAGCGCCGAAAGCCCGTACGTTCCGACCTTTGACGCGAGGTGAGGCATGCACTCCGGCGACTGCACCGCCCGTGTTTGGCGACGTCGCAGTGCACAATCGTTAACGGCAGGGATCGTCGGCTTCGACTTTCGGCTTAATACCCTTGGGGCAGAGACATCGCGGCTTGAGCAGGACTAGCGTTCAGGAAGGGGCGGCGGGTGTGCGAGCACGCGCCAGCATCCGGACAATAAAATGAACCGAGGACACGCCCATGACGACCATGACAGCAACGGCCCCACGCGCAATGGGGATGACGTCCGAGGAGAGGCTGGTCATCTTTGCCTCTTCGCTCGGCACCGTCTTCGAGTGGTATGATTTCTACATCTACGGCACGCTTGCGCCGATCCTCGCCGCCCGCTTCTTTTCGGGCGTCAACCCGAGCGCGGCGTTCATTTTCACCTTGTTGGCCTTTGCGGCGGGCTTCGCGGTGCGCCCCTTCGGGGCGTTGTTCTTCGGCCGCCTCGGCGATCTGATCGGCCGCAAATACACGTTCCTGATCACCATGACGCTGATGGGCCTCGGCACCTTCTGCATCGGTCTCTTGCCCACTTACGCCACGTGGGGCATTGCCGCGCCAATCGTGTTGATCGGCCTGCGCTTGTTCCAAGGCTTGGCGCTCGGCGGCGAATACGGCGGGGCCGCGATCTACGTTGCAGAGCACGCGCCCAAGAACCAGCGGGGCTATTACACCTCCTGGATTCAGACGACCGCGACGGTCGGCCTGTTCATGGCGCTCCTGATCGTGCTGGGCATTCGCACCAAAATGGGCGAACCCGCTTTCGCCGGGGACGGCTCGCTGACCGATGGCTGGCGCCTGCCGTTCTTGCTCTCTGCCATCCTGCTTGCGGTATCGATCTGGATTCGGATGAAGCTCGCCGAATCTCCGGTCTTCCTGCGCATGAAGGAAGAAGGCAAAAACTCCAAGCGCCCCTTGTCGGAAGCATTCGGTCAATGGTCGAATGCCAAGATCGCAATCGTGGCACTGCTGGGCGCGACCGCCGGTGAGGCGGTCGTCTGGTACGGCGGACAGTTCTACGCGCTGTTCTTCCTGACACAAACGCTCAAGGTGCCGGCGATCAACGCGCAGCTCATGATCGCGGCGTCGCTCCTGATCGGCACGCCGTGCTTCATCCTGTTCGGCTGGCTCTCCGACCGGATCGGCCGCAAGCCGATCATCCTCGCCGGCTTCGCCCTCGCGGTGATCACCTATTTCCCGATCTTCAAGGGGATCACGCATTTTGCCAATCCGACCCTAGAGCACGCCCTCAGCTCTTCGCCGGTGACGGTGATCGCCGACCCGAGCGAGTGCTCGTTCCAGCTGAAGCTCACCGGGACCGAGAAATTTACGACATCGTGCGATATCGCCAAGTCGGCGCTGGTCGCTCGCTCGGTCAATTACGAGAATCAGGCGGCGCCGAAGGGCACCGTCGCGCAGGTCAAGATCGGTGAGCAGGCCATCGCGGCCGACACGCCGAACTTTGCCGCCGTGGTCGGCCAGGCGATCACCCAGCACGGCTATCCGGCCGCGGCCGATCCGAACCAGATCAACTACCCGATGACCATCGCCCTGCTCGTGATCCTGGTGGTCTATGTGACCCTGGTCTACGGCCCGATCGCCGCCTGGCTCGTCGAGCTGTTCCCGACCCGCATCCGCTATAGTGGGCTCTCCCTGCCCTATCACATCGGCAACGGCTGGTTCGGCGGCTTCCTGCCCGCGACCGTGTTCGCCATGGTGGCGGCCACCGGCGATATCTATTACGGTCTGTGGTATCCGGTCGCGATCGCGGCGATGAGCTTCATCATCGGACTGATCTTCCTGCCGGAGACGAAGGACGTCGACATTACGGCCAACTAACGACCAAGGCCCGCTCGGCCCTTACCCCTACCCCAGGCGCCCTGCTTCGCGGGGCGCCTTCGTTTTAGGCGCTCAGCCGGTCGCCGGCGATCCGCCGGCGCTGCGCATCTCGAAGAGCAGCAAGGATCGTCCCGTCACCGAATAGTCGGCGCCGAAGGCGAAGTCGGTTGGCGTCGTCTGCTGCGGCTGATCGGTGTCGACGAGACAGGACCATCCGTTGCCGCCGACCACCTCCGGCAGCTTGAACGGCACCGCGTCATAGTGCGCGTTGAGCACCAGAAACAGGGTGCGATCGGAGCCGCGCCGGCGGATGCCGGTCGGCTGCGCCCGCCCGTCGAGGACCACCCCGAGGCAGCGCGCGTTGCCGTCGTTCCATTGCTCGACCGTCATCTCCTTGCCTGACGGCGCGAGCCAGGTCGCGTCCTTGACGCCCAGTTCCTCGTTGTAAGCCCCGGTAAGGAAGCGCCCGCGCCGCAGCATCGGCTGGGTCTTGCGAATTTGGATGAGGTGGCGGGTGAAGTCGATCAGCGCGCTCTCGTCGGCGCCGATGCCCTCCCAATCGAACCAACTGATCTCGTTGTCCTGCGCATAGGCGTTGTTGTTCCCCCGTTGCGTGCGGGCGAACTCATCGCCGGCGAGGATCATCGGCGTGCCCTGCGAGAACAGCAACGTCGCCAGAAAATTGCGCATCTGCCGCAGGCGCAGCGTACGGATAGCCTTGTCGTCGGTCGGCCCTTCGACGCCGTGGTTCCAAGACAGATTCTCCGAGCGGCCGTCGCGGTTGCCTTCGCCGTTCGCCTCGTTGTGCTTGTCGTTGTAGGAGACGAGGTCATTGAGCGTGAAGCCGTCATGCGCGGTGATGAAGTTGACCGAGGCCCACGGCTTGCGCCCGCGCTTATTGAAAAAATCGGCCGAGGCCGTGAGCCGCTTCGCCAGGTCTCCGAGCTTGCCCGCATCGCCTTTCCAATAGGCCCGCACGGTGTCGCGATAGCGGTCGTTCCATTCCGCCCAGCCGGGTGAAAAATTGCCCACTTGATAGCCGCCGGGCCCCAAATCCCACGGCTCGGCGATGAGCTTCACCTGGCTCAGCACCGGGTCCTGACGGCAGGCGTCGAGAAACCCGCTGCTCTCGTCAAAGCCTGCGGGCTCGCGCGCCAAGATGGTGGCGAGATCGAAGCGGAAGCCGTCGATCCTCATCTCCACCGCCCAATAGCGCAGCGAGTCGGCGACCATTTGCAAGACCCGCTGATGGCTGAGGTTGACGGTATTTCCGGTGCCGGTGTCGTTGATGTAGTAGCGGCGGTCGGGCGCCAGCCGGTAGTAGGAGGCGTTGTCGATCCCGCGAAACGACAGCGTTGGGCCGAGCTCGTTGCCTTCGGCGGTGTGGTTATAGACCACGTCGAGGATCACCTCGATGCCCGCGTCGTGCAGGTGCGCCACCATCTCCTTGACTTCGTTGATCGTCGAGGTGGCGAGATAGCGCGGCTTCGGGGCGAAGAAGCCGATCGTGTTGTAGCCCCAGTAATTGAGCATCTCCTTCTCGACCAGAGAACTGTCGTCGATGAAGGCGTGAATCGGCAGAAGCTCGACGGCGGTGACGCCGAGGCGCCGGATGTAGTCGGTGACCTCCTTGTGCATCATCCCCGAGAAAGTGCCCCGCTGTTCCAGCGGCACCGCCGGATGCCGCATGGTGAAGCCGCGCAGGTGGGTCTCATAACTGATCGTGCGCTCCCACGGCGTGCGCGGCGCCCGCGCGCGGCCCCAGGTGAAGGCCGGGTCGATCACGCGGCACTTCGGCATGAAGGCCGCGCTGTCGCGCCCGTCGAACGACAGATCCTTGTCGGGCGCGCCGACCGTGTAGCCGTACAGCGCCGGATCCCACTTCACTTGTCCGACGATGTGCTTGGCATAGGGATCGAGCAGGAGCTTGTTGTGATTGAACCGATGCCCGGCGGCGGGCTCATAGGGGCCATAGACGCGATAGCCATAGGTCGTGCCCGCCCGCGCATCCGGCAGGTAGCCGTGCCAGACCTCGTCGGTATATTCCGGCAGCTCGATGCGCTCGAGCTCGCGCGCGCCATCGTCGTCGAACAGGCACAGCTCGACCTTGGTGGCATGGGCCGAGAACAGCGCGAAATTGACGCCGAGACCGTCCCAACTGGCCCCGAGCGGGAACGGCATCCCCTCCCGGACCTGCGATTTGCGGACGACCTGCGGCGCTTGCGGCGCCGCGCTTGCGCGCGGCCCGACCGGTGCTTCGATGTTCATGGGGCCTTCTTGGCGGGGTTGCGGACCCGGTGTGAACGCCCAAGGCGGAAAAAGGGTCCCGACGGCACCGCGATTTCGGATGGCTCGGGCGGCACCGCCGCCCATGCCTCCGGCCGCCAGCCGTCCCGCCGCCGTCGCTCGAAGCCCCTCGGTCGCAGCTTGTCCGCGGCGTGCCGGGCTGCTAGCTCTGGCGCGAGCGCCGGCTTAGCTCAGCTGGTAGAGCACCTGATTTGTAATCAGGGGGTCGGGGGTTCAAGTCCCTCAGCCGGCACCAGCAAAATCAAATGGTTAATACAGGTTCAGCAGAGCGAGTGGACGCTCAGGGTACGCCAGAGGTACGGACCCGCGAGAGGCCTCGGAAGGTTTTTTAGATAACCCCCCGAGTCGAACGTGATTTCCACTGCCATCGCCGCTACCTCCCTCGCCATGCCTTCCGCCGCATGCCGCCGACTGCACCCTGCCGGCTTCGTCGTGCCGCCGTCTTTATCGAGCCCTAAGTCTCGGACGGTCGCTAGCACATACGCACGCTGCGTTGCCCTCGCTCGCCGT
>JBKQHQ010000013.1:0-22117 GCA_052148715.1 Xanthobacteraceae bacterium | reverse complement strand
TGCTGTGCCCCAGGTTCTCGAAGGCAACGCCGCCTGTCACGAAGAATAGCCAGCGGTCCGCGGCCCAACCGAGGCGACCGCGCACCGTGCTGAACCAGTTCTCCTGGTGCGAGGTAAACGTGGTTCCGAGGGCGCTGGCGAGGCTCGAGGTTCCGGTCTGGCTCGAGCCGTCGAAGTCGCCTTCGATGCCGAGCACGAGCTTGCCGGCTTGCAAGTTGTAACCGAGCTGGCCGCCGCCGATCACGCCGCCGAGGCCCGTCGACGAGCTATTCTGGCTGCCCGCCACGGTCGCACCGGTAGCCGTCAGGAGGCTTCCCGCGTCATTGGCCTGAGCGTAACCGCCGCCGAGGTTGGCGCCGATATAGAACCCGGTCCAAGAATAGAGAGCAGGCGGCGCTTTGTAGGCGACGGATAGGTCCGCCGCATAGGCGGGAAGGGCGAACGCAAACCCTACTGACGCAATTGCAAGCAGCTTCCGCATGACACAACCCCTCAACCCTCGACAGAACAGATGCTGGAATCACCATATACGATATCAAGGCGACGTACTGTTGTGATGGAGCAACAGCGGCGCGAATTCCGCTGGTCGCTTTGCTTCTTCCGACGTCGACGATGATCCCGGCAAGCCATTGGTGAGGCGCGCCGCAATCCGGGGCAAAATGCCAAACTACCGCTCGAATTGTCGTCGCTCGATTAATTCAAGCTCAAGAGGGGCGCACGTTCGCGTTTCGCCCCTGGCGCACGCGACGCGCAGCCCATGGAGCTTGCCAACCGGTCTCCGAAGATGTGTTCGCCGTCGCGGGGTCGTCGCGAAAGCGGGCGAAATTGCTCGCAGTAAGCCTTTCAGCCGTGACCTTCACCGGCATTCGTGCTCGCGGGACCTTTCCGGTTGCTCGGGTTTTCGCCGCTCCTCCGATGTGAAGCAGGTCACAGGCGAACCAGGTAGCCCACCTGTATCGTGCGGCTATCGATCACGAAGGGGCACAGGGCATGTTTCAACGGCGCGATATCGTTTGCTGCGGCAGTCTCGCGGTCTTGCTGGTGACCGCCGCACAAGGTGCATGGGCGCAGGAGCAAAGGATGAATCTATTCAAGATCATCACGGTCAAGGATGAGATCGTGATCGGATTGACTCCCGACGAGCTGAAAGCGCTCGGCGGCAATGATGCGGGTGCGATCGCGCATGCCCTGGCCCAGAAGGGCGATATGACGGTGTGGCAATACAACGTGCACCGCGGCGCCAACGGCGAATTACAGCAGGCGCCGACCGCCAAGATAGGGCTGATCGCCCATTCCTCGCTGCGGGTCGAGCCGTATACGACGCCCTACACCATCGTGCCGCACGAGTAGGGCAACCAAGTCATGGGCGGCTCGTTGCGGGCCGTGCTGATTTGAACGCACCGTGAGCCGGCCGGGCGGAAGTCGTGTACGTTCAATAGTACCGAGAGCAGGTGAGCGCAGACCACATTTGCGCCTTCGTGCGGAGCGCCGCTTCCAGCCCGTCGGACGCTGTGCCAACATGCGCGAGCCGAAAAAGTTTGGGCTCGGGGGCGTACGATGTGCCGTTTGGCGGCTTTCACTTGCGCGGTTGTAATAGGGTTTTGGAGTTCGTCCACCTTCGCCCAGACGGTGAAGCCTGGGGACGTTTTCAAGGACTGCGCCAAGTGTCCCGAGATGGTGGTAGTGCCGGCGGGCTCGTTCATGATGGGGTCGCCGTCGAGCGAGGAGCATCGCGACGAAGACGAAGGCCCGCAGCATCAGGTGACGCTGTCGAAGCCGTTTGCTGTCGGCCGGTTTGCCGTGACCTTCGAAGAATGGGACGTCTGCACGGCCGATGGCGGCTGCAAAGGTTACGAGCCCAAGGACGAAGGCTGGGGCCGTGGCCGGCAGCCGGTGATCAACGTATCGTGGGATGACGCCAAGGCTTACGTGACTTGGCTTTCCCGTAAGACCGGCAAGACGTACCGTTTGTTGAGCGAAGCGGAACGGGAATATGCGGCGCGGGCGGGGACCGAGACGCCGTTCTGGTGGGGCGTTTCAATCTCGACCGGCCAGGCCAACTATGAAGGCACCATCACATATGGTGGTGGTGCGAAGGGCGAGTATCGGCAGAGGACGCTTCCAGTGGATTCGTTCAAGCGGAATCCGTGGGGCCTCTATCAGGTGCATGGCAACGTCTATGAATGGGTGGAGGATTGCTATCACGACAGCTATGCCGGGGCGCCCACCGATGGTTCCGCTTGGCTATCCGGAGACTGCAGCCATCGGGTCGTGCGCGGCGGTTCCTGGTTCTTCTTTGCGTGGGACCTGCGCGCCGCTAACCGTGACGAGCACGCCGCCTTCAGCCGGAGGAACGATCTCGGTTTTCGCCTGGGGAGGACGCTCTGATGTCCACTGCCAAGAAGACGCCGGCGGCGAGTGGGCGGCCTATTGCTCTACCGCTTCGGTGCGCCTCTCGCGGCAAGCGCGGCACTCGAAGCTCTGTAGCTCCGGCTGGGCTGCCGCCCTTGGGATCAGGTACGCCAACGTCATGGGTTTCCGGCACTTCGGGCAGTTTGGTGGCTTCACGCTCGTCATGGGGCGACCCCGGCTTATGGCGCATTTCAGCGGGACGAAAACCGATTCGCATTGTTGACGTAAGCGCGCTACCCGACAGAGCGGCCGAAAAATAAATCAGGACAATATCCATCGGCGTTCGCGGAGCAATGTGCCTCGCGCCGCGAAGAGCGACAGTGCGGTCGACCAGGTTGATCCCAATCAGCGCGGCGGCGGCGCAAATGACGCGGAGGAGGCAGGCGGGAAGCCTGCCGAGGACGTTTGATCCTTGTTGGAAGGCGCCGCGGTCACGGGCTTCGCGGTGACGCGCGGTTTCTTCTTGGCGGGCGGGGGCTTCGGCGGCTCGGGGGGTGGAATAGCCACGAGGTCGACATGGGCAGGATTGGGCGCGAGCTGGTGGTCGGTGCGGGAGTTCCCGTCCCAATCGGGACGGGCGTTGGCGCGGATGACTTCAACGGAGAGGGTTTGCGGCTGGTATCCGTCGAGCGTGAATGTCACCGTAAAGTTGGGCCCAGGCAAGATCGGCAGCGTGCACGGGGTGCGGCAGCTCGGTCCGAGCGACGTCTTGGCCTCGGCCCCCGCCGGCTCCGATTCCAACTGCAAATCGATGGTCCGCTGATCCACTGCATGGAACAACGCCTTGGACATATCGAGATCCGCGAGGGACGTGCAGGCCGCAAGCATGAGGGCGGCGGCGACCAGTGCGGCGCTTCGACCCATGAGCTTTCCGTGCGGTTTCCGGCCCCGCTGGATGTGTCCGGCCAGGGCGTTCATTGACATTGCGGCGCCGCTTGCCTGGGAATCATATGGGCAACGTGCCCAAGGCGCAACCGCCGTAGATGATTCGGCAGCGTCCCCAGTGACTTAGCTGGTCTGCAGTAGGCGCCTGTCATCTCACCCCATTGGGGATATTGCAAAGTCCGCGCTGGCGCGAATCGGCAAAATATTACCTTCTAATCGTATCGAACTTGCGACCCTTCCGCGTCCGCGGCGATGAACTCACCGGCGCCGCCGACAATTCCGGCTCGGGGTTTACCATGGCCGATGCGCGCGCTTTCGAAACAGTCGAGCGACAACGGACCGATCTTTTAGGTCACCCGAAGAGCCGCAACAGACGGCGTTCGGTCTCGGCCGCCAAGAGATTGCAAATCTACATCGCAACCGGGATCTACAATCTGCTTAATTTCGCCGGCTTGTGTGTGGCCTTGTGCGGCGGGATCGTCGTTGCCTTCCAGGGCTTCCTGTGGCTTCACGACGGGGTTTGGACGAAACTCGAGCTGCGAGCCGGATTGCGGGCGCTTGCGATTTCTGAACCCGTTCTCGATTGGGTCGGAGCTCAGAGAGCCTTTTCGTGGGCGCTCGATTTGCCGATCAGCGCCGCCCTCGTCGGGCTCGGCCTTTTGCTCGTCGCCGCGGCGGTGGCGTATTTGGAGCCGTTGACCTCCCACTCGGCCTGAGCGACCAATGCGCCGACCCGACTTGCTTCCTGGGCTTGAAGATTACGGGGCTTTGGCGTTAGCGGCCGTTGACCTTCCCGGTGTCGCAACCGACACGAACTCCGTCGCCTGCAGTACGCCGAGGCCGAACGGCGTCGGGATCGAGACGCGGAAAGGCGCCAATATGCGCGTATTGGCGATCGGCGCCAACCAGACTTCCATGTCCTTGACTTGCGTGAGGTATTTGATCGAAGCCCGTCCTGGATTGTAGCCCGCAATGGGCGTGAAATACATCCCGCAGACGACGACCGGTCCCTGGTAGCCTTCGTTCGCCTGAACGTGTTCCATCCGTTTGAACTCCCGCCGTACGTCAAAGCGTATGCGGCCGGTGAAAATTGCGGTCGCGCCCTGGCAGGCTTTCGGGCTCACCGGATCCTCCGTTCCACCAACGCGGACCAGCGATCCGGTCAGTGGATCGGTGACCCCATGATAATGAGCGTCGGTCAGCGGCACCCGATCGGGGCTCGGTATCGGGGGTGGGGTCACCTGCTTCACCTTGCTCGCAGCAAACACCATGTCGATCTGGTCGATGCTACCGTCGTTGGTGATGGCCATCGCATAGCCCGCCGCGACGAGGTGGCCGCCGCTGACGGTTCCCGACACTGCGCCGTTGCCGGTCCCGTTGGCGAACAGCCGCAAGACACCGGAGGTGCCGCCGTTGGCGCCGATTGCGTAGCGATCCTCGTCCACCGTGACCTGCCACGACCCCGAGCCGATGGTCAGGCCCCACAAGCTCGCAGTGTAACGGGCATCGAGCTTGCCCTGCGCGTGCGCTAGACCGACAACGCCGCAGACCGACACAACTGCCACGATGGCGCGAAGCGTGAAGCGGAATGAGATCACAAATGAGGTCCTTATCTTCCGCACTCGTGAACGCGGCCGCCAGCCGGGCTGTGAGGCGCGCCGCGAAGGGCAGGCACGAGCCGCGTTGCGAGGTCGCTTCGGCCAATCGCACGGCCGCATCAGCGCATTTTTGGCGGCGAACCGCAATGGGTTCAATCGATCGGCACGGTGAGCCCACAGGCGCCGGCAGAGATGCACAAAAAATGCTCGGTTTGAGGAATATGACCGGCGGCAAGAGGTAGTGCGCGTTTACGTCCGCTGATCGGCGTTCCAAGTGCTCTTGGAACGCGTACCCCATAGATAGATGGCATAGAAAACGAAAAGGGCGACCACCAAACCTAGCCAGTATTGGAACTCGAACCCGAACAGCGAAAAATGTTGGAGCAAAAATGTTGGCTCGACTTCCATTTTCGCCTCCCGCTACCGACAAAGCGCATCTATAGCGCTGGGGACCGGGCCGAGCGCGCAAAAAGGTCGTAAATTTCGGGGTAGTCAGCGTAAAGGTGGTAGAGCTGCCGGGCCGGAGCCTATGATCGCCGAAGGTCGAACGATGCGCTTCTCTGAACTCTTGTCGGCGCTTCGCGTAGCTTTGGCGCTGTTTCTAGTTTCGCCGTCCGGCGCGGCATCCGCCGACGATGGTCCCGCCTATGGGCCCGAGTTGCAGGGATTTGATTATCCCTCGCCTGTGTTGCATTTTCGGTTCACGTCACAGGGTGAGGCCCTGGACATGGCGTATATGGATGTGAAACCGGAGCAGCCGAATGGACGCGCCGTTGTGCTGATGCACGGGAAGAACTTTTGCGCGGCTACGTGGCAAGGCACCATCGCGGTATTGAGCCAAGCCGGCTATCGCGTGATCGCGCCCGACCAGATCGGATTCTGCAAATCGACCAAGCCCGCGCATTACCAATTCAGTTTCCATCAGCTGGCGGCGAACACGCATGCGCTCTTGGCCTCAATTGGAATAGACCGAGCGATCTTGATCGGGCACTCGACGGGCGGCATGCTCGCGATCCGCTATGGGCTCGTCTACCCCGACGGTGTTGATCAGCTCGTGCTTGTCGATCCGATCGGGCTCGAGGACTGGAAAACCAAGGGCGTACCGTGGCAGAGCGTGGATGCATGGTACCAACAGGAACTGAAAACGACCGCCGACGGCATCCGCGCCTACGAACGCACGACCTATTATGGGGGGACATGGGAGCCGGGCTATGAGCGCTGGGTGCAGATGCTGGCTGGGATGTATCGCGGTCCGGGACGCGACATCGTCGCCTGGAATTCGGCGCTTCTCTACGACATGATCTACACACAGCCTGTCTTCTACGAGCTCAACCGGCTGACCATGCCGGTGTTGCTGATGATCGGCGACAAGGATACGACGGCAATCGGAAAAAATCTCGCGCCGCCCTCCGTGCGGCCGACATTGGGCAACTATCCGGTTCTTGGAAAGGCGGCGGCGGCGCTTATCCCGCACGCACATCTGGTCGAGTTCCCCGATCTTGGCCATGCGCCGCAGATCCAGGCACCCGAAGTTTTTCACAAAGCTCTCCTCGACGGCATGCGCGCGCCCGCGCCAAGCATCCGTGACAAATAATCGACATCGTTTTTGCTCAGAAACGCCCTATCCGGTCTTGTCATCGATTTGTGGACGAGCTGTCACGCCTGTGTCGTAAAGGGCCCCGGCGGACGGCGTCGATTATTTAAGATCGAGCAAAGGTCCTTTTGTAAATTTCGCAGTTAAATAATCATTGAGCTTCCTATGTTTGGCCCACGACCGCGGTGCACCGTCGCGGCGATCAAACAGGAGAATGACCATGTTGACCAAGAACAAGCTAGCGATCATCGTCGCGGCGCTGCTCGGCGTTGCTTCCTCGGTAATGGCCGCCCAGGCACAGAACGTTGCCGATCCGTATCCGACGACTGCGCCCGACAATCGGGTGGTTGGGCTGCCGACAAATCCGTATCCGTTCGGATATTCCGGCGTCGCCGCCCATGACGACTCTCGGTCTTTTGAGAATCACGGGCAGGGGCGGTAAATCCGGCCGGAGCACGGCGGTCGGCCTTCGCGGCTAACGTTAATGGTGGAGACCGAAGCTGAAATAGGACACACGGGCACGTCGGCGTGTGGCGGCCTTGGACGCGTGTTCTGGGCTCGCCGTTAGCCCGGTGCGCGCTCCCGAAAGTCCCGTGGGCACCTCCTGCGCGGGCGCGCCCGTCACCGGCCTTCAGCCATGTGGGCCGGTGGCGGGCTCAATTTCAGGGCGCATTGTGGCGTAATCGAGATCCGCAGCGCGGCGCCGTACCCGAAAGCTTCATGAATTTACCATCAATTATTGCACAATGGGAAAAGGTCCTTTTCGGAATCTCGCGATTAAATAATCGCTGAACTTCCTATGTTTGGCCCACAACCGCGGCGCACCACCGCGGGGACCAAACACAGGAGAATGACCATGTTGACCAAGAACAAGCTCGCGATCATCGTCGCGGCGCTGCTTAGCGTTGCTTCCTCGGTGGTGGCTGCGCAAGCTCAGACGGCTGTTGATCTCAACGGCGGCTTTCCGACGGATACAGGCCCGGATCGCACGTCAAACCCGTATCCGGGTGGACATTTCAGCCACTACACCGGTCACCGATCTTCTTATAATAACGAGCAGTGGCGATAAGTCCGGGGACGTGCGGCGAAGGCGGTTGCCGCGTGACGCTAGAGCGCTCCTGATTGCCCCGAATCTGGAGCGCTCCAGACTTTGTGTCCGGCCGCGCTTATCTGCTGCGCCGCCCTGCCGAAGGGACGAGGCCACCAACTGAGGCGACCTCGGAGCAAAATCGCGCCCCTTCCGGGCTAGGATCAGCAGGGAGCGCACCAGCAATGACGCGGTCCGCAGACCGGGTGGAACCCAAACGCGCAGCGGTCGGTTTTAAAGAGCAGGCAGGCCGCCGGCTTGACGGATTGCATAGTTGCTGCCGCGCCACGGATCGTTGCGGCGCCTTCCAGCGTCGCGGCGTCGGACTTCCAGGGCAGAGACCCGGTGAACACCAACGCCGCCGCTATAGCGAGAGTAATCGCAATCTTTCGCATCGCATCACACCCGATTTTTCCGTTGTCGCATCCGTGTGCACGCTAATTTAGAACACTGAAAAATTCAATTCGGATGAATTCCGGTCCACCTTGACTCGCAGCGAGCCGCTGCGGTTGGCGGCAGTCCCGCCTGGCGGGCGTGGCGTTCACCGGACTCGGCCGCTCAGCGCAAGGAGAAATTCGAGGCCGGCCGCGCGTCGGTCGGCCGGGAGGTCCTTGATCGCCGCGGCGAGCGCGAAGGTCTCGATTATCTCCTGAATGGCCGCGTCGGCGGTCCGTCTGCCCGCGGGCGTCAATTTCACGCGGAAGCTCTTGCGCGTGTCGGGGTCTGGGCAGCGCTTGACCAATCCTCGCGCGATGAGGCGATCGACTTGCTTGGTCACCGCGCTGGAGGTGATCAGCAGGAAGCGGAAAAGCTCGGTCGGCCGCAAGCCGCCGCGCTCGCCCGAGCGCCGCAACGCGAACAGTATCCGCAGGTCGCCCACGCGCAACGAGAAGCGCGACTGTGCCAGGTCGCGGAACTCGTTCTCCATCTGCTGTGACAGACCGTAAATGAGCACGATGACCTGAATAAGAGAGGTGTCGAGATGCGGCTTCCGCGCCAGCCATTCGTCGGGAATGGCGGACTCGATTCTGCGGGAGGCATCCGACGCCTGAGCGGTCGCCTTGGACGGCGCTGGCGTACGGTTGCGGCCTAAGGCGCGGCCGCTCATGACGGGAGCACCGGCTCGGCGGCATGCTCGAGGCCGATGATCGCGGCCAGGATCCAGTCCTGACCGGCCAGTTGCGCGCTCGGGGAATCGGCGACGATCTGGCCGCGATCCATGACCAGGCAGCGGTCGGTCAGCTCGAGAGCGAGGTCGATGCGTTGCTCGACGATCAGAACCGCGAGCCCGCCGGAGCGGGTGATCTGTCGGATGGCCTCGGTGAGCTGCTCGACAACGATGGGGGCGAGCCCTTCGGTCGGCTCGTCCATCAGCAGCAGTTTGGGGTTGCCGCGCAGGGCACGCGCGATCGACAGCATCTGCTGCTCGCCGCCGGAGAGGCGCCCGCCCAGGCTGGAAGCCCGTTCGGCGAGCGATGGAAACAGCGCGAACAGGCGCTCCTCCGTCCACGGCCCCGGCCGGCGCGCCACCGAGAGATTCTCCCGCACCGTCAGGCTTGCGAACACCTCGCGTTCCTGCGGCACATAGCCGATGCCGGCGCGCGATCGCGCATAGGTACGCACCTCCGACAAGTCTTCGCCGTCGAGATGGATGCGGCCGGAGTGACGCCGGGCTCGGCCGGTGATCAGCTCGAGCGTCGTCGTCTTGCCGACGCCGTTGCGGCCGATCAATGCCACGCTCTCGCCGACGGCGATCGTGAGGTCGAGATTCTCGACCACCGTCGTCTCGCCCCAGCCGCCGTGCAGTCCGCGCACCTCAAGCATGCGCGCCGCCGTGGAAACGAGCGTGCCCGGTGCGGCCGAGATAGACCGAGCGCACGGACTCGGCCTCCATGACGTCCGACGGCGATCCGGTAATCAGAACGGCCCCCCTTACGAGCACGGTCACGCGTGAAGCGAACCGCTTCACTACCTGCATATCATGCTCGATCATCATCATCGCCATGTCGCCTGGCAAGCGGCCGATCACGTCCAGCATGCGGGCCACGTCCTCCGAGCGCAGGCCTGCGGCCGGCTCGTCGAGAATCAGGACCTTGGGGCGCAAGCTCAGCGCGATACCGATCTCCAGCAGCCGCTGCCTGCCGTAGGAGAGCTCGGTGACGGTGCGGTCGCGGTCTTCGAGTAGCCCCAGCCGGGCGAGAAGGTCGTCGATCTCGTCAATGATCGCGGTCTGCGCCGGGGCCGACGACCAGATCTCGCCACTTGCTCCGGTGCGCTCGCTGATCGGCAGGTAGAGATTCTGCCGCACGGTGAGATTGCGGAAGAGGCTGGCGATCTGGAACGTGCGCGCGAGCCCGGCCTTGACCCGTTGGTCGCTGCGAAGCCGCGTGATGTCCTGCCCGGCGAGATGAACCGCGCCGGCGTCGGGGCGGAGGGTGCCAGAGACGAGGCCGACGAAGCTGGTCTTGCCGGCGCCGTTCGGCCCGATCAGGGCTCGTCGCTCGCCGGCATGCAGCTCGAAATCGATATTGTCGGCGACGACGACCGGCCCGAAGCGCTTGGTCAGGGCGAGGGTCGACAGCACGGGCTCAGCGCTCATTGCCTGCCCCGTTTGCGGCCCACCGACGCAGCGAGCGACTCGGCAAGGCCTAAAAGTCCGCCGCGCGCGTACATGACCACGGCGACCAGCATGGCGCCGATCACGAACATCCAGTGATAGGGATTGATCTGTGCGGCGACGTGGTGGACCAGCATGTAGGCGACTGTGCCGATCAGTGCGCCGTAGAGCCGCCCGACGCCGCCGACCACCAGCATCACCAGCGCGGCGATCGAGGTTTCCACGCTCAGCACCGAGAGCCCGACGAAGCGGGCGGTTTCCACGGACAGCGCCCCGGCCAGCGCCGCCATCGCGCCGCCGATCACGTAGATGCGCAAGAGATGCCTCTGCACCGGTGCACCCACGAGTGACATGCGCCGAAAATTTTCGCGCACGCCGACGATGGCCAGGCCGAAGGGCGAGCTCACGACGCGGCGGGCGAGATAGAGGCAGACGCAGAGCCAGGCGAGAGCATAGAAGAAGGCGGTGTCGGACCACAGCGTCCATTCGAAGATGCCGAGCACCGGCTTGAACTCGATGCCGACGAGCCCGTCATCGCCGCCGGTCAGCCAGGTGGCTTTGTTGGCAGCCTCGAAGGCGATCACGCCGAGCGCGAGGGTCACCATCAGGAGCGGCAGCTCGCGCAGCCGCAGCACGAAGGGGCCGGTCGCGAGCGCCACGATGCCTCCGACCGCCGCGGCGGCGACCGCGACCGAAATGGGTTCGTTCCAACCGTGGATCGAGATCAATCCCGCCGCGTAGGCGCCGAACCCGAAAAAAAGAGCGTGACCGAGCGTCACCACTCCGGCGTAACCGAGCACCAGATCGAGCGACATCACGAAGATCGCCGTCACCAGCACGGACGTGGCGAACGACAGGTATTCCGGGAATAGGATGAAGCAGAGCCCGGCGAGTAGAGCCACCCATAGCTCAGGCAGGCGGCCGAGCTTGAGCAGCCAGGCGGTGGTCCCGTCGCAACTCACCCCTCGGCCGTTCGCATGTGCTGCCAGATCATCATCCCGATCAGGAAGAAATAGACGATGAAGCCGCCATAGATAGGCGCGAGGAAGCGCCCCGCCGTGTCGACGATGCCCACCGCGGCGGCGATGAAAGCCCCCGACTTGATGTTGCCGAAGCCGGTCAGGGCGACGACGATCAGGATGATGACGAGATACTTGAAAGGGTACATCGGCTCCGGCGGCAGCATGGCGTAGCCGACCGCGCCGCCGAGTGCGGCCAAGGCGCAGCCGATCGCGAAGGTGACGGCGAACAGGCGGTCGACGTCGATGCCGACCGCTTCGGCCATTCGCCGGTTGTCGACCGCCGCGCGGATGCGCGCGCCGAAGTCGGTCTTGTCGAACAGCCACCACAGTCCCAGCATGAGCAATGCGCCGAGCGCGACCACGAACAGCCGGTAAGTTTGGATGGTGCGGATGCCGAGGTCGACATTGGCGGCCAGGGAGGGCGGAAGCATGCTCGGCTGCGGATCGGGCCCGAACAGCAGGTTGAGAAACGCCGCCCCCAGGAACGCCAGTCCGATCGTGAGCAGCACCTGGTCGAGCTCGGCGGCGGTGTAGAGCCGGCGGATCAAGGTCCGTTCGATCACGATGCTCAGCACCGTCACGACGACACATGCCGCCACCACGGACAGCCACATCGGCTGACCGCTCTGAAACATCAGCCACACCGTCACGTAGGCGCCCAGGGCGGCAAAGAAGCCATGCGCCATGTTCACGACGCGCATCAACCCCATCGTGACGACGAGACCGATGGAAATCGCGAACAGCACCATGCCGAATGACAGGCCGTACAAGACGATGAAGATCAGCGACGCCGCAAAGTCGTTCAACGCTCCTCCCGCAGCCCGCGGCCGGGCCCACGCGCCTCTCTGTGCGCGTGCCAGCGAGAATGTTCCTTTGGCGGCGCGAGAAGGCAAGCGATTTCTTCCACGGAAGATATCTTGCAAACGGCGCCGGCACCGATATGATCGCGGCCAAGACCAGCGGCCGCGGAAACCCCCGGCCAGTTGGCGCCGGCAGACAGGGCGGACAGGGAGGACTTGATGGGCCGCGGACATCTCCTAGGCAGTGTCTTGGCGATTGCAGCAATGACCGCGGGCGGCGCGGCCGGCGCGCAAGAGAAGATCAGGATCGGCATGATCGCCGATTTCACCGGCCCGTTCGCCCTGTCCGGGACGATGCTGCGCCAAGGCATGGAAACCTATCGGTCGGCCGTCGGCACGAAGGTCGGCGATCGGGAGATCGAGATCGTCTGGCGCGACATCGGCAATCAGAGCCCGGGGGTCGCCAAGCAGGTGGCCGAGGAGCTGATTGTGCGCGACAAGGTTTCGATCCTCGCCGGCTTCGACCTGACGCCGCAAGTGGCGGCGGTTGCCTCGGTGGCTAACCAAGCCAAGGTCGCAACCGTGATCCAGATCCCGTCGGCCCCGGCGCTGATGAAGATGTCGCCCTACTTCCTGCGCGTCTCCAACAACATGCAGTCGACCGTCTGGCCGGGCGCTGATTGGGCGGCAAAGAACGGCCGGAAGCGCGCCTATATCGCGGTGTCCGACTATGCGCCGGGCCACGAGGTGCAGGCCGCGTTCAAGCGCAAATTCACCGAGCTTGGCGGCGCGATCGTCGGTGAGGACCGTATCCCGCTCAGCACGGTCGACTATGCGCCCTTCGCCGAGCGCGTGGCGCGCTCCGACGCCGACGTGGTGCAGGTCTTCATCCCGCCGGGGCCGGCGGCGGTGTCGTTCACCCGCGGCTTGCTGGCGCAAGGCGTGCGCGAGAAGGGCACCCTCATCATGGGTGTCGGTGAGACCGACGAAGCTTTCCTGGCGAGCTACGACGACTCCGTCATCGGCCTCTACTCGTCCTTCCACTACTCGCGGGTGCTCGACAACAAGGAGAACGAGCAATTCAGGCAGCGGCTTGCCGCGAAGTTCGGCGACGGCGTCGCGGCTGATGCCTTCGTGGTCCAGGGCTATGACGGCATGCACGCGATCCATCATCTGATCGAGACACAGGCCGGCAAGACGTTCGACGCGGCCGCCGCGATCGAGGCGATGAAGGGCTACAAATGGAACGGTCCGCGCGGCCCGATGATGATCGACCCGGAAAGCCGCGATATCGTCGAGAACATGTACATCCGCCGCGTCGAGCGCGTGAACGGACGGCTCGAGAACGTGATCGTCGAAACCTATCAGGCGGTGAAGCCCACCTTCATCGAGTGACCGGGACCAACCACCGGCGCGGCGTGTTTTTCCAACGGCACCCCCGGCAGGGCGGGGAAAGGCAACGGCCATGATCAGCGCGCAAGAGAATGAAATCCTCACCCGGGTGGGGCCCGAAACCCCGATGGGGCGCACGATGCGCCGCTACTGGCTCCCGGTCTGCACCTCGGACCAGCTGCCGAAGCCGGATTGCGACCCGCTCCGCGTCCGCCTCCTCGGCGAATGCTTCGTCGCCTTCCGCGACACCTCTGGCCGGCCGGGCCTGCTCGAGGAATACTGCATGCACCGCCGCGCCTCGCTCGTCATGGGGCGCGTCGAGGACAACGGAATTCGCTGCCTCTATCACGGCTGGAAATTCGGGGTGGACGGCACCGTCCAGGAGACCCCCAACCATAGCGACGAGCGCTTTCGCAAGCACGTCAAGGCGCCGGCATTCCCGGTGCGCGAGGCGGGCGGCATGGTCTGGGCTTATGTCGGCCCCGCCGACAAGCAGCCGCCGTTCCAGAAATACGAGTTCTTCGACGGCCCGGCGGAGAACCGTCTGGTGTTCCGTGTCAACACGCCGGCGAATTACCTGCAGCTCTACGAGGGCGGCACCGACTCCTCGCACGTCGGTATTCTACACTGCAATCTCGCCAGTCCGGCGTGGAAGACGAAACTGGCGCACGTGCCGGACGCTTCAGACTATGTCTCCGTGGCGCTTGCCGTCGCCGACAACGCCCCCGACATCGAGATCGAGAACACCGAATACGGCTACCACTACGCCGCCAAGCGCGCCGGGCCGCGCGCCGCCGACGGCGGCGAGACCAGCAGCGTACGGGTCACCGCGGTGATCTTGCCGACGTGCCGCATCATCCCGCTCACGCGCTATCAGTTCTTTGTGTTCGAGGTGCCGCAGAACGACGTGCGCACCAGCACCTACATCATCGCGCACGGCCCGCAGCCGTTCGACCGCAAGAAAATGCTGGGCGTGCTCGGGCTCGACAACGAGCGCCTGTGGAGCGAGAAGGATTGCGAGTACCGCGCCACCGAGGAGAACCGCTTCGGCCAGGACCGCTCGCAGATGGACGTCGCCTGGTCGGGCCTGAGCGGGCTCGTGCCCGAGGACGCGAGCATCGGCGTCTCGATGGGTCCGATCGTCGAGCGGCAGAAGGAGATGCTGGTGGCGGCCGACGCCGCGGTGGTGCGCCTGCGGCAGCGGCTGCTCGAGTCGGTGCGCCGTCACGAGGCGGGACGGGATCCCCTGGGGCTGAACATCGAGGACTATTCGAAGGTGCGCAGTCTCGCCGACACGAACGTAGCGGCGGGCGAGCGGTGGCAAGACCTGCTGCCGCACAACATGTCGTCGGCAACCAAGAAGCGGGAGTTCTCCCCGGCCTGATCTCGCCCGCGCCTATTTCAGGCGTGCCGTGATTTGCCAGGCGGGGCCTGTCCGGCGCGGCAACGACACAATGCTCCGCGGCGCCAGATTCGATGTCGTCGAGTCAAAGACCAATCTCGATGGCCCCGGGCGCGGCACTCTGATGTATCCTTACCGAGGCGCGCGCTAGGTGTTTAGGGTGGCAACGGATTTTTCGATCGTCTGAATGCCGGTATTAGGATCGGTTACGACCGTCGCCAGCAGCGCCTTACCATTCCCCGTCAGCGAGAAGCTGGAATCGCCAATGCGGAAGGAACTGTTGGAGGTGATGAAGACTCTCCCGTACTGAAAGCCACTCGCGCTGTTGAACGCCACGTTCGCCCGGTAGCCTTGGACTTTGGTGATCGCAAGCGAAAAAGCGTGGCCGGTGGCGTCCTTGCCGGTCCAGGTCCCCTGATATTGTGTCGGATCGACCTTGGCGAATTTCGCCCCGACGGGGATTTCGTTCTGCGCAGCGGATGCGTAGTACGACGACAGAGTGCTTAGGATATCGCTCAAACGAGTCCTCCTCCGGTCCAAGCCATCGGCGCATCAGTGCACGCGCGAATTAGCGATTGGTTAATAATATTGGACACAGTCAGCGCATTCCGGGGAAAACCGGTCTCCGACCTTGGGGCCCCGCAGATGAAAATCGCACTGGTCGCCCGTGGCGGGCCTCGCAATGGAGGATACCCTCGCGGCTGTCGTTAAGTACCGCAATCAGTGACGCGGCGCATGCTAAAAACTCATCTATGATTCGAGAAGCAGCGTCGCCAATAAGGACATGCGTCGAGCGGTGTGCGCACGAGTTCGAGAGCGACCTGGAGGGCATCTTCGGCCGGGTCGTGACGCGGGCGGAGTGCGAGCGCATCGCGCTCAAGTGCGATCCCTGCAATCCCGACTTTTGCGTGGTCTCGCAGGTGTTGAAGAAGCGGATTGGCTCGGAGGCCAGCCAAACGCAAATCGGCGCCCCGCTTCCAGCTGGCGCTATGCTGAATAATCGTCCCGGCTAGTCGTCACCGGCGGCCAGCACCTTGCCGCTGGTCGGGTTCACAAGGTGGGCGAGCCCGCAGGCGGGGCAAGCCATTGCCTCATAGGTATCGCTGCCGCTCGCCGTGGCGTCGTCAGCGTACCAGCCTTGCACATTTCGCCCTGTCGTCGGGCATCGATAGATCAAAGCAGCCATATGTGCCGGTTAATCGGTCCTCTGTTGGTGTTCAACTAAGGAACTGTCCGTAGGCGGCGCTGCATCAACGGCTACGAGAGCCTATCGTTATGTCGGGGAGCGAACATTCATCGCCCACCGACCGCGCCGGGAAGGGGTGCTTCAGCCCGCGCCAGGCCCCGTTGGGACGCCGTTCTGAATGATGCTCCGCGGTCGCCTGCCGGCGCGTAGCGCGGCAAGCTGGGGGCCGCCCGTGGCGTTCCGATGACTTCATACGGACTGGCAGCCGCGCGCTTCGCGGCTTAGATCTTTCCTACGCCCTATCGTCATGGCAGCGCGCCAGCGAGGGCATCGTTCTCGGCGCGCGAAAGATTCGGATGTCCGACTTATCCCTCTTGCTCAACGTTCTGTGGATCGTTTTCGGCGGCTTATGGATGGCGGTCGGCTGGTTTATCGCCGCCGTTATCATGGCGATCACCATCGTCGGCCTGCCCTGGTCGCGGGCAGCATTCAACATCGCGCTCTATACGCTGCTTCCTTTTGGCCAAAAGGCGGTGTCGCGCGCGGAATATTACGGCCGGGAGGATACCGGCACGGGACCGCTCGGGCTTCTCGGCAATATCGTGTGGCTGGTGCTCGCCGGCTGGTGGCTGGCGCTGGGGCATCTCGTCACCGCAGTTTTCCTCGCCGTCACCATCATCGGCATCCCCTTCGCTTGGGCGCATCTGAAGCTTGCCGGGATCGCGCTCTGGCCCATCGGCAAGATGATCGTGCCGGCCGATGACGCGCCGCTCCGCTATCCTCGTTGACGCCGAGGCCCTGTCCATGGGACGGCGCGCCCGCAATTGACCTTCTCGAGATTGCTTCAAGCCGCCCTAGTGAGGGCGTAGGCAGCCCGTCGCAGCCGGCGAAACGGGCTTCTGACATGTACCGTAGTTGTACTGCTTGGCGGCCGGTGCAGGTCGCGTTATTGCGGAATCGCGAATCAAGTTTGGGGCGCGGTAACTCGGGAGAGCCGCATAAATCCATCCCCGAGAGGCCTGCGCGGGAGCGTTTCCGCTTTATCTCTACCGGCGGCAGGCGTGATCAGTTGCGGCGGCAGGTGAGTGCCTGATCTGCTGCCGCTGGGTAGCGTGATCACATCAACCTTCTGGGTGGTTGTTGATGCCGGCGGCTGGCCTCCCGTGATGCGAGCCTCGGGAGGCCGGTTCGCTTGACCCATCTGCTCGCGAGCAATGATTTCCCGGAAGAGTGTCCACGCCCCATGTCTTCGTTTGTCGCGGCAGCCATGATCGTCGCGACCGCTGTAATGCAGATCACCGGCCGGTTCGATCCATTCGGCATGCCGCTGACAGTCAGCGCAGCCCTCACGCTGGCGGTCGCGTGTCTCTATCTTGGGCTCTGACGCTACGCCGCACCCTGCCGAAGCGGATCAACGAGCCCGTGGGCACGGCGAGGCACCAATGCCCGTGCGGCAGCCTGAAACGGAAGACGGCCACCCGTGGGGGACAGGCGGCCGTCAGTAGCAAGAGTATGGTAAGCAACGTTGCTAAAACTAACCCCACGGACGCATACCGTCGATCTGGGAAAAATACTTACGTCCCGCGGGGCCGTTGTCATGGGTTTCGATTCCGGATCGCGGCAGGATCTTGGCGTGCGGCCGGTCGTACGCTTCTCGCGCCTAGTCGGAACCAAAATCCGCGTGGGGGCAGCTGGCTGAGTTAGCGCGCCGGCTGAAAGGTGAAGAGGCCTCGGAGGCGTAGAGCCCGAGGCCTCTCTACTGTGTCGGTATCACCCACGTCCCCGACCTGGGCATATTGCCAGCATCCCTTTACCAATCGGTTAAGCCGCCTCCGGTCTGAGGCAAGAAAAAGCCGCCCCGTCGTGGAGGCGGCCAGTTCTCATCCTCAGACGGCATCGGGAGAAGGGATAATTCGACGCCGCCTCAGCACACACATCAGCGTCGGTATCCTGCTACGCCACCCGTGAACCGGGACACTTGCGCACAGAAAAGTTGTCCCTTGAAAGTGCGCCATAGCCTGCAAATGTTACGATTTGGACGAGGCGTGGGCCGCCCAGCTGATCGGCTTCGACCCAGTCCTTGACGCCGACGCTAACCGGAGGGACGCTTTATGAACGAAGGGACAAATGGCGCGGTTATTCTCATCGGGCTCGTCATCTGGTTTGTCGTGCTCGGCGTCCCGGTCATGAAGATCCTGAACAAGGCGGGCTTTTCGCGCGTCTGGGTGCTGTTGGCGTTCGTCCCGCTGCTGAATATCATTTTTCTTTGGATCTTCGCCTTTGTGCGTTGGCCGACGCGCGTGGCGAACGTGGCGGGCGTCTTCGAATAGGTCGGCATTTTCGCGGCGACGCTTTAACCGCGCCGTGGAGACCGGCTCGCTTCCCGCGAGCCTTCCGGCTCGTGGCCTGTGCTGTTTTGCTACTTTCAGGTCTTTAAGCAGAAAGACCTGAAAGTAGCAAAGGTTTGCGCGTGCCGCCGGCACGAAGGAACGGGGCAACCTTCTTTCGGCACAGCCTGAAGGCTAGGATGGAGCGGCGGGCCGGCAACCGCTTGAAGAGAACGTGGAGGATTCGGGCCATGCCACGTACGACGCGCGTGTCGAAGCGAAGGAAGAAAGGGACCGTACCGGCGTTGGGAATGGCTTTGTCGCTGGCGGGCGGCGCATCCGCAGCAGCCGCCGCGCCGCCAGTGGATATGCCGCCGCGGCCCTTCGCGCCGGGTCAGGAAATCACGCTCGGCGAGGAGGAAGTCGGCGACGTGAGCTTGGCGACATTCTATATCTTCGACCACGAAAACGCCGGCACGCCCCGGTTCGGTCGACGATTTGCCGGCGGCTGCGGCGGTTGCGGCTGCGGCGGGGGCTGCGTGGATATTGGCAAAACCACAGGCGCGGATTACTACGATCACTTCGGCAAACCAGGACCCGTTGAACCGACGGGCAAGAGAAGAAAACACAACGTCGATCATCGCCGTCCTCGCCCGCACCGATGATCGTCCTGGTTAGGGAAGCCGCGGCTGCTGTCGTCTGCGGTGCCGAGGTTGTTGAGCTAGACTGGCGCGGGTCGCGCCATCAAGATGAGGGTGCAGCTGACGCCCCCGCCGCTTTCAGTTCGTCGCCTCTCGTCGGCTTCCGCAAGGCTTAGGAAAGTGAGACCGCTTGCCGTGGTCTGCAATTTCTTTTTGCTCATGATCACCTTGGCAAGGTTCAATAAAGCCGGAGGGCAACAGCCGACGGACGGGCGACGTCATGCGCGAAAGCATCGCCCAATGATGATCACTTTGCGGGCGGCGAAGGGCTTGGGGGCGGGGGCGGTGGGGTGCAGGACACCGCCTTGACCGTAGCCAAGGCCGCTGTGATCTGCTTGGCCGCGCTTTCAGCCACGGCGCTGTCTTCATAGCCGAACGTCGCGCAGGAGCGGCGGCGGTCGTCGAAAAGAACGAAGACGGCGCTGACGCCGGTGCTCGGCGAATCGGTGAAGTGCACCGGTCCGATCGTCCATCCCCGCGGCGTCTCGGCGGGCGCGGCGCTCGTGATGAGCGCCGCCGCAAGTAGCAGGGCCATGGTGGCGAATCTGTACATCAGGTCCAATCTCCGCGAATTCTGGCCGGAGGGCCGATGGGCAAGCGGAAGAGCTGTGCCATTGCAAGGCGCGAAATAGCCGCGCTGGTGATGAAACGCGAGTCGATTTAACAAGCTCGCGCCGACGCGGCCGGCATGGTTCTTCTTGACCCGCAGCGGCCATCGCATTGTTGACCGATGGTCTAGAACCACGGCTCCTCATAGACCGGCGTGCCGTCGACCAAAAGTCGCTTGATGGCGGCGCGGCCCGTCGGCGTCACTGCCGCGACGACCGACAACTTGCGCTGATTGCGGGCCTGTTCGAGCTTCCTGCCGTCGCCTTCCGGGACGAAGTAGGATTCGAGATTGTAGCGTATCTGCAATCCGTCGCAGAAAGCACGGTTATGGAGGCCGCAACTGGTGCCGTAGGCGACGTGGCCGCGGATCAGCACCTCAGGCGGGTTGACGGCGACAGGCGCCGCATGGACTGAGACCGCCTGGTAGAAGCCATCGCCATTGGGGGCCAGCTTGACGAAGACCGTTGTGCCTCTTCCGCTGGCGGGTTGATCCTTGAGCCCACCGGCTGACACCGTCGATATATCGTAGGCCAGGACCACGTAGTCGCCGCGCAGGAAATCGCGCGGATCGACGGGGCGGGTTTGCAGGAGCACCTCCGTTCCGGTGCGCAGGATTTCCACGCGGTCGGCGACCATTGCAACGATCAGCGCGACCTGGATCGCGGCGCCGGCGCCGAACAGGACGAATTTCGGCACCCGATCAAACAGCCCGCGCAAGGCGACGAGGCTTTTCATGGTTCGCTCGCTTTCGGCCGCAGGCGATCGAGCAGCACCGCAAGCGCAACGGCCGCGCCGCCGGCCACGGCGAGGAAGACCGAGCGGCGCAGGAGCGAACCCTTCACGGCCCAGGTGATGGCCGCGATGACACCGGCGAGCCCAAGCCACCCGGCGACGATCCGCGGGCGCGCCGCGTCGAGCATGCCGGAGACCACCAGGCACAGCATGGCGCCGAGCTCCAGTGCATAGGCGAGCCAAGGCTCGCCGCCTGCCGTCCCCCTCCACGCGAGCGCGGTAAGGAGGGCAAGACCGGCCGAGCCGCCGGCAAAGGCCGGCCCTGCCCGGCGCGCGATCGCGGCGGCGATGAAGGCCAGTATCACACCCGCAACGCCACATGCCGCCGCCCACGGAGGCGGACTCGTGACATAGGCACTGCGGAATTCGTTGGACATCGCCACGGCCAAGGCCGCCGCGACGGCGAGCGCGAAAGCCCCGTAGGCGGACAGCACGCTGCCGAAGGTGCGCGGCCACTCGCGCGGCGCATAGGCCAAAGCGAGGCCGGCGCCGAGCAGCAACGCCGCGCCATCGGCGAGCATGAACAACGCCCCGACGTGGGCCTGATCGAACTGGAGCGCGGTCATGACCCACCACGGGATTGCGGCCACGGCGACGAGATGCGCCGCGACCCGCGAATTCCACACGAGCGCCAGGGCGGCGCCCAGCAGCCAGAAGAGGACAAACGGGAGATGCGGGACATCGAACGTGTCGTATGCGCGCGCGCCGCTCCAAATGCAGCCGGCAACAAGCGCAACCGCGAGCGCGCCGCGCGAACCGGTGAGCGCCGCCGCCGCGAGCGCGCCCGCCGCCCACAGCAGCATGCCGGCGGCGAAGTCATCGCCGAGATGATACATCTGACCGACCAGCGCAATCGCGGCGCCGAACACAATCGTGCCGACGCTCACGCCAAGATCGGCCAGAACCGGCCGGTTGGTCGCGGCGAACCACGCGCCGATCCCGTATCCGCCCGCAATGCCGGCCAGCAGAATGGCGAAGCGGGCCGGGCGGGCGATCGCCGTCCAGTTGGCGGCGACGAACGCCAGGAACGCGGCCGCGATCAGCAAGCCGCCAACGATGCCGACGACGACCGCGATGTTGACGCCGGTCCCCAAGGGCGGGAGCGAATTCCTGATGGCGGTGCCGGCGTCCGGCGTGATCACGCCATCGGCCTGCCAGCGCGCAAGATCAGCTTCAAGACGTTGCCGGTAGGCTCGCTCGAGCATCGTCGCATTCACCGGATTGGTTGGGGCCGGTCGGCGTGAGGAGAGAATTATTGTCAGACGACAAACGCATCATGCGCCGCTTTCGGCCCGCGCCGCAATACACAGCCCGGCATTAGGGGCCATGTCGTTCGACCAGATTGGTGACTTTGTAGCGGCTGCGGCGCCCGCTCTTCTCGCAGGCGACCCGCAGCGTATCGAGCTTGCCGATCAGGTCGCCGAAACAGAGTGTCAGAACCGGTAGTTCAATTTTACTCTGAGGATGCTGTTCTGAAAGCGCTGGGTATCCGTCGCCGTGGCGACACCCGCGGGGACGCCGGGCGCGGCAAGGAACGCCGCGCTGGGCGTTATGCTGGTGGTGAAGTTGCCGGTGTCGATGTAGAGGTATTCGGCGGCGCCGGTCCAATTACCCCACAGCGCCGCCTCCACGCCGGCGCCTACGGTGTAACCCGTCCGCGTCACCGTCTCGCCGCCGATCGGCACACTGGCGC
>JBKQHQ010000012.1:0-4824 GCA_052148715.1 Xanthobacteraceae bacterium | reverse complement strand
GCGAAGGGGCAACGCTGCATCCGCGGAATTCAACAGAAAACAAGACAAATCCCCGCACTGCAGCCGGATTTTCGCCAAGTGTTGCCAAAAGGATACGTCATCGAAGTGTCGCATGCGGGTTCGGCCGTGCATGGTTCGAGGCTCGCGCGTCGAGAACGCGCTCGCTCGCGCCTCGCTGACCGAATGTCCGGAAGGGGTCAGGGGCCGCCAATGGCGAGAGGCAAGGATCTTCGCGCGAGGAGAGGAATCCGCACGAATCCGTGATGGAAGCTCTGTGCCAAGAACCGCCATAGGCTTAGTCATTCGATCACCTCGAATGCCCCGTCGCAGCGCATGCGGTCCAGACTGCATAAGGGGCGCTGCTTAAGAGCCCAGCGTTGGCACGACACCGGCCAGCGGCGTGCGCCAGCGCTGCCCGAAAAAGCATTGGGAGCGCGCGTGCGGTTGAGCTAGACAGGCGGCCCGTTACCGCGCGATCCATCCCAAGGAGGAGAAGGAGAATGCGAGTTTTCCCACACGCAAGGGCCCTCCCGGCACTCGCGCTTCTTACGGCGTTGGCCGGCATCTTCGCCGCCCCCATACCCACCCCGGCAACGGCCCAGACCGTTGGAAAAACCGTGATCAAAGCATCGGGCCTACAGATCACGGACACCAAGATCGGCACTGGCGCCGTACCCTTCCCCGGTCAGACCTGCGTCATGCACTACACCGGTTGGCTCTATCAGGACGGCGTCAAGGGCAAGAAGTTCGACAGCTCGCTCGACCGCGGCAAGCCGTTCGAGTTTGTGCTTGCCCAGGGTCAGGTCATCCGCGGTTGGGATGAGGGCGTCGGCGGGATGAAGGTCGGCGGCAAGCGGACCCTCATCATTCCACCCGAGCTCGGCTACGGCGCCCGCGGGGCCGGCGGCTCCATCCCCCCCAACGCCACGCTGATCTTCGAGGTCGAATTGCTTGCGGTGAAGTGATAGACTCAGGGCCAGACCGGAGCGATCCAGACTCCGGTCTCCGGACAGACGAGGACTGTCCGTAATGGGTCAGCTACAGCCATCGATCGGGCGCGCCGGTAAACTGCAGGGCGAGTGCGAGGTCGCAGATCGGGGATCAGCAAGTCCGTGCGACACCTGGAACATACGTCTTTATCCCGCCGGCCGTGCCGCACAACATCGCGAACGCCTACGACGAGCCATCGAGGGTGCTCATGACCGTGTCGCCACACGGCCACGAGCACTACTTCGAAGAGCTTGCGAGGGTGGTTGCGTGCGGTAGAGCGCCCGACCCCAATGTGATCGCGGAATTGAGAAGCCGCTTCGATACTGTGCAGCTGTCCACGCTAAAAATCAGCTAGCAAAGTCTATCGTTGGTCGCGTCGGAGGCGGGGCTCCGAGGAACACGCCCAGCCTCACGGCTCGTCGGGTCTGAAGGGCGGTTCCTTGCCGGGCGGCACGCCTTCCTCGGCCATGGCGAGGATCATGGCGACCGCCACATATGTGCCGCTCACGGTCGTGAGGTCGACGATCTGCTTATCATCGAGGAATTGCCGCAGTCGGGCGAACGTCGCGTCGGAGACCTCGTGCTTGGTCGAAAGCTTCATGCAGAAGTCGTAGACCGTCTCCTCGTCTGGCGCCATTTCCCGTGGTCGCCTGTTGGCCTTGAGGTCCGCGACGATCTTCGGTGACAATCCCGCCTTGATCGCAAGCGGCGCGTGCGCGAACCATTCGACCTGTGAGCGCCAGAGCCGCCCCTGAATCAGGATCACGAACTCGTTGAGCCGCGTCGGCACGGAGGTGTGCCAGCGTAGATAATCGAGCAGGTCGTACATACGCTGTGCCAATTCGGGGCTGCGCAACATCGGATTGTAGGGCCCAGCGATACCGACGCTGGAGATCTTCATGATCTTCTCGGCAAGGGGGCGCTGCTGGTCGTTGAGCTGGTCCATCGTGAGCTGCGGAAAGCGCGGCTCCCTAGCGGCGCCCGTGCTGTGGAAAATAGTGGCGGCACTCCAACCAAGAGCTGCTGCCAAGATCACCATTGCGACGAGACGATAGGTACGGGTCATTCGGTTCTCTCCCGGTTTGACGATCGCCGCCTGCCTGCGAGGGCAGCTCATCCAGTTTGCTCCTCTCCCACGATTGGGGCCAGATCCTCTGGCGGGAATTCCTATGCCCCGTCCTCGCTTGGCGCCTCAAACTGCGCGCAGTCTCGCCAGGGCCGGCCAAAGGGCCCGGTGCTCGCCTGCCGCGATGCGGATGGTGCCTGTGGGCTTCTCGCGCAGGCCAGCTCGGCGTCAATTTTCGTCGAAACGTGGGCCCACCGTCCGGAGCAAACGTTCGTCTGGCTCGGTCGGCGCGAAGCGCCGACCGGTGCGGGTCAAAAGCCGAAGCCCGAGCCGTTCTGGCGCCGCGCCTGCCGGCGACAGCGTCGACGCCTCTTGCGCGTTACTGCGATCGGGGAGCAGTCTTCGCCCGTTCGGCCGCCAGGCGCAGGACATTGTCGGTGTCCTGCTTGAAGCCGCCGAGATCGACCTGCATGCCGTTGAGCACCGTGCTCCAGTGGCGGGTCAAGGCGGCCATGGCCACAGCCTCGCGAATTTCCTCGTCAGTAGCGCCATTGGCCTTGGCGGCGGCGGTATGGAAATAGATGCACGGCTGGCATGGTATCTGTGCCGCAACGGCAAGACCGATCAGTTCTTTGACCTTGCCGTTGAGCGCGGTCTTGGGATTGAGTTGCACCGATTTAAACTCGGCCCAAGCGCCGGCGATACCGATCTCGGGGAACATCTTGAAGAAGGTCGGCACGGTGCCGAGCGTCTGCTCGATGTCCCGATAGGTTGCCGAAGCATCCTGCGCGATCGCCGAATTTTGGGTCGCGATCGTTGCGGCAAGTACCGCCGAAGCAACCAGAACTCTTGAGAAATTTGCCGAATTGCGCATGATGATCCTCCTGTCTTGCTCTCCAGTCGGTCGCGGCGTGCAATGCGCTTTTTCCCAGCGGATCGGAAAAATCCGGCACACGACCGATCGGCTCCAATCTGCCGGACCAAAACCCTCGCCGCATCACCCGATCGATGTAAACCGACACAAGAACGCCTCCGCGGCATGCGCAAATATGTAGCAATTCTTCTGAAGTATTTGCCGATATCAAAGCAAACAATGCAAAGTATGGTGCTTTTCCACCCAATTATAATTTTACTAATAGCCGATGTTATCAATACATTGCATTAACATCGTTCGATTATTACTATATTGATATTGAACACTCAGCACACTGCAGACGGAATCAACGTACTGAACGCGCCCCGACGAACGCGTCCTGGGTTCTTATTGGGGGCCATAGAGGAGAGCTGACTGGTGATAAACTCGCCATTGCGTGCTAGCATAGTAATAAGACGACAGGATTGAGCCATCAGCATGCGCGAAGCAGACGAGCTGTCGCTGGTTATCGGCGACATCTACGACGCATCGCTCGACCCGACCCTATGGCCGAAGGCAATCGAAAGAGTCTGCGGCTATATCGGCGCCGCTTCCGCGAGCCTTCATTCGCAGGACTCGATCACCAGGGCCACGGATACGCTGTTCTGGTGGGGGCGCGGGTCCAGCGCGCCTCACTATTTCAAGACCTACCTCGAGAAATACGGCAAGATAAATCCGATCTTTCCAGGCGTCGTTTTCTTTGACGTGGAACGGCCGGTTGCCGTTCCCGACGTCATCTCATGCGACGAATTTGTTCGCACGCGCTTCTTTCGCGAATGGCTCGCCCCGCAGAGCCTGATGGACGGCTTATTTTCAAATCTGGAAAAGGGCGCAACGGCCTGTGCGCTGTTTACAGCCATGCGTCACGCCGAGCAGGGGCAGGTCGATGATCGCATGCGCCGCCGGTTCGAACTCGTTACGCCACATGTCCGACGTGCCATGCTGATCGGTAAGGTGATCGATCTGCATCGTGTCGAAGCGGCGGCTCTGGCCGACAGCCTCGATGCGCTGGCCTCCGGAGTGGTCATCGTCGACTCGACCGGCCGCATCATCCATGCCAATCTCAGCGCCCACCGCCTGATCTCCGAGGGCAATGTCCTGCGGGCCACGAACGGCCGGATCGGGGCGCTCGATCTCCAGGGCGGCCGCGATTTGCTCGATGCGTTCACGGCCGCTCGGGCCGGCGACGCGGCGGTCGGAAAACGCGGGGTCGCCGTGACGCTGATGGCGCGTACGGGTGAGCGCTATGTCGCTCATGTACTGCCCTTGACCTCCGGGGCTCGCCGAAAGGCAGGCGTTTCCTATTCCGCGACGGCAGCGATGTTCATCCGCAAGGCGGCGCTGGACCTGCTGTCGCCGCCTGAAGCGATCGCCAGTGAGTTCAAGCTGACGCCGGCAGAGGTCCGAGTCCTGTTCGCCATCGTCGAGATCGGCGGCGTGCCGGAGGTCGCTCCCGTGCTCGGTATCGCGGACCAAACCGTAAAGACCCATCTGCATCGGATTTTTGAGAAGACAGCCACCAAACGGCAAGCCGATCTCGTAAAGCTCGTCGCGGGCTATTCCGGCAGGCCCTGACAAGTTCGTGGCCAGGGTGGGCGCGGCGTCGACCGCCTGCAAGATGCTGAGACCGAGCTGCGGCACGAGATATATTCAAGCTGGACATTGCGTAACGCTAAAGCATGTCCCGCTCAAATCGAACCACGTCCTCACCACGTCATGGCCGGACTTGGTCCGGCCATCCACGTCTTGGCTCTGCTGCAAGGCCGTGAAGACGTGGATGCCCGCGACAAGCGCGGGCATGACGTGGAGTGTATGATTCAATCCGAACGAAAATCGCGGTAGCTATCTAAGAGCA
>JBKQHQ010000011.1:0-4165 GCA_052148715.1 Xanthobacteraceae bacterium | reverse complement strand
GGGTCTTCGCGGAATCGAGTGGGCGATTTTTGAGTTAGAAGGCCCGAGAAACGCGGCCATTACGTAGGGATTTTGCATTACGGCTGGAGTTAGAATTTGGCATTATTGGGGGATGGCAAGAGCATCGAAGCGAAGCCGGCGTCTTTGGGATACGTATTCCCTTCCCGTCCCCGCAGGTTATGTGCGCCTTCCATCGCGCGCGGACGTCAGCGCGAGGTGTTCCCAAGCGAGAGAAGACGGGCA
The DNA here is from genome assembly GCA_052148715.1 of Xanthobacteraceae bacterium. Classification (GTDB taxonomy): domain Bacteria; phylum Pseudomonadota; class Alphaproteobacteria; order Rhizobiales; family Xanthobacteraceae; genus JBKQHQ01. Next base: position 3,922 of record JBKQHQ010000011.1, on the reverse strand, counting down.
AGGCAGAGTGAAACCCGCGGCCGCCAACGATGAAGAAGTGTCGGTCAACCGACAACTGGCCGTATAAGAGCGATTACAATTTTGTAACTGTAAACTACTTCAAATGGCAACAGCCTAGCAACAACCAAACTGAGGAACTTCAGTCGATCGAACGTGCTCCTGTCTCTGAGACGGAAAATAACATATAAACCCGTAAGACCAACCACTATAGTGCCAAGCACAGGAGTAGCAATCAACGTATTGATGTCAAGCAAAATATGCACTATGGCCCCCGTGAACACGCAAAAGATCAAAAATGCACCCGCCGCCCACGCGAGCTCAAAAACCCAACGTGGCATTCCATAGTATCGAAGCTGGCCCCACTTAAGAGCAAACATTTCCTTTAAGATTCCACCACACGCGAATATCGCTAGGACAACGACAGCAGTCTTTTCCCAACCCAGCTTGCTAAAAATCTGGACAACAAAATTGGATATTTGAGCCAGAAGCTCGCAAGCGCCTCCGTACAGTTCAGCCAAAGGCATGCACCCCTCCCAAGAGGCGATAGCGAATCAGCGGTGCTATACTGAGGTTGAATGCTCCGCAATCCGCAGTGCGACTGTCAACTAACCTTCAACCTGATCCCCACTGATCACAGGCCGGCCGCACCGGCATGCGAGCGGAAGCCAGCCGTATGGCTCTACAAAACTGCTCGGAACGTCCCACTTTCTCAAGGCTGCGTAGAGATCAGGCGCGTAGGCGGCACGGCGTGTAAAATCCATTTGGTGCGGACGGCGGGACTCGAACCCGCACGGGGTTTCCCCCAAGGGATTTTAAGTCCCTTGCGTCTACCGGTTCCGCCACGTCCGCGCCGGCCGGGTTTAGCATCGTTCGTTGGTGGAGGCGAAAGCGGCGGACGGCCCAACGCCGCATGATGCCTGAGTAGCGGGGCCTTGCTCGGACGCCGCAGGATTTGCGCGGGCGCTCAGTCGTCCTCGCCCTCCTCCTTCGCCCCCTCGGCTTCCTCCCGCTCGATCTCCTCGCGCAGCGATTTGACCTCGCTGATGTACTCCTCGGCGCCCTTCTTCGCCTCGCGCACGAACTGGTCCATCTCCTGGCGCAGGCGGTCGAGGTCGAGCTTCAGTCCGCCGACCGAGGGATGCTCGACGCCGGTGCCGTAGGCGGCCATGCGCATATGCACGGTCGCGTCGAGGAGGAGATGCGCCGCAAAGGTCTCGCTGACGCCCTCCTCGTCCATGTAGTCGGAGACGAGCTGGTAGAGCGCCTCGCGATGGCGCTCGAACTCGTCGGCGAACTGCTTGAATTCGGGGTCGTCGCCGAGCGAATCGTCGGAATCGGGCATGGCCATCACCTCTGCGTTCCATGCGAGCAAATAGGCGGGCTCAGGCGCCGCCCTGCCGGATCGGGGGCTGGAATGCAAGCCCGGTGTCCCAGGGGAAATAGATCCAGGTATCCTGCGACACCTCGGTGACGAACGTGTCGACCAGCGGGCGCCCCATCGGCTTGGCGTAGACGGTGGCGAAATGCGCCGCCGGCAGGATGTCGCGCACGACCCGCGCGGTGTTGCCGGTGTCGACCAGGTCGTCGACGATCAGCACGCCGCTGCCCGGCCGCTCGCCGGTCCGCAGCACCGACTCGGCGACGCCTTTCAGGATCCGCAGCGTGCCCTGTTGGCCCGGCGTGCCGTAGCTCTCCACGCAGATCGTCTCGATCACGCGCACATTGAGCTCGCGGGCGACGATCGCCGCCGGCACCAGGCCCCCGCGCGTCACGCAGACGACCGCCTCGAACGGCCCGGCGGAAGCCAGGCGCCAGGCCAGCGCGCGGGCGTCGCGGTGGAACTGGTCCCAGGAGACGGGAAAGGCCTTGTCGGGCAGCTCGACCATGTCTTTGGGTTCCTTGAGCATGATCCCGAAAAGTGGGTACCGGTTTTCGGAAAAGATCATGCTCCAACAATAAGCTAGAGCACGATGACGACTCGAAGAAAAGTCATCGTGCTCTAGAGCGCGGCCTTGACCCGCGCGAGCATCGCTTCCACGGCGGCCTTGGCGAGCGCGAGCTTGCGCGGATCGCGCGCGCGCAGCACCACGTTGGTATTTGGCCCCAATTTCTCGTCGAAGAACGGATAGCTGCCGATCATCACCTCGGGATGGGCGCTCGCCACCTCGCCGAGCTCGGTGCCGATGTCGCCCTCGCGCGCGTCGGCGCGCACCGTCTCGGAGGCGATCTTGACGCCGGTGCGCAGCTTCGGCGCCACCTCGTCCAGCATCGCCTGCATGATGGTCGGCACGCCGGCCATGACGATGACGTTGCCGATCCAAAAACCCGGCGCCCTCGACACCTTGTTGAGCACGAGGTCGGCGCCGGCCGGGATGCGGGTCATGCGCATGCGCGCGGCATTGAGCTCCTGGCCGGGAAAACGCTCCTGCATGATCGCGACCGCGCGCGGGTCGTAGCCGATGCTCACGCCGAAGGCCTTGGCGACGCAATCGGCGGTGATGTCGTCGTGGGTCGGCCCGATCCCGCCGGTGGTGAACACATAGGTGTAACTGTGGCGCAGCGCGTTGAGCGCCTCGACAACCGCGGGCTCGCTGTCGCCGACGACGCGGACCTCCTTGAGCTCGATCCCGATCCCGGTCAGGTATTCGGCGATGTAGCCGATGTTCTTGTCCTTGGTCCGTCCCGAGAGAATCTCGTCGCCGATGACCAGCACGCCCGCCGTCACGATCGCGCCCGCGGCGCCGTCCCCTGCACTCATGTCGTCCTCATGCGGCCGGCGCCGCCCTTTCGGGCGCATCGGCCTAAGACCCCTTCCGACAGCAAGGCGCGCAGCGCGTCAAGCGATTTGCGCAGCCTTGCCGTGATCCGCCCCCCATTGCCGCCGCCCAGGTTCGTCGGCCAGGATGGTCGCGGGCGGAAGATACTGGCGAGGATAGCGAACATGAGCACGGCACAGAAGGTCGCGTTGGTTACGGGCGCGGGCACCGGCGTCGGCAAGGCCGTCGCGGTCGCCCTGGCGAAGGCAGGCTATGCGGTCGTGCTCGCCGGGCGCCGCCGGGACATGCTCGAGCAAACCGCCAGGGACATCGCCGCCGCCGGCGCCAAAAGCCTCGTCGTACCGACGGACGTGAGCGACCCGCAAGCCATCAAGGCGCTGTTCGCCAAGACCAAGGACGCTTTCGGCCGGCTCGATCTGCTGTTCAACAATGCCGGGATCGGCGCGCCGGCCGTGCCGCTCGAGGACCTGCCCTATGAGCGCTGGAAGGCCGTGGTCGACGTCAATCTGACCGGCCCGTTCCTGTGCACGCAGGAAGCGATGAAGATCATGAAGAGCCAAACGCCGCGCGGCGGCCGCATCATCAACAACGGCTCGATCTCCGCGCACACCCCCCGCCCCTACTCGGCCGCCTACACGGCGACCAAGCACGCCATCACCGGCCTCACCAAATCGACCTCGCTCGACGGCCGCCAGTACGACATCGCTTGCGGCCAGATCGATATCGGCAACGCCGCAACCCCGCTGACCGAGCGGATGGTCGCCGGCATGCCGCAGCCGAACGGCACGACCATGCCGGAGCCGCGCATGGACGTAGCGCACGTCGGCAACGCGGTGGTCTACATGGCGAGCCTCCCGCTCGACGCCAACGTCCTGTTCATGACCGTCATGGCCACCAACATGCCCTTCGTCGGCCGCGGCTGACGGTGCTCAAATCCTTGCGATGCTCTTGTGACTCTGATGAATGGTTCGCCTTGGGTTGTCATTCCGGGGGCGCCCAAGTCGGATGTTTCCGACTTGGGCCAGTTATGATCTTGGCGAAGTCGGGAACACCCGACTTCGCGCGCGTAGCGAGGGAGCCCGGAACCCAGTAATCACAGGGCTCGGGTTACTGGGTTCCGGGCTCGCCGCGGTGCGGCGCCCCGG
>JBKQHQ010000010.1:0-4890 GCA_052148715.1 Xanthobacteraceae bacterium | reverse complement strand
CGAGGTGGAGGCTGCGATCCAACAGAGTCTCTACCGGCTCATGGAGGGCAAGACGGTAGTCGCCATCGCGCACCGTCTTTCCACTATCGCGGCAATGGACCGCCTGGTCGTACTCGACAAGGGCCGCATCGTCGAAGAAGGCGATCACTCGTCATTGCTCGCCAAGGGCGGTCTGTATGCGCGGCTTTGGGCGCACCAAACGGGCGGCTTCCTCGGCGAGGATGCCGACGAGCACGACGCCGGCCGAACGCTGCAGATGAGCTAGCGAGCCGAAGCATCACTTCCATGAAGCCCATTGTCATCGCAACGATCGACACCGTGGCGCTGCGCCACAATTTGGCCGCCGTGCGCCGGCGCGCTCCGGCCTCGCGCGTCATGGCCGTCGTCAAGGCAAACGCCTATGGACACGGGCTGGTCGCGGTCGCTCGGGCATTGGACGAAACGGACGCGTTTGCCGTGGCCAGGGTCGAGGAGGGCCTGCTGCTGCGAGCCGCCGGCGTCTCGAATCCGATCGTGCTGCTCGAGGGGGTTTTCGATCGGGAACAGCTCGCGGCGGCGATATCGGCTGACTTTGAGATGGTCGTGCATTTGCCCGAGCAAATTGGGCTGCTGCGCTCGCTGGGGGCCGCGGCGCAGCTATCGGTGTGGCTCAAGCTTGATACCGGCATGAACCGGCTCGGCTTGAAGGGAGCCGCGTTCGGCGCCGCATGGTCGGAATTGCGCACGCTGCCGGCGGTTCGGCAGCCGGTCGGGCTCATCACGCATTTGGCCGCGGCCGACGAGCCGCAGCGCGCGACCACGGAGCAGCAGCTGAAGCGTTTCGAGGCGGCCACCGCAGCGCTGCCCGGCGCGCGCAGCATCGCCAACTCGGCCGGGTTGTTGAATTTCCCGCTGGCTCGGGCCGATTGGGTGCGTCCGGGCCTGTTGCTCTACGGGGTCTCGCCGATGGCCGAAACAACCGGCGCGGACTACGGCTTGCGGCCCGTGATGACGCTGCATTCGCGCGTGATCGCCGTCAAAGAAGTCGTAGTCGGAGAACGCGTCGGCTACGGCGGCACTTGGGCCGCGGCACGCCCGACGCGCCTTGCGGTGGCCGCGGTCGGTTACGGCGATGGCTATCCGCGCAGCCTCGGCTCGGGTGCGCCTGTGCTCGTCAACGGCGAGTGCGCGGCGCTCGCCGGACGGATCTCGATGGACATGATCGGGATCGATGTGACCGACCTGCAAAGGCCCGTGACTCTAGGGGATCCCGTGGTGTTGTGGGGACCGCAGCTGCCCGTGGAGCAGATCGCGCGCCTGGCCGGCACGATACCCTACGAGCTGCTATGCGGCGTCAGCCAGCGCGTCGCCGTGGAATTGCGCTAGCCGCGCGGCGCGTCTTGCGGCGCGCTAGCTCTCGAAGAACCCCATCTTCACGCCCGCCAACTGCACGACATCGTTGTCGTTGAGCCGGCGCGCCTGCGGTCCGATCGGTATGCCGTTCACGAGCGGGTAGTCATTTTCCTTGCCGCTGTCGACGTGCACGATGAAATAACCCTCGGAACGACGCGTGATTGCGGCGACTTGCACTCCCGGGCGGCCCAGCGTGGTCAACGCCTTGGTCAATTCCAATTCGCGACCCGCGAAAGCGCCGCTGAGCACTTGCAGCTTCGCCTTGGGCAAGGCGGTCATATTGTCGGTGGATTGCGGAGGACGCTTGGCGGCCACCGCTTTGACGGCCTGGTCTACCGCCTGTCCAACACGGCGAATACGCTCTTCGCCTTGGGAACTCGGCGTGATGACCATCGTTTTTTCGAATTCGTCCTGCTCCGCGTCGCCGTCTTGACTGTCGACGAAGCGCAGTTGGTGGTGGCCGACGGTGATGACATCGCCGTGCTGCATCGCGTGCTTCTTGATCAGCTTGCCGTTGACATAGGTGCCATTGGTACTGTTCAAGTCCTCCAGGAAGGAGTCGTTGAGTATGTTGATGATCAAGGAGTGATGGCCGCTGACCGCCGGATTATCGATCCGTATGTCGTTATCCGGGAGCCGCCCAATGGTGTAGCGCTCCTTGTTCATATTGTATTCCGCGAGGATTTGACCATCCAAGCTGAGCATCAGACGAGCCACTGAACTCTCTCCTAACCGAACCATCCCAATATTTTGTCAAATATACGCCGTTGCGCCGGGAACGGCTCGGTCACGTGCGCCATTATCACGGACACGTTGTCGCGTCCGCCGTTGTCGTTCGAGAGCTGAATCAATTGCTTAGCAACCGTATCAAGATTAGCACTAAAGGTACTGATTGTTAAGTGAATATCCTCATCTTCGATCATGTCCGATAGACCGTCCGAGCAGAGCACGTAGTAATCGCTCTTCTGCACAGGCTGCTCGTGGATCTCCACATCGACGTTCTGCTCGACTCCCAGGGCCCTAGTCACGTAATTCTTGTTGGTCGCGCGCTGGGCCTCTTGCTGGGAATAAAAGCCCCGGTCGACGAGTTCCTGCAGCAGCGAATGATCCAACGTCATCTGCTCGAAGCGGTTGTCCCGGAGTCGATAAAGGCGGGAATCCCCGACGTGCGCGATAGACATCTTGTTATCGTGGAACAGGCAAGCCACCACCGTTGTGCCCATCCCCTCACATTGAGGCTGTGTCTTGGAGGTGTGGTAGATGATTTTGTTGGCTCTGTGAATGGCGTCACGCAGAATGATGCTGGGCCGCGTCAAGCCGGTCTCCGGATCGCGCACCGAGAGGTCCTCGCGATTCACCGCATCACGCACGAGATTGATGATGGTCTTCACGGCGATGCCGCTCGCCACTTCGCCGGCGTTGTAGCCACCCATGCCGTCGGCCAGCACGAACAGGCCGATGTCGGCTTCAGTGCCGATCATGTCCTCGTTGTGCTCGCGCACCTTGCCGTTATCGGTCAGGGCGACGCTCTGAATTTTGTTACGCAAGCTCATGTGCGTAAGCTTTGTTTGCTCATGTGCTCGTGCACCCGATCATGGCAATCCCGTCGGCAGCCTCGACCGACAGTCCTCCAGGGCCGCAGCCATCTGCGCCCCCGATTCGAAGCGCGCTTCGGGAGTCTTGGCCAGCGCACGATCGATGATGCCGTCGACGCAAGCCGGCAAATCCGGCCGCAAGGCGCGCAACGGCGGATGCGGCGCCTCCGCGATCTGTTGCATCAACCCAGTCATCGAATCGGCCGTGAACGGCAGCTGACCGGTCAATAGCTGAAACAGGCTAACACCCAAGGAAAACAAGTCCGAGTGACCGGTCACGGTTCGACCCTCGAGCTGCTCCGGAGACATGAAGGACGGGGTGCCGAGCACGATTCCCGTGCGGGTCGTACCGGCGCCGGTCAATCGCGCAATGCCGAAGTCGGTGATCTTGAGCACGTCCGTGCTCGGATCGTACATAATATTTGCGGGCTTGATATCTCGATGCACGACCTGCTGCTTATGTGCGAAGCCGAGCGCCTGCGCGGTGCGGGCGGCGAGGTCGAGCACTTTTCGGGGCTCGAGCAAGGTGTCGCGCGTCGCATAATCACTAAGATGCCGCCCCTTCAGGTATTCCATCGCGATGTAGGCCAATCCCCGCTCTTCGCCGACATCATAGATAGTCACGATGTTCGGATGGTTGAGCCGGCCCGCAGTTTCGGCCTCGCGGAAGAATCTCGATCGAGCCTCGGCCAGCTCCGATTCGCTGAACTCGCTCGCGAGCGGAATTGCCTTGATCGCGACCAGCCGATTGATCGCAGTATCGCGCCCCAGATAGACGGTACCCATGGCTCCGCGGCCGATTTCGCGCTCGAGCTGATAGCGGCCCAGCTTCTGCACATCCCCGGCTGCCGCGAGCGTGGCACGCGCGGCCGGCGACGCTGAGCCGCCCCCGGCAACGAATTTGGGCGCTACGGGCGGGGCGGGCGCCCGGGCGGGGCGATTGCGGTCGGGGGCAGGGGAGGTCGCCACCTTGGCGGCGGACGCGGCTGCCGGTACCGGCTTGCGGGCGGCGTCCATTAGCCGGCGCAGCCGCTGGCCCACGTCCTTATAAGTGTTGTCGACGCGTACCAGATGGCGGTAGACGGCGGTCGCCTGCACACTGCGACCGCGCTGCTCGAGCTGGGTACCGAGGGTGTAGAGATCGCCGAGCACGGTATCGCTCGCCTTGCGCGCCTTGAGTTCGGCGAAGCGCTGCTCGAAATTGTCCAGCAGACGACCCGTATCCGCCCCCATGGGCGGCTGCGGCTTGGGTGCGGAAACCGGTGAGGGCGCGGCCCAGCGCGCCATCACGAATAGCGCGCCGCCGCCGCTCAGGAGCACCGCGCCCGGCAGCCAAGCCCAGGGGCCGGCATTGATGTGCTCTCGGAGCAACACGGCGATGCCCAAAAGTCCAAAACCGGCAATAGCCGAGATCATCCCGAATTTGCGCATGCTCCAGACATAATCCGTCCAGCGAAGCGCCGAAGTATAGGGGATCGGGCAGCCCGAACTGCAATGTTAAAGTCACATATTCGCTGCCCCGGGAGACGCATGGCGAGGTCCAAAGAGGTTTTCGTTTGCCAGGCCTGCGGGAGCTCATCACCCAAGTGTCAGGGCCAATGCGCTGCCTGCGGCGAGTGGAACACCCTGGTTGCGGAGCTCCAAGGGTCGGGCGGCGCAGGCCGGGGCGCCGTGCGCGCCGTGCGCGCGTCTCCTTCGACCTCCCTGGCCGAGCAGGCGGGCGTCGAGCAGCCGCGCCTGCTCACGGGGTCCGCGGAGCTCGACCGGGTGCTCGGCGGCGGCCTTGTCGCCGGATCGGTCACTCTGATCGGGGGTGACCCGGGCATCGGCAAATCGACCCTGATGCTGCAATCGGCGGCGGCCCTGAATGCGGCGGCTCCCTCACTCTATGCAACCGGCGAGG
>JBKQHQ010000009.1:0-74490 GCA_052148715.1 Xanthobacteraceae bacterium | reverse complement strand
GGTTACTGGGTTCCGGGCTCGCCGCTGTGCGGCGCCCCGGAATGACAAACTTGGATGTCTTTGCTCACACGCGCCACATAGGGCGACCAGACGACAGCCACCATGGTTCGGTAGAAATTCATGCCGACATCCATCGGGCGGAGGATTTAGAAAGGTTTGCGACACATCATTCATGACTTGCCGAGACGGTTCGGCGACACTTGGTGATGTTTTGGTGAGATTGACCCGCCGTCAGCGTCATGGCCGTGCTTGTCACGGCCATCCACGTCTTTGCCCGCGGAGAGACGTGGATGCGCGGGACGAGCCCGCGCATGACGGGGCGATTCTGCGACCGGAACATGCGCTCGTGATGAAACCGGGCATGCGAGAGCCATCTTCGGGTGCGATGCTGGGCGCAAGCGCGGCGGCGCTGTCGCGTTGTCCCTGTTCTTTCCCTGTATTTTCAGGGCGGCCGGCCTTGATGACACCGCTATCCGCCGATCGGGGACAAGCGAAGGGGCGCTGTGGCGCTCCCCGCTGTTTTTTCGCTGTATTAACAGCGGGGCCGGTCTTGGCGACGCCGCTAGCCGTCGATCGGCGTGACGAGCACCTGGCTGCCGGCGCGGAGGGGCGCGAGCGTCTTCACGTCGCCGAGCGCCTTGGCAAAAACGTTCACCGGGCTCGCGAGCCTGATCTCGTCGCCGCGGCTGATGGGAGTGCGGCCGAAGCCGATGGCGATCGCCGGTCCCTCCGGCCAAAAGGCGATCTCGCCGGGCGTGACCACGGCGCGCGCGCCTGGCTCGCGCTCGATCTCCACCGGAACGTCGAAATAGACCTCCTCGCCCCAGGTGCTCACCGAGGCGGTGATCGGCAGCGCGCCGGCGACCGCGCGCGCGGTCGGCGTGTCAAGGAGCTCGGCATCGAGCGTGACGGTGCCGAAATCGAACCGGATGCGCATCACCGCCCTCTCCTCCGTCCAGGCCCAATCAGCCGACGCACCGGACGGGGCCGCGCACAAGAATTGCCCGTTGTCATCTATTTAACCCGTGTATTAATTGACCATCCGCCCGGAAAGGAGACCCGTCATGGCCGACGCTCAGCCTGATTCAACAGCCGCGCATGCGGTCCGGTTCCCCAACGAGAATGCCGATTACCGGCAGGCGCGCAACGCCCTGCTGAGCTCGGAGATCGAGCTGCGGCGGCAGACCGAGCGGGTCGCGGCGCTGCGCCGGGCGCTGCCCTTGGGCGGGCCGCCGCCGGAGGACTACGTGTTCGAGGAGGCAAGCTCGAGCGACGGCGCGGCGCGCCGCGTGCGCCTGTCCGAGCTGTTCGGCAAGCATTCGACGCTGGTTGCCTACAGCTACATGTACGGGCCGCAGATGGAAAAACCCTGCCCGTCCTGCAGCTCGATGCTCGACGCCCTCAACGGCCAGGCCGAGCATATCCGGCAGCGGGTCGGCCTGGTCGTGATCGCCAAGTCGCCGATCGCGCGCATAAATGCCGCGGCGCGCGAGCGCGGCTGGAGCAAGCTGCGGCTCCTGTCCTCCGCCGGCAATACCTACAACCGCGACTATCACGGCGAGGACGCGAACGGCTCCCAGCTGCCGTGCCTCAACGTGTTCACGCGCCGCGACGGCGCGGTGCGCCACTTCTGGGCCTCGGAAATGCTGTTCGCGCCCCGCGATCCGGGCCAAGACCCTCGGCACGTCGATATGATCTGGCCGTTGTGGAACGTGCTTGACTGCACCCCCGAAGGGCGCGGCAGCGATTGGCGTCCGCAGCTGCGTTACGCGGGCTGATGCGGTTGTTTGGCCCCGAATGTGCTAGCCATTGCGGCGATGCCGGCTGAGCATCCGGGGAGATGATGCAGATCTTGCAATCCGCGGCGGGGATCATCGCGCTCCTCGCCATAGCCTTCGCCATCAGCGAGCAGCACCGCGCCGTGTCGTGGCGCCATGTCGTCACCGGGTTTGCCGCGACCTTCCTGCTGGCGCTGCTGCTGTTGAAGGTACCGCTGCTGAAATCGGCTTTCGGCGCGGTGTCGGATGCGGCGGACGCCATCTCGGCGGCGAGCCGGGCCGGGACGTCGTTTCTCTTCGGCTATGTCGGCGGCGGGCCGCTGCCGTTCGAGCTGAAGACGCCGGGCAACGAATTCATCATCGGCTTTCAGGCGCTGCCGATCGTGCTGGTCATGAGCGCGCTCACCACCTTGCTGTTCCACTGGCGCATCCTGCCGCCGATCGTGCGCGGCTTCTCGTTTGCGCTCGAGCGGACGCTGGGCGTCGGCGGCGCGGTCGGCCTGTCGACCGCGGCCAACATTTTCCTCGGCATGGTCGAGGCGCCGCTGTTCATCCGGCCCTATATCTCGCGGTTGACGCGCGGCGAGCTGTTCATCGTCATGACCGGCGGCATGGCCGGCATCGCCGGCACCGTGTTCGTGCTCTACGCCACGATCCTGCGCTCGGTGATCCCCGACGTTGCCGGGCATCTGCTCGTCGCCTCGGTGCTGGGCGCTCCCGCCGCGATCCTTATCAGCCAGATCATGGTCCCCGATGCCGGCGACGCGCGCACCGGCGCGCGCCTGGAAGACCCCGGACCGATCGCAGCCGGCACCATGGATGCGATCGTGAAAGGCACCGCGGTCGGCCTCGAATTGTTGCTCAACATTTGCGCCATGCTGATCGTGCTGGTGGCGCTCGTGCACCTTGCCAATTCGATCCTAGGCCTGCTGCCGGACCTCGGCGGCGCGCCGATCACGCTGCAGCGCATGCTCGGCATCGTGATGGCGCCGGTGTGCTGGCTCATGGGCATTCCCTGGAGCGAGGCCGCCAAGGCCGGCGAGCTGATGGGGATCAAGACCATCCTCAACGAGTTCGTCGCCTATGTGCAGCTCGCGCGGTTGCCGCCGGAAGCACTCAGCGAGCGGTCGCGGCTGATCATGCTCTACGCGCTGTGCGGCTTCGCCAATTTCGGCAGCCTCGGGATCATGATCGCCGGCCTCGCCACCATGGCCCCGGAACGGCGCGACGACGTGGTCTCGCTCGGCGTGAAATCCATCGTCTCGGGCACGCTGTGCACCTGCCTGATCGGCGCGATCGTCGGGACTCTGTCGTGATCCAAGTCGCGTTACTGGATCTTCCGCGACAGGCGCAGGATGAAGCCCAAGACCTCGGCCACCGCCTTGTAGAGCTCGAGCGGAATCTCCTCGCCAAGCTCGATGTCGGCGAGCGAGGCGGCGAGCAGTGGGTCCTCGCGAATGGGAATGCCATTGGCGCGCGCCGTCGCGATGATCTTCTCGCCGATGGCCCCCTGCCCCTTGGCGATCAGACGCGGGGCACGCTGCTCTTTCTCCTCGTATTCCAGCGCGATCGCGAGCTGTTGGCGGGGCTTGCGCGTCATGTGGCGCGATCCAGGAAGTGGCCGGCGGGCAAGGCGCCGCGCGGGCGCGGCGGCGCTCCGTCGCGCACCAACACCTCACCCGGGTCGAGCTCGGCGCCGCGCAACGATTGCGCGAGCCCGCCCACATGGGCACGCAGCTGCGCCGACGTATCCGGCCGCTCGGCCCACAGCGTCACCGCGGTGCGCCCGCCGTTGCGCGCGGCGTTGGGCGTGACGTTGAGCGTGATCAGCGCATGGACTGGGCCGATCGGTTCAAGATCGATCGAGAAGCGCGCGCGCCAGACGGGCTTGGCCGCATGCTCCGGCGCGCCTTGGCGACCGTCACGGGCGATCTCGAGCTGGGCGATCGTGGTGCCCTGCGGCAAAGCAAACGGCACCTCAAACGCCCAACGGGCGGCCGTGCCGTCGGTGCGCTGGGGCAGCGAGGCGACCTGCAGCAAGACGTGCCGCGACAGAGCCCCATCGACTTCGCCCATCAGAACTTGGGCCACGTCACGCGGCGCATTGTCGGTTCGAATTGACGGCGCGACCGCGGCCTGCGCGGTCGGCAGCGCGCCGCGATAAGGCGGCGGCGGTGGCGCGGCCTGCGCGGCGGGACGCATGACGGACTGCGAGACGGATGCGGGCGTCGCATCCGCGAGACCCGATGCAACCGGCGCCGCTTCGTGGGGCTCGATGGTGCGCGCAAGCGTGCTGCGGACGACGCCGAGCGCGGCCGCGAGCTCCTCGGGAGCGTTGGGTTGTAACGGCGCGAGCGACTCCGCCCCAAGACGCGTCGCGGGCAAAGGCCTCGCGCTCGCGAGGCTGTGCTCGGCGTCGGCGGCAAGGTTCTCGCCGAGCGGCGCTGGCGAGGCGAGCGGCCGGCCGGCCGCGTCAGACGCCGGCTCAGGAAGCGGTTCCGGCGTCGCCGCAGGGGCGGCATCAGTTGGTGCCGGCGCGGCGGCGATCGGCGACGCCGAGGCAGGCTGCACCGTCTGCGGCGCGGTCCGGTCGGGCGACGCTGCAGTCGGCGCAGCTGAAGGCTCCTCGGCGGCCGGCGGCGCGGACGCGGGTATTCCGTTTGAAGGGCTCGGCTCCGCAGGCGTGAGATCGGCCGTGTCCAGATAGCCCGCGAGCAGGCCACGAAGCGCGCTGAGCGCGGCCTTGAGATCGTCGGATGCGCTCGGCGGCGGCGCCAGCCCCTGCGATGCAAGCGCAAGTCGCGTCTCGAGCAACAGCCCGGAGCTTGTGAACGCCTGCTTGACGACAGCCGCCGACAGGTTCTCGTCAAGCGGCGGGCGCAACGCGAGAAGTTGGCCGGCGGCGTCCCGCACCGGCTCGGGCAATTGCTCGAGCGTGGCGGCAAGCGCGGCATCGGCAAACAACGGCGCAAGGCTGCTTTGCCGCGTGACCGCGGTCGCAACCGCGGCAGTCAGTGCCGCGGCGGGCTCCGTCGGCTGCGCCACGCCGCCGGGCGCCGATGCCTTCTGCGCACTCGCGGTGTCGGCGGCAGCCGCAGCGCCTGCGCCAGGCGCGGAAGCAATGGCCGCGAGCGTCGCGCCCGCGGCGTTTTCGGGGGGGACCTGATCGAGCACCACGAACTTCAATGCGCTGGCGTCGCCAGCCACCTGCAGCCGCAAGGTCGTTCCGGGGACGAGGTTGCCCGGATCAACCAAATCCAAAATCGTATTGACCAGCATGATGCGGATGCGGCCGTCGACCAGGGTCTGCAGCACCTTGCCGTTGACGATCGCGCCGAGTTGCAGGCTCGGCGCCGCCGCAGCCGAAGTGTTCGGAAGCAAGAGCGCAGGGATGACGACAACGCGCACGGTGGCGGCTCTCACTCTCGACGGTCATCGCCGAGAATAGGCGCCGCGCGTGAAGCAGCTATTAACGGTCTGGAAACGAAGAAGATGAGCCGAAGCTGGCGGGGTCAGCCGAGACAGCTCGTAACGCCGAGGGGCTCGAGATCCATGGCGAGAGTTGTTGAACAGGTGCCGGACGCCCGCGGGCGCCACTGGTCGCTTGGCCGGCGGCCGCGCTCAGTGCAGCCGAAACACTCCGTCCATGGCGTGGATTTCCGCCGGCTTGATCAGCTTGGAATGCGCCACCGTGACCGAGAACAGCGGTCCATCGAGCGACTTCTGCCAAAACTCGAGGAACTTGAACAATTCCGGAAATTTGGGACAGAGATCATAATCCTGCCAAACGTAGCTTTGCAGCAACCAAGGGTGGTCGGGCCGCCGATACAAGATATGCGCGGTCGTAAGACCATACCCATTGACTTGCCTTTCGAAGTCGGGTGAAACCATTGCATCCCTCCATCCCGTCATGCGAAGTCTGCATTTGCCATGCTTAGCTTTGCAAGCCGAAACGATGTACAAGTTGTTTATAATCAAGGCATTAGCAGCAGCCCCCAGGGATTGCTACCAGCCATGAGCCCTTCGGTCGGAGCGGGCACGGAGCCAACCGAGGCGGCGCGCCTAGGTTCCTAGTGGCAATTATGGAGTTGACTCCACATGCCACTAGACCTAGACACAACCGCTTCCGATGAGGGAGCTGGCGCGCCCGCAGAAATTGCCGTGACCGCCGCAATGATCGCGGCGGGATCGGCAATTTTGTGTGGCTACATGGGATCAGAGGTCGGTGTCGGTTTGCGGGAGGAGCTTGCCGCCGCCGTCTATGAGGTTATGGAGCGAGAAAGGATGAAGGTTGTTACCGCGCAAGCATCTTCCTAGTCCACGAATTGTACCGCTTAGTCGTTTCCTCCAGCATTTCAGTATAGAGAACGATTGAAGCTAAGTATCTTTCGCGAATCATCCTCGGATCATCTTTGTGCTCAGGGTGCCCACCTGCCCAATTCGGAAAATCGATCCGGAGCATTACATTCACAATTTCGGGTGTCAGATATGTTGCCTTCAGTTTCGAATGCGCAAAGGCATTCCTGATCTCGCGAACGCAATCGAAATTGTGCCTTGTGCGATCGCCGAATAGGCCAATCGCGTACGCGAATTTGATCTTAGCAGAGAATGTACCGAGCGGAGCATCGCCACGGAAAAGTTCGCTAAGATCGTCACGCGTACCGATTTTCTTGAGTTTAAAAGTGAGGGTATCCTCCAAGGCGCTTTCGAGATATGCCGCTCCAGTAATGCCGGAGGCGCGGTCGTTGGGATCGTCCAACAGTTCGTGGAAGAGCTTATGGGCCTCGTCTGGATGCGGTAAAGCGCTGGTAAACTCTTTTAGGGAGCGAAAACTTCGTGGCCGCGAAACCATCTAAAGACTCGTATTCAGAGCAAGAAACGCAGCAACGGTTCGAAAAGCTTGTCAGGTCTGCGCTGAGAACTCCCCCCAAGCCACTCAAGAACATGATTCGGACAAGAATACCACTGAAGCGGAGAAAACCAAAAAAAGAAGCGGAGTAGCCGTTACCAGCTACCCCGCCGTTCGCTATCCTAGAGGTTCCAACCAAACTAGGAGCGAATGTGATGACTGAAGATGAGATTAAGGCCGAGATGCGCCTTTGGGCGCTCGAAGTGCTTGTTTGTAACCTCGTGGCGATTTGGTCCTTAACGGATCGAAACCCAGCGGACCTTTTGCGCCAGACGCGTGAACAGATGATCGAGGGGGCGCGGAAGCGGACCTTCCCCGAAGCAGCCGATCCCGCGCTTTCCGATCTTTATTCAGCCGAGTTAGAATCAGCTGTAGCGCGGTTGATGGACATGGGAAGTGAGCAAATGCGCCTTGTTCTAAAGCGAGCCGGAAGGGGCTAACTGTTGCCATGGTGACAAACGCCTCTATTGCGCGTATAAGGGTTCCGCGCGAAGGCGTTCGCGATTCTCTTTTTGGCCCCCGGATGGCAGTCCAGGGGCCAAAGTTATTTTAGCCGCTTGTGTTTCTTTCGCCAACGCAAAAATCGCAAAGCCTGATACTTGGTCACCCGTTTAATCAGGTTGTTGATATAGCAGCCGCTTGCCGTCCGCGCCTTTGATCGCCGCCAAGGTGCGGTCGATATCGCTGATTCCGAGCCGAACCCGATGATTGTACCGGAAATCGTACTCCGCAAGGTATCTATGTAGGTGCTTCTCGGCACAATGCTGGTAGATGCCGGTCATGCCGCGCTTGAAGACCGAGAAGTAGCCTTCGGCCGAATTGGTGTGCACGTCGCCGCGAACGTATTCTTTCGCCGTGTGCTTCACAGTCTCATGCGCGGCAAAGTGTGCGTCGGCACCGTGATAGAGCTTGCTTTCGTCGGTGTGCAGCCGGCTCTCTTTGGCAATGTTCTCGGCAACGATCCTGCTCACCGTTGCCTTGTCGGCAACCGCGACGTGGAATGTCCGTACCTTGCCGCCGCGCTCAACAAGCCCGACGATCGCGCGCTTGTCCTTGGGGCCGCTGCCTGACTTACGGTTGGGATTGTACGGACGCCCGCGACGCTGCGGAGAAACGCGCGATTCCTCGGTCTTGCCGTGATAGGTCTCGTCGGCTTCAACAATTGCGCCTTCACCGCCGAGCGGGCCTGAGTCGGTGTCGCGCATAGCTTCGCGAATGCGGTGCGCCATGAACCATGCCGATTTGTAGTCAAGATTAAGCGAACGGTGCAGCTGGTGCGCCGAGACGCCTTTCTTGCTGGACGACATGAGATAGAAGGCCATAAGCCATTTGTGCAGCGGGATATGGCTGCGCTCCATCACCGTGCCCATAGTGACGGTGTAATCCTTGCGGCACGTCTTCTCACCGCAACGGTACCAGCCCGCCTTCGCAAGCTTGTAGGCACGGCCGATCGTGCCGCAGTAGGGGCACACCGGGCCTTCCGGCCAACGCTGGGTTTCGAGCCAATCGCGGGCGAGTTCGTGGCTCTGGAAATGGTTCGCGGTAAAGGCGTTCATGGCCGTGTTTCCCTCAACAGTGGGGAAATACTAGCCTAAGTATCTTGTGGAGTCAACTCCATAATTGCCTTCCTAGTCACATTCGCGGGATGTTTTCCTGGCGGCCGGAACCGCGGCACTTCGACCGCATACGCGCATCAACGCAAGGCGGCCGCGCTGGATCGCCTTCGCAAAATGCCAAGAAGCGCAGGGGGGATAGGCCGTCTCGCTAGCACTCGACCGGGTGGAGTGCTATTTTTTTCCGTGGAAGCCCTTGCGCACCAAAAATCGTCCACTTATGTGGCGCCCGGGTGGTTCGTCTGGGGGATAGCCTAACTATCCAGCCCGCGAACTACCAACCCGAAAAACCAGGCCCATCAGTTACATGGAGGCTCAGTAATGAAGTTCCGTCCGCTTCACGATCGCGTCGTCGTCAAGCGCGTCGATGCCGAGGAAAAGACCGCCGGCGGCATCATCATCCCGGATACCGCCAAGGAAAAGCCGCAACAGGGCGAGGTGATCGCCGTCGGACCGGGCGGCCGCGATGAGTCGGGCAAGCTCATCCCGCTCGACGTGAAGGTCGGCAACCGGGTGCTCTTCGGCAAATGGTCCGGTACCGAGGTCAAGCTCGACGGCGTCGAGTACATCATCATGAAGGAAAGCGACATCATGGGCATTGTGGACGAGGCAGAAACTCGCCGCAAAGCCGCCTGACGTCGCCGTTCGCACGAAATTCCGTAGCCACAAGCGCGGCCGGCGTCATCGTCCGAGCGCCGCGCTTGCTGAGGCACGGGGGAACGCAACGGATTCTGGAGAATCAGGATGGCAGCAAAAGACGTAAGATTTTCGACCGACGCGCGCGACAAGATGCTGCGCGGCATCGATATCCTTGCCAACGCGGTCAAGGTGACGCTCGGCCCCAAGGGCCGCAACGTCGTGCTCGACAAGAGCTTCGGCGCGCCCCGCATCACCAAGGACGGCGTCACCGTCGCCAAGGAGATCGAGCTCGAGGACAAGTTCGAGAACATGGGCGCGCAGATGGTGCGCGAGGTCGCCTCGAAAACGTCCGACGTGGCCGGCGACGGCACGACCACCGCGACCGTGCTCGCCCAGGCGATCGTCAAGGAAGGCGCCAAGGCAGTCGCCGCCGGCATGAATCCGATGGATCTGAAGCGCGGCATCGATATCGCGGTCGCGGCCGTGGTCGAGGACCTGAAGAAAAACTCGAAGAAGGTGACCTCGAACGACGAAATCGCCCAGGTCGGGACCATCTCGGCCAACGGCGATGCCGAGATCGGCCGGTTCCTCGCCGACGCGATGAAGAAGGTCGGCAATGAGGGCGTCATCACCGTCGAAGAGGCGAAATCTCTCGAAACAGAACTTGAAGTTGTAGAGGGGATGCAGTTCGATCGCGGCTATATCTCGCCCTATTTCGTCACCAACGCCGACAAGATGCGGGTCGAGATGGAGGATCCGTATCTCCTGATCTACGAGAAGAAGCTCTCGGGCCTGCAAGAATTGCTGCCGGTGCTCGAGGCGGTGGTCCAATCGAGCAAGCCGCTGTTGATCATCGCCGAAGATGTCGAAGGGGAAGCGCTCGCGACCCTCGTCGTCAACAAGTTGCGTGGCGGCCTCAAGGTCGCGGCCGTGAAGGCGCCGGGCTTCGGCGATCGGCGCAAGGCCATGCTGCAGGACATCGCCATCCTGACCGGCGGCCAAGCGATCAGCGAGGATCTCGGTATCAAGCTCGAGAACGTCACGCTGAACATGCTCGGCCGCGCCAAGAAGGTGATGATCGAGAAGGAGAACACCACGGTCGTCAACGGCGCCGGCAAGAAGGCCGATATCGAGGGCCGCATCAACCAGATCAAGGCGCAGATCGAGGAGACCACCTCCGACTATGACCGCGAGAAGCTGCAGGAGCGGCTCGCCAAGCTCGCGGGCGGCGTCGCGGTCATCCGCGTCGGCGGCGCGACCGAGGTCGAGGTGAAGGAGCGCAAGGACCGGGTCGACGATGCCATGCATGCGACCCGGGCCGCGGTCGAAGAGGGCATCTTGCCCGGCGGCGGTGTGGCGTTGCTACGCGCGACCAAAGTGCTGGAGAAGGTCAAGCCGGAAAACGACGACCAACGCACCGGCATCGAGATCGTGCGCAAGGCCCTGAGCACGCCGGCGCGGCAGATCGCCCTCAACGCCGGCGAGGACGGCTCGGTTATCGTCGGCAAGATCCTCGAGAAGGAGCAGTATGCGTTCGGCTTCGACGCCCAGACCGGCGAGTATTGCAATCTCGTCACCCAGGGCATTATCGATCCGACCAAGGTGGTGCGCACGGCCCTGCAGGACGCCGCCTCGATCGCGGGCCTGCTCGTGACCACCGAGGCAATGGTCGCCGAGCTGCCGAAGAAGCCCGCGCCCGCGATGCCGCCCGGTGGCGGCGGCGGAATGGGCGGCATGGACTTCTGAGAAGCCCAGCAGCTTTCCGAAAGGGCGCGGTGCAAACCGCGCCCTTTTGTTTTCAGCGTGCGGCGGGCAAAAAGTGATGATCACCTGTTCCGTCGTCCACCGTGCGTGGTCAATGCTTGCTCATGTCCCCCCTCTTCACCATCGGCTACGAACAAGCGACTTCAAACGCCGTGCTCGATGAGTTGCAGCGCGCGGGCGTTGCCCTCGTGGTCGACACGCGCGCAGTCGCCGCCTCGCGCCGCCCCGGCTTCTCCAAGCGGCAATTGGCGGCAGGTCTTGACGAGCGCGGGGTTGGCTACGTGCACCTGCGCGGTCTTGGAACGCCTGCCGAAGGGCGGCAGGCGGCACGCAGCGGGCGATACGACGATCTGTTCCGGATCTACGAGGCGCACCTGCAAAACCCGCAGGCGCGCGAGCAACTCGATCAATTGGTGGAGTTGGTCCGCTCCGGCCGGCCCGTATGCCTGCTCTGCTACGAGCGGCTGCCGGAGCACTGCCACCGCCGCCGCATCGCTGAGCTCGTTTGCGAGCGCGTTGAGGTGACGGTCGAGCACCTCACAGCGCCGCCGTTTTAGAAAGGCGGGCCGCGAACCGCCGGCTCACTCCGCCGGCTGTGCCGCCACGCTCCGCCTTTGCTTCGCCTCGACGCCGGCGACGAGGCCGACGAAGGTGAGAACGGAGACCATCAGCAATCCAGCGATCGCCGCAATGGCCATCAGCACGAGATCAAACCCGCCACGGCTGTGCAGAAAGGCGATGGCCGAGACCGCGATCCCCGACGAAACGAATGTGAGAAAATAGCGCACCGCATAGATGCGTCCGCGCCAGGCATCGGCGGTATAGCGCGCGACCACGATGTCGCCGAGCGTTACCTGCGCGTAGATCGCTGCCATGGTGACGGCGAGCGCCGCGATCAGCGCGGTTCCGGTGGCGTAAGTCGCCCAGACGATGCCGGCGAATTGCAGCACGCACACGACGCCGAACAGTACGAAGGGCGCCATCCGCTCCACCAGTCGGCCGACCGCGAACTGGGCCGCAGCACCGCATAACAACACCGCCGTCGCAAGCCCGCCCACGGCAATGAGCGGCACATTCCCGCCGAGCCGCTCGTCGAACAGCTTTGGCACCGCGACCAGAACGGTGTTGAAGGTCAAGCCGCCGGCGAGCGAGATCACGATGTAGATGGCGAAGACGGCGATAGCGACGCGCGGCGAAAACGCCACGTCGGCGACAGTCTTGCGCGATCCGGTTCGGTGGCGGTCGTCGGGACTGAACGCCGCATAAGCAACGCCCGTGACGAGGCAGATCAGCGCCGGAACAAGGAATGCGGCACGCCAGCCCAACCCCGACGCCAGCGCCGCGGCTGCTCCCGACGCGAGCGAGGCGCCGACATTACCGCAGACGCCGTTGAAAGCGAGGGTGCGGCCGCGCGCCTCAGACACATCGATCAGCATGGCCATGCCGACCGGATGATAGATGGCGGCGAACACGCCGAGCCCGAACAGGGCGACGGCGAGCATGATGAGATTGGGCGCTATAGCCGCGGCAAGGAGCGAGATACCGCAACCAAAATAAAATGCGATCATCATGTTGCGCCGGCTCCAGCGGTCGGCCAGCCAACCGGCCGGCAGCGAGAACACGCCGAAGGCCACGAACGACGCGGTCGAGAGCGCAATCAGATCGGAATAGGATTCCCCGTAGACGACCTGAAGACCGATCACCACGGTCGGGTAGATCAGCAGCACGAAATGGTCGATGGCATGCGCCCAGTTCAGAAAGCCTATCGTGCGCACGCGGTCTGCGTCAGCCATCGTCATGCACCTCAATAAAAAGCCACTTTAGTGAGGATTCGCCAAAGAGTCATGGATGCGGGGCGCAACGCTGCCCTTCGCCTACCGCAACCGATCTCATTGAATCGAATATGGTTCTCGAATCATTGATGGGCATGTTCGCGACGGAACACCGCCAGTTTAGCCCTTGGCGTCGCAGAGAAACGCGCGAATGACGCATTCGCGCCCGCCGAACTGGTAGCACTGGTGCAGAGCGAGGTTTTGCGCCTGTCCTAGACGCTCCGCGGAGGCCCACCCGTGCGGGCCGCAGAGATTCTTGGCGTCGACCGCGAAGGCCGCGCAACGCCGCAGCGCGGTCAGAACCACCCTGCACTTTCCGGAGCATTTGGCGAGCGCCGCGCTGGTCGCATCGACCAAATGAGCGAAATCGTTGCCGAAGCCATAGGCGCCGCAGCTGCCAACCGCGAGCGCACCCGCCGCGTCGGCCAGCGCCACGCCCGCCAACAGCACGGAAACGACCAGTACGGCGAAGATACTACCGTGTCTGATGGCCATGCCGTCCTCCCCTCGCAAGCATCTCCATCAAACTGAGTCGCGCGCGCCGATCAATGGCGATTATGTCAGGTCGGATGGGGCTAAAGCTCGGCGCGAAGCGCATGCAGTGCATCCGGCGTGTCGATGTCAACGAGCACGGCCTGATCGGTGACCGGCATCTCGGCCAGCGCCTCCGGATAGCGGCCGATCAGATGCCGGGCGCCAACGTCGCCATCGAGCGCAACAAGATCGGCGAAGAAGCGCCGCGACCACAGCACCGGATTGCCGCGCCGGCCGCCGAGTGTGGGGACCACGATGAGCGCCCCCTTCTCGGGATCGAATGCCGAGATCAGCGCGTCGATAAGTTTCGCGCTGATCTGCGGCATGTCACCAAGGCAAACAATCACGCCGTCGGTGTCGGCCGGAAGCACGCCGATCCCGGCCTTGAGCGACGTCGCGAGGCCTTGCGCGAAGTCAGGATTGTGGACGAAGCGGACCGGCAGACCGGCCAGCGCCGATTCGACGAGCTCGCGCTGGTGGCCGGTCACCACGATCACTGGGCTGGCGCGCGAGGCCAAAGCCTGCTCGGCGGTGATGCGCACGAGCGGCTTGCCGCCGACTTCGGCCAAGAGCTTGTTCGGCCCGCCCATGCGGGTCGAGCGTCCGGCGGCGAGCAGCAGCGCCGCCGTGCGCTTGCCGGACGGGCTCGGCTCCTCGCGCGGCTGCGGCCGCGTCACGATCTCCATCAGCAAGCCGCCGACGCCCATGCCGGTGATGTCGCTGCGCCCGACCGGCAGCTCGGCCAGCAGCCGCATGAGCACCCAATCGAAGCCGTTCTCCTTGGGCGAGCGCGCGCAGCCGGGGGCGCCGAGCACCGGACGGTTGCGGGCCTCGCCGACCAGCAAGAGATTGCCTGGGTCGACCGGCATGCCGAAATGCGCAATTCGCCCACCGGCCGTCTCGAGTGCCGCCGGAATGACGTCGCGCCGGTCGGCGATCGCCGAGGCGCCGAACACGATCACGAGCTCGGCGCCGGTCGCGAGCACCTCCTCAAGCGCTTGCGCCAAGGCGCGCTGCTCGTGCGGCACGCGCCGCTCCGCGATGACGATCGCGCCGGCGGGCGTCAGGCGCTCGGCCAAGACTTTTAGGGTTTTCTCGACCACCTTGCCGGAGAGACCGGGCATCACGGTCGACACCACACCGACCTTGCGAATCCGATACGGCGCGACCCGAATGAGGGGCACGCTTTCGCGCACGGCCGCAAGCGCCGCGTCGCGCTGCGCGCCGTTGACCGCGAAGGGGATGATCTTGACGGTCGCGATCATCTCGCCGGCCACCACCGGCTTGAAGGCCGGCAGCGTCGCCAGCGTGATCGCCTCGTCGACGCCGTTCAGATGGTCGATCGCCTCCTTGGCGACGACGAGCACCCCGGCGGCCTCGGCAAACAGGTTGCACCGGCCGGTGAAGGCGCGATCGACGCGCACGCCTGGCCCCGCCGCGGCCAGCGCGATCTCCCCCGCCGCGACATCCTCCGAAACGTCGCCGGGCTCAAGCCGTGCGACCGTCACCTCGGCAATGCCAGCGGCCTCGAGCGCGGCAATCTCGACGGCGCCGATCACGGTGCCCTTCTTCAGCACCAGCGCGCCCTGGCGAATCGTGTGCACGGCGGTCGCGCCGAGCGCCGAGGCCGGCGCGACCGGCCCGAACTTCATCCGACCGGCTCCGCCGCGAGCCGCAGCGTCGCGGTGATCTGCCCCATGATGGCGACCGCGATCTCCGCCGGCGAGACCGCGCCGATGTCCAGCCCGATCGGCGCATGGATACGCGCGATGTCGGCATCGCGCAGGCCTTGCTCCTTCAGCCGGCCGACGCGACGGGCGTGGGTCTTTTTCGAGCCGAGCGCGCCGATATAGAAGCAATCGCGCGCCAGCGCGTGGGTGAGCGCGGGATCGTCGATCTTCGGATCATGCGTGAGGGCGACGAAAGCCGTGTAGCGATCGATCCCGAGCGGCGGCAGCGCCACGTCCGGCCACTCGGCGATCACCTTCACGTCGGGGAAGCGCTCGGGCGTCGCAAAGGCGGTGCGCGGATCGACGATGACCACGTCGTAGCCGAGCAGCTTGCCGATCGGCGCCAGCGCCTGGCTGATATGCACCGCACCGGTGATGACGAGGCGCGCCGGCGGAACGTGCACGGTCAGAAACACGCGCCCGTGCGGGGTTTCCTCCATGCCGCTCTTGCCGCTGCGCAGATGCTTGTCGAGCAGCCCGCGCAGCGGATCGCCGGCCAGTTCCTCGGCCTTGACCAACCGCTGCTCCCCGCTCGCCACATCGGTCACGACGATAACGGCGCGCCGCGCCGCGCGCTCGGCATTCAGCACAGCGAGAAGATCGAGACGCATCTACTCCACCTTCTCCACGAGCACACGGATCGTGCCGCCGCAGGACAGGCCGACCTTCCAGGCGGTCTCGTCGGCGACGCCGAATTCGAGCACCTTTGGCGCCCCGCTCTCGATCACGTCGAGGGCCTCGGTCACCACGGCGCCTTCGACGCAACCGCCCGATACCGAACCCAAAAAATTGCCCTGATCATCGATGACCAGATTCGATCCGACCGGCCGCGGCGCCGAGCCCCAGGTCTCGACCACGGTCGCGAGCGCCACACCCCGCCCCTGCCGCCGCCAGTCCTCGGCGGCCTTGAGAATATCGTCATCGCGCGCAAGCATCTCTATTTCCTCCGATCCGCCTCCCATTGTGCGAGAGACCGAGCCATCACGCCACCCGTCGCATCCACAATTTGGGGTTGGCCGATCGCGCGCCTTCCGTCGACAAGGCGCGCACGAGCTCGCTCATGGACTCCAAATTGTGGATCGAACGGAATTCGTCAACGTACGGCAACATGGTTTTGATGCCCTTGGCCTTGGCCTCGAAGGCGTCGAATCGCAACAGCGGGTTGAGCCAGACGAGCCGGCGGCATGAACGATGCAGCCGGTCGATCTCGAACGCCAGGGTGTCGTCCGGGTCGCGTTCGAGCCCGTCGGTGAACAAGAGCACGATGGCGCCCTGGGTCAGCACGCGCCGCGCCCATTGCTTGTTGAAGGCGTGCAGCGAGGTGGCAATGCGCGTGCCGCCCGACCAATCGGCGACGCTCGCCGAGCAGGCGGCGAGCGCCGCATCCGGGTCCCGCTCCTTCAATGCGCGGGTGACGTTGGTCAGCCGCGTGCCGAACAGGAAGGTCGCGACGCGCTTGCGTGCATCGGTCACCGCATGCAGGAAATGCAGGAAGAGCCGCGTGTATTGGCTCATCGATCCGGAAATGTCGACCAGCGCCACGATCGGCGGCGGCCGCGTCGTCGGTCCCCGGTATCGCAGATCGATCAGCGCGCCGCCGGCCTTGAGGCTCGCGCGCATGGTCCGCCGGATGTCGATGCGATGGCCGCGCCGATCCGGCGCAAGCCGCCGCGTCCGGATCTCGTTCAGCGGCAAAACGAGCCGCTTGATCGCATCCTTCGCCACGGCAATCTCCGCGGCGGTCATCTGCGCAAAATCCTTCTTCTGCAGCACCTCGCGGTCCGACACGGTCAGCCGGGCGTCGGTCTCGACCTCCTGCACCTCGCGCTCGCGCGGTTTGAGGCCGGAGAACAGGGCCTCTTCGATGCGCTGCGCGCCCGGCTTCGGCGGCTGCGGCGCAGCCGGGGGCGCCTGCGGCATTATCATCGCCATGAGCCGTTCGAGATAGGCGCGCTTGCGGAAGAAAATCCGAAAAGCTTGGTCGAACAGGATCGAATGCTCGTGCCGCTTCACGAACACCGCGTGCAGCGTCCAGTAAAAATCCTCGCGCGTGCCGACCCCGGCGGCCTCGACCGCGGCCAGCGCATCGAGCACCGCGCCCGGCCCGACCGGAATGCCGGCGGTCCGCAAGGCGCGGGCGAAATAGAGGATATTTTCGGCGAGCCGGCCGGCTTGTGACGCGTCGTTCACGGATGCCCCTGCCCTGCAGTGTTTTGCGTCATTGCGTCATTGTGTCATTCGCGCGGTTGCTTGTCGTCCGGCTGGCCCCCGTGCGCCGCTGCGGAATGAGGCCATTGCAGCGTGGTGAGCCGCCAAACGATGGCTTCGTTTCGTTTTTTGCAATCCTTGGTTTCTGGGTTGTTCTATCACACGTGAAATAAGGTCGTTTGAGTCATCCGGCGGGTGACTAGCGGAGAGCTCGGCCGCGCGCGGGCATGACAGGGGAGACTGTGATTCAGTCTGAACGAAGTCCACTGTAGCACTGGCCGAAACGGCCCGGTCGCCTGAAAATACAGGTGAATAACAGGCGACCACGGTGCGCGAAGCGGACGCGCCTTGCGGGAATCCTTGGGCCTCGCCCCGACGTACGCCTTCCGCGCCGGCGAAGGGTGGCTTCGTTTTGTTTTTCGCCATTTTTTTTGCGTTGCGTTGGTTGTGTTGGTATACCCACAAATAAGGTCGACCTGAGTCATCCTGTAAAGAACAGAGAACTTTTACAGCGGGAAACAGCGGAGAGCTCAGGGGCGCTTTTTTTGGGGCAGTTGACGAAGCATCTAACAATCGTATCACGCGCGCCACCACCGCTCGTACCGCGGACGGGGTGCAGCCGACCGCATTGCTCTCTTCACCAGCTCATGAATCACGCCCGTCGGCATCCCTGCCGATCGCCGCGTTTGATTGTACGCGCAGGCACAATGAATCGCAAATCCAAATCCTTCGCGCCGCATCCATGTATCGGTACTAACTTTGATCGAATCTTGGCTACGAGTTCTAATGCCAGGCAACGCCGGCTTGAAGCGCCGGAATCTACCGCTCAATTGATCGCAGGGAAAACAAGGCCCGGATGAGCCCCGAGTGCTTTGGCGCGACGGGGGCCGGGAGACTCTGCGGCCTCCGCATGTTTGCTTGG
Source organism: Xanthobacteraceae bacterium (assembly GCA_052148715.1). GTDB lineage: Bacteria > Pseudomonadota > Alphaproteobacteria > Rhizobiales > Xanthobacteraceae > JBKQHQ01. Next base: position 56,561 of record JBKQHQ010000009.1, on the reverse strand, counting down.
CTCGACGAAAATCCGAGCGTCACTTAGAGCGCAGGGCGCAACCTGTTCCGCTCGGCTTGGCCGCTGGGTTGATACCGGCCCTCTCGGACTCCATAGGTCCCTCTTTGACTTCCGTTTCCTTCAATTTATGGCCCTGAGTCTCAACAGGCCCGGCCAGACTGCAGGACCGGTTCCAGATTTGGTTCGTGCCAGCCGGATGGATGCGAAGCATCGCCACGACTTGGGCGCCCTCCCCCACCAAGGCGGCCGATGAGCACCCTGCACCGGCACCACACGTCCCTGAGTGTACGCATCACCGCAGACGCTTTCATGCCTGTACCGTTCAGCCGTAAGTAAAGTCCGGCTTGCTTTGCCCAACTTCTATAATATAGCCGTCAGGATCACGAATGTAGCAGCGCGTCTCACCGTACTTGTCCTTTGGCTCTGTAATAAACCCGGCTCCTCGCTTGCGCCACAGCTCATAGCACGCTTGAATATCTGCAACGCGAATATTCATAAAGCTGTTGACTGAATCGGGGTCGGCGGGGACGCTGAGCGTTACCGATGGTTTGTCGGGTGTCGGACCGCCCCCGACGTTAACAATGAGCCACGTGTTCGCGATCTGGATGTAACCCGGCGCGCCCTTGCTATCGCCCCTGCTCAGAATGCGACTGCCGAAGACCGTTTCGTAAAATCGAAGCGATCGCTCGATGTCGGCGACGGTGAGAAAGTGTGCGACGGTAATGCCATCCTTCGGCGGCATCTGATAGCTTTTCTGCTCGACTTGTACTTGGTTCATAGCGGACTCCCATTCGGATACGGTATTGTTTCGATTTGTGGTCGCAGTCGCCCCAACATTGCAACGCGGCGCGTGGAACAAGGTACCGATCGGTCAGACGGAATGTTTGGCCAAAAACGCGAGAACAAGACTCGCGATGTCGTCGTTCTTCTCGTCCAGGACGAAATGGCCGGCGTCCAGCAGGTGGATTTCGCTATCCGGCAGATCGCGCTTGAACGCCTCCGCGCCGCGAGCGACGAACGACGGATCGTTCCGCCCCCAGACCACCAAAGTCGGCGGCTTGTGCTCGCGCAACCACGCTTGCCACGCCGGGTACGAAGCGACGTTTATCCGGTAGTCGTACAGCAGATCGGCCTGGATCTCTCGCTGGCCGGGTCTCGACAGGTGGGCGTACTCGTCAGTCCAGGTGTCCGGGTTATAACGTTCGGGATGCGAGGTGCCGAGGGTATGACGCTGTTCGGTCGCTGTGAGCGACATGAACGCATCGAACACTTCAGGATGCGCCTTCGGATCAGCCCAATATTGCGCGATGCCGGCCCATTTCGCGCCCAGGCCCTCCTTATAGGCATTAGCGTTCTGGATGATCAGAGCCTGCAGCCGCTCCGGATGCGCCGAGATGATGCGAAAGCCGACCGGCCCGCCATAGTCATGGAGGTAGAAGCCGTATTCGTTGATCTTGAGTCGCTCGAGAAGATCGTTGATCGTTTTGGCCACATTGTCGAAGGTGTATGCATACGACGATGGTGGCGGGGCGTCACTTTGACCGAATCCCGGAAAATCCAGTGCTATTAGATGATAGCGTGTTGCGAGCAAGGGGATGAGCATATCGAACTCGCGCGAGGAAGAGGGGAACCCGTGCAGGAGCACGATCGTCGGCGCGTCCTTCGGACCAGCTTCGCGATAGAAAACCCCGACACCACCAACCGTCACGCGGTGATAGGTCGTTGTCGCGGACGTCGACTCCAGCAAAATGGCCTGCTCAACATGACGAACGGTCAAGGCCGCCGCAACTGTCAGAGACGTTCCGGTTATCATAACTTCGCTCCGTGTTGGCCGGGTGCTCAATCGTTCCGTCCGATCTATCTGTCGTTATCGAACTGATCGTCCAAGCCGAACCTCTGGGTTTCGTTTTCAACCCTAATTTGGCATTTCGGCTCGTCTTGAGCCAACGCTCGGCACAATGCTGCACGCCTTTTGCGTGCCGTGCCATTGAACCATCGGAGGAACCGGGTCATATCGATGTATGAGCGGCTGGCGGCCCGATTTTTGGAGCTGGTGAAAACACCGCGCGCCCCTCAGCCACAGAAATCGAGCCCGTTATTGAGCCGGCCGGGAAAGCCGGCAGCCCATTGACTACCTGCTTGCAGCCCTTTCGAGTCAATCAATCAGGGTCCTGTTTCGAATGGCTTTCTTAGCAGGCGGACGGCGCCGCTGGCGTGGTCGGCGGCGCCGGGCGGGCGCCGCCTTTGGGGCATCGCATCTCGGTCCTCCAGGCGAATGAAATCGTTTTCGTCTATTGATTTCGAACCCAATGCAAAAGCTCCGCAACATAGAGCGAGGAGCGACCGGTTGCTTAATGGTAGACTGCGAACACTCAACAAAAAACGCTTCCGACTTTACCCGACGTGATGTTGCGTCGTCGGCCCAATAACACACAGGTTATGGCGCGGCGATACTGCACAATACGTCGATCGAATATTTTCCCGCACCAGTAATGTACAACAGCAAGAAGCCTCCCATAATGCTGAGGTTTTTGTAAAAATTCTCCATGCTGTCGACGTAATCTGCGCCTTTCACCGTCCAATAGCGATGCTCAATAAGCGAAGTTCCCAGCGTGTATAAACTCAGAAGTAAAGCCGAAGGCCGCGTGAACGCGCCAACAGCGACCGCGAACGCAACCGGAAGCTCCATGAAGATCGCCACGGCAGCAGCCAGGACCGGTATCGGAACGCCATCCTGCACGATCTGACTCACCGTGCCCGAATAGTTCCTCAGCTTTCTCCAGCCGAAGATGAGAAACAGTGTCGCAAGAAAAAGGCGAGCCGCTAGAATGACCTCATCGTTGATGCCGTTTATCAAGACGCTACCCTTGCTCCCCGTTTTCTTGTCGTTACGACCGCGAACTAGCGCATGATTCAAATCCGCCCGTCACAGCCGCATCCATCTGGTCGGCACCCCAGTATCCAGGCGAACCATTGGAAACTCCGTGACAATCGCGGGGGACTCATCACGGCGGCTGTTTGCCGGCGGGCTGCGGCACCGTAAGACGATAACCGATGAGGACACCGTGTCACGCGACGTGCCTATCGATCAGACCCAGGATCAGGGCATCGAAGCTGTATGGCCCGGCGCCTGCCGAGACGACTATGATCAACATAAAGGCATAAAGCGTCTCCGGTAAATAGAGCCAATCGTCGATGCGATCCGCTTCATCGATCGGCTTGTAGAGTTTGATTCGCTGCCGCCCGGACGTGGCCATGGCAACGAAAATGATGACAAGCAAGCCCAGCGCGGCGAGTGGCGCCAAAAGCCCGATAAGGACGCCGGCGCCGGCGGCGAACTCGACCAACGGCACCCACCATTGATTGAAGCCGACTGCTGGAACGCCGAGCGACTTGAGTTCATCGACGATTGCACGGTGGCGCTCCGCGTTGAACAGCTTGTGATATCCCGACAGCATAAAGAAAGCCCCAACCGCGATCCGGTTCAGGGTCATCGCGAGGTCCGTCCACCCGACACCAACGAACAGTAGATCCATCATGGCCCATCTTCGCCGCGTTTTCCCGGGGGTCCAGCTGCCGGCAGCAAAGCCAAGCGGTCATATAAATTTCACATGCGCGAGAGACATCGATAAATTATACACAGGTGCTATACACGCCCAGTCACGGCCGCTTGAGCTTGAGGCCTTCGGCCATCCGGATGAGGTCGGCCAGGGTCCGCAAGCGATCCGGGAGCTTGTCGACGCGGCGCTTGATTTTTTGTGGAACTTCCGGTCTCCACCTCGATTCTGGTGAGTGTGCTCGCCCGCCCGTTAGCGCTCCGCATGTTATTCTATACGCTGGTAACTTCGCTTATCAGCCATCGTTATTGGACGATGACGGGGCCCGCTCGGCGCGAGAACATGTTTCACTTCAACAAGAATCTCGGCATTATGGGCGGCTTCCTTCTTCTGCGCCTCACCGGCCCCGGGCGGTATTTCATTGACACCATGTTTGGATTGGAACATTCATGAAGAATATTAGTCGCACCCATTGGTGCGGCAACTAACTCCGGTCGCGTGGGACGAAGATGGTGCATTCAACGCCATGGGTCTTTTCCACGCCGACGATCGATGCAAAGTTATGACGAGCCCGGGTGCTGCATTTCGGGAAACAGCAGATCGTTCACCATGCACTGCGCGATGATCCGCTGTTCGCTCATCGCGTCACCGCTCAACTCGGTCGTCAGTCGTCCGTTTCGCATCACCAGAACGCGGTCGCACAGATTGGCGAGATCAGCGTACTCCGTGCTGACAAGGAGAATCGCCGTGCCCAGAGCCGCGGCTTCCTTGATCTGCCGGAAGATGGCGCGACGGGAGCCGATATCAACGCCTCGCGTCGGTTCATGCAGAAGGAGAATCGCGGGGCGTGTCTGAAACCACTTTGCCAAGAGCGCCTTTTGCTGATTGCCGCCGCTCAGCGACCCGAGCGGCAATGCTGAATCGAGGGGCTTTACCTCGAAGTTCCGCAATAGCCTTTCGACATGATGCCGTTCTCGCTTTTCGTCGAGAAGGCCCGCCCGGAAGAATCTGCGCAGGATCGGCAGGCTGACATTCTCGCGGACCGAGGCATCGCCAACGCCAGACGCCGCCCGCCGATCGCCGGGCAGGAGCGCCATGCCGGCCTCGATCGCTAAGCGGGGAGAGAACCGTGATTGCCGGTAAAGCGCATCGCCAACCGCAATAGCGCCCGACCTGCCAGGTTGAGCGCCAAAGAGTAGATAAGGCACTTCTTCCTGCCCGGCTCCAATCAAACCGGTAAGCCCCACAATCTCCCCCCGCCGCAATTCAAGGGAAAGGTCTTGAACCCGCTTGCCGGATAGGTTGATAACTTTTAAGGCACGTTCGCCGCGTTGTTCCACCCGCTCGGGATATAGATCGTCCAGCTCGAAGCCGAGTATCGCTTTGATCAGATCGCGCATCGTCGAGCGCGCCGTATCGGCGATATGGCAAATCGCGCCGTCGCGAATGACCGAGACACGGTCAGCAATGGCAAACACTTCGTCGAGCCGATGGGTGATCAGCAATACGCTGTGTCCCTGCCGCGCCACGAGCCGGATCGCAGCGAATACACGATCGACACCGTCACGCGGCAGATGCGCCGTCGGTTCGTCCAAGACCAGCAGCCCCGGTCGATCCACCGGGAGCCCTTGCAGGCCGCGCAAGATCGCAAGCATGGCACGGTCAGCCTCGGGGAGGTCTTGCGCCAATCGGTCGGGCTCACCGCGAATTCCGAAGCTATGCAGCGCCGCGGCAACCTCGCGCCTTTCCTGGCGCCAGTCTATGCGCCAGCCGATCCTCGTGCGGAACCGACCGATGCGAAGGTTTTCCATGATGCTCGCCGATCCGATGATCGGCAGGTCCTGATGAACGACGGCGAGGCCAAAAGCCGTTGCAGATGCAGGATTGAGCGGTAGGCTGATCCGCTGCCCGCCGAGCAGCAAATAAGGTTGCGCATCGCCTGCATCGGCCCTGTCGGGCTCGTAAACGCCCGAAAGGATCTTGATCAGTGTCGATTTACCGGATCCGTTTTGACCTAGCAGGGCGTGGACCTGTCCTGCCGCAACATCCAGATCGACCCGGTCAAGGACACGACGCTGCCCGAACGACTTCGACACATTGCGGAGCGATATGACGAAATCGGACGAGGGTGTGTCAGGTCTTCCCATTCCGATCAGAGGCTCCAAAGTTTGCGGTAGTAGGACTTGAAGTCAAAACGGCCGTACCATGTGTACGCGGGTTCCTTGAGATTGACTTGGTCGATGTTCTCGGTCGTGAATAGACGGAGCGGTTGATCGTCCGTCACGGGCGGGCGTCCGGTCAAAAGCCGGGCGATCTGATCGACCGTGGCCCAACCCATCCGTTCGTTCGACGCGCCGACATCCGCCACCTCCTGATCGTTCTTGGTGGCGATCGCTTGCATGTCCGGCAGCTGAGCGTTGTTGCTGACAATCTTGATCTTGTCGCCCGCGCCGACGGCGATAATGGCAGGTTTGATCGACGGCACCATCGCGTCGACCGAAGGCACAATGAAGCTGATCGCTGGATCGACCGTTATCAATGTGCGGACCAGTGACGGCAGCGTTGTCTGCCATTGCGTCAGTGGCGAGTCCTTGGTCGTCAGCGCGCATCCGGGGCAGAAGCGCTTAAGCTCGGCGGTAAATTCCCTCGCGACGATCTGATCCGTGCGAAAGGTCGAGCAACTGATAAGCGCGACATGTGCATCAGGCGCCGCGTTGGCCGCCACATACGCGGCCATTACCTTGCCAACCTCGGCAATGGAGAAATTGACTGAGGCGGAAACGCCGAGATCGGCGGTTTCCTTCGACAGGGGTCCCGGTGGCAGCGCAGCGACTGTAACCACGGCAATGCGCGCCGCCTTGGCATCCGCAAGCGAGGCCTGAACCGTATAGGCGTCGATCCCTTGCAGTATGATGGCTGCCGCGCCCTGGCTTATGGCGCGATCGATGTAACTGGACGCGCTGGACGACCCCGCCGCCGCGTCGGCCGTAACCACCGTCATGCCGAGCACCGCGCTTGCATCCTGCACGCCTTTGAGAACTTCTTGGCTGAACGGGTAGCTCAATGCCGCCGAAAGATAAAAGATCGACTTACCCTTCAGCTTCGCCCCGGCGTCGATCGCCGGCAAATCCGGCGGCCCGGTCTTCGGCTCGCTAACGGCAGCAACGATTTGCCTTGCCTGTTGGATGGGAGAACCGAGGTCCTCGGCAAAACTCGGTGGCGTACCGATGAGCAATGCGGCTGCCGATAGCAGGTGGAGCTTCATTCCTCTTCCGACGGCGCGTCGCGTCGAATTTGTGCCAATTGTTTCCACCTCCACCTCCTGTCTCGGGTAAGTCCTTGTCGTCAAGGAATTAGCTTGCCGCGTTCCATCGGGCGCTGTTGAGTTTTTCGGCCGCGATACGCGACAACGCGACCGCCAACACGAGCGCGCCGCCGTAAAAGACCTGTTCGATCCAACCCGGAAAGCCCACGATTTGCAGGCCGACGATGCCGGTGATCAAGAAATAAACGGCGACAAATGCACCCCAGGGATTAAAGCGCCCGGGCGTTATGGCGGTGGCACCTAGAAAAGCGGCGGCGAAGGGCGGCAGAAGGTAGCCAGTCGCCACGTTCGGATCCGCCGAGCCAAGCACGCCCGCCAGGATCACGGCAGCGAACGCGGCGATCAAACTCGAGGCGACCAGTGACAAGGCCCGTAGTCGGTCAACCTGCACACCCGAAAGCCGCGCCACTTCGCGATTGGCGCCGGTGAAGTACATGTTGCGCCCAAGTGGCGTGAAGCGCTGCACGTACCACAGCGCAACGGTGAGGAAGAGCCCGTAGTAGAACGCCAACTGGATGCCAAACAATTTGGTGCGGGCAATCATCGTCAACGTGCTGGAAAGCCCGATGATACTGACGCCGCTGATACCATAAGCCACGCCAGTGAGCAGCGTGCCCATACCGAGCGTCGCAACCAGGGAATTGACGCCAATGCGCACCACTATGAACGCATTGATCATTCCAACGGCGAGCGCGAGTGCAGCGACCAATATCACGACCGCGCCAATCGGCCAGGCATAGTTTGCATTCAACACGCCGATGAGCATGAGGCATGCCGAGACGAGCCCCGCCATAGAGATATCGAATTCGCCGACCGTCATCGGGATGATCATCCCTATGGTCACCATCACCAGCGTGGCCTGCGAACCGAGGATGTTGGCGAAGTTGGCTCGACTCAGAAATATTTCCGGCCTTGCGATCGAGAAAACGACGATCAGCAGTATCCACGCCGCCAGGAGACCATAGCGGCTCACGGCATCGCCCGGGTCGAATGCCCACGGCGTACGGCGCGGCGCCACCTGGGAAGTTTCTAGCCCGTCATTTTCCAGGGTGTTGCGCTTTTGACCTTCCATCAGCCTGTCTCCAGCAGATTTCCACGCGCTGCATGCATTCGCCTTTTGGCGAGACTAGGCCTCAGATGACTCTAGGTCCCCAAGCGATTCTTCCCGATCGGCAGCGTAAAGCAAAAAACCGTGCCGCGCGGCTCGTTCGGCGTCGTCCAGAGCCGCCCGCCATGCGCCTCAACGATCGACCGGCAAATCGAGAGGCCTATCCCCAAGCCGCTAGGCTTGGTTGTAAAGAAGGCCTGGAAGACTCGCTCGGAGTTGGCTTGAGGCAGCCCGGGACCCGAATCCCGCACTGCGACCCGGACGCTTCCTGACTCACTTTCGGTGCTGATCAGCATGTCCCGGGGCCCGTCGCTCGTTTGGCTCATCGCCTCGACGGCGTTGACGATCAAGTTCAAAATGACCTGTTGCAGTTGGACCCGATCGCAGTGAACGACTGGAAGGCCCTTCGCCAGCTCCATCTGCACCAGAACGCTGTTTTTTGATAGTTCGCCCCGGGTCAGCGCGATCACTTCCAATATCGCCTCGTTGATTTCCACATCTCCGGTCCGCGACGGCGCGCTTTTCACGAGATCGCGGATGCCGACAAAAATATTGGCTGCCCGTTTACTTTCGTTAATAGTACGGTCGATTGACTGCCTGGCCCTTTCCAAATCTGGCGGCTCACGCGCGAGCCAGCGCGCAGCGGTTTCGGCACTCATAAGCGAGGCAGCGACAGGGTGGCCTACTTCGTGGGCAATGGAGGCCGTCAGTTGGCCCATTGTCGCAACCCGGTTCGCATGCGCTAACTCCATCTGCACCTCGCGGTAGCGGAGTTCGCTTTCGCGCACGGCTGCCTCGGCCCGCTTGCGGTCGGTCAGGTCGACGACGAAGGCGACAACGCCGTATCCTCGTTCACCGAACGTCGCTGCTCCAACCAGGACCGGCACGCGACTGCCGTCTTTCCGGAAGTACTCCTTCTCGTATGGCTGGGCGGTTCCCATCGTCCTCATTTCAGCCCCGGCCTGCGCGTCCCGGTCATGCCATTCCGCCGGCGTCAGCTCTATCCGGCGCAATCGACCCGCCGCGAGGTCCGCTTGATCGTATCCGACAATCTGGAGAAACGCCTGATTGGCCTCCTGAACCTGACCGTCGAGATTCCCGATCAAAATCCCGATAATATTGGAGTCGACAAGACGTCTGACTTTCGTTTCCCGTTCTTGAAGATCGCTATAGAGGCGCGTGTTTTCCAGCGAGATAGCTGCTTGCGCCGCCAACAGTTCCAAGACCGCGATTCGGGCCGCGGTGAATGCGTGAGAGGCTAATGTGTTTTCGAGGAGGAGAATCCCGGTTAATTCCCGTTGTTTTATCAAGGGAAGGCAGAGGATCGACTTCGATTGTCGGTCGCGCAGATAGTCGTCCGCAGAGAACAGGTTGGGTTTGGAGGCATCATCGAGGATCACGCTTTCCTGCGTGCGGATGACATAGCGGACGAGGGATTCGGGACAGGCGATCCGGGTAATCGGCTCTTGGCGCATCGTGACTTCGATCTGATCGCCGGTCGCCCGCGCCTCCGCTTGGATCAGATATTCATCCCCTGACGGCAATATCAAAAGGCCGCGATCCGCGCCTGCGTTCTCGATCGCGATCTTCATCAGCCGCTCGATCAACTTGGGCAACACGATCTCGCTGGACAGAGCCTGAGAGGCCTTCACGACGCTCGCTACGTCCAGATGTTGGACCGGCGAGCCAATGATCGCGGCAGGACGCTGCTGCCCCTCCGGAGCGGCCAAATGCGGGTAAAGCTGATCGAACTGTCGGACCTTCGCGTCAGCGCCCCAGCGTAAATAGCAGGCGCGGGCTTCCCGAAAATAGGCATTCGCGATGCGCTCAAAGCCGCGCGTGAGGTAAAATCGTCCCGCAAGCTCGTTGGCGAGGGCCTCGTTGTGGACTAGGTCTGCGGCACGGGCCGAACTGATTGCACGTTCGTACAGCCGCTCTGCGTCGAGTTCCCGCCCCTCGATGCGGGCCAGCTCCGCCCCGACGAGTGCCGCCCGGTTGGCAAAATTCTCCGGGCAATGGAGTGCCCAGGTCTCGAGCTTCTCCAGGTGTTCCGTCAGCCTCGCGACATGATATTCGCGCTCCTCAGACGAGGCGGATTCATGAACTGCCGCATGGCAAAGCGCACCGTAGAAACGGTATTCAACAACCTCCAAGAGAGACACGGTACTCCAGAGCATCGGTTGGGCCCTGGAGGCCGCCTGCAAGGCGTCCACGAATTCGCCTGCGAGGAAACGTGCCTGCAGCTTACGAATGTAGTACCAACATTCCGCAAGCGCGAGCGCCGGGTTGCCGGCCAGATCACGCTCAAGATCACTTTCACGGAACACACCTTCGTCGAATGAGCCAAAACGTGTGGTCAGTCCCCGCAGGCTACGGATGAGACCGAGTTGGCCCAGAATCCAGCCCTCGATTATTCCGAAGCAGACTCTGCGGGCAAAGGCGAGCCCGTGTTGAGCCTGCTCCTGAGCCTCGATCAACGGGTCGCCGGCCATGAGATAGTTGGTGTTGAGCTGGCCGCAAGCATATCCCGCGTAACTGATTTCACCGATCCGGGTGGCGAGGTCGAAGCCACGAAGTAGGAACTCGCGCCCCTTTCGGACATGCTGAGTCCAAGGCACGAGGAATCCGAATGTCTCGAATACCCTGGCTTGAAAGCGCTGCAATCCCGGTCGCTCGACCAACTCGCACCCCAACCGTCCGAAGCGGTAGCCGGCATCGAACTGGCCGAAGTGGGCCCCTGCCAGCGTGCCCAGCTGCACGTAGGCGATACAAGATGCATCACTGTGACCTCGCTCGAGTCCCAAGCTGACAGCCGTGCAAACAGCCACCACGAATAGATGAAAGGAGACAAAGTGCCCCGGGACCGCAACTCTGATCAGAAGATCCAGAGCCGCGAGCGAATCCGGGTCGCTCATGAGCGGTAGACTGACGAGATCTTCGATCGCGCGAGCGCCCAGCCGGGTCCAGATGCCATCGTAGGCGCGTCGAGCATCGGCTTCCGTCGGACGCTCCGGAAGGTCGACGCCCAGGTGTCGTAACGCACGCAAACCAACGGCGACCGCCTCATCGCTACGGTCGATTCCCTGGTAAAGATCGACTTGCAGGCAGGCCACCGCGACGCGCTCTCGCGTCGTGACGGCACGAATGGAAACGCCGCGCAGACGCGCTTCGGCTTCCGCGATCCTTCCGGACGCGAACTCGCAATGCGCCCTAGTTACCTCCAGGGCAAAGTTGAGTTCGCGACGCTGCTGCCAACTATCCTCCCTCAGTAAGGCGGCTCCCGTAGTCAGGTAATTCAATGCGGATACATAGGCGGACGATGCTTGGGCGCGTTTGCCGGCAAGCAGATTGAATTCGGCCAGCTGCTCGCGCTCTTCCGGCGCCGTCACCAAGGACGACGCGCGGTTGAGTTGGTTGACAATCTCGAAAATGGCCTCGTCCAGCTTGCCGGGAGGCGTATGCGCGACCAGCATCCTGCCGATCCGTAGGTGCATGCCGGCGCGCTGGTCGGTCGGGATCAGCGCATAAGCAGCCTCGTGGACGCGATCGTGGACGAACCGGTAGGAGCTCTCGAGGAAATCGACCAACTCCTGGCGGCGTGCCTCAAGTAGCCCGGCGTGCAGCTCCTGCTCGGTCGTGTCGTGAACGACAGCTAACATCGCGGTGGTCGCGATATTGCCGAGACAGGCCAGTTGTTGCAGCGCCTGCTGGGTTGCCGCAGGGAGCCGGACGAGTTTGCCGATCATCAAGTCGGCCACATTGTCAGTGTAACCCTTCGCGTGGATGCGCTCAAGATCCCAGGACCAGCGCGAATGCGCAGAATCAAACGCGATCAGACCTTCATCCGTCAATGTCGACAGGAACTGATTAATGAAAAACGGATTGCCATCGGTTTTCTGCACAATCAGCTCAGCCAGATCCCCCACGCGATCCGTTTCACAGTGGAGCGCGTCCGCGATCAACTGCGAAACGTGTTCGGCGTCGAGCGCGCCAAGCGTGATCTCCTCGACGGACGACGTGCCGGCCGCCTTGATCGAACGGAGTTTACGCATCAGCGGATGAGAGGCATCGACCTCATTGTCGCGATAGGCGCCAATGAGAAGCAGGTGTGGGACGCTCTCCTGGGTGAGGAGATCCTCGAGCAGATCCAAAGTAGCCGCGTCGAGCCATTGCAGGTCGTCGAGAAACAGGGCGAGTGGATGTTCAGGGCGCGCGAAGACACCGATGAAACGCCGCAGTAGTGACTGGAAGCGCCGCTGGGCGTCGGACGTCGGCAGCTCAGGGACCGGCTCCTGCTCCCCGACGATGAGTTTCAGCTCCGGAACGAGGTCGACGATAAGGGCGCCGTGCTGCTCAAGCGCACGGAGCAAAGTCTGCCGCCACCGGCCGAGCTCGGCTTCGCTCTTGGCGAGGATCGGGCGGACAAGCCGTTGAAACGCTTGTGCCAAGGTTGCATAGGGAATATCGCGTTTGTACTGGTCGAACTTGCCCGATGCGAACAGGCCGCGTAGCGGAACTAGGGCCTTGTGAAGTTCATTCACCACCGATGATTTGCCAATACCCGTGTGGCCTGACACGAGGATCAGCGCCGTCGTCGGGTGATTGACGATGGTGTCGAAGGCACTCTGCAATGCTGCTATTTCCGGGGCGCGCCCATAAAGATTCTCGGGGATTAAAAGCCGCCCGGGCGGCTCATGTCGTCCGAGGGTGAAGGGCTCGATGCGCTGTTGGCTCTCCCATTGGATTGCACAATCTCGCAGGTCTTGCTCCAGTCCCACCGCGGTCTGATAGCGTTCCTCTGCCGTCTTGGCGAGGAGCTTCATGACGATGTCAGACAAGGGTGGTGGTATTCCGGGGAATCGCTGGTCGGGCGCCAACGGCTTGCGCGCGATGTGGTAATGAACCCATTCCATGGGATCGGTCGCCGCGAACGGCAGCGCTCCCGTCAGCATTTGATAGAACGTAACGCCGAGCGCGTAGAGGTCGCTGCGCAAATCGATTGAGCGATTCATTCGTCCGGTTTGCTCTGGCGCCATGTAGGCCAAGGTTCCCGCGATGAACTCGGGAGGCTCGGGTGCCTGACGTTCGCGGGGCAGTCGGGAGGCGATGCCGAAACCGGTCAACCAGACTTGCTCGGTGACGGGGTCGAGAAGAATGTTGGCGGGCTTTATGTCCTTGTGGACTAGGCCGCTCTCATGTAACCGGCCGACGGCGTGAGTGATCGCTGGGGCGAGCCGCAGAAATCTTCCCAACTCCAGGGGCTTGCCCAGCAACGAATCCAGCGTGTTGGTACTGTGGGACTCAAGCAGGAGTAGCGTTCGACCGCGACTGCGCACAAGTTCCAGCGGTCGCGCTGCCCACGCGCCATCCAGATAGTCCTTGAGCGCGAATTCGTGGGCGAGCCGACTGATGGTGGCGGGCGCCGGACGTTCAGCAGCAGGCAACACGGCCATAAGTGCGTGCTGGACACCCTCCGCATCATTCCGCCACGTTCTGCAATAAAGGCGCTCGCCGTCGTCCCACAGCGGTTGGAGAAGTCGGTGTTCGCCACCAGTATCGACCCATGCAAATTCGGTCATCGCGGGCAATAGCGTCCAGCCATCCACTGGGAGCTGAGCTACCACTGGTGCCTTCGTTGCGCTAGACCACTTTTTATCGTCAACGCCAAAGCAAAAGTGACCCACTCCCCTCGGGACGCGGCCGGGGCATAATACTTTTATATGATCGAGGACTCCCAATGCCTGATGGCAAATCGGCCAGTCCGGGGGCACGTTAACTGCTGATGTTCAATTCACCGCTTCGTAAGTGCGGGAGGGGGTACCGTGATGGTCGGCTCCGATTGTTCTAAGGCGATACCGGCGGATCTTAAAATGCCGGATTGGCGGCGCGCCAGCGATTTTCAAGCCGCGCTGCTCGGCATGGCAGGACATGATCTTCGTCAGCCGCTGCAGGTCCTTCAACGCTCTTACGAAAGGTTACGAACTGCCGCCTGCAGCAAGTCGGAACAGGCCTGGCTGGATCGTGGCGAGTGGGCGATCGGCAGGCTGACCGAGCAGCTCGATACTCTATTGGGCGCGCTTCGCCTCTACGAGCATGCCAAGACGCTGGAGATGTCGTCGGTGGCGCTTGCACCCTTGTTCTGGCGGCTGCGCGATGAGAATGAGGACGCAGCGCTGCGACGAGGCATCGACATGCGGGTCTGCGCGACGAAGGCCCAGGTTGTGAGCAACCCGGTGCTCCTGGGCGGCATCCTCGGTAATCTGGCAACCAATGCTATCAAATACACCGAACGCGGCGGGCGCATCCTCATCGGATGCCGAAGTTTCGGATCGCACGTGCGGATCGACGTTCAGGACACCGGTATCGGCATCGCGCCGGAGAAGCTATCGAAGATTTTCGAGGCCTTTGAGCGTGTTGACTGCGCGCGGTGCGACGGCTTGGGAATTGGGCTTTTCGTCGTTCGACGCGCCCTCGATGTGCTTGGTCACCGCATGGAAGTGCGGTCCGCCGTGTCGCAAGGATCCCGCTTTTCGATAATAGCGCGCCGCTCCCGATAACGCGCCGCCGGCCATGCATACGGCATAGCAAAGAACCCTGCAGGACCATCGTGCTTCACTCAGACCATGGCGTCAGCCGGCTCATACCTTGGCTTGATCCCCAGCGCGACTTCCGCCATGTTACCAGAGCGGAAGGCATTACCGTATGGGCGCTTGCCATGCCGTTCCAAACCAACGATGAGGCGGTCGTGCACGTGGTTGACGACGATCCGTCGGTACGCGGCGCGTTGGAGAGCTTGTTCGACTCGGTAGGTCTCGGAACCCAAAGCTACGCGACGGCCCGCGATTTTCTGGCCGCGGGCCTCGTCGACAAACCCGGATGCATCGTCATCGACGTCCGCTTGCCCGACATGAATGGGCTAGAGTTCCAGGCTCAACTGACCCAGATGGGTGTCAGGCTGCCGGTCGTCATGATGACCGGTTATGGCGATATTCCGATGTCGGTTCGCGCCATGAAGCGGGGTGCGGTGGACTTTCTTGCCAAGCCTTTCCACGATCAGGACATGCTTGACGCTGTGATAGCCGCCATCGAACGTGACCGACAGCAGCGCACCGTTGACGGCGATGTTTCGCAGCTGCAGCAGCGGTTCGCGACCTTGTCCCCGCGTGAGCAGCAAGTGATGCTGCTGGTAACGACCGGCAAAATGAACAAGCAGATAGCCGGCGAACTGGGAATAAGCGAGATCACCGTGAAAATTCATCGGGGTGCGGGAATGCGCAAAATGGGCGCGCGGACCTTGGCTGATCTCGTTCGGATGGCCGATGTCGTTAACCTCAAGCGGTCATGACCGGTCGGCTATAACACCAGTGTATAGTTCCACGCGACCCCCGTCGCTTGCGAGAATACGCTGTCCCCGACTTGGCGTCTGCAGCCGAACCCGGGGAGGAAGGATGATGTGTGGCAACACAGCCCTTAATCGCGGTCATCGACGACGACGACCCATTCCGAGTGGCGCTTGTTGAATCGCTCTGTTCGCTCGGATATGGCGCGCGAGGGTTTGCGTCTGCGGAGGATTTTATTACCGAGGGCGGCGAAGAATCAAGCGACTGCGTGATCACCGACATTCACATGTCCGGCATGAGTGGTTTTGATCTTTGCGGGCTGCTTTCCGCGCGCGGCTCGGACGTGCCAGTCATCATGATTACTGCGCGCAAGGAGCCGGGCCTGGAAGCCAGAGCGTTAGCGGCGAGCGCGGTCTGCCTGCTGACCAAGCCATTCGAGGCAGACGCCCTGATCGATTCTCTCGAAAGAGCTCTCAAGGTGTAGCCAGTGGGTTCCCGGCCCTCTGCGGCGGTCCAGCAAGAGCACCCACTCAGTTAAAGACCGTTTCCAGCTCGTCTGCAGGCGCCTCGCCCTCGATCGATTCGCCCCTGGTGGAAGGAGTCGGCCATGACAGAGACCTTCAAAGTTGGCGATCATGTCAGTTGGAACTCGGAAGCAGGGCTGGTCAGCGGCACGATCATAAAGCTGCATACCAAGGACATAAGCTATAAGGGCTACATTCATCACGCCAGCAGGGATGAGCCCCAGTACGAGATCAAAAGCGACAAGACCGACCACGTCGCTCTACACAAGGGCACCGCGCTGCGGCATTTCCGCTAAGCGCTTAAACCTCGGCACGGTAAGACTGAGAGGAGCCTCCTCAATCTTCGCGGTATAATTGCGAAGCTATTCTTCGAAGCCCTCTTATGACGAACCCGTTCTTCACGATCGGACATTCAACTCGGCCGCTCGACGTATTCGTGGCCTTACTGAAAAGCGCCGATGTCCAATTCGTCGTCGACGTTCGGACTATTCCGCGTTCCCGCAGCAATCCGCAATACAGCATCGACGTGCTGCCCACGTCCCTGTCCGCATTTGAGATCGGATTCGAGCACATTGCAGCCCTTGGCGGTCTGCGCGGGAGGCAGCCGAACGTGTCTGCGGCCACCAACGCGTTCTGGCAGAACCAGAGCTTCCATAATTACGCAGACTACGCCATGGGCGATTGCTTTCACGTCGGGCTCGGCAGTTTGCGCAAATCTGGGCATGCCCAGCGCTGCGCAATCATGTGTGCCGAAACATTGTGGTGGCGATGTCACCGCCGAATCATCTCGGACTACTTAATCGCCGCCGGCGAAATTGTCTTTCACATTCTCGGACCGAACCAGGTCAAGCAGGCGCATATGACAAGCGCCGCCAAAATAGGGACCGCGGGAACGATCACCTATCCGGCCGATTCTTGCGAGGTCGGTGCCTGATCATAACTGGATGGGACCAAATCCATTTCTAAGCATCCATGGGCCGGTGAAAGCCGCGACTGGTCAGTAGGTTCCTGGCTTCTCGGCCGGCCTGGCAGCCCGCATTCGGTTTCCGCAGAGCCCTGGGATCGGGGCGCCGGCCACTCATACATTGATATGACCCGCGCTTCCGATGGTTGAATAGCAGTGCTCGCAAATGGCGCGCAGGGTTGGCTGGCCGCTTGGTTCAAGCGGAATGGAATGGCCCAGCTCAAATTCATTCGCCGACTCGATCAGGGTAGCAGAACCCGACCAACCATCGGACTGGGGAAAGTCATTATGGATAGGCTCAACCAGTCTGAAAAAGGCAATCCCTGTCGATGGGGATACTAGGCTCATCGTCACGGCGAAACCGTACACCCGCACCTGAAGCCCGCTTTTCCCCCAGGAGAATCATCATGTCTACAACATCCTCATGGCACACCCGACGCAACGTGCTTGCCACCGCGGGAGCCGCTGGTGCCGTCGGCATCGCAGCCGCGGCATACGTCGTGAACGCTGACGTCCTTCCCTCGCCGGCGGGCGCAAGAACCGAACCCGACGCAATCCGACCCTTCCGCGTCAATGTCCCGGAGGAGCAACTCGTCGACCTCCGCCGGCGCGTGGCGGCGACACAGTGGCCCGAACGCGAAACGGTCACGAATGACTCGCAAGGTGTGCAGCTCGCGACGATCCAGAAACTCACGCAGTACTGGCAAACGGGCCATGACTGGCGCAAGATCGAGGCCACGCTGAACGCCTTACCAATGTTCATCACCGAGATCGATGGGCTGGACATTCATTTCATTCACGTTCGTTCAAAACATGAGAATGCGTTGCCGCTCATCGTCACGCACGGGTGGCCCGGCTCGATCATCGAGCAGCTGAAGATTATCGACCCGCTGACCAATCCCACGGCACATGGCGGGAGCGCATCGGACGCTTTCGACCTCGTGATTCCGTCGCTCCCCGGCCACGGTTTTTCGGGGAAGCCGACCACGACCGGCTGGGATCCCATCCGTATAGCACGAGCATGGATCGTGCTGATGCAGCGCCTCGGATACACGCGGTATGTTGCGCAAGGCGGCGATTGGGGCAATGCCGTGACCGAGCAGATGGCCCTGCAGACACCACCGGGACTGGTCGGCATCCACACCAACATGCCTGCCACGGTGCCACCCGACATCGACAAGTTGGCCCTTGCGGGCGTCCCGTCGCCGTCGGGCCTCGCGGCCGACGAGAAGCTGGCGTACGATCAGCTCAGTCAGTTCTACCAGACCGGCCTGGGCTACGCCCAAGAGATGGGGCACCGCCCGCAAACGCTATATGCAATCGCGGATTCGCCGATCGGCCTCGCGGCATGGATGATTGATCACGACGGGCGCAGCTACGAGCTCATCGCACGCGTATTCGACGGGCAAACCGAGGGCCTAACGCGTGAGAACATCGTCGACAACATCGCGCTCTACTGGTTGACGAACACGGGGGTCTCTTCGGCTCGTCTGTATTGGGAGAGCAAGCTTGCCTTTTTCGCGCCGAAGGGCGTCACCCTCCCGGTCGCCGTGAGCGTCTTCCCCGATGAACTCTACCCGGCGCCGCGGAGCTGGGCGGAGAAAGCCTATCCCAAACTCATTCATTACAACCGGCTCCAGAAAGGCGGCCACTTCGCGGCTTGGGAACAGCCGGTGGAATTCACCGCAGAGCTGCGGGCGTCGTTCAAATCGCTGCGCCAATCAACCTAAGCCGAACGGCGCGCGCATAAGCGTGCACGCCGTCTTCCTTCCACGTGGTTACCCATCGAAAAATGGAGACGTAGCAATGGAGAAGATTGAGATGTCCGAAGAAATCGACGAGCGACGCCGCCGCTTCTTTGGCACCGCGGCCATGACCATTGCCGCCGCCCAGCTCGGCATGATCGGTTCGGCCAGCGCCCAACCCGGCAAGACCAGGCTGCCGGCAATCAAGCCGGGAACGAACACCTCCTTCGCCTCGCTGAAGCAGATCGATGCCGGCCTCCTGAATGTCGGTTACGCCGAAGCTGGCCCCGCTGACGGTCCTGTGGCCATTCTTCTGCACGGGTGGCCATACGACATTTACAGCTTTGTCGATGTCGCCCCTTTGCTGGCATCGGCCGGCTACCGGGTGATCGTCCCGTACGTGCGCGGCTATGGCGCGACGCGCTTTCTTTCCAACGAAACGTTCCGCAACGCCCAGCCTGCGGCGGTTGCTCTCGACGTCATCGCCTTGATGGACGCTCTCAAAATACAAAAGGCGACCATCGGCGGTTTTGATTGGGGTGGACGCTCGGCCGACATTGTAGCGGCGCTTTGGCCGGAGCGGTGCCGGGGGCTCGTTTCCGTGAGCGGTTATCTGCTGACTAGCCAGGAAGCGCAAAGGACCCCGTTGCCGCCGAAGGCCGAGCTTCAGTGGTGGTACCAATATTATTTTGCGACTGAACGCGGCCAGGCCGGCTACGACAAGTACCGGCATGACTTTGCAAAGCTTATTTGGCAGATCGCCTCACCTAAGTGGAACTTCGACGACGCCACATTCGATCGCACCGCGGCGTCCTTCAACAACCCGGATCATGTCGCGATCGTGATTCATGATTACCGATGGCGGATCGGTGTGGCAAAGGGCGAGGCGAAATATGACGACCTTGAAAGGCGGATTGCCGAGAGTCCAGTAATTGCAGTGCCTACCATTACCCTTGAAGGCGACGCCAATGGTGCTCCGCATTATGACGGCGACACGGCCTATCGGAAGCTCTTCTCCGGCAAATATTCGCACCGGTTCATCGAGGGCGGCATCGGCCACAATCTGCCTCAGGAAGCCCCGCAAGCCTTTGCCGAAGCCGTGATCGACGTCGGCGAAGTGTGATCAGTGTCAGCCTGGGTTCGCCCTACGGCCAGAAATACGCGGTCCGCGGGGCACCAGCGGCCGATGGAAGTCGTAAGGGCTTTTGCGGAGACCAACGAAAGTGGGCTGATCGCACTCGGTGCTTCGGGCGTGTTTGTTCGCCGACCGCCCGTCCAGTGAAGGAGACTCATCGTGGAGAACATCAAGGCGCCCGACGAAATCAACCAACATCGCCGCCGCTTTTTCGACACCGCTGTCCTGTCCGTCGCCGCGACCCAGCTCGGCACGATCGGTTCGGCGGCGGACGCTCAATCGAGAAAGTCAAAGCTCCCCGCAATGAAGCCGGGAACGAACACGTCGTTCGCCTCACTGAAGCAGGTCGACGCCGGCGACCTGAATGTCGGATATGCCGAAGCTGGCCCTGCTGATGGGTCTGCGGTCATTCTTCTGCACGGCTGGCCCTACGACATTCACAGCTATGTCGATGTCGCCCCTTTGTTGGCTTCGGCGGGCTACCGGGTGATCGTGCCGTATCTGCGCGGCTACGGCCCGACGCGATTTCTTTCCAGTGACACGGCGCGCAATGGCCAGCAGTCGGTGCTGGCGGTCGATACCATCGCGTTGATGGATGCCCTCAAAATCGAGAGGGCCACCATCGGCGGCTTTGATTGGGGTGGGCGAACGGCCGACATCGTCGCGGCGCTGTGGCCGGAGCGTTGCAAGGCTCTCGTCTCAGTAAGCGGTTACCTGATCAGCAGCCAGGAAGCCGGCAAGATACCGTTGCCGCCAAAAGCCGAGCTCCAGTGGTGGTACCTATACTATTTTGCTACCGAACGCGGCCGCGCCGGCTACGACAAATACCGGCACGACTTCGCGAAGCTCATTTGGCAGATTGCTTCGCCGAAGTGGGACTTCGATGATGCAACGTTCGACCGCACTGCCGCGGCCCTGGAAAATCCGGATCACGTCGCCATTTCCATCCATAATTATCGCTGGCGGATAGGTTTGGCTGACGGCGAGCCCAAATATGACGATCTGGAAAAGCGCCTTGCCGTAAGTCCAGTCATCACCGTGCCCACTATTACCCTTGAAGGCGACGCCAATGGCGCACCACACCCAGATCCGAGTTCCTATGCCAAGAAATTCTTGGGCAAACATGAGCACCGCCTCATCAAGGGCGGCATCGGGCACAATCTGCCTCAGGAAGCCCCGCAGGCTTTCGCTGAAGCTATCGTCGACGTCGCCGAAGTTTAACCGCCGTTGGCCCCGTATTTGCCCTGCGGACTGACAATCGCGGCCCGCGGGTCCGCTGTCCAGTAATTTTCTTTCCCGTGAGTATTTTCGAATTGCCGCCGACGAGGTCGGCGCTTGGTGCTATCTCAGGATCGCAATTCAGAGCGCGGTACAGCGTGTTCAACTCGCTCACATTCCTCCGACAACACTTATGACCTGTAAGTGGGCTGGACACGCGCCGTTCCCGGCCGAAAAACCGCGGCCATTGGATGAATGGCCGCGCGCTGTTTTTCTCCGTCGTTGTTCCTGCGCCGTATTAGCGCACGCGCACGTAATACCGCCCATTCACGGCCATGCGCGCATAATGTCCGCCATTGGTGCGCACACGTGCATAGTGCCGGCCATTATGGCGCGCGCGCGCATAAGACCGCCCACCAATGGTCCGATAAGCCACGGCCGGGCCGTATACGGCCCGATAAGCAACCGTTGGGGTGGCTGCGGATTGGTACCCGAACGGATACGGGTCGGTCGGCAATCCCACCAGCCTATTATTGGGCGCACCCGTTGGATACGGATCAGCAACCGTTTGGGCTTGAGCGGCCAAAGTCGATGAGGCGAGGCCGAGCACCACCGCCGCAACGGTCGCAAGCTTGTTCTTGAATAACATGACTTCTCTCCTGGTTGATCTTTGTGCGATCAATAAATGCTGTCACCGCGTATGCTTTGCCATTCAACCTTCATAAGGGCGGGTCCATATCAATGTATGAGGCGCTTGTGCCTTGAAACTCACGCGGCCCGAGCGCGCAACCGGTGGCAAGCCACTCGGGTGGCCGCGATCAGCGCTGCAGCGGATGGTTGCAGCCCGCCGCGAGGCTACGATGAAACGCGACTCATACATTGATATGACGCGCCCTTCCGATGGTTGAACGACCCCCGGCGCCAAACGCGCTTAACTTCCGCATGCCTACCTTTTGCGACTTCGATCCGAATCCAGCAGGCATACGGCGATGAAAGTGAACAAGCTCTTGATAGCCGCGATACTCGCGCTTGCGATCGGAGCGCCGATCGCGGGTTTTGTCGAGGAGACGAAGATGCCGCAGCCGCTGACGTTAACCGGGGTACGTGCACCGTTCCTTCACGGGCTCCCCACCGATCCGATATCCGGTCAATCCGAGTTGGCTGCATTCGAGCGCGCGGACGAGTGGCTAAATTCGCCGCCCCTGAATGCTTCGGCTCTGCGGGGAAAAGTCGTCCTCGTCGATTTCTGGACCTACACCTGCATCAACTGGCGGCGCACACTTCCCTATGTTCGCGCATGGGCGGAAAAATATCGGGATCAGGGATTGGTGGTGATCGGCGTCCATGCGCCGGAATTCGCATTTGAAAAGAACATAAGCAACGTTCGCTGGGCCGTGAAGGACATGCGGATCGATTACCCGGTGGCGGTCGACAGTGCGCACGTCATATGGCGTGCTTTCCGGAACCAATATTGGCCGGCACTGTATTTTATCGATTCGCGGGGGCGTGTACGGCATCAGTTTTTTGGCGAGGGCGCATACGACCAGTCGGAAATGGTCATTCAAGAACTGTTGGCCGAGGTCGGAAAGCCCGCCATCGGTAGCGAACCGGTGTCGGTGGAGGCTCGAGGTTTCGAAGCCGCCGCCGATTGGCGGGACCTGAGATCCGCGGAAAATTATCTCGGGTATGAGCGCACGGAGAACTTTGCGTCGCCGGGGGGCGGAGCCTGGGACAGGCCGCACGTTTATGGGCTCCCCGCGGAGTTGCGGCTGAACGAGTGGGCGCTCGCCGGCGATTGGATGGCGAGGAAAGATGCCGCCGGCCTAAACGCGCCCAATGGACGCATTGCCTACCGTTTTTACGCCCGCGATCTTCATCTCGTCATGGGCCCGGCGGTCCCGGGAAGTTCCGTGCGATTTCGCGTGTTGATCGACGGACAGCCGCCGGGCGCGGCGCACAGAATCGACGTTGATGAACAGGGCGAGGGCACGGTTACGGAACAGCGGCTGTACCAACTGATCCGGCAACCGAAACCCATTGCCGATCGAGCGTTCGAAATCGAGTTTCTCGACCCGGGCGTGGAGGCCTTTGACTTTACATTCGGCTGATCCGTTGGTGGCTTAGACTGGCTGACGGCAAGCCTAAATATGACGGTCTACAGAAGCGGCTTACTACGCTCAAAGTCCTCACCCGTCTGGCCTATGCCACGGCTCCCCGCCTGACAATCTTTCAGCCTGAACTCGATCTCCTTCTGCCGCGGCCACCGAGGCTCTAATTGACCGTTCGCAGTATCGTCGCTTTGTCAGACCATGGCGTGAGCCTGCTCATACCTTGGCTTAATCCACACCGCGACTTTCCCCATGCTATTCGTTGCCGGTAGTTCCCATATGGGCGCTCGCCCGTCATGCAGGAGGATCAAATGGAACGATCGGACGCCGTCGTCGCCGTGTTCGCGGATCATCAGGGGGCGGAAGCCGCCATTAAGAAGTTGGCCGCATCCGGCATTGATATGAAGCACCTCAGCATCGTCGGCAAGGGCTACCACACCGATGAAAAGGTCGTCGGATTCTACAATGCCGGCGACAGGGTCAAGTTCTGGGGCAAGCGCGGCGCCTTTTGGGGCGGCCTCTGGGGCTGGCTCTTCGGCTCCCTGTTCTTGACCGTTCCGGTGGTCGGCCACGTGGTCGTTTTGGGATACCTTGCTGCGGTCGTAGTCTCCGCAATCGAGGGCGCCGTGGTGGTTGGCGGCCTGAGCGCGCTGGGCGCGGCCCTCTACAGCATCGGCATCCCGAAGGACAGCGTGATCGATTACGAGGCTGCCTTGAAGGCCGACAGATTTCTGGTCATGGAGCTCGGGCCAGCAGAAGAGGCAGCGCGTGCGAAGGCTATTCTCAAGACCTTCAATCCATCGAGTCTTGACCTGCATGAAGGTGTGAAAGCGGCCGGGCCTGGCGATAGCACCAACAGGCAAGTTGAGGTTTCCCATTCGGCATGATGGGTGATGGGACCGAAGGGCAGAGCCTTGATTCGCGCGGCAACACTGCGGCGCGAATCAAGAAGGATGAGATGCCATCTTCGGCAAACAAACCGCCGCGGGGTGGCGTTAAAGCGCTTCGCAGGACCTGTACGCGTGATTGCGTCATCCGTTCTGGTCGCGTCACCTACGATTCGGCGGAGGCGTTGCGCGCACGGAGAAGCGATTGCAACGGGCTTAGCGGTACAACGTGGCTCGAAGAACGATCGTCATAGTGCTTCAGCACTTTGTTAGGAGCGTTCACGGCGGAGTGATTTCATTTCCATCTGCCAGGCGCCATATCTCCACTGCCTATCGATCCAACAAATGGAGGAAGAATCATGAGATCAGATAACGACATCAAACGAGACGTGGAAGATGAGCTCCGGTGGTCACCGAATGTCGATGCGTCCGACGTTGCAGTCGTCGTCAAGGACGGGAGCGTCGAACTGGCGGGATTCGTCAGAAGCTACGGCGGGAAGTTCGAGGCTGAGACAGCCGCGAAACGCGTAGCCGGGGTGGCCGGTCTAGCCAACGACATCATGGTGCGCCTACTCGATGTTGATGAGCGACCGGATCCCGACATTGCGCGCGATGCCGTCGCGGCGATTCGCTATCAGCTGCCGAGCTCCTCAAAGGACATAAAGGTTGTCGTCCAGGGCGGATGGGTCACGCTCGAAGGCACGGCGGAGTGGTACTACCAAAAGGAAACGGCGGAAACCGCGGTCCGTCCGCTGAGAGGGGTCAAGGGGGTCAGCAACATGATTACTCTAACGCCGCGGGTCGCCCCCACCGAGGTCAAGCGCAAGATCGAAGAAGCCTTCAAGCGCAACGCGGCGATCGACGCCAGCAATATCACTGTCGAGGCGAGTGGCGACGAGGTGATCCTCAACGGGTCGGTTCGATCCTGGGCTGAGCGCCAGGAAGCCGAAAATGCCGCTTGGGCGGCGCCGGGCGTGACCAAGGTTACCGATCGGGTCAGGATTAGCATCTGAGAAACGCTTGGCCGGACAGACAGGCGGCGTCATCATGCTGGTGGCGCCGCCTGTTTCCGTCACGGCGACTTTTTTCTCGCTTCATCGGTGTCCCGGCCGGATTCGCAAGTTGCTCAACGATATCAGCTGCGGGCGGACTATCCGATCGTCGATGTCAATTCGTTGCAGCTCGGCCAGCTGGCGGGATATCTTCGATAAAAAGGAATTGGTCACGACCATCGGAAACGTCGTCCGCTCGCGGAGGCGCGAGCCACGCACGAGATGCTTGCCGGCACGCGTGCCCATAACTTTGGCAAGATCGTCCTGCAAATGGTCGAGTGAGTTGGCCTCATCGGTGCTCGCTAGGAGAACGAGTTGCGGCCCCCTGCGCACCTCCAGGCGCTCGAAGGCCGCCAACTGTTTTCGAACGGAGCGTCCTCGATCGCCGAGGAAGCCGGCGTACTGATATGCACTTGCCTGTGCAGGCGATTTCGCCGCCCGGTCGCTCTCCATGGTGAGTAAAGCCATGTAACGTTTGCTTGATCGACCTGTCGCAAAAGCTTCATAAGTTCGATCGGCAAATGCTCCCGGCGGGAAGTGCAAGGACCGGCCTGGCGACGAGGGCGCTCGGACGGCAAGATGCGCACCCACAGAGTCATTGTTACGCGGCCCGATCTGTGGCAAATCCCTTCTGGCGAGGGCCTGGGGTTCGTACTCGTTTTCTATCGAGGCGTTGATTATCGGCTCAGCGGTGAGGTTCCTGGGTGGACCTATCCCTTCGGTTCGGCACCAACGGAGATGATGGCCTCCTGGTCGGAGGATGGCGAACTCGTCTTCTGCAGAGGATTGAGCAGGAGCGCCGAAGGGAGGCGTAACAGCCTCCGTTCTGCTCGAGGACCCCGGCGATGCGCTGCTCAGCTGGCGCCCAGGCCTGTGTCGAGACCCGCGTTGCTGGAGGTCCGTATGAGAGGAGTAAACCATGAAGACGGCCACGGCACCCATTCCCTTCGCCGGCTCCCACCTCGGCGAAGTACGTCATGTATGTGCGTTCTTCAACAGCGACGACGAGAAGTATCGCGTGTTGCTTCCGTTCATCAAGGACGGGTTCGAGTGTGGCGACAAGGCGGTTCACGTCGTTAATCCGGATCAACGTGACGACCATCTGCAGCGGTTGGCGGCGGCAGGGATCGACGCGGCGGCTGCCCAGCAGAGTGGGCAATTCGAGCTTCGGATCAACACCGAAGCCTACCTTCGGGACGGCCGTTTCGATCAGGATCGGATGCTTGCCGCGTTCGAGCAAATGGCCAGCGGCAACGCCACCGGAGGATTTCCGCTCAGCCGCATTGTCTGCCATATGGACTGGGCAGCCGAAGGTCGGTCGCACATCGACAATCTCGTCGAGTTCGAATCGCGTGTAAACGACGTCTGGAGCCGCCACGACGACGCGGTCATCTGCGTGTACGATCTGGCGAAATTCGGCGGAGACACGGTGGTCGACATCATGCGGACGCATCCAATGGTCATTATCGGCGGCATCCTCCACCAGAACCCGTTCTTTGTGCCGCCGGGGGAGTTTTTGCGCGAACTTCGCGCGCGGAGAGCCGACTAGGTTGGGGTCGCCCTCCAAGGGCGATCTGGCATGGAAGAGCGATCCGAACATCCCACCGAGGAGATCAAGCGCCTCGAGCGCTGCGTCAATGATCTGGTCAGCCTCCTCGCTCTTCCCGCCGTCTGGAGCGGAGGCGAGCCATCCCAGATTGTTCGTACCCTGCTCGACGTGCTGCTAGGCATGCTCCGCTTGGATCTTGTCTATGTGCGCCTGAAAGATCCGGTCGGCGAGGCGCCGGTCGAGGTGGCCCGGGTCGCTCAATCGCAAGAACTGCCGCCGCGGCCAGAAGAGATCGGCGACCTGCTCACCCGCTGGTTGGGACCCGACCCACAGAAATGGGCTCCGCTGGTACGGATTCCTATTGGCGACCGAGACATTGCGATCGTGCCCCTGCGACTGGGGCTGCAGGGTGAGATCGGCGCGATCGTGGCAGGATCGCGGCGAGCGGATTTCCCGCGGCAGACGGAGAGCCTTGTTCTGACCGTCGCGGCTAATCAGGCAGCAATAGGGCTCCACGAAGCACGGCTCCTGAGCGAGCTGAAGCGTGTCGCGAACGAACTTGATCAACGGGTCGCACAACGGACTGCCGAGCTTGCCGCAGCCAACGAAGAGCTAAAAAAAGAAGTTGCCGAACGGCGGCAGGCCGAGGAAGACCTGCGCGCGATCGAAGTCAATCTCCGCCAGATTGTCGATAGCATTCCTGGGCTCGTGTGTACCGTAAATCCGGCCGGTGAGATCGAGCATCTCAACCGACAGGTCTTGGAATACTTCGGGAAGACGCAGGAGGAGATGAAAAGTTGGGCAACCAATGATGCTATTCATCCAGACGACCGCTCTCGCGTGATCGCCGCCTTTACGAATTCGATCGCAACCGGAACTCCATACGACATTGAACAACGTTGCCGCCGGGCCGATGGCGTGTATCGATGGTTCCAGAATCGTGCCCTTCCCGTGCGAGACGCAGACGGTGGTGTCACCGGCTGGTACATTCTGCTGACCGACATAGACGATCGGAAGCGGGCGGAGGAGGAGCTGCGGCGCAGTGAGGCATTTCTCGCGGAAGGCCAACGCGTGAGCTTAACCGGCAGCTTTTCGTGGCGCATGGACCCGGACGAGATCACGTTTTCGGAAGAGCTTTATCGCATCTTCGAGTTCGAGCACGATGCGCCGGTGACGCTCGAGCGGATTGGTGGCCGAGTGCACCCGGAAGACATCCCGTTGTTGTCTGAAAAGGTTGTGGGGGCGCGAAATACCGGCAGCGACCATGACTACGAGATCCGGCTGCGGATGCCGGACGGCTCGGTGAAGTACCTGCACACGGCCTCGCACGCGATCCGACATCCAGATGGTCGACTGGAGTATATCGGCGCGGTCCAGGATGTGACCCAGCGCCGGTTGTCGGAAGAGGCGCTCGCGAACGTCCGATCCGAACTCGCCCACGTGACCAGGGTCACGAGCCTCGGAGTGTTGACGGCGTCGATCGCGCACGAAGTCAACCAGCCGCTTGCTGCGATCATCACGAACGCCGAGACCGGCTTGCGCCTACTGGCTCGACCCGACCTTGATGCCGAGAAAGTCCGCGTACTCACAAAACGGGTGGTTGCCGATGCCCGGCGAGCGTCCGAAATCATCGACCGCGTCCGCGCCATGGCCACCGGTCGAGCACTCGAGCCGACGTTGCTGTCGCTCGACGATGTTATCGGGGAGTCGATGGTCTTCCTGCGCCATGAGTTCCGATCGAAGGGTGTCTCCATCTCACTCGATCTTGCACCGGCGCTTCCTCAAGTGGTCGGCGACCGCACCCAGCTGCAACAGGTCGTCGTGAACCTGGCCATCAACGCAGTCCAGGCGATGGCGCAGTCCGAGGCAGTGCGCCGGAGTATTTTTATTCGCACCATGCTGTCAGACCCGGAAACCGTGTGCTGCAATATTGAGGACAGCGGTCCCGGCATTGACCCATCGCATCTTCCCCGTCTTTTCGACAATTTCTTCACGACAAAAAGCACCGGCATGGGCATGGGTCTGGCGATCTCCCGGTCCATTATTGAAGCGCATGCCGGCCGCATCCTGGCGGACAACGAGTCGGCTTTGGGTGGAGCCCGGTTCAGCTTTGCCTTGCCCGCGAATACGGCCTCCGCAGGCTGAGCCGCTGCCCCATCGATAGTCGGATATTTGTATGCGACGCCCGTTTCGCTGGCCGTCAAGGTGTCACGGCTCATACATTGATATGACCGATCTCTTCTGAAGGTTGAATGGCCAAGTGGCCGCCATGGCCACATCGTTGGTTCATGATGTGCTGCCTAGCCATCCTCGTCGACCAGCGAAACCGCCGGCGGATCGCTCCGGCTATCTCCGTTGGCACAAAAAGGAGATGACGCATGGCCTTCACCATCAAAGTCAACGGAAACACGCACAACGTCGATGTCGACGGCGACACCCCGCTCCTCTGGGTGCTGCGCGACGTGCTGGGCATGACCGGCACGAAGTTCGGCTGCGGCAAGGCGCTGTGCGGTGCCTGCACCGTGCATGTCGACGACGCGGCCACCCGTTCTTGCATCACCACGATCGACAGCATAGGCGCCTCGGCGATCACGACAATCGAGGCAATCGGTGCGACGGCGGCGGGCGCCAAAATCCAGAAGGCCTGGCTTGATCGCGAGGTCGTTCAGTGCGGTTACTGCCAGTCGGGCCAGATCATGTCTGCTTCGGCGCTGCTCGCGAGCAACCCGCATCCGACGGATTCCGACATCGACGACGCTATGTCCGGCAACATCTGCCGCTGTGGCACCTATGTCCGTATCCGCGAAGCGATCAAGCAGGCGGCGCAACCGAACGGACAGGGAGGTTGATCATGACCGGCCGAACCGACCAACAACCAGTGGGCAACCTCTCCCGGCGCAATGTGGTGCGGGTTGGCATCGTCGCCGGCGTCGGTATTGCCGCGGGAGGAGGCTTGCTGCTCAGGTTGCACGTACCGGGTCTGACCGGCGCTGCCGCCACGGGGGATGCGTCCACCTTCGCGCCGAATGCCTTTGTCCGCGTCGGAGGCGACGGGCGGGTTGTCCTGACCATGCCCTACGTCGAGATGGGTCAGGGCACCTATACGTCCATCCCGATGCTGATCGCCGAAGAGCTGGAGGTTGACCTGAAACAGGTGCGGCTGGAACATGCGCCGCCCAACGAGAAGCTCTACGCCAACCCCTTGATAGGCGTGCAGGCAACCGGCAATTCGAACGCGATCCGCGGGGGGTGGCAACCGCTGCGCCAAGCCGGCGCGATGGCGAGAACCATGCTGGTCTCGGCGGCGGCGAAGCGATGGAACGTCGACCCGGCGTCCTGCCGGGCGCAAAGCGGTGAAGTGCTGCACGCGCCGACGGGCAGACGCATCAAATATGGGGAACTTGCCGCCGATGCCGCCCTCCTGCCCGTGCCGCAAACAGTGGCGCTCAAGCGGCCGGAGGAGTTCAAGCTCATCAGCACCCCCGCCAAGCGACTGGACACGCCGCCGAAGGTCAACGGAACAGCGGTCTATGGCATCGACGCTCGGCCGCCGGGCGTCAAGATCGCGACCCTTGCACAATCGCCGGTCTTCGGCGGCCGTGTGAAGAGCGTCAATGACGCGGCGGCCAAGGCCGTCAATGGCGTACGTCAGATCGTGCGGCTCGACGACGCCGTCGCCGTCGTGGCCGATCATTTTGGAGCCGCGAAGAAGGGGCTGTCCGCCCTGATCATTGAATGGGACGACGGGCCTAACGCGAAGCTCAATACGGACGAGATCGCCACCGAGCTTGAAAAGGCGATGGTCAATTCGGGAGCGGTCGCGCAGAACATCGGCGACGCCGGCAAGGCCATGGCGAGCGCCGTGACCAAGGTCGAGGCGACCTACCAGGTTCCATTTCTCGCGCATGCGACGATGGAGCCGATGAACTGCACGGTTCATGTCCGCAAGAACGGCTGCGAAATCTGGGTCGGCAGCCAGGCCATCGGGCGCGTCCAGGCCGCGGCAGCCAAGACCGCCGGCCTGC
Organism: Xanthobacteraceae bacterium; assembly: GCA_052148715.1. Lineage (GTDB taxonomy): Bacteria > Pseudomonadota > Alphaproteobacteria > Rhizobiales > Xanthobacteraceae > JBKQHQ01. The sequence continues at coordinate 26,024 of JBKQHQ010000009.1, read as the reverse complement.
CGCTGGACAAGGTCGTGGTGCACAATCATCTGATCGGCGGCGGGTTTGGTCGGCGGCTGGAGGTCGATGGCGTCATTCGCGCGGTTCAGATCGCGCAGCAGGTCGAGGCCCCCGTCAAGGTCGTCTGGACTCGCGAGGAAGACATCCAGCACGATATGTATCGGCCTTATTGGTTAGACCGAATTTCCGCCGGTCTCGATCCGAAAGGAATGCCCGTCGCCTGGAATCATCGCTACGGCGGATCTTCGGTGATTGCGCGATGGCTCCCTCCGGGATTCAAGAACGGTCTCGATCCCGACACCACCGAGGGGGCGATTGATCTCGTTTATGCGCTCCCGAACATGCACGTCGAGTACTTGCGGGTGGAGCCTCCCGGGATTCCGACCGCGTTCTGGCGCAGCGTCGGGCCGTCGCATAATGTGTTTGTAACCGAAAGCTTTATGGATGAGCTGGCCGCGGCGGCGGAGCAAGACGCGGTCGCCTATCGACGTGCCCTCCTCGATAAGGCGCCACGCGCCAAGGCCGTCCTCGAGCTTGCCGCGGAAAAAGCCGGCTGGGGACAGCCGTTGCCGCAACGGGTGGGCCGGGGCGTCTCCGTGCAGTTCGTGTTCGGGACCTACATGGCGCAGGTTGCCGAGGTTGAAGTATCGAAGAATGGTGCGGTTCGTGTGCGGCGCGTCGTGTGCGCAGTGGACTGTGGCACCGTGGTCAATCCCGATACCGTACGGGCGCAGATTCAGAGCGCGGTCATCTTCGGCATAACGGCCGCGCTCTATGGCGAGATCACGCTCAGGGACGGGCGCGTTGAGCAAAGCAACTTCGATACCTACCAAATGCTTCGTATGAACGAGGCGCCGGCCATCGAGGTCCATATCGTCAAAAATTCCGAGCTGCCGGGCGGCATGGGGGAGTGCGGGACCTCGGCGATCGTCCCCGCGGTCACCAACGCGATCTTTGCAGCAACCGGCAAGCGCCTGCGAAAGCTGCCGGTCGATTCCAGTACGTTGAAGCAGCCGGCGTGAATTCAATGGTGCTCGTGAGGTGGTTCCAGTGCTTGGTTCCACTGTGGTCATTCCGGAGCCCGAGCGCAGCGAGGGGACCCGGAAACCATAACCCCGATTCCGGGTTCGCCGTTTAGCGATGCCCCGCCCTACTCCGCTGCGCGCAGCTCCGCGCGCACCCCATCGAGCAATTGCTTCACCTTGGTGCCGTCCAGCCGGGCGATATCGTCTTGATACTTGAGCAGCACCCCGAGCGTGTCGGAGACGGTCGCGGGATCGAGCGCGACGACGTTAAGCTCGGACAGCGCGCCGGCCCAGTCGAGGGTTTCGGCGACACCGGGTGCCTTGAACAAGTCCTCCTTGCGCAGCGCCTGCACGAACGAGACGATCTGCTCGGAGAGTTTTTCGGCGATACCGGGCACCTTGGCGTGCACGATTGCAAGCTCGCGCGCGGCGCTCGGATAGGCCAGCCAATGATAGAGGCAGCGGCGCTTGAGCGCGTCGTGAATCTCGCGGGTACGGTTCGAGGTGACGATGACGATCGGCGGCTGCGCCGCTTTCACAGTGCCAAGCTCGGGAACGGTGACCTGGAAATCGGCCAGCACCTCGAGCAGGAACGCCTCGAACGCCTCATCGGTGCGATCGATCTCGTCGATCAGCAGCACCGGTGCGCCGGTGGGATCGGGCTCGAGCGCCTGCAGCAGCGGCCGCTTGATCAGAAAACGCTCGGAGAAGACGTCATGCGTCAAGCGCTCGTGGTCGGCAGTGCCCTCGGCCTCGGCGATGCGAATGGCGATCATCTGCGCGGCGTAGTTCCATTCGTACACGGCCGCCGCCACGTCGAGGCCTTCATAGCACTGCAGACGGATGAGCCGCCGCCCGAGCGTTGCGGCCAAAACCTTGGCGATCTCGGTCTTGCCGACGCCGGCCTCGCCTTCGAGCAGCAGCGGCCGGCCCATGCGCAGGGCAAGATACAGCACGGTCGCGAGCGAGCGGTCGGCCACGTAGTCGCCGGCCGTCAGCAGCGTCAACGTGTCATCGATCGACGACGGCGGTTGGTGCGCGCCTGGGCTCACGCTGGTTCCGTTCCGCGCAGTCACTCGCCCGGCGCCGCGACCGCCGCTGCCACCGCCCTGCGCGCCATCACGCCGACGAGGTGGGCGCGATACTCGGCGCCCGCATGAATGTCGCTGCTCATGCCGTCCTGCGGCACCGACAGGCCTTCGAGGGATTTCGGCGAAAAACGCTTCTTCAAGGCTTGCTCGAACTCGGTGACGCGAAAAACCCCGTTCGCCCCGGCGCCGGTGACGGCGACGCGGATCTCCGAACCTCGCTTGGAGACGAAGACGCCGACCAGCGCGAAGCCCGAGGCCGGATGCTTGAATTTTTGATAGGCAGCCTTCTTGGCGATCGGGAACTGCACCTTGGTGATGATCTCGTCGCTCTCCAGCGCGGTGGTGAACATGCCGGCAAAGAACTCGTCGGCCGGAATGCGGCGTTTCGACGTGATGATGATCGCCCCGAGCCCCAGGCAGGCGGCAGGATAGTCGGCGTTCGGATCGTTGTTGGCGATCGAGCCGCCGATCGTTCCCATATGGCGCACGTGCGGGTCGCCGATCGAGCCTGGAACGCCGGCGAGCGCCGGCATGACCTCGCTCAGGACCGGCGAATTCGCCACGTCGACGTGGCGCGTCATGGCGCCGATCACGACCGAGCGGCCCTTGAGCTCGACGCCCGCGAGCCCCTCGACCTTGGACAGGTCGATCAGCACCGGCGGGCTCGCCAGGCGCTGCTTCATCACCGGAACCAGCGAATGACCCCCGGCAAGAAGCTTTGCATCCTCGTTCTTGGCGAGAAGATTGACCGCCTGCCGCACGGTGGTCGGCCGGTGGAAGGTGAAGGCGTACATATTTGCTCTCCGTATCGTCTCGATCGCCTCGCCCGAATGCGAAGCAGAAATTCATTTCACGCGGCTTGGGGTAAGCCTTTGGTCTTGCGCAGCGCCGCCCAGACGGCTTGCGCCGTCGCCGGCATCGCCAACTCTTCCGTGCCAATCGCATCGGTGATGGCATTGATCACCGCGGCCGGCGCCGCGATGGCGCCCGCCTCCCCGCACCCCTTGATGCCGAGCGGGTTCGACGGACATTTCGTGACCGTCGTGCCGACATTGAGCCGTGGCAGGTTGTGCGCGCGCGGCATGCTGTAGTCCATGAAGGAGCCGGTGACGAGCTGGCCGTCCTTGTCGTAGACTGCCCTCTCGAGCAGCGCCTGGCCGACGCCTTGCGCGATGCCGCCGTGCACCTGACCCTCCACGATCATCGGGTTGATGATGGTCCCGAAATCGTCAACCGCCGTCCAGCCGACGATCTCGGTATTGCCGGTCTCCGGATCGATCTCGACCTCGCAGATATGGCAACCCGCCGGGAAGGTGAAGTTGACCGGGTCGTAGAACGCTCCCTCCTTCAGGCCGGGCTCGAGCTCCTGGCCGGAGAATTTGTGCGCGACATAGGCGTTGAGCGTCACCTCGCCCCAGGCGGCCGACTTGTCGGTGCCGGCGACGGTGAATTTGCCGTCCTTGAACTCGATATCGCCTTCGGCCGCCTCCAACATGTGGGCGGCGACCTTCTTGGCCTTGGTCTCGATCTTGTCGAGCGCCTTGACGATCGCCGACATGCCGACGGCGCCGGAGCGCGAGCCATAGGTGCCCATGCCGAACTGCACCTTGTCGGTGTCGCCGTGCACGATGCTGACGGTGTCGATCGGAATGCCGAGCCGTTCGCTGACGAGCTGCGCGAAAGTGGTCTCGTGACCCTGGCCGTGGCTGTGGGAGCCGGTGAGCACCTCGACCGAGCCGGTCGGATTGACCCGCACCTCCGCCGATTCCCAAAGCCCCACGCCGGCGCCGAGCGAGCCTACGGCCTGGCTCGGCGCAATGCCGCAGGCCTCGATATAGGTCGAGAGGCCGATGCCGCGCAGCAGGCCGTGCCGCGCGCTCTCGCGCTTGCGTTTGTTGAAACCCTTGTAGTCGACGAGATCGAGCGCCTTCTTCAGCGAGGCCTGATAGTCGCCGATGTCGTAGCTCATGATGACCGGCGTCTGATGCGGGAAATTCTTGATGAAGTTCTTCTTGCGCAAATCCGCCGGATCGACGCCGAGCTCGCGCGCCGCGACCTCGACCAGCCGCTCGACCACGAAGGTGGCTTCCGGCCGCCCTGCCCCGCGATAAGCATCGACCGGCACCGTATTGGTGTAGACCGCGTCCACCTCGCAATAGATATGCGGAATCTCGTATTGGCCCGACAGCAAGGTGCCGTACAGATAAGTCGGGACCGACGACGAGAAGGTCGACATGTAGGCGCCGAGATTGGCGACGGTGCGAACCCGCAGACCGATGATCCTTTGCTCGGCGTCGAGCGCCAGCTCCGCATGGGTCACGTGGTCCCGGCCGTGCGCATCGGCCAGGAACGCTTCGGAACGCTCGGAGACCCATTTCACCGGCCGCCCGACGCGCTTGGCGGCCCACAGCGCCACGACCTCCTCGGGATAGATGAAGATCTTCGACCCGAAGCCGCCGCCGACGTCGGGCGCGATCACCCGCAGCTTGTGCTCGGGCGCGACGCCGACGAAGGCGGAGATGACGAGCCGGGCGACATGCGGGTTCTGCGTGGTGTTCCAGAGCGTAAAGCTCTGCGAGCCCGCGTCGTATTCGCCGATCGCCGCGCGCGGCTCCATGGCATTCGGCACCAGCCGGTTGTTGACGATATCGAGCCGCGTCACATGCTTGGCGGCACGGAACGCGGCCTCGGTCGCGGCGGCATCGCCGAGCTGCCACTGGTAGATGGTGTTCTTCGGCGCGATGTCATGGATCTGCGGCGCGCCGTCGGCCTGCGCCTTCGCCGGATCGGAGACCGCCGGCAGCACCTCGTAACCGACCGCGACCTTCTCGGCCGCGTCCCGCGCCTGCGCTAGCGTCTCGGCCACCACGACCGCGACCGGATCGCCGAGATAACAAGCCTTACCCGAGACGATCGCCGGATGCGGCGCCATCTTCATCGGCGAGCCGTCCTTGGAGTGGATCATCCACCCGCAGATCAGATTGCCGATCTTGTCGGCCGCGAGGTCCGCGCCGGTGAGCACCGCGAGCACGCCGGGCATGCCGGTGGCGGCGCGGATATCGATCGATTTGATCCTCGCATGCGCGTGCGGCGAGCGCACGAAGCACGCTTGGCTCTGACGCGAACGATCGATGTCCGCGGTGTAGTGCCCCTGCCCGGTGATGAAGCGGTGGTCTTCCTTGCGGCGCACCGCGGCGCCGATGCCGGTCGCACTCATGGCGGTCCCTCCATGGACCCTTGCACAGCGCCCACTCTGCTCTCCGCTACTCCGCGGCTTGTCGGCCTGGCGCCTGCCCGGGCGCCATTGCGCGCGCGCCGGCGGCGATCGCCTTGACGATATTGTGGTAGCCGGTGCAGCGGCACAGATTGCCCTCGAGCTCATGACGGATGGTGTGCTCGTCGAGCTCGTTGCCCTTGCGATAGACCATGTCGACTGCGGCCATGATCATGCCGGGGGTGCAATAGCCGCATTGCAGACCATGGTTTTCGCGGAATGCCTCCTGCATCGGGTGCAGCGGACCGTTCGGGTCGGCCAGGCCCTCGATGGTCAGGACTTGCGCCCCCTCGATCTGCCAGGGGAAAATCGTGCAGGATTTGACGGCCTTGCCGTTCACGTGCACCACGCAGGCGCCGCATTGCGAGGTATCGCAGCCGACATGGGTGCCGGTGAGGCGCAGGTGCTCGCGCAGGAACTGCACCAGCAGCGTACGCGGGTCGACATCAGCGGTAACGGCCTTGCCGTTCACCGTCAGGGAGACGGCGGACATGTTGCTCCTCCTCGAGGTCCGAGCCAAACGCTCAATTTTCGCGCCAATATCCTGGGTCGACGAGTTTTTTTAGACAAATCCCGCCGATTTTGACCCTTCGCGCGGTGTGGAACCGATTCAACTCTGAACCGGCGGAACGGTTGCGGTCAAGGGAATTGGACCCGGCGGACCGGTCACGGCAGCCGCAAAGCGCTGGAAAAAGTCGTCGGCCATCTTCTTGGCGGCGCCGTTCACCAGGCGCTGCCCGAGCTGCGCAAGCTTGCCCCCGATCTGCGCTTCCACATTGTAGCTCAAGAGCGTGTCGCTGTCCTTGGGGACCAAGGCCACGGTCGCGCCGCCCTTGGCAAATCCAGCCACCCCCCCATCGCCTTGGCCGGAAATGCGATAGCCGTTCGGCGGGTCGAGATCGCTCAGCGTCACCTTGCCTTTGAACGTCGCCTTGACCGGTCCGATCTTGATGACCGCCACGGCCTGGAATTCCGTATCGGACAGTTTTTCCAGCGTCTCGCAGCCCGGAATGCACGCCTTGAGCACCTCCGGATCATTGAGCTTTGCCCAGACGGTCTCACGCGCCGCGGGGAGTTGCTGCTCGCCGGTCATCGTCATCGCCATCGTCGGTCTCCATGTCTCCGCTATGCGGGCATCGGCGGCACCGACTTAGGGCTTCGCGGCGCCTCTGGGAAGGGCGCCGGCCAATGTTCCGTCCGCTGCGACCCGGACCGGACGTGACCGCCATTTGAGCGTTGATGCGATTGCCAAGCTATGCGATGCGATGATCCGATCAGGCGCGGCTAGGCTTCGTCGCTCGCCTGACCGCATCCTGCGGCCGCAACCCGTCGCCAGAGAGGAAACGCCCATGCCCACGATCGACGCCGACGGCTGTCCCATCCACGTCGAGCTCGAAGGACCCGAGCGCGCACCGGTGCTGATGCTGTCGAATTCGCTCGGCACCACGCTGCGGATGTGGGATGTGCAGGCGCCCAAATTCGCCAAGCATTTTCGGCTGCTGCGCTACGACCGGCGCGGTCACGGGCAATCCGGCGTGCCCAAAGGGCCCTACAGCATGGAGCGGCTCGGGCGCGACGTGTTGGCGATCCTCGACGCCTTGGGTGTGCAAAAAATCCACTGGTGCGGGCTCTCCATGGGCGGCATGGTCGGCCAATGGCTCGGCGCCAACGCGCCAACGCGGATCGAGACGCTCATCTTGTCGAACACCGCCTGCTACTACCCCGACAAGACGCTATGGCAGGACCGCATCAAGGCCGTGAGCGAGGGTGGCATCGCGGCGATCGCCGATCGCTCCCTCGGCGCCTGGCTCAGCAGTGGCTTCCGCGAGCGCGACCCGCAGACCACGGCACACATGAAGGCGATGTTGTTGTCGACGCCGGTCGAGGGATATCTCGGCTGCTGCGCCGCCGTCCGCGACATGGATCACCGCGAGATCCTGGCGAAGATCACCGCCCCCACCCTGGTCATCGCCGGACGCTACGACACGGCGACGCCGATTGCCGCCAACGAGTACATCCGCAGCCGTATCCGGGGCGCGAGCCTCACCATTCTCGATGCCGCGCACATCGCCAACGTCGAGGCACCCGACGAATATACGGACCGGGTCTTGGGCTTCCTGCTGCAGCGGTAGCCCGCGCGCCGGCGCGCCAGTGTCATTGCGAGCGCAGCGAAGCAATCTCGAGTGTGTGGCACGCGATTGCCGCGGGCGCGCCGAAGTCGGGTGTTCCCGACTTCGGCAAATGATAACTTGCGCAAGTCGGAAACATCCGACTTGCGCTGCGCCCTCGCAATGACGCTGGGCTCACCCGTGCCGGCCGGCGCGAAAGGCCTGCGGGGTCGTGCCGGTCTCGCGGCGGAAGAAGCGGGTGAAGTGGGACGGATCGGAGAAGGCGAGATCGTAGGCGATCTCGTGGATCGGCTGGGCGGTGAAGACCAGTTGGCGCTTGGCTTCCGTCAGCACTCGCTGGCGGATCAGGTGGCCGGCGGTCACGCCGGTCGCGCGCTTAACATGGTCGTTGAGACGGTCCACCGTCATTTTCAGTTGCTCAGCATAGAAGCCGAGCAGGCGCTGCTCGCGGAAATGCTCCTCCACGAGGTGCCGCAGCGCCTCGACGGTGTCGTCGGTGGGCTTGAGCGTGACGGTGCCCGAGCGGGCGGGGCTCGCCGCGAGCCGCGCGACGGTGATGGCGATCAAAACCAGATAGCCGCGCATGGCGAGGCGGAAACCTTCGCGCGCCAGAAAGCGCTCCTCGTCGAGACGGCGGCATAGCGTCGACAGCCGTTGCGTGCCCTCCGCATCGGCGAGCGGCACAAGCGGATTGGTCGCCAAGGCCTTGAGCCGCTCGAGCGCTCCGCCCGTTCGACCGCCCAGCGCCTGCGCCACATCCTCGGTGAAGCTCACCACCCATCCGTCGGTGACGTGCGGGTGGAAACGATAGCCGTGCGCGACCGTCGGCAGGACCATGATCGCCGTCGGCGCCGCGAACGGGATGGTCGACGCCTCATACAGCATCTCGCCGCCGCCCTGCTCGATCAGCACGATCTGAAACAGATTGCGGTGCCGGTGCACCCGGATGGTCCAGTCGTGCATCGACGCGCGCGACGCCAAGGTCTCGACGTGGATGAAGTCGAATGCCTGATCGTCCGGCGGATCGCCGTAGAGGTGAAACAAGGGGAGCGCCGTGACGGACATATGGGCAATTGTCATTCAGGGTCGATGGAATAGCGCGCTCGGGTCATGTCCGTTCATGTCGCCCCTCACACCTGCTTGTAGGCGCGGTTGTGATAGACGAGCGCCCCCTCCGGGGGCCCGAGCCGCACCGCTTCGACCGCGCCGAAGATCACGTTGTGGCTTCCCACAGCCTTGACGTCGATCGTGCGGCAGTCGAAGGCGACGACCGCAGAGGCGAGCACCGGGCAGCCGGTCGCGAGCGCCGTCCACTCGCCCTGCGCAAAGCACTCCTCGCGAGTGACGCCGGTGCGCCCGGCGAAGAGGTCGGCGATGGCAGCTTCCGACGCGGCCAGGGTATTCACACAGAAAACGCCGTTCTGCTGCACGACCGGCGCCGCCTGGCTGCGCCGGTTGAGGCAGACGAGCAGCGTCGGTGGTGCGTCGGTGACCGAGCAGACGGCGGTCGCCGTAAAGCCGCTGCGGCCGGCCTTGCCGGCCGTGGTGATCACGTGCACGGCGGCCCCGAGCCGGCTCATGGCGTTGCGGAATATCGCCGCATCGACGGTGACGACCGGGTCCGGCGCGATGGCGTCGAAGGCGCCGGCCATGGCGTCGTCGGGACGTTGATCAAGCCAGCTCATGCTTCACTCCGCCGCGCGCGAGGACCGCGGCACGCCCGGATAGGCGACGTCGTCGGGGTTGAGCCAGGCCGGATCGGTCCAGCCGTGCTCATCATAATCGGCCATGCAGCGCTCGGCGAGCGCGATCATCTGATCGAGCGCGCCGGAGCCGCGGGCGTTCCACAGGCACTGGATGCGGACATCCTCGTGATTGCCCGCGTAGTTGATCTCGTAGAGCTCGTTGCGACCGCCGAACTCGGTGCCGATGGCGTCCCACAGGAGCTTCATGGTCTTGATCCGCTCCTTGTAGTCGATGCCGTGCGAGCCGCGCACGTATTTGGCCAGATACTTGTCGATCGCCGGATTGGCGAAATCGCGCGCCGACGAGGGCAGATAGATCAGCGCCGAGGCGACGATCTTCTCGACGATCTCCTTGACCCGTCCGTAGGCTTCGCCGGCGAGCACCCGATAGCTGGCGCCGGACTGCGCGTTCGGCAGCACCGTATCGCCGACCCACGGCACCGGGTGCATGACCATGGCATCGGAGATCGCCCAAAAAAGATTGCGCCAGGCGACCACCTCGCCGAGCATCGCCTGGTTGCCGCGGAACTCGTCGGCGCCGGTGGTCCGCAGCGCCTTGGCCAGCAGCCCGACCATGAAGTCGAGCTTGACCGCAAGCCGCGTGCATCCCTGCAGCTGATAGCCGTTGGTGAAGCCCGAGCGCGTATAGAAGATTTTTAGTTTCTCGAGATCCCGGTGCAGCAGCACGTTCTCCCACGGGATCAACACATTGTCGAAGACGAAGATGGCGTCGTTCTCGTCGAACCGCGAGGAAAGCGGATAGTCGAACGGCGTGCCCATCACGCTCGCGGTCATTTCATACGAGGTGCGGCAAACCAACTTTATGCCCGGCGCGTTCATCGGCGCCATGAACATGATGGCGAGATCGGTGTCGTGGATCGGCATCGCCGCGTTCTGGCCGAGGAAGTTGTAATGGGTCAACGCCGACGCGGTGGCCACCACCTTGGCGCCGGACACGACGACGCCGGCGTCGGTCTCCTTCTGAATGGTGATGAAGACGTCCTTGACCTGATCGGCGGCCTTGGCCCGGTCAACCGGCGGATTGACGATGGCATGGTTCATGAAGAGAACATGGTCTTGCGCGCGCCGGTGCCAGGCCTTGGCGTTGGCGGCGAACTTTTCATAGAACTGATCGTTGGCGCCGAGCGTGTTCATCAGCGCCGCCTTATAATCGGGGCTGCGGCCGATCCAGCCGTAGCTCATGCGCGCCCAATAGGCGATCGCCTCGCGCTGCCCGATCAGATCCTCGCGCGAGCGCGCGACGCGGAAGAATTTGTGCGTGTAGCCGCCCGAGCCGGTGTCGGTCGGACAGGTGAGAATCTCCTTGGACTGCGGATCGTGCAGGGCATCGTAGAGCCGCGCGATCGACCGCGCCGCATTGCGAAAGGCCGGATGCGTCGTTACGTCGTCGACCCGCTCGCCCTGGATATAGACCTCGCGGCCGTCGCGCAGGCTCTCGAGATACTCAGCGCCGGTGAACGGCCGCCCCTTCTGACCGATCACATCCTCGGCTTTGCCCATCCACACCCTCCGATCGACCGCGCCGGCCCAAGGGAGCCTAGCCGACGGCCCACTCTAGCAACCGGGGTGGCTGGGACGCTATGCGACGCCCGCAACGTCGTTCGCCTGCTCCGGCGATCGCAGCAAAGGACTCTTAGCACACTCGATCGGCGCGGGGAGACGTTGGTGAGCTTGCGAGACGGCGCTTGGCTCAACCTAAAATACATAATGAGGTTCAACTGAACGGTATCGTTGGGTGAAAATACAGCGAAATAACAGCGAGCATGCCCGGACAATCGTTTTTCGCAAGCGGGGACACAGCCTTCAATAGTAAACGGGCCATCATCCTTGTGCGCGCCTTGGCGTCGCCGCTGGTCGCCGAGCCGGTGGCGTCGGCAACGGCAGCATGATTCGCGAGCGAATCCAAATCGGATTGGGGGCAGATTGGGAAACGCCGCAACGCTCCCTTCAAGCGCCAGAATACGCAGCCCAATGGGTCGCGGGCACAGGGCCCGCGATGACCGCTGAGATTGCTGCTAGGCAGGCTGCGCCACAAGCTCTGCCACGCATTCTGAACGTTGGCATTTGCCTGGTTGGCGATGGTGTGCCACGAACCGGCGCCGCAAATTGTTGCGCCTGGTTCCCGGGCATGAGGCCTGGGATGGCGGCGGTGGATCGGCGGAACAAGATGGCCGGCAATCCGAAAAATATTAGAGGGCAATCGCGGCTCGAGAAGGCCGCCCGGGAAAGCGACAATCTCAGTGTGAACTACGAGGTCCAAGCCAAGATCGTTCGCGAGAAGACCGCACGATTACGGGCTCTCCGGTTGGCCAAGGAAGCGACCGAGAAGAAGAAGTCCGGCTCCGGCGCTCAGTGACGGAGGCCTTACGATGAGCAAAGATGACTTCGAGCTAGTGCGCGGCAGCGGCAACGTGTTCCGTGATTTTGGCGATCCGAGATTCAGCAGCTAAAAGCAATCCTTGCCGCCAAGATCATCGAGATTCTCGACGGGCAGAAGATTACTGTCCGCCGCGCGCATGAGATTACCGGCTTTGCTGCGGCTGATTTTTCGCGTGTCCGCAGAGCGAAGCTTCAACGCTTTACTATCGACCGGCTAATGGCAATGCTCGGCAAGCTCAATCAGGATGTTGAAGTAACAATCAAAGTCCGCCAGCGATCAGCTGCCTTGGCCCCTGCCATCAAATGACCGAAACCAATACTATCAGAAGTGCGCGCGACCGCGGCGATTTACATCCTCGGCCAGGTCCCGCATGGATTCCTGGGTGACCACGGTTCCCTCGCCGCGTGCCAAGGAGTCCTCGGCCGCATCAACCGCGGCAAGAATCTCCGTGCGGCGGCGCTCGCGCTCCACCCACAGCAACATCGCCTCCTGCACCGCATCCTCGGCGCGCTGAATGCGGCCGGTCTTGAGCGCAAGGCGCACAAAGTCTTGCTGTTCGGGGGTCAGCTCTATTTGCATGGCACAAACGTTAGCAGAGCAATACCGCGAGGTCGAGCCTGACGCCGTCAGCGCTCCATTGATCAACCCGGCAGACGCAGGAGCGGCGACCAGTCGGGGTCGGAGGCGTAGTTGGGGGTCGGGATGCGCTGCTCGTTGCGGCCGCCGATGTCGACCGAGAACAGCGACGGCCCGGCGCTGCCGCCGGGGTCGCGAAAAAACATCACCACGCGACCGTTCGGCGCGAAGGTCGGACCCTCGTTGTGAAAGCCCTCGGTGAGGATGCGCTCGCCCTGCCCGTCCGGCTGCATGATGCCGATGGCGAACTTGCCGCCCGCCTGTTTGGTGAAGGCGATCGCGTCGCCGCGCGGCGACCAGACCGGGGTCGAATAGGTGCCCTCGCCGAAGCTGATGCGTTCGGCGGGCCCGCCGGTGGCCGACATGACGTAGATCTGCTGCGTGCCGCCGCGGTCGGATTCGAAGCAGATCCGGGTCCCGTCCGGCGAGAACGAGGGCGCCGTGTCGATGGCCGCGGTGTCGGTGAGGCGCGTCGTCGCCTTCGAGCGCAGGTCCATGACGAAGATGTTCGTGTTCCCGCCCTGCTGCAGGCTCATGACGATGCGGTCACCCTCGGGGGAGAACCGCGGCGCAAATGTCATTCCCGGAAAGTTGCCGACGACCTCGCGCTGCAGGGTATCGATATTGAGCAGGAGCACGCGCGGCTCACCCTGCCCGTATGACATGTAGGTGACGATGCGCGGCGTGATCTCCTGGGGCGACGGCGAGAACCGCGGCGTGAGCACGAGATCGTCGCCGCGGGTGAGGTAGCGCACATTGGCGCCGTCCTGATCCATCACGGCGAGGCGCTTGACCCGGCGCTCCTTTGGCCCGGTCTCGTCGACGAAGACGACGCGGCTGTCGAAATAGCCCGGCTCGCCGGTCAGCCGCGTGTAGACGGCATCGGAGATGATATGCCCGATCCGGCGCCAGTGCTCGGCCACGATGCCGTATCGGTGACCGTCCAGGCGCTCGCCGGCCACGACGTCCCACAGGTGAAACTCGGCCTCGAGTTGCCCGTCCGCCTGCCGCGCGACGCGGCCGGTCACCAGCGCCTGAGCACTGATGGCGCGCCACTTCTCGAACTGCGGCGACGCATCGAAATTGCCGATCTTCTCGATGAAGGCCGCCGGATCGATCGGGGCGAAATAGCCGCAGCGGGAGAGGTTCGATTTGATCACCTGCGTGATATTGCGGGCCGCCTCGCCATCGACCGCCGACTTGCCGAGGAAATCCGGCACGGCGATCGGCATCGGCTCCACGCTGTAATTGTGCAGATCGAGGTGGAGCGCGGCCCCGGCCCGGCGCGGCGCCAAGCCGGCGAGCGCGCCGACACCCGCGGCGCCGAACTGGAGCAAACGCCGCCGGCTCATGCCGAGTGCTCCGGTCATCGAACTTTTTTCAGGCATGTCGCGGGTCTCAACGGCTTGGATTTTTTGCGCGGCTGCGGCCGCGTCGAGGGGGCACCGACTCGGTATCATGCCGCGCAAGCGTGTACACGGTATGGCGGCCCGCCTCCCCTGGTTGCCCGGATTGAGCGAAGATCGCAACCCGCAAGCATTTTACCCGTGGTTGCGGTGGCTTCCGCGTCATCGCATCACCCGCGGCCCCGGCTAGGTCGGCGCCCGGGAAAATGCCCTGACCACACCTGCACGCAAGGCCGCGCGTCACCAACGTCTACGATCTCGAACGAGGAGATTGCCCTTGATGACGTAGAGCGGATCGCGATTTGATATTCCGCGCAGATTCTTAGTCGTTCCTTAAGTGTGTGTGACCGTCTTAGCGATGGAGAGAGTCATGATCACAGGGATGCACGCAATTATTTACAGCCGCGACGCCGAGGCAGACCGCGCTTTTTTCCGCGACGTGCTTGGTTTTTCCTTCGTTGATGCCGGCGAGGGCTGGTTGATCTTTGCCGCACCACCCTCCGAGATCGCCTGTCATCCCGCCGAGAGCAACGGCAAGCATGAGCTCTATCTCATGTGCGACAACGTGCAGGCGGAGATTGCTCGGCTCGCCCAAAAGGGCATCAAGTGCGGGGCCGTCAGCGAACAGGGATGGGGGCTCTTGTCCGCGGTCCGCCTCCCGGGCGGTGGCGACATCGGCCTCTACGAGCCTCGCCACGCAACGGCCCACGGCAAGTGATCATTCGACCGTGCCCAAACGAGGCTTCGCGGGTGGTTCCGTGACCGCCGAAAGCCAAGCGGCGGGCGTGAGACCGTAGGCGCTTTTGAAACGTCGCGACATATGGCTCTGATCGGCGAAGCCGGCCTCGACGGACGCCATGGCGAGCGATGTGCCGCTGCTCAGCAACCGGCGCACGTGATCGAGCTGACGCAGCGTGCGGAAACGGCTTGGGCTCGTTCCAAACATCGCGCGGAATTGCCGCGCAAGCGTCCACCGGTCGAGGCCGCAGACGCGTTCAAGCTCATCCATGGAATGCCGCTTCGCCGGGCAGGCGGCGATCAGGTCGCGAGCCCGCGACACCGGGGCGACGGCAAGCGGCGCCGACTGCGTAACGCCGCTTGCCGAGGCGGCGACGAGCAAATTTGCCGAGGCGACCGCAAGGTCGATGCGCGAGAGCGCATCGATTGGAGCGTCGATATCCCAGGCATCGGATGAAAATCCCTCCGGCAGAAGCGACGCATCGACGACCGGAGAGCGGACGAAAGGAAGCGGCCTGCCGCCAAGCGCCTCCTGAACCAGGTGCGGATCGATGTAGATGATGCGGTACCCGAAGCCTTCGTCGGTCCCGGCTGCGCCGTCATGCAGCTCATCGGGGTGCAGGATGTGACATTGACCGGGCAGGCAGTGCCGTTGCTCGCCGCCATAGCGGAAGGTCTGCACGCCCGTGATCGTGATGCCGATGGCGTAGGTGTCGTGGCGGTGCGGGGAGAAAGCCTGACCTCGGAAATAGGCCTCAGCGCGCTCAATTCCCTCGGCCGCGGAAACTAGCCTGATGCGGCTCTTGCCGAAGGCACCATCGCCCGACGCCTGCCCGCACAATCGTTCAAGGCGACCCCTGTCACTCTGCCGTAGCCTCGCTTTCATCGCCCGAGCCTACCCGAAGTCGATGGAGATCCAGGCCGCCTTTATGTCAGAGATATGGCGTCCCGTCGCCGCGCTGATCCTGGCGTCCGTGATCATCATGGGCAGTCCTGGCCCCTCGACGATCAGTGCAACCGCCATGGGCGCCGCCTTCGGCGTGCGGCGGTCGCTCAACTACGCCTGCGGCCTCATCGTCGGCACGATGGCCGTTCTGCTGGCGGTTGCGTTCGGCGTCATTGCTCTCGTGATCTCGATACCCCACGCGGCCCGCGTGCTCACAGCCGTATCTGCAGCTTATATCCTCTTCCTCGCGTTCAAGATCGCCACCGCTCCACCCCTGACAGGCCAGGGCGGGCATGTGGCTGCGCCCGCTTTCGTCAGCGGCTTCTTGTTGGCCATCGCCAACCCCAAAGCCTACCTGGCGATCGCCGCCGTGTTTGCCGGTCAGACCGTCATTGCGGCGGACCACGGTCGCGACGCGGCCGTCAAGACGGGGCTGCTGAGTTGCATGATCGTGATCATTCACATGGGCTGGTTGTTTGCGGGTGCTTCCCTTGCCCGCGTTCTGCGCGATCCGGTGAGCTCACGCCTCATCAACGTCGCGCTGGCAGGGGCGCTCGTGATCATGACATTGATGGCGTTCGCGGGCTGAGGAGAAGCGCAAGCGGAGTCATAGCGCCACGCCGGCTTCATCTTCAGTCCAACCCCGCCGCCACCCGTTCCAGGCGACCAATGAGCCGCTGCCAGCCGTAGTTCGCGCCCTGATAGTTGGCTCCATGCGCACGTGCGCGCCGCCCTTCGTCGGCGCCAGCGTCCAGCTGACGAGGGTCTTCAGTCCCCTCGTCGAATACGAACTTATACTTAGACGCGCCGCATAAAATCTACACCCCCTATTAAACTGGACTTGGTTGAATCAAGCGCCGCCGAATCAGACTGCGCACCCCCACGGCTGCACAGGCTAGCAACCTGGATTGGAAGATGCTCATGCCGAAGCGCTTCAATCTCACCATCGGCCGAAAAATCTACGCGATCATCGCGCTGAGCTTCCTCGGCTTCCTCGGCGTCACGCTCTTCCAGACGCGAGACATTAAGCTCGGCCTCGAGAATCAGACGACGTTGGAGCTCAAGCACCTGACGGAGCTTGCGCTCGACATTGCCAAAGAAGCGCAAGAGGCGGCGCAGAAAGGCCTCATCACCGACGAGGAGGCGAGGCAGCGCGCAGCGGCGCGCATCGGCGCCATGCGCTACGGTCAAGGTAATTATTTCTGGATCAACGACATGCATCCCCGCATGGTGATGCATCCGACGCAACCGCAACTGAACGGCAGCGATCTGACCGAGACCAAGGATCCGAACGGCAAGCGACTGTTCGTGGAGGCCGTGGAAACCGTGAAACGCATGTCCGCCGGCGTCGTGACCTACGAATGGCCGAAGGCCGGCGCGGCCACGCCACAGCCGAAAATGTCCTATGTTGCCGGCTTTGCGCCGTGGAATTGGGTGATCGGCACCGGTGTCTACGTCGACGATCTGGAGCAGCAGACCTGGGACGCCGCGCGCCGGGCGCTGCTCACGGCGGCCGTTGTCATGCTGATCATCGGAGCCATCTCGGTGATCGTCGCACGCGGCATCGCCCGCGCCATGCGCGGCATGACCACGGCGATGGATGCGCTTGCGATCGGGAATTTCGACGTGGTCCTGCCGGGCCTCGGCCGCAGCGACGAGATCGGCGACATGGCCGGAGCGGTTGAGGCATTCAAATTGAAGGCGGTCGAGAAGGCGCAGCTGGAGGCCGAGCAGGAAGCGGCAAGAAAACGCGCCGCCGAGACCGAACGCAAGGCCGACATGCACAAGCTCGCCAACGATTTCCAGGCGGCGGTCGGCCATATCGTCGACACGGTATCCTCGGCCTCGGCCAAGCTTGAAACGGCAGCTTCGACACTCACCAAAACTGCAGAGACGACGCAGCAACTCTCGACAACGGTTGCTGCCGCTTCGGAAGAGGCCTCCGCGAACGTGAGCTCCGTCGCCTCGGCGTCAGAGCAGCTCGCGGGCTCTGTCGATGAGATTGCCCGTCAGGTCAAGGAATCGAGCAAGATCGCCCACGAAGCCGTGCAGCAGGCGCAAAAGACCGACGCGCGCATCGCCCAGCTCTCGCAGGCGGCCGGCCGGATCGGCGACGTGGTCAAGCTCATCACCTCGGTCGCGGAGCAGACCAACCTGCTCGCGCTCAATGCCACGATCGAAGCGGCCCGCGCGGGTGACGCCGGCAAGGGCTTCGCGGTCGTCGCCCACGAGGTGAAAGCGCTCGCCGCCCAAACCGCCAAGGCCACCGATGAGATCAGCACCCAGATCACCGGCATGCAGTCGGCGACGCAAGATTCCGTAGCTCAATCAAGGAGATCGGCGCCACAATCGGCCGCATGTCCGAGATTGCCGCAGCAATCGCGACAACAGTCCAAGAGCAGGGCGCGGCGACGCAGGAGATCTCGCGCAACGTCCACCAGGCGGCGCAGGGAACAGCGGAGGTCGCGGTGAACATCACGAGCGTCAACCGCGGCGCGGCCGAGACGGGTTCCGCCTCCACGCAAGTGCATTCGTCGGCGCAATCGCTGTCGAGCGAGAGCAACCGTCTCAAGCTTGAAGTCGATAAGTTCCTGACAACGGTGCGCGCCGCCTAACCGGCCTGCCAGCCGGCAAAGACCTGGACGATCGCAACGACCTCGGCCATGACGATGCGGACAGGTCGCCGACGAAGCAGGCCCTATCATACCCCGAGATAGATGCGCCGGATCTCGTCGTCGTCGGCAAGCATGCGGGCGTCCCCCTGACGGACGACGCGGCCGTGCTCCAGCACATAGATCTGCTCGGCGATCGCGAGCGTGCTGCGGGCATCTTGCTCCACCAGCAGCACGGCGGTGCCGGCTTGCTGGATGGCGCGGATCGACTGGAAGATCTCGACCTTGAGGCGCTGGGCAATTCCGACCGAGGGCTCGTCCAGCAGCAGCAGCGTCGGCGCACCCATGAGCGCGCGGCCGATCGCCAACATCTGCTGCTCGCCCCCCGATAGGGTATTGGCCTGCTGGCCGGCGCGTTCCTTCAGGACCGGGAACAGGGAATGCACCTTGTCGATATCGCGCGCAATGCCCTGCCGGTCGTTACGCAAATAGGCGCCGAGCATCAGGTTCTTGAGCACGCTGAGCTCGGGGAAAAGTCGGCGACCCTCGGGGCAATGGCAAATGCCGCGGCCGACCACGTGGTAGGCCGGGAGCCCGTCGAGCGGCATGCCATTGAACACGACGCGGCCGGATCTGGGCGGCACCGTGCGTGAGATCGCCTTGAGGAGAGTCGTCTTGCCGGCGCCGTTCGGCCCCAACACGCCGACGAGCCGGCCGGCGCCGACGCTCAAGGATACGCCGTCGAGCGCCAGGGCATTGCCGTAACGGACTTCCAGGTCCGTGATTTCAAGCAGCGCCATCGCCGGCTCCGGTCGGTTCGATGCTCGGCAGCGAAAGCTCGGCCTTGCCTAAATACGCCTCGATCACGCGCGGATGACGCACGATCGTCGACGGATCGCCGATGGCGACGATCTCGCCGAAATCCATGGCGATCACGCTTTCGACGAGCTGCATGAACTCGCGCAGTTTATGCTCGATGATCAAGATCGTGAGACCTTCGCTTTGATGCAGCCGCCGGATCAGGGTGGCCAGCGGCTCGATCTCGCCGGCGCCGAGCCCGGCAAAGGGTTCGTCGAGCAGCAGCAATTGCGGCCTGGTCGCCAGCGCCCGCGCGATCTCGAGCCGGCGCAGGTCGCCGTACGGCAATACGTCCACCGGCAGCGCCGCCTTGTCGCCGAGGCCGACCTGATCGAGCCACGCCTGCGCCCGCGCACGCGGATGTCCGGCCTGGCGCACGCGTGGCGCAAGGCACGCGACCTCGACGTTCTCCAGCACGGTCATGCCCAGGAACGGGCGCGCAAGCTGGAAGGTGCGCGCCAGGCCGCGGTTCACGATCCGATGCGGACCAAGGCCGGCGAGCGGCCGGCCGTCGAGATGCACGGTTCCGGTATCGAACAAGATGAAGCCGGTGAGAAGGTTGAACACCGTGGTCTTGCCGGCGCCGTTAGGGCCGAGCACGCCGGTGATCGAGCCCCGCTCCAACGCGAAGGAGACGTCCTTGACGGCGCGCAGGCCGCCGAAGCGCTTGTTGAGCCCCTCGACCCGCAGCAGCGCCGTCATGGCAGCAGCCGCCTGACGCGCCGCCAGGCCGGGGCGATCAGGCCCTGTGGCATGAAGAACAGGATGAAGACGAGCAGCAGCGTGTAGACCCACAGCCGGTATTCGCTGAAAACCCGCAAGCTCTCGGTCAGCACGTTGAGCAGGATGGCGCCGCCGACCGGGCCGTAGATCGTGCCGATCCCGCCGACATAGACCATGATGATGATGTTGATCGACAGCACCACGGCGAACAGATCCGGGCCGACCTGGAGCTCGTAGTGGGCGTAGAGCGCGCCGCCCAGTCCCGCGCATGCGGCGCTAATCATCAGCGAAGCGATCTTGTAGAACGTCACGTTGATCCCGGCGGCCTGACAGCTCGCCTCGTCCCCGCGGATCGCCCGCAGGATCGTGCCCCAGGGCGAGCGGGCGATGAGCTTTAGGACGATCGTGGTCGTCACCAGCAGGACCAGCGTGAGGTAATAATAGGCGCGCGTCGAATCGACGATCGGCTCCAGGCCGTTGAGGCCGTCCTGCCCGCCGGTGTAGCCCGAAAAAATGATGGTGAGGTTCTGCATCACCGCCGCGCCCGACAGCATGGCGAGCGCAAAATAGGGACCGCGCAGGCGCAGCGTCGGGAAGCCGACCGCGAGACTGAACGCGACGGCGACGAGCGGCGCTGCGAGGAGGCTCCACCACGGATTGACGCCGAACGTCACGTTGAGGAAGCCGGCCGTATAGGCGCCGGCGCCGATGAACAGCGAATGGCCGAAATTCTCACGCCCGGTGAGGCCGGACATGAAGTCCCAACTCGCCGCCCACATGCCGAAGCACAGCGCGACCGTCATCACGCCGATGATGTAGCCGCTGCCGAAAACCAACGGCACCGCCGCCAGCACCACTGCGGCAACGAGCGCTGCGAGCCAATCAAAGCTGAGAATGCGCATCTGGGCTCAAAACGACGCGCGTTTTCCGAAGAAGCCGGACGGGCGAAGGACGAGCGTCGTGAACACGGCGGCGACCGACACGATCTGCGACCACTCGATCGAAATCTGGAAGGCGATAATGGTCTCCGAATAGCCGAGCAACAGCGCGCCGACAATGCTTCCCGGGATCGAGCCGAGGCCGCCGACCACCACGATCGCGAAGGCCTTGACCAGCGGCAGCAGCCCCATGCCGGGGATCACCGTCTGGAAGGGAGCGACCAATATGCCGGCCGCCGCCGCGATGGCCGCCGACAGCCCCATCACCATCGAATAGATGCGGTCGGACGGAATGCCCATATACTGGGCCGCCTCGGCATCCTGGGCGACGGCGAGGATCGCCGAGCCCATCCGCGTGTACTGCATGAACAGCCACAGACCGGCGAGGATCGCCACCCCGCCGCCGAGCGCCAAGAGCCGCTGGCCGCTGATGTCGACGCCGGCGAAATGAAAGGTCGCGTCGACCATGGACGGCACGTTGCGCGCCTCCGAGCCGAAGATCAGCAGCAGGCCCTGCTCGACCATGAGGGCGACCGCGAGCGTGATCAGCAGCACGGCCAGCATGGAACGCCGCAGCGGACGAACCAGCACCCGCTCCACGACGATACCGAACGCGCCGACCAGCGGCACCGCCAGGAGACACGCGAACCACAGCGGCAAGTGCGCGTTGGCGGTGAGGCTGTAAACGAGGTAGGCGCCTAGCGCATAGAAGGAGCCATGCGCGAGATTGAGAATCCGCGCCACGCCGAAGATGAGGGTGAACCCCACCGCCAGCATGGCGTAGATCGCGCTGATTACCGCGCCATAGACGAGAATCTGGACCAAGACCGCTCAGACGTTCAGTTCTGAGCAAGCCAGGGTGGATTGATCATCTTTCCGGTGACGAGTTCCTTCGGCCAGACCACCGCGCGCTCGCCGTTGGCCTGCCATTGCACGAACAGCTCGTTGACGAAGCCGGGACCATCCTTGACGTCGTGGGTCGGATCAAATTGCACGCGGCCGGCCGGCCCAACGAAGTCGGTCTTCTCCAGCTCCTTGATCACCGCATCGGTTTCAGTGGAGCCGGCGCGCTTGACGGCTTCCATGTAGATATTCACGGCCGCGTAGGCGCCGCCCGCCGTGTAGACCGGCGGCCGCTTGTTGAGGCTGACGAACTTGTCCCACCACGGCACCGTCACCGGCGTGAGCGGGGCGCGGATCACGAAATTAGCCGACACTTCGGCGATCGACTTGCCGCCGACGCGGTCGAAGAAATTGGCATCCATGCCCTTCACGTCGATGCCGCCGATCGGGACCGGGACCTTGGCGTCATACCACTGCTTGACGAAAACGTCGGAAGCGCCGTGCGAGATGATGACGATCAGATATTGCGAGCCGCTGTCCTTCACCTTGGCGAACAGCGGCGAGAAGTCGGCGGTCTGCACGTCGAAGAACTCGGCGACGGGCACTTCGATACCGGCCTCCTGGGCGCCCGTCTTGATGGCCGGCACCATGTCCTGGACCCATTTCGCGTTCTCGCCGATGATCGAGATCTTCTTGAAGCCCAGATCGCCCTTGAGCTTGCCGGTTATGAAGCTGATCAGCGCCTGCGACTGCTTGGCGGAATTGATCGGGTTGACGCGGAAAATATACTTGTAGTGGTCATAGTCGTCCTTGACCTTCTGCTGGATCGCCGGCGACGCCGATCCGACGCCGAGGAAGATGGTCTTGGCCCGCGCGATATGCGGCAACTCGCCGAGCGTCACGCCGCTGTCGTAGCCGCCGATCAGCACGTCGACATGGTCTTCGCTGGTGAGCTTGTTGACCGCCGCGATACCGACCTTGGGACCGTCGGTCGCCGCCTCCCCTTCGTCCGCCACGATCATCTCGAGCTTGCGTCCGAGCACGCCGCCTTGGGCGTTGATCTCGTCGATCGCCATCTTGACGCTGTCGATGGTGTCGCGGCCGACCTGCGCCTGGATGGCGGTGTTGACGCCAATCCGGATCGGCTGGGTTTGCTGCGCCATGGCGCGGTCGGCGAACCCGGCGGCAAGCACCGAGAGGACGACGGCTGTCAGGCGCGCGCGCCCCGGAAACAGGAATTGCCTCATGTGTACCTCCCTTGACGACCTTATATTGATGCCCCGTTGCGGAGCTTTGACGGGCCGGGCGTCGATTTTCTAATAACGAGATCTCTTCTAGCAAGAGCGACGGAATTACCCTCTCAGAGCAGGCCTTATCCGCCTTGCACCGTGTTCATTATAGTCGTTCCGATTGAAATGTCACCGGCCCGCGGGGCGCGTGTCGGCCTCAGCCGTTCGTCGTTCGCCGGCGGTACGATTCGATCTTGTCGCGCAGCCCTTGCGGCAACGGCACCGGCTTGCGGGTCTCGAGCGACATCATGGCGGTGACCATATGGGCGTGCAGCCGCTCAAGCCCGTCGAGGTGGCAGACGATGGCGATACCCAGCGAGGAGCGGCCGACGCGCTCGACCAGCAACGTCAAGTCGATGACCTCGCCCATGCGGCTCGGGATCTTGAAGTCGCATTCGATGTGAACGAAGGGAAATCCGTACTGACTGCCCATGACCAGCTCGGCATAATCGTAGCCGAGCTCTTGCCCGTACCAGTCCTCGATGAGCCCGTTGAACATATCGAAATAATGCGGGAAGTAGACGATACCGGCTGGATCGCAATGGGAAAAGCGAACCGGAATGCTGCGGGTGAAGGCGCCGCTCGGCGGCACAAATCGGTCCTGGAGCAAGGGACAACTCCTGACGTGAGCCTCGGGCGCGCAACGGCCGCAATGCCACACCGATCATAGGCGCAAGCAAGCCGGCTTAGAAAGCGACTATTGCGGCGGCCGATCTCGTCGCAATCAGCCTGGCGAACAGGCGCGACGGCGCCGCTACGGCTGCGGCCGGGGGCGCGGCGTCGGCCGCAAGGTCTCGTAGGCGCGCGCGACCCGCAGCACGCCGACATCGTCGAAACGGTGGCCGACGATCTGCAGCCCGATCGGCAGACCCTCTTCGTCGTAGCCGGCGCAGATCGAGCAGGCCGGCTGCTCCGACATGTTGAACGGCGCCGTGAAGCCGATGTGCTCGAACGGTCTTTCGGGATCGTTGCCGGGCGTCGCCTCGTCGGCCGGATAGGCGGTGATGGGCGAGGTCGGACTGAGCAGAAAGTCGTATTTCTGAATTGCCGCCACCGCCTTCTCGCGCATCAGAAAGACTTGGCCCAGGGCGCGCAACGCGTCGACGGCATTCAGACCCTCCGCGCGCCGGCACCAGGCGACAATGAACGGGAGCACCTTGGCCTGGCGCTCGGCCGGCAGCAGCTGGTAGTCGGCGAGGAGCCGCGCCTGAAAAAACCGATCGAGGCCCGTGAGCATGTCTGACGTGACAAAGGGCGCCACGGTTTCCACGACCGCACCGGCCCCGGAGAACGTCGCCGCGGCCGCCTCGATGGCCCGGCGCACCGCGGCCTGCGGCTTCAGACCGACGCCGGCCTCCAGCATGAGGCCGAGCTTCATACCTTTCAGGTCGCCGGTAAGCGACGCGGTCCAGTCGAGCTCCTGATAGGGAAGCGACATGTAATCGCGCGCATCGGGCTTGCTCAAGGCGCTCATCAGCAACGCCGTATCGGTGACCGTGCGCGTCAACGGACCGGTGACGCGGCCGAGATAGGGCGGATGGATCGGGACGCGGCCGAGGCTCGGCTTGAGCGCGAAGATGCCGTTGTACGCGGCCGGCAGCCGCACCGAGCCGCCGATGTCGGTGCCGATCGCGAGCGGCCCGTAGCCGGCGACGATCCCCGCACCCGCGCCCGAGCTCGATCCGGCCGGGTTGCGCGCAAGATTCCACGGATTGCGCGTGGTGCCGTGCAGGCTGGAGACGCCCGAGGCCAGCATGCCGAAATCGGGCATCGTCGTCTTGCCCAGCAAGACGCAGCCGGCTTCCCGCACCCGCGCCGTCGGCGGCGCGTCGAACGTGCTCGGCGTCATGTCACCCGCCGCCGTGCCGACCGGGGTTGGGAAGCCTCGCACCGCAATGTTGTCCTTGATCGTGATCGGCACGCCGTCGATCGCGCTCAGCGGTGTGCCTTGGCGCCACCGTTCCTGCGACGCCGCCGCCATGGCGAGCGCACCCTCGGCATCGACGACATACATGGCGTTGATCTTCTTCTCCCAGGCTTCGATGCGCGAGAGCGCCGCGCGCGTCACTTCCACCGGCGACACCTGCCGGGAGCGGTAGGCGATCGAGAGCTCGTGGGCGGAAAGGTCGTGCAGTGCGGTCATGAGGGCTCCGAGATATCCGGTCCTTGTTTTCAATGCGGGAGTTGACCCGGCAATCCATCGGTCTGCGAAACTTGCGCCAACGAGAAGCATGCGCGCCTGCGCGCGACGAAGCAAGGTCGGCGCGGCCCGCGTGAGTGCCCGGTTCTTGGCGGCAGCGCTGACGGCGCGTATCATCGACGGGCATCGCGAGTGCGGGGCTGACGACCCGCGCGGCTCGGGCTGCATGAGCGCTGGTCGAGCGCCGAACCGTTATTTGCCGTTGCTGCTGCGTTTCGCTCACTTCGCCGCCAACCCAGCGGCGCCGCTGGAGGAAAACGATGCCGCACAATGACCTGTCGAAGCCTTTCAGCGGCTTTTGCGTCGCCCGGGATGATCTTCGCCGATGGCATTGGGAGGAACGCAGCGCTGCAGACACCAGCAAACTGCGGCAGGGCGAGATCACTGTCGAGATCGACAAGTTCGCGTTCACCGCCAACAATGTCACTTACGCACGATTGGGGATCAAATCGCCTATTGGCGGTTCTTCCCGGCGGCCGAAGGCTGGGGCTACATTCCGGTTTGGGGTCTCGGCAACGTCATTCGCTCCCTTCAGCCGGAGGTGAACGAGGGAGAGCGCGTGTACGGTTACTTCCCGATGGCGACGCATCTCGTCATGCAGCCGAGCGGGCTGCGAGGCGCTCGCATGCTCGATGCCACCGAGCATCGTCAAGAGCTGCCCAAAACCTACAACGAATATGTCTTGGTTGACCGCGATGCCGGCTATGACCGGGTTCATGAGGGTGAACACCTCGTGCTGCGACCTCTCTTCAGCCTGTCGTTCTTCTGTGCGGAGTACCTGAAGGAGGAACGTTTCTTCGATGGCAGACAGGTTCTGATATCGAGCGCGTCCAGCAAGACGGCGCTCGGGCTCGCTTTTCTGCTGGCGCAAGCGCGCTCCAGAGATGTCAGGATCGTTGGTCTGACATCGTTTGCGAACGCGGGCTTCGTCGCGCAGCGCGGCGTTTACGACGACGTTCTTACCTACGAGAGAATCGCCTCGCTCTCCGATGTACCTTCTGTGTTTATCGATGTCGCCGGGGACGCCGAGGTCAGGGCGGCGGTTCACCAGGCGCTGGGGAATTCGTTAAAGCACAGCGCGCGCGTGGGCTTTACCCACTGGGACGCGCTGGATTCGCTTGAGACCAACCTGCCCGGCCCGGCGCCGAAGTTATTTTTTACCCCGGACCA
>JBKQHQ010000008.1:0-66227 GCA_052148715.1 Xanthobacteraceae bacterium | reverse complement strand
TGCAACGCCGGCGGAGATCACGCCATGAAGAGCCATAGCACGACGCCTTGCCTGCCGCAGTCGGAATTGGAACCTGCGGAGCAGCTTTTCGACAACTGGTTCGACCCGATCGAAGCTTGCCTTCGCGATCGCGCCCGCGACTTCCTGCGAGCGATGCTGGAATCCGAGCTGGACGATGTGCTGGCCCGTTCGCGTTATGCCCGCCGCGCGAAGCTGCCAGGCGGCGATGCCGAAGATGCAGGCGGCACCACCGGCCATCGCCACGGCCACCGTTCGCGCTCGCTTTTGGGGACATTCGGGAAAGTGGAGATCGAAGTACCGCGCGCCCGGCTGAACACCCTCGGCGGCAAGACGCGGGAGTGGAAGAGCCAGTCGCTGCGGGCTTATCAGCGCCGCACCTTGGCCGCCGACGCACTGATCGCCGGCTGCTACCTCGCCGGTACCAACACGCGTCGCGTGCGCCGTGCGCTTGGCGCGCTGTTCTCCGGCGCGGTCGGCAAGGATACGGTGAGCCGGGTGTGGCGCAAAGTGAAGAGCGACTGGGACGCCTGGAATGCGCGTTCGCTGGCGGAGGAGCCAATCGTGCGCCTCATCCTCGACGGCACCATGGTGCGGGTGCGGCTCGATCGCAAAGCGACGTCGATCTCGCTGCTCGTCGTCATCGGGGTGCGCGCCGATGGACAGAAGGTGCTGCTCGCGATCAAGAGCATGGGCAGCGAGAGCACCGAGGCCTGGCGTGCGGTCCTCGACGATCTCATCCGGCGTGGTCTGCGGCGCCCCGAGTTGCTCATCGTCGATGGCGCCTCGGGGCTCGAGCGCGCCATTGCCGCCGTCTGGGATGGCGTCCCGGTGCAGCGCTGCACGGTCCACAAGCACAGGAACCTGCTGGCGCATGCGCCCGAGCGTCTGCACGAAGAGGTCACCGCCGATTACAATGACATGATCTATGCGGCCACGCGCGAGGAGGTCGAGGCGCGCCGCAAAGCCTTCATCCGCAAATGGCGGCTCAAGCATCGAGCAGTGGCCGACAGCCTGCAAGAAGCCGGCGAGCAGCTCTTCACCTTCACGCGCCTGCCGCCGAGCCAATGGCGCAGCATTCGCACCACCAACGCCATCGAACGGCTGCACGAGGAGTTCAAACGAAGGATCAAGACGCAGACCGTGCTGCCATCGGCCGACACCGCTGCGATGCTATTCTGGGCTTTGCTCGCCTCGGGACAGATCAACATGCGCAAGGTCGACGGCTGGCAAACGCTCGCCGCCAAGCCCGTCGATCAGATCGATCTCGCCGCCTAGGAGATGGCGCCATGGCACGACAACGACGAAAATGGGGGGTACCCAACCAGCGCCCCCTTCGAAAAACTTGCCAGCGGGCTTCCTACGGGCTCGCTCTTTCAGAGTGAGGTCCCTTTGAACGCCGATCAATAATCGGATAGCTTTACGTTGCTGGAGATCGCGTCACGAATTCCAACCACATTCCGGACGGCCCCCCCCGCGGGGCAACGGACACCTGAACGCTCAGGGCCGCGAGTGATCGAAACATAGGGCAATTTGCCTTATATTTCCAGTATGAACGATACGGGTCACTAACTCCCGCGCGAGCAGCAGCTGTGGCATCTGTGCTAATGACAAAACCTTGATAGGCGAGATCTCCGAGTCGGCCCGAAGGGCCGCCGCAACTGTCGGGGCTTCCACTTAGCCAAACGCTGCAAATCTGGAGCATGGCAGAGTGACGAGCCGGGTCGATATGACCCCGCCTTGCCGCGGCGACAGCCAACGGTTTCAGTGGGCCGACGGTTGTAATGCCGGCGCATCGCTGTATATCATGTGACACATCGATGCGCGCGCAACAGAGGTGTCTCGAATGCGAAGAGGGTTCCGATTGCCGGCGAAGCGAACGAACGGCTGGACTGCCCGCATCGACGAATATGGCAACTTCGCGGTGTATTTTCGATCTCTGATCAAGTCGATCGGGATCAAGCAGGCATCGCTCCGGCTGCTGCTCGCCGCGGTACTCGCAACCATCTGGTCGGTATCGGCGATGGCCGGCCGGATGGTCGTGGATTCGGCCGGCCGCCATGTCGAAGTCCCGGACCGGATCGAGCGAGTAATGGCAGCAGGCCCGCCGGCGTCGGTGCTGCTGACCATCCTTGCTCCCGAAAAGCTGATCGGCTGGAATCGAGTTCCGTCACCGGAAGAGCTGCCTTATCTTCCGGCGGTCGTGCGGAATCTGCCGGAAATCGGCCGCCTCACCGGGCGCGGCGGAACCGCCAACCTCGAAGTCGTGATCGCTGCGAAGCCTGACCTGATTATCGACTTCGGATCGGTTTCGGATACCTACGCCTCGCTTGCCGACCGCGTGCAGAGCCAGACCGGGATCCCGTACATTCTCATTGACGGTCGCTTCGCCAATACGCCGACGGCGGTGCGCTTGGTCGGCGGCATCCTCGGGGTTGGCCAGCGCGCCGAAGAGCTTGCACGCCGCATGGAGGAAATGCTGAGCGAGGTTGATCGCGTAACCGCGTCCGTTCCGGCGCAAGCGCGGCCGCGTGTCTATCTCGCGCGCGGGGCCCGAGGGCTCGAAACCGGCAATCGGGGCTCGATCAACACGGAGATCATCGAACGCGCCGGCGCGACGAATGTGGTCGATGGCGGCCTGCAACAGGGCGGTCTTTACACCGTGTCCTTGGAACAGGTGGCGGCGTGGAACCCGGAAACCATCGTGACCGTCGAGCCGAGCGTCGCTGAATATATTCGATCGGATCCGTCCTGGTCGCAGATCGAGGCGGTGCGTCGCGACCGCGTGTACTTGAGCCCAAAACTCCCTTTCGGGTGGATCGACGCACCCCCGTCGCTCAACCGGTTGGTGGGCCTGCAATGGCTGGCGCGGCTGCTCTTTCCCGGCCGGTTTTCCGACGATATCCGGGACGTGGCACGCCGCTTCTACCGGCAGTTTTATCAGGTCGATCTGAGCCAGGCTGAGCTCGACAAGCTGCTCGACGGTGTACGAAAGCAGCGTTAGGGGCCAATTCATCACCTGGCCCTTCGCCCCCCTGAGCCGGGGCATCGCCGGCTTCCCGATCTAGATCGGCTGTTTTCGGATACGACCAGCCCTATATCAGGCACAAGTGCTTGATCGAAGGACGATCGGCGTTTATGGGGTCGAGCGACGTCGTGGTCCGAGGGCAATATCACCGATGCCTGCACAAAGGCTTGTGCCCGCGTCAAGGAGAACAACGATGGTGAATCGATCCGTGTTGGTCAGCCGCATGCTGGGCTCCCTTGAAGTCTCGGCCATCGGTCTTGGTTGCATGTCGCTCTCGGGCGTCTACGGCGCGGCTAACGACGACGATGGGATTGCCGTTATTCACGAGGCGTTGGATCACGGGATCACGTTGCTTGACACGTCGGACATGTACGGCTGGGGACACAATGAAGAGCTGGTAGGCAAGGCGATCAACGGGCGACGCGCCAAAGTCGTTCTGGCGACGAAGTTCGGCAACCTTGGTGGCCGCGGCGGAAAAGTCGCGGACGGACGGCCCGAGTATGTGGCGAGCGCCTGCGAGGCGAGTCTGAAGCGTCTCGGTGTCGAGACGATCGACCTCTATTACCAGCACCGGGTCGATCCCACGGTTCCGATCGAGGACACGGTCGGCGCCATGGCTCGGCTCGTCGAGCAAGGCAAGGTCCGCGCCCTCGGCCTGAGCGAGGCGCAGCCGGAGACCATCCGCCGCGCTCATAAGGTGCACCGCATTGCTGCGGTCCAAAACGAGTACTCGCTGCTGTATCGAGCCGAGGCCGAGGAGACGCTTCCGACGACGCGACCGCTGGGAATTGCTCTCGTCGCCTATTCGCCGCTCGGCAGAGGATTGCTGACGGCCAAGCTCGACGATCCGGCAGCCCTGTCCGAATCCGACGCTCGCCGCAGGCATCCGCGCTTTGCAGAGGAAAACCTCGCCCACAATATCGTGCTGGTTCAGCGGATCGAGGCGATCGCACGGGAGAAAGGCTGCACGCCGGCCCAGTTGGTGCTCGCATGGCTGCTCGCACAAGGTAAGGACGTCGTGCCAATTCCAGGGACAAAACGAAAGGAAAGGCTCCTGGAAAATATTGGAGCGCTCTCGGTCAGCCTGTCCGACAGCGATATCGCCAGGATTTCTGATGCGATCCCTGTCGGAGCGGTTGCCGGAATGCGCTACCCGGAGACCCAAATGAAGAGCGTTTATCTTTAACTGAGACGTTCGAGGGAAGCCACACAGGCATCACGGCACCAACATGCAAACGACGACACTCGGTCGAAACGGGCCCGTGGTCGGGGCCGTTGGCCTTGGCTGCATGGGCATGTCTCCCGGCATCTATGGACCCGCAGACGACACCGAGAGCATCGCCACCATCCGCAGCGCGATCGAGGCCGGTGTTACGCTCCTCGACACCGGCGACTTCTACGGCATGGGCCATAATGAGATGCTGATCCGCCGGGCACTGGAAGGCATCCCGCGCTCGCGTATCGTCATCTCGGTAAAATTCGGCGCAATGCGCGATCCGGCGGGCGCTTGGGGCGGAAATGACGGCCGGCCGCAAGCTGTGAAGAATTTCCTTGCCTACACGCTGCGTCGCCTTGGCACTGATTACGTCGACATCTATCGTCCCGCTCGGGTCGATCCAGCCGTGCCGATCGAGGACACGATCGGCGCAATCGCCGATATGGTTCGCGCCGGGTATGTGCGCCATATTGGCCTGTCGGAGGTAGGCGCCGAAACTATTCGCCGCGCCCACGCCGTGCATCCGATCGCAGATCTGCAAATCGAATATTCATTGATGAGTCGCGGCATTGAGGCCGCGATCCTTCCCACCGTGCGTGAACTCGGAATGTCCATCACAGCTTACGGCGTGCTGTCGCGCGGTCTCCTGAGCGGACGAGTGCCGGCGGCCGGCACGAAGGGTGACCTCCGCGTGGTCCGTATGCCTCGCTTCCAACACGGCAACCTCGAACGAAATCTGGGCTTGGTGGAAGCGTTGCGTCGGATTGGAGATGAAAAAGGGGCCAGCACTGCGCAACTCGCCATTGCCTGGGTGCGGTCGCGCGGACGGGATATCGTGCCGATCATCGGCGCCCGCCGCCGCGATCAGCTCAGCGAAACGCTCGCATCGCTTGATCTGGGCCTGGACGCCGGCGATCTGGCGCGCATTGATGCCGCGGTGCAGCCGAGCCTGACGGCCGGAACACGCTACGATGCGGCGCAGATGGCGCACCTCGACAGCGAAGAAAATCCGCAGCATCGCCTATAGGCGGCGTCCGCTTGCGGCCGGCTGACCCGCAGCGGCAAACAGTCAACGTTGGTCTTATCCCCTCTCCGACCGTCGCCTCGGATATTGCGACATTTGCCCCTTTCCATCGGCGCCTTTCTCGGTCATAATCGCTATATCTATGAAAATATAGCGAGCCAGAACCGTGTCCCCATTGCTGCCAACGACGCGCCCGGCAAATCTCCTCACGGCGACCGTTTCGGTTCCGCTGGTGAGGCTCGATCGGCCGTCGGGCGTTGTGCTGCGGCCGCTTGCGCCTTTCGACACCCTGTCCGGGCAACCGGCCAGGCGCAGCAAGATTTGGGAGCTGGCGGACACCCTGCATTGCTCGATCATCGGCACTTGCCTGTCGAACGCCGAGCTGCGCCATGTGCTCGTGCGTCTGGACGTGACCGGAGCTGAGACTGCCGATGACCACGAGCTTCACGTCATCGGGGTCACGCTGGCCGGCCGCCGCGAAGCCGGAGCAAAGCTGTTGCAGCGGGCGCTCGACAAGCGGCACGCCTCCCCGATCAAGCAATATGCCAGAGCGAAGGACGAGGAGGCGCTGCTGCGGCTGTGGAACGAGTCGGTCCAGAGCGGCGATATCCCAGGCGCCTATTGGGCGCTTCTGAGCCATCCGGTCGCGACCGAGGCGGTTGTGAAGAAGGTCTTCCGGGACGTGCACATGCTTTCGCATCTGGTCGGCGCCGCCAATCGGGCGGATATCCGCCGGCTGCGGCAACTGGAAGAGGAAAACGTTGCGCTGAACGAGAAGCTCAACCGGCAACAGCAGCAATTGCGCGACGGCTTCACGTCCCGGGACGAGACCATCCGCAGGCTCAACGAGGCGCTGATCCGCCGGGTCGACGACGGGGTCCAGCGCTTCGAGGCCGACCGCGAAACCGAGACGCTCAGAAGCGTTGTAGCGGAGGTGAACAGGAAGCTCGGCCAGGAGACCGCGCGCCGGGAGCGCCTGGAGCAGCGGCTGAATGCAATGTCAGCCACCCTGAAGAAGACCGAAACGGCATTACAGATGGCGGAAGCCGACCGAGATGCCTTTCGTCGAGATATCGAATTGATCGAGAATCATGTCATCCGGCTTCTCGAGCCCGGAACCAACGACGAAGGAACCCTCGATCTTTGCGGACGGACGATACTGTATGTCGGCGGCCGGACGCATCAGATTCCGCAGCTCAGAGCGCTGGTGGAACGAGCCGGCGGGCGCTTCCTCCACCACGATGGCGGGATCGAGCAAGGCTCGTCCCTGCTCCCGGGCCTCATCGGCAGAGCCGATGTCCTATGCTTCCCGATCGACTGCATCAGCCACGACGCCGTTGCCACGATCAAGCGGCTCTGCCGGCAACTGGAAAAACCTTACCAGCCCCTGAGAACCGCCAGCCTCGCAGCACTCATGTCGTCACTGACGATGATCTTCCAAGGCCTCGAGACGGGAATCGCCGCGGAATAGCCGTGCCCACAGCGGAGCATGATCATGCTCAGGTCTCCTATAAGGCCACGTATAACCGCCCGCGAAAGCTCCGGTGCTTGCATGAGCGCGGAGGGGGCAATCGCCGATGCCGACGGCGACATAGCCGCTCTGGTCTACGCCAGCGGCGATCGCCCCGACCTCGTTCTCTGCGAATTCGCCAGACACTTGGCGGATAACGGTCAACGGGCGTGTGGATTGATTCAATTGCGCGATCGCTTGTTTGACGAGACGCACCGCAGGGTCATGGTGCTCGACAGCGGGCAGGTGGTGGATGTCGCGCGCAGAAAATGACGTTGTGGGAAACAGCCGTTGTCGCTTCGACGGGGATTGGTTGGATCGAATGGGAGGCCACGTCAGCGCATCAATCAGGCGCGGCGTCGACGCCGTCGTCGTCAATCGTTTCGGGCCTCTGGAAGTAGCGGGGGGCGCGGCTTTCGTGATGCGATCGTGGCCGCTTCCGAGACCGAAACCCCGCTCATCATCGCCGTTCCCGAGTTCGAATTCGAGCGCTGGACGCGGTTCTCCAACCGCATGACCATCAAGTTGGATTGGACGCTCGACCCGGTGCTTGGTTGGTGGAATGGCGTCTCGCGCGGCAACTCACCTAGGATCAAGCCCGACCACCGCGCCTGCGAATTGTTCAAGTGATCGCACCCGTAGGGCGGATTACGCTTCGCTACTCCGCCCTACGGCCTGCGACTTTTCAAAGCTTGGATGCGGGATGGCGGCCAGAAGCTCGCGCGTGTAGTCGGCTTCGGGCGCCACCAGCACCCGTTCGGTGGGTCCTTGCTCGACGACCCGTCCGGCGCGCATGACGATGACGCGATCGCACAGGAGCCGTACCACGTTAAGGTCGTGCGAGACGAAGAGATAGCTCATCCCGAGCGAGACCTTCAGCTTCTGCAGCAGATTGAGGACGACCGCCTGCACCGAAACGTCCAGCGCCGCCGTCGGCTCGTCGAGAATCACGAGGTCGGGGTTGAGCGCGATGGCGCGGGCGATGCCGACGCGGGCCTTCTGTCCGCCGGAGAGCTGGTGCGGAAAGCGCGCCAGCAGATCGCGCGGAAGGCCGACCTGATCGGCGAGCTGCTCGCAGCGCGCCCGCACCGCGCCGCGGCCCTTCACGTCGCCGAGCCGCAGGATCGGATCGGCGATCGCCCGCGCCGCGGTGAAGCGGGGATTGAGGCTGTCGGTGGGGTCCTGAAAAACCATCTGAATGCGCTTGCGCAACGGCAGGCGCGCGAATTTCTTGGCCGGGATCGCGCCGATATCCTCGCCGTCGAACATGATCACCCCATCGGTCTTGTCAATGAGGCGCATGATCATCGTCGACGTCGTCGATTTGCCGCAGCCCGATTCTCCGACCAGGCCGACGCTCTCGCCGCGGGCGATCGAAAAGCTGATGCTGTCGACCGCGCGAAAAGTTTCCGGCTCGGGCGCGGGCGAACGGCCGAATACCTTTGCAAGCGTTCCACCGGGGCCCTTGCGCGGATACTCCTTCACGAGCTTCTCGACCAGGAGCAGCGGACCGTTGCCTTTGCCTAAATCAGGCGCAGGCGGCGCGGCGGGAGAGATCGAGGGAGCGGTCGTCGCGTCCTCCTCCGGCAGAAGCTCATGCAGCGTGACACCCGGGCGCGGCGTCGCACGCATGAGTTTGCGGGTATAAGGATGGGCCGGCGCCACGAAGATCGCCCGCGACGTCGCGGTTTCGACCACATGGCCCTTCTCCATCACGACGACCCGATCGCAATAGGTCGCGGCGAGGCCAAGGTCGTGGGTGATGAGGATGGTCGACATGCCACGCTCGCGCGTCAGCTCGACCACGAGATCCATCACCGCCTTCTGCGTGGTCACGTCGAGGCCCGTGGTCGGCTCATCGGCGATCAGCAGCTGCGGCCGGCAGGCGAGCGCCAGCGCAATGACCACGCGTTGACACATCCCGCCGGAAAGCTCGAACGGATAGGCGTGGTAGCGCTCGCGCGGACGGGCGATACGGACCTGGTCGAGAATCTCGATCGCCTTGTCCGTCAGTTTCATGGAATCGACCTGGACGTGGTTGGCGAGCACGTCCTCGATCTGGCGGCCGACCTTGCGGATCGGGTTGAGCGCCGCGCGCGGGTTCTGGAAGATCATGGAGATCTCGCGGCCGCGCAGCGTGCGCATCTCCTCTTCGCTCGCCGTGCGCACGTCGATGCCGGTGAACATGATCGAGCCGTCGGCGATCCGCCCGGCGCGATCGAGGATGCGCATCACCGCGTACGAGGTCACCGATTTGCCGGATCCGGATTCGCCGACGATGCCGACGGTCTCGCCCTTGGCGATCGAGATATTCACCGCCTCGACCGCGCACACGATGCCGCGCCGCGTCGCGAACTCGACGGTAAGATCGTGGACATCGAGGAGTGGGATCGCCGTCATCGCGCCTCTCAGGTCCGCCGCTGCGGATCGACGATGTCGCGCAGCCCGTCGCCGAGGAGGTTGAAGCAGAACACCGCGACCATCAGCGCGGCACCGGGAAAAAAGGCGATCCACCATTCACCCGAGACCATGAAGGCGGAGCCGTCGGCCACCATGATTCCCCATTCGGCAGTCGGCGGCCGCACGCCGAGGCCGATGAACGACAGGCCCGCGGCATTGAGGATGGCGTAGCCCATGGTCAGCGACATTTGCACCACCATGATCGGCATGATGTTGGGCAGGATCTGCCCAAGCAGGATACGCGCATCGCTATTGCCCGAGAGCCGCGCGGCCAGCACGAATCCTGCCTCGCGCCGCACATTCGCCTCGGCCCGGGCAACGCGCACATAGAGCGGGAAATTCACGATCGCCGTCGCAAGGATGATGTTCTCCACCGTGTTGCCGAGTGCGGCTACGATGCCCATCGCGAGCACGAACAGCGGGAACGCCATGATGGTATCGGCGATGCGGCCGACGATGCGGTCGGTCCAACCGCCGTAAAAGCCGGCAGCGACCCCGGCGAGCCCGCCCATCAGGAACACGAGAACAACCGAGGCGATCGCGATGAAGAAGTCGAGCCGGGTCGCGACGATCACTCGGCTGAACACGTCGCGCCCGATTTGATCGGTGCCGAACCAATGGGCGAGCGAGGGCGGCTTGAGCGCCGCCACGGTATCGCTTGCCAGCGGATCGTAGGGGACGATCATGGGGCCGAGGAGCGCGGCCAACACGATCAGAAGGAACAGAGCGAAGGCAAAGCCCGTGACGGCGTTGTCGCGCAACACGTAGCGGGCGTGCTGGAACATTGCGGTCAAGCCGCTCGTGGACCGCGCGAGGTCCTTCGGCAGCGACAGCTCGCTCATGCCTCGACCCTGACGCGCGGATCGATCAGCCCGTAGAGAATATCGATCGCGAGATTGAGCGCGACATACATCACCGCCATGGTGAGCACGAAGCCTTGCAGCGGGGCGAAGTCCGACGCGATGAGAGCCTCGACTGCGAATGAGCCGATGCCCGGCCAGGCGAAGACTTTTTCGACCAGCACATTGGCGCCGAGCAGGAACGAGAAGACCATGCCGAGCGTGGTGATGACAGGCAGCATGGCATTGCGGAACGCATAGGTAACGATCACCGTAAAGGGTGAAAGACCGCTCGCGCGCGCCGTGCGCACGAACTCCGAGGCGAGCACGGCCAGCATCGAGGCGCGGGTCATGCGCGCTATCGGCGCGAGCGAAAAGATCGCGAGCGTGAGGGCCGGCAGGAAGAGTTGCTTGAAGCTGGCGACAAAGAGCTCGAGATCGCGGGCGATCAGGCTGTCGATCAGATAGAAGCCGGTCACCTGCGGCGGCGGGCTGAAGAAGATATCGAGGCGCCCAAGCGGCGCCGGCGCGATGCCGAGCAGGTAATAGAAGACATAGACCAGAATCAGCCCGGTGAAGAACACCGGCAGCGATACGCCCGCCGTCGCCAGGATGCGGCAGGCATGGTCGACGAGTGAGCCCGGCCGCGTCGCCGCGAGGATGCCGAGGGGCACTGCGACCACCATGGATACGATGAGACCGAGCAGCGTGAGCTCCGCCGACGCAGGAAGCCGCGTTCTGATCTCGGTCAAGACCGGTTGGCCGGTGGTGAGCGAATTGCCGAGGTCGCCGCGCCCCAGATCAGCGACGTAGCGGCCGAACTGAACAATCAGCGGCTTGTCGAGACCGAGCTTCACACGAATCTGCTCAACCGCTTCCTTGGTCGCGGCGGGTCCCGCGAAATAGGCCGCCGGATCGCCGGGCAGCGCCCGCGTCAACAGGAAAGTGACGATCACCACCCCGACGAGGCTCGGCACCGCGACCAGGAGCCGCTTGAAGACCATGCTCAGCACGCTGACGCTCCTTATCGCCGTGCGCTCACGCCTTGACCAGCGCGCGATAATCGAGACGCCGATGGAACCAGTATTGGTAGCCCGACACGCTCTTCTGCATCGCGACGTTCACATAGGGCTGATAGAGCGGGATGCGCGGCATGTCGGTGAAGGCGAGATCGACGAAACCTTTCACGTCCTTCGCGTAGTCCGCCTTGTTGCCCACCGCCGCCGCGTCAACGGCGCCGTTAATCAACGCGTCCATCGCCGGCGACTGGTAGCTCATGGTGTTGAAGATCGAATTCTTGCCGTGATAGCACCAGATGAAAAAATACTCAGGATAGTCGAGCCAACCGGAGAACACGTTGGTATAGAGCGGCAAGACCTTCTTGTTGAGCTCGGTGCGCCAGGTGGCCCCAGGGATCTTGTTGATTGTGCACTTGATGCCGATCTGGGCGAGGCTTTCCTGTGTGAGCACGCAGAGCGGCTCATTCACGCCGGCGAAGCCGAGATCGAACGACAGCGTGGTTTCGAAGCCGTTCGGATACCCGGCCTCCGCGAGCAGCGTCTTCGCCTTGGCAATATCGGTGTTGTAGCCGTGCGGCTGCGGCCATGCGACCTCGATCGCCGTGCCGGCGGGGGCGCCGAACATCGGTTTGGCGAGGCCGAACAGCACGGCGTCCATGATCTTCTGATACGGGATCGCGTAAGCCACCGCCTGACGTACCTTGGGATTGTTGAACGGAGGCTGAGTGACGTTCATGCCGATATACTGGATGCCGTTCGAATAGGGCGTCGAAATGATACTGAGCTTGTTGGCGTCCTTGAGCTCGACAAAATCCTTATTCGGCAAGTCATAGGAAATGTCGGCGTCACCACGCTCGAGCAGCGCCCGCCGGTTGCCGGAGGACGGCACAATGCGCCACACGATGCGCTTGACCTTCGGCAGCGGCCCGCCCTTCCAGTTATCGTTGCGCTCCAGGATGACCTCGGTATTCGCGTTCCAGCTGACGACGCGGTAGGCGCCGCTGCCGGCGGTGTTCTGCTTGGTGTATTCGAGGCCCCACTTGTCCGCCTCGGTCGCGTGCTTCTGCACCAGCCCCGAATTCAGGACGCAAGGCACGATCACCGCCAGATCGGGAATGGTGAGGCGATCCTTCTTGAGGAAGTCGACGCGCACGGTGTTGTCGTCGACCACCACGAATTGCTCGGGCTTGGTGAGTGAGCCAGCGCCCATCTGGAAGGTCGGAAAGCCGCCCACGGTGACGGCGCGGTCGAACGACCATTTGACGTCCTTGGCGGTAACCGGCGTGCCGTCGTGGAAGGTTGCGTCTTTTTTCAGCTTGAAGGTCACCGACATGTCGCCGATGTTCATGTCGTCGGCAAGCTCCATCTTGAACTTGTCGCGGTCGTAATACGGCGTGCCGTTCACCGTTTTCATCTCGTGACTGATCAGACGGTCGTAACAATTCCACGAGACCTCGTAGCCGGGCACATTGGTCCCGATGCCGTGGATGTCGAGATTGTTGGGCCCGCTTTCGGAAACGATCAGAAGCGTCTCCTGCCGAGATTGCGCCTTCGCCGGGGACCAGATCGCAGGCGCCGGCAATACGCCGCCGGCGGCAAGGGCGGTCATCGACTGCAGAAATTCTCGACGCTTCATAAGAATCTCCCCGATATCGCGCGGCGGCGCGTTGGGGTGCAGCGCCGCAAGGATCGTGCCATGCCCCCGCGGCCTGTGGCGTTAATGTAAGCTGTTGTTCCGCTGATTGATTTTTGGCCCAGTGGGTATTGTGCTTCACGGAGGGTCATGCTGGCGCTTTTTTGTGCAGTAATCTGCCCCTATTTCGATACTTCAGTTGGATTCGCTTTTGACACATCATGAACAGCAAGTTGTTGAGGTGATGGAGAGCCATGCGTCGCGAGATCCAATTCATGCGCCGCGGCAAATGCGTCCGGCTCGGTGACACGCCACCCGCGCTGACTTTGCTCGATTATTTGCGATTGCGCGAGCGCGCGACCGGGACCAAGGAAGGCTGCGCCGAGGGCGACTGCGGTGCCTGCACGGTGGTGCTGCGCCGCTGGCGCGGCGGGCAGATCGTCTATGAACCGGTCAATGCCTGCATCCTGCTCGCCGGACAGGCCGACGGCAGCGAGGTCGTGACCGTCGAGGATCTCGCTCAAAATGGCGAGTTGCATCCGGTCCAGCAGGCCATGGTCGAGCACCATGCGTCGCAGTGCGGCTTTTGCACCCCGGGATTCGTGATGGCCTTGTTCGCGCTCTTCCATGCGCGCGCAGGAGGGCCGGTCAGCCGTTCCGAGGTCAATGATTGGATCGCCGGGAATCTCTGTCGCTGCACCGGCTACCGCCCGATCGTCGACGCGGCGCTCGCGGCCTGCGCCGGACCCAGCGCGGATCGTTTCAGTTCCGAGGAACCGCATCTGAGCCAGATATTGATCGGGCTCGACGACGACGACCTCTTGGTCGGAACCGCGGAAACGTTCTTCGCCGCACCCCGGACGATCGCGTCCTTCGCCGCGCTCTATGCCGCCCATCCGGACGCGGTGCTGGTCGCAGGCGCGACGGATGTCGGCTTGTGGGTGACCAAACAACTGCGCGATCTGCCGAAAATCATCTGGCTTGGCCGTGTCGCCGGCCTCGATGCGATCGACGATGCCGCCGATGCCGTGAGCTTCGGCGCGACCGTCAGCCACGAAGCCGCGCTCCCTTGTCTTGCGGCGATCGATGCCGACCTCGGCGAATTGATGCGCCGCTTCGCCGGCGTGCAGGTGCGCACCGTCGGCACCATCGGCGGCAATATCGCCAACGGATCCCCGATCGGCGACACGCCGCCGGCCCTCATCACGCTCGGGAGCACGCTGACCCTCCAATGCGGGATGACGACGCGCGTCCTGCCGCTCGAAGCCTTCTTCCTCGGCTATCGGCGGCAGGATCGCCGGCCGGGCGAGTTCGTGCGCAGCGTCCGTGTCCCAAAGCTCGGCGCCAACGAAAGCTTCCGCTGCTACAAAGTTTCCAAGCGCCTCGATCAGGATATCTCGGCCGTGATGGGCGCATTCAAGCTGAGCGTCGACGGTTCCAGGATTGGCGATGCACGGATCGCATTCGGCGGCATGGCCGAGATCCCGAAGCGGGCGCGCGCGACCGAAACGGCCCTGCGCGATGCCGATCTGCAGGCGCCCGCAAGTTGGACCAAGGCACTTGATGCGCTCGCTCAAGATTTCACACCGATCACGGATCAGCGCGCGAGCGCGCAATATCGGGCGGAGGTCGCCCGCGGACTGCTGCGCAAGGCGCTGACGGAGATCGGCGGAACCTCGACCCGCCGCACCCGCGTGGTCGGGCGTCGGGAGGATGCCCATGCATCGGCCTCCTGAACCGCCCGCCGCCACGCCGCAGCGGGTTGCCGGCGCGGCATTCGCGCACGATTCCGCTGTCCGGCACGTCTGCGGCAGCGCCGTCTATGTGGACGATATCCGCGAGCCGGAAGGGACGCTGCACGTGGCGGTGCGCGGCTCGCCGGTCGCCCGCGGCCGCGTCAAGCGTCTCGACCTTGATCCGGTGCGGGCCGCCGCCGGCGTCATCGCGGTGCTGACTGCCGCCGACATTCCCGGACGCAATGACGTGAGTCCAGTGAAGGGCGATGATCCGATGTTCGCCGACGGCGTCGTCGAATTCCACGGACAGGTCCTCTTTGCGGTTGTCGCCGAAACGCGCGACGTTGCGCGGCGGGCGGCATTGCTGGCGCAGATCGAGGTCGAGGCCGAGGAGCCCCTCGTGACGGTCGACGATGCGCTTGCGGCCGAGTCTCGCGTTCTGCCCGACCAGACCTTCGTCATGGGCGACAGCGAGGGGGCGTTGGCCGCAAGCGCCCGACGGATTGCCGGAACGCTGCGGATCGGCGGTCAGGAGCATTTCTACCTGGAGGGCCAAGTGGCGCTCGCGATCCCTGACGAGGACGCGATATTGGTCCATTCGTCGACCCAGCATCCGAGCGAGCTGCAGCATTTGATCGCGCTGATGCTCGATAAGCCGCATGCGGCCGTCACAGTCGAGGTACGGCGAATGGGGGGCGCTTTCGGCGGCAAGGAAACCCAGGCCGCGCAATGGGCGGCGATTGCGGCGCTCGGCGCCCACGTCACCGGCCGCCCCTGCAAGGTTCGGCTCGACCGCGACGATGACATGATCATGACCGGCAAGCGCCACGACTTCCGCGCCGACTACGCTGTCGGCTTCGACGACACCGGCCGCATCTACGCCTGCGATGTCACCATGTCCTCACGCTGCGGCTATTCGGCCGACCTTTCGGGTGGGATCAACGATCGCGCCATGTTCCACGTCGACAACGGCTATTTCCTGCCCGCCGCCAAGATCGCAAGCAAGCGGATGAAGACCCATACGGTGTCGAACACGGCTTTCCGCGGATTCGGCGGTCCGCAGGGCATGATGGTGATCGAGCGGGCGATCGACGAGATCGCCTGGTCGCTCGGTCTTGATCCGCTCGACGTGCGCAAGCGTAATCTGTACGGCGAAGGCCGCGACCTGACGCCCTATGGCATGCACGTGACCGACAATATCCTTCCCGACCTAATCGACAGCCTGGAACGCTCAGCCGACTATCGGCGGCGGCGAGAGGAGATCGCCGCCTTCAATGCGGGCGGCCCGATCTTGCGGCGCGGGCTCGCCCTGACGCCGGTCAAATTCGGGATTTCATTCACGACGACGCACCTGAACCAGGCCGGCGCCCTCGTCCATGTCTATCAGGACGGCACCGTGCATCTAAACCACGGCGGCACCGAAATGGGACAAGGGCTGTTCGTCAAGGTCGCCCAGGTCGTCGCCGAGGAGTTCGGGATCGATCTCGATCGGGTCAGGATCACGGCGACGACGACGGCGAAGGTGCCCAACACCTCGGCGACCGCTGCGTCGGCCGGGTCCGATCTCAACGGAATGGCCGCACGCGCGGCGGCAGCGACGATCAAGGATCGACTCATCGACTTTGCGGCGGAAACCTTTGCCGTTCCGGCCGACCAGATCACCTTCCGCGACAATCACGTATTCATCGGCAACGAGGCGATGCCGTTCGCCGCGCTGCTGCGCAAAGCCTATCTGGGGCAGATTTCCCTGTCGTCGACGGGCTTCTATCGCACCCCGAAGATACACTGGGACGCGCAGAAGGGACGCGGCCGGCCGTTTTTCTACTTCGCCTATGGGGCCGCTTGCGCCGAGGTTCTCCTCGACACCGTCACGGGCGAGAGCAAAGTCGAGCGCGTCGACATCCTCCATGACGTGGGCCGCTCGCTCAACCCGGCTGTCGACCTCGGCCAAATCGAGGGAGGGTTCGTGCAGGGCATGGGTTGGCTGACCACCGAGGAGTTGGTCTTCGATGCGCAAGGTCGCCTGCTCACCCATGCGCCTTCGACCTACAAGATCCCTTGTGCGTCCGACGTGCCGGCCGATTTCCGTGTCGCCCTTTACGACGGTGACAATCGCGAGGACACGATCTATCGATCGAAGGCCGTCGGGGAGCCGCCACTGATGTTGGCGATCGCGGTGTTTGCAGCGATTGCCGATGCGATTCACAGCCTCGCGCCCGACCGGCCGGTGCCCCTCGATGCGCCCGCCACGGCGGAATCGATCTTGCATGCCATCCGCGCTGTGACTTCCCATTGAGGCGAAGCTGTGCTCGTCTGGCCGACCATAGAGCGATTTATCAGCGAACAGGGTGCGGCGGTCTTGGTCACGCTCGTTGAAGCCCGCGGCTCGACCCCGCGCGAGGTTGGCGCCCGCCTGCTGGTGCGGCCGGACGGCGGCTTTTCAGGAACGATCGGCGGCGGCACCTTGGAATGGATGGCGCTTGCCGAGGCCCAATTACTGCTGTCGCGCGCGGCGACGCGCTCGGTCCGCCGGCTCGACCAAGCGCTCGGTCCCGATCTCGGCCAATGCTGCGGCGGTCGCGTCACCCTGACCTTGGAGCGATTTGGG
This sequence comes from Xanthobacteraceae bacterium, assembly GCA_052148715.1. Classification (GTDB taxonomy): domain Bacteria; phylum Pseudomonadota; class Alphaproteobacteria; order Rhizobiales; family Xanthobacteraceae; genus JBKQHQ01. Next base: position 49,136 of record JBKQHQ010000008.1, on the reverse strand, counting down.
CGGGCGGATCAAAAATGGGTGGCGAGGCTCGCCGCCGCGGAGCGCGCCGGTTGCGTCGTCACCGTCGGGACGCAGGAGGGCGCGCGCATTATGCGCCAGCCGCTCGCGGCGGAAGCGGTCGCCAAGCCGGCCGGCACTTCCTACAGCAAGCTGCAGGACGGCAGCATCCTTGAACGCTTCGGAACCGAAGCGACGCCACTTTATCTGTTCGGCGCCGGCCATGTAGGACGCAGCCTAGTCCTGGCGCTGGCTCCCCTGCCCTTCTCGGTAACTTGGATCGATCCCCGTCCCTCGGCGTTTCCCTCGCACGTCCCCGCAAACGTCGCGTGCATTGCCGCCCCCGAGCCCGTGTGCATTCTTGACAGCGCACCCCCAGGCGCCTTCGTGGCGGTGATGACCCATAGCCACGCGCTTGATCTTGACGTCGTCGCGGCGGCGCTGAAGGCCGGCCGCTTCGCTTATCTCGGCCTCATCGGCAGCGCGACCAAGCGCGCCCGGTTCGAGAGCGCCATGCGGCAGATCGGTATCGCCGATGCCGCAATGGAGAAACTGATTTGTCCGATCGGGCTGACCGCCATCCGCGACAAGGCCCCGGCGGCGATCGCCGCCGCGATTGCCGCCCAGCTCCTGATCGTTCGCGATGCCACCCTGGCGCACGTGCCGGCGGCCGGATCTAACGTATTTTCCGACGAGATCGCATCGTGAGACCGAGTTTGCTTGCGGCGACCTTCACACCTCTCCCCGCTTGCGGGGAGAGGTCGGCGCGCGCAGCGCGTCGGGTGAGGGGGCCCCTCCGCAGGCTCAGACTCGCCGCGCGCGCCCCTCACCCGGAACAAGCGCAAAGACGCGCTTGTTCCGACCTCTCCCCGCAAGCGGGGAGAGGTAAAGGTCGGCGCGCCAATGCGCTTCGTCCGGGGAGCGCGGCCGATGCTTGATCCGACGCCGGTCGCAGTTTCCCCGGAGCAAACACCGCTGTTGCAGCTGATCGGCATCAGCAAGCGGTTCGGCACCTTCACGGCTAACGACAACATCGATCTCGAGCTTTGGCCGAACGAAATCCATGCCCTCCTGGGCGAGAACGGCGCGGGCAAGTCGACGCTGGTCAAGATCGTCTATGGCCTGATCCAGCCGAGCGCCGGAGAGCTGCGCTGGATGGGCGCGAGGGTCGAGCTCAGCGGGGGGCCTGCCGACGCGCGCGCACTCGGCATCGCCATGGTGTTTCAGCACTTCTCGCTGTTCGAGAATCTGACCGTCGCCGAGAACGTGGCGTTGGGCTTGCCGCCGCGCGAATCCTTGCCCGAGCTGGCGGCTCGGCTGGCCGAGGTCTCGCGCGTCTACGGGCTGCCGCTCGACCCGAAGCGCGAGGTCTGGCGGCTGTCGGTCGGGGAGCGCCAGCGCATCGAGATCGTGCGCGCGCTCATGCAAAATCCCAAGCTCTTGATCCTCGACGAGCCGACCGCCGTGCTCACGCCGCAGGAGGCGGATCAGCTGTTTGTCACGCTCGAGCGGCTGAAGGGAGAGGGACGCGCCATCCTCTATATCAGCCACAAGCTCGACGAGGTGAGGCGCCTATGTGATACGGCGACCATCCTGCGAACCGCCAAAAAAGTCGCGAGTTGCGATCCGCGCGCGGAGACACCGGTATCGTTGGCGCGCATGATGGTCGGAGCCGATATCGGCGAGGTACGGGCTCATTCCGGCCGCATCGCCGCGCCGCCGCGCCTCGTCCTGCGCTCGCTGAGCCTCGAGCCCGACGATCCGCACGGCGTTCGGCTTGATGGGATTTCGCTCGACGTGCGAGGCGGCGAGATCGTCGGCCTCGCCGGGATCGCCGGCAACGGTCAGGACGAGTTGTTTGCCGCCCTCTCCGGCGAGCGGTTGGCGCCGAGCGACGGCGCCGTCGTCATCGACGGACAGGCAGCGGGGTACGCGTCCATCAACGAACGGCGCCGGCTCGGCGCGGCTTTTGTGCCCGAGGAACGGCTTGGCCACGCCACGGTGCCGCGGATGCGGCTGTCGGAAAATGCTCTGCTCACCGGCCATGCCGCGAGCGGGATGGTGCATCACAGCCTGATCGACAAGAAGGCGGCGCTCGCGGCCGTTGACCGTACGACGGCGGCCTTCGACGTGCGCAAAAGCAAGCGCGACCCCGAAGCCGCGAGCCTGTCCGGCGGAAATCTGCAAAAATTCGTGGTCGGCCGTGAGATCTTGCGCGAACCAGGCGTCTTGGTCGTCAGCCAGCCGACGTGGGGGGTCGATGCCGGGGCGGCGGCCACCATCCGGCAAGCGTTGATAGACCTCGCCAGCCGCGGCGCCGCGGTCTTGGTCATCAGCCAGGACCTCGACGAGCTGTTCGAGATCGCGGACCGCATCGCGGTCATCTTCCGCGGACGTCTGTCCGATCCACTCGACGTGAGGGCCGTCGATCGCGACGCCATCGGCTTGCGCATGGGCGGCGGCATGGAAGCCCCACAGCAGCCGCAGGAGCAGGGCCATGCAGTTGGTGCTTGAGCGGCGCGCCGAGCGCTCGATCAGGGCCGCGATCGCCTCGCCGCTGATCGCGGTTGCCTTCACGCTCGTGACGATGGGCGTCCTGTTCGCGCTGCTCGGCAAGAATCCGGCAACCGCGCTCGCGGTTTATTTCCTCGATCCGCTGACCGACAGCTACTCTCTGCAGGAAATAGTGGTGAAAGCGACGCCACTGGTGATGATCGCCATCGGGCTGTCGCTTTGCTACATCGCCAACGTTTGGAATATCGGCGCCGAAGGACAGCTGCTGATCGGCGCGGTCGGCGGAAGCTGGCTGGCGGTGAAGACGCAAGGCACCGATGTCGGCTACTGGGTCTGGCCGGCGATGCTTCTGCTCGGGGCGCTGGCGGGCGCCCTCTATGCGCTGATCCCCGCTATCTGCAAGGTGCGATTTGGAGCGAGCGAGATCCTCACGAGCCTCATGCTCGTTTACATCGCCGATTTCTTGCTCGACTATCTGGTGCGCGGCCCCTGGCGCGATCCGCACGGCTTCAACTTTCCGACCACGGCCGAGTTTGACCCGGTCGCCACGGTCCCGTTGCTCCTCGCGGGCACGCGCGTGCATGCCGGGGCGCTGATCGCCCTCGCAGTCGTCGCCTTGGCCTCGCTCGTGCTTGGGCGAACGATCATGGGATTCGAAATCCGCGTCGTCGGCTCCGCGCCGAAGGCGGCGCGCTTTGGCGGCTTCGATGCGAGCCGCCTGGTGCTCCTGACCTTCGCCATATCCGGCGCCCTAGCGGGCTTGGCCGGCATCATCGAAGTGGCCGGACCGATCGGACATTTGGCGCCAGCGATTTCGCCGGGCTATGGCTTCACCGCCATCATCGTCGCGTTCCTGGGGCGGCTCAATCCGATCGGCATTCTGATCGCCGGACTGTTCTTGGCGCTGACGTTCATCGGCGGCGAGCAAGCGCAAATCGCCATAAAGGTTCCCCTCGATCTGACCAAAGTCTTCCAGGGGATCCTGCTGTTCTTCGTGCTCGCCTGCGATTCGCTGGTTCTCTACCGCATTCGTCTCGTCAACCCGCACGTCAAGGCCGCCCATGGGCATACTTGATGCTGTCAATCTAACAGAGGCCATCATCCTCTCGGTGATTGCCGCTTCGACGCCGCTCTTGCTCGCGGCGGCGGGAGAGCTCGTGGTCGAGCGCTCGGGCGTGCTCAATCTCGGCGTCGAAGGCATGATGATCATGGGCGCGGCCTGCGGATTTGCCGGAGCCTATTTGACCGGCTCGATCCTCGTCGGCGCGGTCTGCGGCATCCTGGCGGGGGCGGCCATGGGGGCGATTTTCGGTATGCTCACGCTGGGGCTCGCGGTCAATCAGGTGGCCACGGGGCTGGCGCTGACCATCCTCGGCGTCGGCGCCTCGGGCCTGATCGGCGCCGGCCTCGTCGGCGAACGGATCGCTCCGGCGCCGTCGCTCGTGGTTCCACTGTTGACCGGCTTGCCCTTCATCGGCCGCATCCTGTTCGGGCAGAACGCGTTTGTTTACTGCTCGATCGCGCTCGTAATCGGGATCGGGTGGTCCCTCTATCGCACGCGCGCCGGGCTCGTGCTGCGCGCCGTCGGCGACAATCACGCTTCCGCCCACGCGCTCGGCTATCCGGTGCTAAAAATCCGCATGCTGGCGGTGCTGTTCGGCGGCGCTTGCGCGGGCCTTGCCGGCGCCTATTTACCGCTTGCCTATACGCCGTTCTTCATCCCCGGCATGACCGCCGGACGCGGGTGGATCGCGCTTGCGCTTGTCGTGTTCGCCTCATGGCGCCCGGCGCGGCTGGCAGCCGGGGCGTATCTGTTCGGCGCGGTGACGATCCTCCAGCTCCACGCCCAAGGCGCGGGCTTGGGGATTCCGTCTCAATTGATGTCGAGCCTTCCTTATCTCGCGACCGTTATTGTTCTGGTCCTTATTTCACGCGCGCGTGCGAGCGCCGGTGCCGCCGCGCCCGCGTCGTTAGGGCTTGTTTTCGTGCCCGATCGCTAGCTAGCGCATGTTCCGGCAAAATGGACACCGGTTTGCCGACAAGAACATGCGCCACACAAAGACTGCCCGCAAGCCACGCGCGGACGGGCGCCGTGCTGCGGGAAGACAGAGATACGCCCGTCGGAACAGGAGAGGTCAATGCGAAAGACACTCGTATTTGCGGCGGCGGTGCTGCTCGCCGGCAGCGCCGGCATTCTCGACGCATCCGCGCAGGAGAAGCTGAAGGTCGGCTTCATCTATCTCGGCCCGATCGGCGACGGCGGCTGGACCTACCAGCACGAGGTCGGCCGCCAGGCGCTGGTGAAGGCGCTCGGCGACAAGATCGAGACCACCTATCTCGAGAACGTCCCCGAGACGGCCGACGCCGAGCGCTCCATCGAGCAACTGGCGCGCGCCGGCAACAAGCTCATCTTCACGACCTCGTTCGGCTACATGGATCAGACGCTCAAGGTCGCCAAAAAATATCCGAACGTGCACTTCGAGCACGCGACCGGGTTCAAGCGCGACACCAACATGGCGACCTATTCGGCACGCTGGTACCAAGGCCGCTACATCCAGGGACAGATCGCCGCCAAGATGTCCAAGGCGGGGGTGCTCGGCTATATCGGCGCGTTCCCGATCCCGGAAGTGGTGTCCGGCATCAACTCGACCATGCTCGGCGCCCAGTCGATCAATCCGAACATCAAGGTCAAGATCATCTGGGCCAACACCTGGTTCGACCCGGGCAAGGAGGCGGACGCCGCCAAGGCGCTGCTCGATCAGGGCGCCGACGTGATCATGCAGCACACCGACAGCCCGGCGGCGATGGAGATCGCCGCGCAACGGGGCAAGCTGGCCTTCGGCCAGGACTCCGACATGATCAAGTCCGGTCCAAACGTTCAGCTCACCGCCATCATCGATAACTGGGGTCCCTACTACATCCAGCGCGTCAATGACGAGCTCGCCGGCACCTGGAAGTCGGGCGATGTCTGGGGCGGACTGGAGACCAAGATGTTCCTGATGGCGCCCTACACCAACATGCCGGCCGACGTGAAAAAAATGGCGATGGACACCGAAGCCGCCATTGCCGGCGGCAAGCTGCACCCGTTCAAATGCCCGATCGTCAATCAGGACGGCGCGCAGGTCGAATGCAAAGGCGGCGATCATCTCGCCGACGAGCAGATCTTGAGCATGCTCTATTACGTCAAAGGCATCGACGACAAAGTCCCCGGCAAGTAGCCGAAACTTGACCGCGCGACCTCATAAGGCCGGCCATCGCGAAAGCGATGGCCGTTCGTTTTTTGCCCGAAGGCGCCCGGCGGCCGGGTCGATCAATCAGCCCGATCCTCGGTTCTCGCCGGCGCCGGCGCCGCCGATCAGTTCCCACAGTCGGCTCGGGTTAAGCGGGATTTCGCGCAGCTCCTTGCCTGTCGCCGGAAGGTCGAGGGCGTTTTCGATCGCCTGCGCGAACAGCGCGCCCACCGGGATCGCTCCGGCTTCGCCGGCCCCCTTGATGCCGAGCGGATTGAGCGGCGACGGGGTGACTGTGTGCTCGAGATGCATGCGGGGGACATCGAGTGCCGTCGGCAACAGATAGTCGGCCAGCGACGCGTTGAGCAGCTGTCCGTCGTCATCGAAAACCAATTGCTCGAAAAAGGCATTCCCGATCCCTTGCGCGACGCCCCCATGGATCTGGCCCGCCAGGATCAATGGATTGATAACCGTTCCGCAGTCATGAACCACTACATATTTGAGGATCCGCAGCGAAAAGATCTCAGGGTCGACTTCAACGATCATCGCGTGGACGCCGCTCGCTGTAGCGCCCCGCGGCGGCCCGAAATATTGCGTCGACTCAAGACCGGGCTCCGTGCCCGGGCGCACTGCCCCGCGCATCGGATTGGCCTTGAGCGCAAGCTTCCCGAGCGTGATGGTCATGTCGGGCACGCCGGCGACGGAAACCCGCCCGCCGTCGAGCACGAGGTCCTCCTCGGCGCATTCGAAATGCTCGGCGGCCAAGCGCAGGATTTTTTGCCGCACAACCTTGGCCGCCGCGCTCACCGCGTTGCCGGCGACGACCGCGCCGCGGCTCGCGAACGTGCCGGCACCCCAGTAGAACTGATCCGTGTCGCCGGTCACCACGTCGACGTCGCGAACATCGACGCCGACCTCGTCGGCCACGATCTGGGCAAAGCTCGTAAAATGCCCCTGGCCCTGGGTGCCTATGCCGGTTGCGACGCTGACCTTGCCGCTGGCTTGGACTTGCACGCGCGCGCCTTCGTAGGGACCGATTCCGGTGCCCTCGACATAGCAAGCAAGGCCGATCCCGACGTGACGGCCTTCGTTGCGCAGCCGGCCCTGCTCGCTACTCACGAACTGATCATAGCCGATGGCCTGCAGGGCCTTGTCGAGGATCGGTGCGTAATTGCCGCTGTCGTATTCGAGCGGGGCGAAGTCCTGATAGATGATCTCGTTGTTGTAGGGGAAAGCGTCGGGTGGAATGAAATTGCGGCGGCGAATTTCAGCGCAGTCGATACCGAGCTCCCGCCCGGCGATGTCAAGCAGCCGCTCGATGACAAACACCCCGTGCTGCCGCCCTGCTCCGCGATACGGGGTGACGATCGGCTTGTTGGTGAACACGGCCGTAAACGTGCTGTCGTAATTCGGCACGACATAAGGGCCCAAAAGGGTGCACTGGCTGTTGATCGGCACGGTCAGGCCGTACGGATCGTAAGCCCCCGTATCATGCAGGAAGACGTCTCTTATGCCGAGAATCTGCCCATCCCGCCTGAGCGCGATCTCCGCATCGTGAATTTGTCCACGCTCGTGGGTCGTGGCAAAGAAATGCTCGAGCCGGTCCTCGATCCATTTGATCGGCCGATCGAGCCGGATCGCCGCCCACGGCAGCAGCACTTCCTCCGCGTAGAACATCATGATTTTTGGGCCGAAGCCGCCGCCGACGAACGGCGCGATCACCCGAACCTGCCGCTCGCTCAGGCCGAGCATGCCGGCAAGACCGTTGCGGATGAAGACCGGCGCTTGCGTCGTGTCCCACACGGTCAGCCGATCGGCCCTGGCGTCCCAGCTGGCCACCACGCCGCGCGTCTCGATCGGCGAGGAAGCGCCGTGGTCATAAACGAAGCGTCGGCTGATCACGTGGTCGGCCAAGGCGGCGGCCGCTGCGTAGTCCCCTCGGCGCTGCTGCACCCGCGCCGCGACGTTGTTGCCCAAGTCGTCGTGGACGAGGGCGGAACTCTCGCTCAGAGCCTTTTCCAGATCGACGACCGCCGGCAGGGGCTCGCACTCGAATTCGATATCGGCGAGCGCGTCCTCCGCCAGGTAACGGCTTGCGGCGATCACCAGCGCGACCGGCTCCCCGACATATTTTACTTTGTCCTTGGCCAGCGGCACCTGCGTCCGTTCGTTGAACAGACTGCCGGGAATGGGCGGTGGCGGTACGAGCAGCGGCCCCGGCCGCCAATAGTCGCCGAGATCCTCGGCCGTATAGACGGCAACGACGCCGACCCGCCGCAACGCCGCCGACGCATCGATCTTACGGATCCGCCCGTGCGCCATCGGGCTACGCAGGAATGCCGCGTGCAGCAAGCCGGGCAGTTCCACATCATCGATGAACAGCGCCTGCCCGGTGAGCAGGCGCCGATCCTCGTTGCGGGGTACAGGTGCGCCGAAATAGCGGGTCGCCATGACCTAGCCCCGCGCCCGCTGGGCCACGAGCAGCACGGCATCGACGATGTGTTGGTAGCCGGTACAGCGGCAAAGATTTCCCGACAGCGCCTCGCGAATCGCTCCTTCGCTCGGCGACGGCGTCTCTTCCAAGAATGCCACCATCGTCATCAGGATGCCGGGCGTGCAGAATCCACACTGGAGTGCATGGCATTCGTGCATCGCCTGCTGCAGCGGGTGCAGGCGCCCGTCCGCCGCCAATCCTTCGACCGTCCGAATGTCGTGGCGATCGGCCTGCACGGCGAGCAGCAGGCACGAGCGCACCGGAAGCCCATCATAGAGCACGGTGCAGGCGCCGCAGACGCCATGCTCGCAGCCGACATGCGTTCCGGCCAAGAGCAGCTCATGCCGGATGAAGTCGCTCAACAACATGCGCGCCTCGACGTGTCGCTCATGACGGACGCCATTGATCGTCAACTCGACGAGTCTTGGCTCGAGGAGTTTTAGCTCGACGGGTATCGGCTCATTGGACATGCGATGATGCCTGTTGCTCGACCATCGTTCCCAAGGCGCCGAGGGCCCGTTGCGCCGCCGTCCGCAGTGCCCGCCGCGTCAGCACACCGGCCAAATGCCGCTGATATTGCTTGCTCGCATGCACGTTGCCGGCCGGATCGATCGCGGCTTGGGCCAGCGCGGCGGCCTGGCGGATTTCAGCATCCGCCGGTCGCATCCCCTTGAGCGAGCGTGAGGCATCCTCGGCACGGACCGGCCGATCACCCGCGCTGCAAAATGCGAGCCGCGCGTCGGTGCAACGTCCGTCCTGATCGAGCGTGAGCGTGGCCGCGACGCCCATGAGGGCGAAATCACCGAGCCGCCGCGCCACCTCCATGAAGCAGGTGCCCGTCCGAGGCGGGGCGCGAGGTATCTCGACCTCGGCCAGGATCTCATCGGCCGCAAGGCTCGTCGTCAGCGCCCCGACGAAGAAATCATCGGCCTCGATCCAGCGCTCGCCGCGGAGCGATTGCGCCCGCATCCGGGCGCCGAGCGCAAGCATGACGGCCGGAAGTTCGGAGGCCGGATCGGCGTTCGCCAGACTGCCCCCCAACGTGCCCCGGTTGCGGATCTGCGGATGCCCGATCTGAGGGATGGCCTCGCTGACGAGCGGTTGCTCCCGTCGAAGCGCCGTATTGCGCTCAAGCGTGCGATACCGAGTCATCGCACCGATGCACATGCCATTCGTTTCGTCCCGCACGCCGTCCAAGTCCTGCAGAGCATTGATGTCGATCAGGATCGCGGGCTGCGCGAGGCGGAAATTGATCGCCGGCATCAAGCTCTGTCCGCCGGCGAGGAACATGCCCTCGTCGCCGTAGTCGGCCTTGGCGCTGAGCGCCTCTTCCAGTGACCGTGCCGCGATGTAAGCGAATGGTGCGGGTTTCATGACCTTATCGGCTAGTTGCGCACGCCCACATTAGCTCACGATCGGCCGTGCGGAACATCCCGCAAGGCAGAACCGCGGTCACGGCGCCCGGTCAAAAATCACCGACGCAAACTCATCACAAATTGGTGTGCGGCTCCCGACGCTCCGTCGGACCCCATTTTTGGGCCTAGTGCGCAAGAATTGGGCTCCGTCCCGGTTTGGCCGTCGGAGTGCTCCTGGCACGCCGCTTGCGAGGAATTGCGCCGAGCACCGCGCTTGATACATTGGTGGAGGTAGACGCTGTTTTCCGAAGAACGAGCAAGCGAAGTGGTCGCCATGGTCGATCCGCCCCGACCGGGTCCGGGCTTTCGCGCTCAGGAGCAGCCATTGCGTTCGGACCGCGCGTTGGCGGTCGATGCTCGCAATGTCTCGGTGACATTCGAGACCTCGGACGGCACCGTCGCCGCGCTTTCGGGCGTCGACCTGCAGGTCGCCGAACACGACTTCGTCTCTTTCATCGGCCCCTCTGGATGTGGAAAGACCACCCTGTTGCGGGTCGTCGCCGATCTCGAGCAGCCGAGCTCCGGAACCGTTCTCGTTGACGGCAACTCGCCCGAAGAGGCCCGCCTCAAACTGCGCTACGGGTACATCTTCCAGGCGCCGGCACTCTATCCCTGGCGCACCGTCGAAAAGAACGTCATGCTGCCGCTCGAGATCATGGGATTTCCGGTCGCCGAGCGGCGCGAGCGGGCGCGACGCTACCTCGAGCTGGTCAATCTCTCCGGCTTCGAGCGAAAGTTCCCTTGGCAACTGTCCGGCGGCATGCAGCAGCGCGTCTCGATCGGCCGCGCGCTGTCGTTCGATCCGGCGCTGCTGCTGATGGACGAGCCGTTCGGCGCACTCGATGAGATCGTTCGCGATCACTTGAACGAACAATTGCTGCGGTTGTGGGACAAGACCCGCAAGACGGTCCTGTTCGTCACCCATTCGATCTCGGAAGCGGTGTTTCTGTCGACCAAGGTCGTGGTGATGTCAGCGCGGCCGGGCCGCATCATTGACATCATCGATTGCAACTTCCCACCCGAGCGAACCCTTGAGATTCGCGAGACGCCGGAATTCATCAAGATCGCGCATCGGGTCCGCCAGGGCCTCCGCTCGGGTCATTCCTACGATGAGTGACACGATCTCCCTACCGCAACGGGCGAGCGCACGCCGCTCACCGTTCGCCGATCTCGGGCCGATCCTCGCGGTCACGCTCGCCCTCTTGGTGCTTTGGTATGTCGCCGCGATCTTGATGAACGGCCCCTTGGTGCGCGCGGCCTTCGAGCGGGAAGAGGTGAGCTATGGGATCAACGATGTGATCGCCGGTAGCCTGAGCGCCGAGCGGCCACTGTTGCCGGCGCCACATCAGATTCTTTGGAATGCCGTGGAAACGGTGGCCGGCTATCCGCCCAACTCGCCGCGCAGCCTCCTCTATCACTCCTGGGTGACGGTGTCCGCGGCGGCTCTCGGCTTTGCCATCGGCGCGCTGTTCGGCATCCTGCTCGCCGTGCTGATGGTCCATGTTCGCGCGCTCGAGAAGAGCCTCCTGCCCTGGGTCATCTGTTCGCAGATGGTTCCGATCCTTGCGGTCGCGCCGATCGTCATTGTCGTGCTCGGATCATTGGGGCTGCGCGGGCTCTTGCCCAAGGCCATCATCTCCGCCTATCTCTGCTTCTTTCCGATCACCATCGGCGTGGTGAAGGGCTTGAGCTCGCCTGACGTGATTCATCGCGACTTGATGCGCACCTGGTCAGCCACCCCGTGGCAGATCTTTTGGAAGCTGCGTTGGCCGTCATCGGTCCCGTTCCTGTTCGCGAGCCTCAAGGTCGCGGTCGCCATCTCGCTTGTCGGGGCAATCGTCGGCGAGCTGCCGACCGGCGCCCAAGCCGGTCTTGGCGCCCGCATGCTCACGGGCTCGTATTACGGTCAAACGGTCCAGATCTGGGCGGCGCTGCTTGCCGCGGCGCTCGCCGCCTCGTTGCTCATCGCCCTCATCGACGTCGCCAACCGCATCGTGGCCCGCCGGATGGGGCTGCAGTCGTGACCACCCGCTGGCATCGGCTTGTCCCGGGCATCGCCGCGTTGTCGATGATTGCAGGACTGCCGCTTCCGCTCGGCCCCGATCTCGGGGCCACGGTGTTCGCCGCTCCGGCCGCATCCGCGATCAGCGTCATCGCCGCCGCCCTGTTCGCTGGAATGGGCATCGGCAATGCACGCTTGTCGTGCGCCCTCGGTCTGACCGGCCTCGCGTTCGGCTGTAGCGCAGCGTCGATGCTGCTCGCCGACGCACACGCCGAAACCGCCGGCATCGGCTTCTGGGCGATCGTGCTCGGCACCTTTTTAGGGGCCAATGTCTTGATCGTGCGCATCTCGGCGCTCAAACCGACAGGCGAGGCCGAGCGTCGCACGATCGACATCGTTGTTCCGCTGCTGTTCGGCGCCTATCTGTTCTTCCTTTGGGAGATGGTCGTGCGCGGTTTTCAGGTGCCGACGGTACTGATGCCGCCGCCGAGCGCAATCGCCGCCCGTTTCGTCACCTCCCTGCCGACACTTGGCGAGGACTTCGTGCAGACCTTCGTGCGCGGCGTGCTGTCCGGCTACGTGATCGGTTGCGTCTCCGGATTCCTCGTCGCCATTGCGGCCGACCGCGCGCCGTTCCTGCGTCGCGGCCTTTTGCCGTTCGGTAATTTCGTGTCGGCGCTGCCGATCGTCGGCATCGCGCCGATCATGGTGATGTGGTTCGGTTTCGACTGGCCGTCCAAAGCCGCCGTCGTGGCCGTGATTACGTTCTTTCCCATGCTGGTCAACACCCTTGCCGGCCTGATGGCGAACGGCAGGATCGAGCGCGACTTGATGCGCTCCTATGCGGCCGGCTACGGGCAGACCCTGTGCAAGCTGCGGCTTCCGGCGGCGATGCCGTTCATTTTCAACGCCCTGAAGATCAACTCCACGCTCGCGCTGATCGGGGCGATTGTCGCAGAGTTTTTTGGCACGCCCGTGCAAGGCATGGGATTCCGTATAGCGATCGAAGTGGGGCGAATGTCGCTCGACATGGTATGGGCGGAGATCGCGTTGGCCGCGATCGCCGGCACGGCGTTTTATGGACTCGTCGCGCTCGCCGAGCGCGCGACGACTTTCTGGCATCCGTCTTACCGGGCCTGACTCGGCGCTGGCTCACCGCATCGGAGGTTTATGATGAAAAGAACCGCGCTCCTTCTCGGAATGGCAGCCGGCGTATCGCTGGTCACGTCGGCGCAAGCGGCCGAAAAGGTCACGCTGCAACTGAAATGGGTGACCCAGGCGCAATTCGCCGGCTATTATGTTGCAAAGGACAAGGGCTTCTACAAGGAAGCCGATCTCGACGTCACCATCAATCCCGGCGGTCCCGATGTCGCCCCGCCGCAGGTCATTGCCGGGGGCGGCGCCGATGTCGTTATCGACTGGATGCCCTCTGCGCTCGCCTCGCGCGAGAAAGGGGTCGCGCTCGTCAATATCGCCCAGCCGTTCAAGCGGTCCGGCCTCGAGCTCACCTGCCGGGCCGAAACCGGGATCAAGAAGCCCGCCGATCTGAAAGGCAAGACGCTCGGCGTCTGGTTCTCCGGAAACGAATATCCGTTCCTCTCCTGGATGTCGAAGCTCGGCTACAAGACCGACGGCTCGCCGGGCGGCGTGAAGGTGATCAAGCAGGGCTTCAACGTCGACCCCCTGCTGCAGAAGCAGGCCGACTGCATCTCCACCATGACCTACAACGAATACTGGCAAGTGGTCGACGGCGGCTACAAGCCGAGCGACCTCGTCGTCTTCAAGTACGAGGATGAGGGCGTCGCCACGCTCGAGGACGGGCTCTATGTCATTGAGGCGAAGCTGAAGGATCCGGCTTTCGTCGCCAAGATGGCCAAGTTCGTCAAGGCCTCGGAGAAGGGCTGGGATTACGCACGCAAGAATCCCGACGACGCCGCGAAAGTCGTGCTCGCCAGCGACACGACCGGCGCCCAGACGGAGAAGCATCAGAAGCGCATGATGGGCGAAATCGCCAAGCTGCTCGATTCCGGCACCGGCAAACTTGATCCGAAGGACTACGAGCGCACCGTGGCAACGCTCCTGTCCGGCGGCTCCGATCCGGTCATCTCCAAGAAGCCCGAGGGCGCCTGGACCCATGCGGTTTACGACGCCATGAAATGATGTAGGAGCTTTGCAGTAGCAAGCGCTTCTACATATCCAGCGCCCAAGTCGGATGTTTTCGACTTGGGCCGGTTATAATCTGAAAGTTTATCGCCGTCATCGCTCGCGCAGGCGGGTGATGACGGCGATGTGCACTCACGTCGGCGCGAAGCGCTGGTCGTAGGCGAGCACGGCGTTGAGCAGCACCTGCGCGCCGGCGGCACATTGCTCGCGCGTTGTTGATTCCGCCTCGTTGTGGCTGATGCCTTTTTCGCAGGGCACGAAGATCATCGTGGTCGGTGCCACTCGGGCGATATAGGCCGCATCGTGCCCCGGCCCAGAAATAATCTCGCGCGCTGGCAACCCGGCCTTCGCGGCGCCGTCCCGCACGCAACCGATGCAGTCGGCATTGAACGCGACGGGCGGCGATTCCCAGATGCGCTTCCAGGCGGCGTCGAGACCGGTTTCGGACCTGATCGCCGCCACCGCCTTGCCAAGGTCGCTCTCCATCGCGTCGAGCACCGCATCCTGCGGATGGCGGAAATCGATGGTCAAAAAAACCTCGCCAGGGATGACATTGCGCGAATTCGGCTTGACCTCCATGAGGCCCACGGTGCCGACCGCGGGCGGCTTTGCCTTGGCGATGCGGTCGACCGCCTCTACCAGGCGCGCCGCACCGAGCAGCGCGTTGCGGCGAAGCTGCATCGGCGTCGAGCCCGTATGCGCCTCCTGGCCGGTGAATGTCGCCTCATACCAGCGCATACCCTGCACGCCCTGGACGATGCCGATGACCTTGTGCTCGGCCTCAAGGATTGGCCCCTGCTCGATATGCAGCTCGAACATCGCGCCCATCGGCACCGCGCCCGCCTTGGTCGCGCCCCGGTAGCCGATCGCCTCGATGGCGTCGGCAAAAGTCACGCCCTGGCGATCCGCGCGGGAATCCGCATAGGCCCGATCGAACACCCCGGCAAAAACGCCCGAGCCCAGCATGGCGGGCGCGAAGCGCGAGCCCTCCTCGTTGGTCCAGTTCACGAGCAACAGCGGCGCGTTGGTCTCGTAGCCGAGATCGTGGAGGGTTTTTAGCACCTCGAGGCCGCCGAGCACGCCGAGCGCGCCGTCGAACTTGCCGCCCGTCGGCTGGGTGTCGAGATGGCTGCCGATCGCGATCGGCGGCACATCCGAGCGCCGGCCGCGCCGCAGCGCGAACATGTTGCCGACCTCGTCGACCGTCACCGAGCAGCCGAGCGCCTCGCACTGCGCCTTGAACCAATCGCGCACCTGGCGGTCGAGATCGGTCAGGGTAAGCCGGCAGATGCCGCCCTTCTGGGTGCCGCCGATCCGCGCCGTCTCCATCAGCATGTCCCAGAGCCGCTGCGGGTCGATCTGAAGGTTCTGCATGCGGTTTCCTTATCAGTAGCGCGGGGCCGCGTTCACGGCGTCACGTCGATCCGGTCGACCCGCCGCGGTGCGGTGAGCTCGCGCCAGGTCGTATTCGCTACGTGGACCGCCGGGAAGGGGGCACGCGCCACATAGGCCCCCTCGCCGCCTTCGGCGCGCAAGGCGCCGTCGATCCACGCGAAATTGCCGCGTGAAAAAGTCGCGCGCGGCAGGCCTCGGCAGGCAAGACCCTCGAACACGTTGTAGTCGATGCGGCTGACTTGGGTCTTGGCCGAAATTGTCTTGGTGGCGCCGGGATCCCAGATCACGAGATCCGCGTCGGAGCCGACCGCGACCGCGCCCTTCTGGGGGTAGATGTTGAGGATGCGGGCGATATTGGCCGAGGTCACGGCGACGAATTCCTCTTTAGTGATCCGGCCGGTATTCACGCCAGCGCTCCAGAGCACCGGCATGCGGTCCTCGAGCCCGCCGGTCCCGTTCGGGATCTTCGTGAAGTCGGCGCGGCCGAGCCGCTTCTGCTCGGTGGTGAACGCGCAATGGTCGGTGGCGACGACCTGCAGCGAGCCAGACTGCAGCCCGGCCCACAGGCTCGCTTGGTGGTCCTTCGGACGGAAGGGAGGCGACATCACGCGCCGCGCCGCGTAGTCCCAATCCTTGTTGCGGTATTCGCTCTCGTCGAGCACGAGATGCTGGATCAGCGGCTCGCCGAAGACGCGCTTGCCGGCGGCGCGCGCGCGCGCGATCGCCTCATGGGCATCGCGACATGACGTGTGCACCACATAGAGCGGGCACCCCGCCATATCGGCGATCATAATGGCCCGGTTGGTGGCCTCGCCCTCGACCACGGGCGGACGGGAATAGGCGTGTCCCTCAGGGCCGGAGGTCCCGGCTGCCAAAAATTGCTCCTGCAGGCGAAACACGACGTCGCCGTTCTCGGCGTGCACCAGCGGCAGCGCGCCCAGACCGGCGCAGCGACGGAACGAGTGGAAGAGTTCGTCGTCGTTGACCATCAGGGAGCCTTTATAGGCCAGGAAATGCTTGAACGTGTTGATGCCGTAGGTCTTTACGCAGGTCTCCATCTCGTCGGACACTTTTTTGTCCCACCACGTGACCGCCATGTGGAACCCGTAATCGCAGGCCGACCTCTCCGCCTTGCGCCGCCAGTCCTGATACGCCGCCAGCAGCGACTGGCCCGGATTCGGGATGCAGAAATCCACCACCATGGTGGTTCCACCCGAGAGTGCCGCCTTGGTGCCCCATTCGAAATCGTCGGCCGACACCGTGCCCATGAACGTCAATTCGAGATGGGTGTGGGGGTCGATGCCGCCGGGAAGGACATAGCAACCGCCGGCGTCGATCACCTCCGCGCCCGCGGGCGCCTGAAGCTTTGTACCGACCGCCGCGATCACGCCGCCGTCGATGAGAACATCGGCGCGTCGCGAAGAGTCGTGATTGACGACGGTGCCGCCGCGTATCAGCGTTGCCATGATGTCCTTCCTCGTCCAGGCCGCACGCGACCCGCTTCTTGCCACGCCGTCGCACACCCTGCGCGGGCACTCCAGGGAATGGCGGATTTGTCCAACCCATACTCCCGCCTCGCGCAGCCCCCTTTAAGCAGCTGGCTGCGCGGTCGATAGTTCTCTATCATCACATCATATCAGTCCGCGCCCGGAAAGTGTGCATGCCTCCGGTAATGAATAGCTGAAGCAGGCGTAACCTGTTGAGGAGGCGGCATGGCCACGGAGCAGCAGTCCCAACCTACCCAAAAGACGGCTTTCGTCTTTGCCGGGGGCGGCAGCTTGGGGGCCGTTCAGGTCGGCATGTTGCGCGAGCTCACCCGCGAGGGATTGACCCCCGACTTCGTCGTCGGCTCGTCAGTGGGAGCGATCAACGCGACCTACTTCGCGGCCGCACCCAATGCCGCGGGCGTGCGCAAGCTGGAAGAGATCTGGCTCGGGCTGCAGCGACGCGACGTGTTTCCGGTATCGCTGCGAAGCGTGCTCGGATTGATTGGCGGCAGCGACCATATCATTGATCCCGCCAATCTGAGGGCGCTCATCGAGCGCCATATCCCATTCCGCAAGCTCGAGGACGCGCCGGTGCCCGTGCATGTCATTGCCACGAATCTTGGCGGCGTTTCGGTCTGCATCTCATCGGGTCCTGCCGTCGAAGCCATCCTCGCCAGCGCTGCGATTCCGGCAGCGTTTCCGCACGTTCGCATCGACGGAGTTTACCTCATGGACGGCTGCGTCGGGGCCAACACGCCCATCGTCGCGGCGGCAAAACTCGGGGCCACCCGGATCATCGCCCTCCCGACGGGATTTGCTTGCGCGCTGCACGAGCCTCCGAAGGGAGTGATCGCGCGCGCCTTGCACACGCTCACGCTGCTTATCGCGCAGCAAATGGTGCGTGACTTAGAAGGGCTTGCCGGGAAAGTGGATGTTTTCACGGTACCCAGTCTTTGCCCTCTCGACGCGTCCCCCCACGATTTCTCCTCGGCCAAAGAATTGATCGAACGAGCCGCGGCGACCACCCGACAATGGATAGACGACGGCGGCCTGTCGCGCCCAGAGATCCCCGGTCCATTGTTGCCGCATACGCATTGAGCCTCTGATTGCTGTGCTGAATTTAGGAGGGCCGGCTACTCTCAGGCACACGCCCGGTCTGCAGCGCGCGCGTCGCCGCCCCGTGGCGACGGATGAGATCGGTGAGATCAAGACCGGGGATCGCACCGTTCTCGACCGCCCAGCGCCCGCCGATCATGACGCGATCCGCCCTGTGCGCACCGCAGAGCACCAGCGCGGCGAGCGGATCGCCGCAGCCGGAAAACCGCAGCTCGTCGAGGCGGAACAGAGCGAGGTCAGCCATTTTCCCGACGGCAATCGCGCCGAGCTCCGGCCGGCCGATGCAGGCCGCGGAGCCTTTCGTCGCCCACCGCAGCGCATCGAGATGGCTCACTCGGACGACGCCATAGCGGCCGCGCTGGAGCAAAAATGCCGCGCGCACCTCCTGCATGAGGTTCGAGCCATCGTTCGACGCCGAGCCGTCGACGCCGAGGCCGACTGTAACGCCTGCCCGCTCCAGGTCGCACACCGGACAGGCGCCGGAGGCGAGCAGCTGATTACTGCAGGCGCAGTGCGTAACCGCCGTCCCGGCGCGTGCGAGACGCGCCATCTCGTCCGCTCTGAAATGAACGCCATGCGCAAGCCAGGTCCGATCGTTCAGCCAGCCGCACGCATCGAGATAGTCGAGCGGCCGGCACCCGTGCTTGGCTTCGCAGAAGCGGTTCTCGTCCTCGGTTTCCGCAAGATGCGTGTGCAGGCGTACATTCTTGCGCGCGGCGAGCTCCGCGGTCGAGCGCAGGAGCGACGTGGTCACGGAGAAGGGCGAGCAAGGCGCGAGCGCGATCTGCACCATCGCCCCCTCGCCCACCTGATGATAGCGCTCGATCAGCCGCTGACTGTCGGCGAGGATCGTATCCTCGTCCTGCACCACGCTGTCCGGCGGCAAGCCGCCGTCGCGCTGCGAGAGGTTCATCGAGCCGCGCGTCAGCACGACGCGCAGCCCAAGGCGCTGCGCCGCCGCGACCTCGATATCGATCGCTTCCTCGAGGCCGGCCGGAAAGACGTAGTGGTGGTCAGTCGCAGTCGTGCAGCCGGACAAGAGCAACTCGGCCATCGCCACGGTGACGGCGAGTTCCAACGCCTCCGGGGTCAGGCGCGCCCAGACCGGATAGAGCGCTCCGAGCCAGGCAAACAGCTCGCGGTCGAGCGCCGCCGGATAAGCCCGCGTGAGCGTCTGGAAGAAATGATGATGCGTATTGATCAGGCCCGGAAGCACGACATAGGCCCCGGCCTCGAAGACGAAGAGGTCGGCAGTCGCGGGCGTGCCGCCGGCCGGCACCAGCTCGACGATGCGATTGCCTTGCACGACGATCCCGCGCTCCGACGCATCGGCGAGGATCGCCAGCGGATCCTTGATCCATATCGCCCGCTTCATGTCCATTCGTCGTGGGCTTTCGTCGTCGATGACGCCTGCGTGCGCAAGGATTGGGCCGAGGAGGGAGATACGGTAACGTGCCTCCCGCGTCGATATCGGATCCGGCGATCATGTCCCCCACGGCCGACCGCGCGCTGGCCGCGCTCGATCATGCGTTCTTTCTACGCCAGGCATTTGCGGTGGCGCGGCAAGCGCGTGCGAACGGCAACCACCCGTTCGGGGCGGTTCTCGTCGGCCCCGACGGTCAGATGCTGCTGATGTGTGAAAACGGCTATTGGCCTGATCAGGACATGACGGCTCACGCCGAACGTTTGTTGGCCACTCTTGCCTCGCGGACGCTCGATCCGGGCACGCTGGGGCGCTGCTCGCTCTACAGCTCGGCCGAGCCATGCGCGATGTGCGCGGGCGCGATCTATTGGGCCGGCATCGGACGCGTCGTCTATGGGCTGAGCGAGCGCCGCCTGCGTTCGATCACCGGCGCCCATGCCGAGAACCCCACCCTCGATCTGCCGTGCCGAACCGTATTCGCCACCGGCCAGCGCCGCATCGAGGTGATCGGCCCTCTGCTCGAGGAGGAGGCTGCGGCGCTGCATGTCGGCGCCTGGAGCACCGACCCCGCATAGCGGCCGCCTGGACCCAGGCGAGGTCACGATGTCGCTGCAGTTGTTCGGCTATTGGACCCGGCTATAACGGGGGTTGCGCGGGGCGCGCGGGGCGGGACGAGATGGGTGACGATAAGGCGAGGCTGCTGCGCTCCCTGGCCATCAACCGGGTAGGGACCGGTCCGCCGCCGCCTCGGCGGCACTACTGGCCCGCGCTGAGCGCACTTGCTGTTGTCGCCATGGCGACAATCGGAGGCGCCGTATGGCTTCTCCCGTTGCGCCTCGCCGGGCCGGGGCCGGTCGATCCGGTCATCGCGGGTGAAGCCCAGCGGCCGGCGATCGTAGCTCAAGCGCAAACATCGGTGCTGCCGGCCTCGTCCGAGCCGCGCGGGGGCAGCCTCATCGCCTCGGGCTATGTCGTCGCCCGGCGCAAGGCCGCGATCGCGGCGGAGATTACCGGCAAGGTCGTGGAACTCCTCATCGACGAGGGCGTGGTGGTGCAGGCGGGACAGGTCGTCGCGCGTCTCGACAGCGTGCTGGCGGAAACCGATCTCGCGCTGGCGAAATCGCGAGTCGTCGCCGCCGAAGCCGCGGTCAATGCGATCGCGGCCGATCTGGCCGACGCCGAACGCATCTTTGCCCGCGCCCAAAGCCTGTCGAAGAGCCATTTCGTCAGCGAGGCCGACCTGACTAAAGCCGAGGCCAAGGTCGGGGTCTTGCGCGCGCAGCTGGGCCAGGCTCAGTCGCAATGGGAGACCGCCCGACTCGACGCGAGGCGCAATGCGGCGGTGCTCGAGAAGCACAGCATCCGCACGCCATTCGCCGGCGTCGTCGTCGAGCGTAGCGCCCAGGTTGGCGAGATGATCTCGACGATGTCGGCCGGCGGCAGCTTCACCCGCACCGGCATCTGTACCGTCGTCGACATGGACTCGATCGAGGTCGAAGTCGACGTCAACGAAGCCTTCATCGGTCGCGTGCAAACCGGCGGCACGGTGTCAGCGGTTCTCGATGCCTATCCGGACTGGACGATCCCTGCCTCGGTGATCGCCATCGTTCCGACCGCCAATCGCGAGAAGGCCACCGTCAAGGTCCGCATCGGCTTCAAGGTGAAGGATCCGCGCATTCTTCCGGACATGGCCGTCAAGGTCAAATTCCTCGACGACGGTCAACCCGCGGGCGCGGCATCCGCCGAAAAGTCCTCCGCGGCAAACTAGCGCTGTGGCTTTGACGCTCGGTCCTACGTTTGCCATTCCTGGGCGCCGCGACGCGGCGAGCCTGGAATCCATAACCCCGGGCTGTGAGCATGGCTTTCGGGCCCGCGAGCTTCGCTCGCGTCCCGGAATGACGGGTGCGGACTGTTTGAATTCAGCACACGAGCGCACGATGAGCAAGGGAGTTTGAACTGATGTCCGCGAACCCGCTCGTCCGCCTGATCGATCTCGGCAAGAGCTTCGTCAAGGGCAAGGAGACGATCACGATCTTCGACCAACTCGACCTGTCGATCGCGGCTGGCGACTTCGTCGCCGTGATGGGACCTTCAGGCTCGGGCAAGACTACCCTGCTCAACCTGCTCGGCGGCATCGACCGCCCGAGCGCCGGCGAGGTTCACGTCGCCGGCGAGCGGATCGATACGCTGTCGGAAGGCGCCCTGGCGCGCTGGCGTGCGGCGAATATCGGGTTCATTTTCCAGTTCTACAATCTGATGCCGATGCTGACGGCAGCGCATAACGTCGAATTGCCGCTGCTGCTCACCAAGCTGGGAAAGAAGGAGCGCCGGGCGCATGTCGCGACGGCGCTCAAGATCGTCAATCTCGCGGACCGTGCCGAGCACTATCCGCGCGAGATGTCGGGCGGCCAGCAGCAGCGGGTAGCCATCGCGCGGGCCATCGTTTCCGATCCAAAGCTTCTCCTCTGCGACGAGCCGACCGGGGATCTCGACCGCGCCACCGCGGACGAGATCCTGTCGATGCTGCAGGTCCTCAACCGTGATCTCGGCAAGACGATCGTCATGGTGACCCACGACGCGGCGGCCGCACGCTACGCGGGCCGCACCCTGCACCTCGACAAGGGCGCCTTCATCGAAAAGGACCTTGCCGCATGAACGACTTCGTCCTCATCCGCAAGAACTTGTTTCGCAAGAAGCTGCGCGCCGTTCTGATGATCGTCTCGATCGCGGTCGCCTTCGCGATCTTCGGCGTGCTCGGGAGCTTCGAGCGCGCATTCTACGCCGGACAGGACGTGGCGGCCGCCGACCGCTTGGTGGTCGTGAACAAGATCAATTTCACGCAGCCCCTGCCGATCTCCTACTTCAATCGCGTCCGCAGCGTCGAGGGCGTGCAACAGGTAGCGCATCTCAACTGGTTCGGCGGCTACTATCAGGATCCGAAGAATTTCATGATCGTGTTCGCCGTGGAGCCGGAGACCTATTTGGACATCGTCAGCGCGGACATCAACGTCCCTCTGGAAGCGCGGCAAATCTTCCTGCGCGAGCGCGCGGTCGCGCTGGTTGGGGAGAACATGGCCAAGAAATGGGGATGGAAGGCCGGCGACCATGTGCCGGTCTCGAGCAACATATTTTCGCAGAAGAATGGTTCGCACACCTGGGATTTCACGATCGCCGGTATCTTCACCAAGCGCATCGAGCAGTTGGACACCAATTTCATGGTATTTCCCTATGCCTACTTCGACGAGACGCGCTCGTTCGGCAAGGACATGATCGGCTGGCTGACGTTGCGGACGATATCGACGGCAGCCAACGACCGAGTCGCAAAGACGATCGATACAATGTTCGCCAATTCCCCCTACGAGACCGCGACCGACACGGAGAAAGCGTTCAACAAGGCCTTTGTGGCGCAGCTCGGCAACATCGCCCTGATCGTCGGCCTCGTGGTCGGGGCGGCATTCGCGACGATCCTGATGATCGTCGGCAATACCATGGTCATGACGGTGCGTGAGCGCACGCGCGAGATCGGCGTGCTCAAGACGCTCGGCTTCCCCGGCGCGCGCATCCTGCGCCTGGTGCTTGGCGAATCGCTGCTGCTGTCGCTCATCGGCGGAGTTATCGGCACCGCCATCGCGGCGCTCGTCATCTTGAACCTGCGCGAGAGCCTCATGACTTTCGTGCCGGGCATGGTGCTCACGCCGGGGATCGTGGTGATGGCGGTGGCGATCATGCTCGCCCTCGGCATCCTCACGGGCTTGGTTCCGGCGGTCGGCGCCATGCGCCTCAAGATCGTCACCGCGCTGGGCCGGAGCTGACCGATGCGCTCCCTGATGCTGCAGGTCGCCGCGGTGACCGCCATCAATCTGAAGAGCATTCCGCAGCGGTTTTGGCTGTCGTTTTCGACCGTCGTCGCCGTCGCGCTGGTGGTGGTCGTGCTGCTGTCGTTCCTGGCAATGGCCAACGGTTTCCAGCGCACGCTGACGGGCGCCGGTGCCGACGACATCGCGGTCATCCTGCGCGGCGGCTCGCAGGCCGAGCTCAACAGCGTCGTCTTGCGCGATCAGGTGCGCCTGATCGAGGATGGGCCCGGAATTGCCAAGGGCGCCGACGGCAAACCGCTGGTCTCGGCCGAGCTCTATCTCACGGTCGACGGGCTCAAGCGTTCCACCGGCACCAAAGCCAATCTGCCGCTGCGCGGCATTGGCCAGGAGGGCGCCGCGATCCGCAAGGGCATCACCGTCGTCGAAGGCCGCATGTTCATGCCCGGCAGCAACGAGGTCGTCGTCGGCAAGGGCCTGCTCAGCGAATTCCAAGGGTTTGAGCTCGGCAGCAGCCCGACCTTCGCGAATGCCCGATGGCCTGTCGTCGGTGTCTTCGAGGCCGGCGGCAGCGTCTTCGAGTCGGAGATCTGGGCAGACCTGCCGGTTGTGCAGAGCCTGTTCAAGCGCAACAACGTGTTTCAGACGGTGCGCGCGCGGCTGGAAAGTCCGGCAACCCTCGCGACGCTCAAACGCTATTCCGACGATGATCCCCGCCTCAAACTCGACGTGAAATCGGAGGCCGCCTATTTCGCCGAGCAGGCGCAAAACACCTCCATGCTGATCGAAAAGCTCGGCTGGCCGCTGGCCATCGCCATGGCCATTGGGGCGCTCGCCGGCGCGCTGAACACCATGTACAGCTCGGTCGCCGCCCGCGCCGTGGAGATCGCAACCTTGCGCGCCATCGGGTTCGGCGGTTTTCCCGCCTTCGTCGGCACCTTGACCGAATCCCTGATTCTGGCGGCGATTGGCGGCGTGGTCGGCGCCGCGGCGACCTATCTGTTGTTCGACGGTTTTACGACCTCAACCATGGGGGCGAGCTTCACCCAGGTCGTGTTCAGCTTCAAGCTGACCCCGATCCTCATCGGCCAAGGCGTGCTCCTCGCCCTAGTCGTCGGCCTCATCGGCGGCCTGTTTCCGGCCATCCGCGCCGCTCGCATGCCGATCGTCGCCGGGCTGCAGGGGTGAGCGGGGCCTGGGTGAATCACCTGCTTAATATTTCACCTTATCCGATTTGCTCGCCCATTCGCTGAACGGCCGGTCCGCGTCCGGCGTCATCAGCTGGATCGCCGGAATGCTGCGCGACGCGGGCGGGCGGCCGATCTCCTGGTAGATCAGCTCGTCGTCGAAGCCGATTTTCGCGGCGTCTTGGCGGGTGTTCGCGTAGTAGATCCGGCGCAGCCGCGCCCAATAGATCGCGCCGAGGCACATCGGGCAGGGCTCGCAGCTCGCAAAAATATCGCAGTCGGGCAAATTGAAGGCTTTCAACCTGGCGCAGGCTTGGCGGAGGGCCACCACCTCGGCATGGGCGCTGGGGTCGTTGGTCGAGGTGACCTGGTTCCATCCCTCGGCGATGATCTCGCCGTTGCGCACGATCACGGCGCCGAACGGCCCGCCGTTGTTCTCGTGCATTTTTTCGCGCGCCAGCGCGACGGCGCGCTGCATGAAGGCGACGTTGCTCATGACCGCTATTCCGGCTGGCGGCCGTAGGTCGCGAGAAAGCCGGCGTGGAGGAAAGCGGCACCCGGGCGCACCTCGGAGATCTTCTGAGTCGCCGGGGTGACCACGAACGGCCGCTCGGCAAAGCGCGCCTGGGTCTCGTTGATCTGGGCGAGCGTCGGCAGGCTCTCCTCGTTGCCGAGATGCTGGATCGCGTAGGCCGACGCCGCCCGGGCGAAGCGAAAGTGGTCGACCCAGGGCGCCTTCGGCGCGGAGAGGTACGAATATACATAGGCGCCGTGAAAGATGTCGCCCGCGCCGTTGGTATCGAGGACGCGGTCGGACGGCACATGCAGCGCCGGCAGCATGCACTCGGCGCCGGTCTCGTCGTACCAAAGGAGACCGAGCTCGCCCAAGGTCACGCCGCCGATCTTGCAGCCGCGCGAGCGCAAGTAGTGCAGCATCTCGCCCGGGGTGAGATTCATCTGCTCGCAGAGCCGCTCGGCCACCACCGCAACGTCGATGAAGGCGAGCAGATCATGGGTGTTGCGGCGCAGCCCGCCACCGTCGAGCGAGGTGAGAATGCGCGCCTCGCGGCCGGCCTTGGCATAGTGGATGGCGGCGTCCGGCTGATGCCCGTCGACGTGCAGGGCCCGGCAGCCCTGCAGGGTCAGCGGCGGGAACGGATGCAGATAGGCATCGTCGCGGCAGCGGACGATGGCGCGTTGCGCGCCCTTGGGCATGATGAAGGACAGCGAGGATTCGCGTACTTTGCGGTGGTGCACCGTGATGGCGTACTTCGCCGCCATGTCGAGGAACATGCGCCCGAGCCAGTCATCCGCCACGGAGGCCAAGAGGTCGGGGGCGATGCCGAGCTTGGCGCAGCAGAACGCCGCCGTCACCGCGTTGCCACCGAAGGCGATCGCGTAGTCGCGCGCCACCGTCTTCTCGTCGCCGGTCGGCATGGTGTCGGTGACGAAGGTGATGTCGATATAGCTTTGGCCGATGAAGAGCGCTTCCATGTCAAGCCCGTTCGATAGTTAGAGCGTCTTCCGATCGGTTGACTCATTCTCCTCGTCATGCCCGGCCTTGTGCCGGGCATCCACGTCCTCTGTTCAGCAAGCGGAACGTGGATGGCCGCAACAAGTTCGGCCAAGACGGCCGTCATGGGTCAGTGTAATCGAAAAATGCTCCTACCCGCTGTTGCGCAACCCCGCCGCAATCCCGTTGATCGTCAGGTGAATGCCCTGCACGACGCGCTCATCGGCGTCGCCCGCACGATAGCGTCGCAGCAACTCCAGCTGAACGTGGTTGAGCGGATCGATGTAGGGGAAGCGATTTCGGATCGTCCGCGCCAGCAGCGGGTTGCGCTCAAGCAGCGTGCGCTGATCCAGGATCGAAAGCAAGGCGGCGACCGAATCCTGCCATTCGGCGCGCAGCCGCGCGAAGATCGTCTCGCGCAGGTTCGCGTCCTCGACAAGCTGCATATAGCGCGATGAGATCGCGATGTCGCTCTTCGCCAGAACCATGTCCATGTTCGACAGGAGCGTCTGAAAGAACGGCCATTCCCGCGACATGGCCTGCAACAGCGCCATGCCCTGCACCGGATGCGCTTGCGTCCAGGCCTTAACGGCCGCGCCGAATCCGAACCAGGCCGGCAGCATGAGGCGGCACTGCGCCCAGCCGAACACCCACGGGATGGCGCGCAGGTCCTCGATGCGCGTCGATTTCTTGCGCGAGGCGGGACGGCTGCCAATGTGCAGATTGGCGATCTCGCCGATCACGGTGGATTCCCAGAAATAGCGCTCGAAGCCGGGCGTTTCGTAGACCAGCGCCTGATAGGCGCGGAAGGCGTGCGCCGACAGCTCTTCCATCGCGGCAAGGAATTCTTCGCGCGGGGCAACCTGCTCGGGCTGCACGAGCGCCGCTTCAAAGGTGGCCGCGGCAAGGATCTCCAGATTGCCGCGGCCCATTTCCGGGTTGGAATATTTTCCGGCGATGACCTCGCCCTGCTCGGTGATGCGGATGCCGGCCGCAACCGCGCCACTGGGCTGCGCCAGAATGGCCTGGTAGCTCGGTCCGCCGCCGCGGCCGACGGATCCGCCGCGGCCGTGGAACAACCGCAGCTGCACGCCGTGACGCTCGAGGACGGCGATCAAGGCGATCTCGGCTTTGTAGAGCTCCCAGCCCGACGTCAGGAAGCCGCCGTCCTTGTTGCTGTCCGAGTAACCCAGCATGATTTCGTGGACGCGGCCGCGGCTCTCCACGAGCTTCATATATTCGGGAATGGCGAGCAGCTCGTCCATCACGCGGCCGCAATTACGCAAGTCCTCGATGGTCTCGAACAGCGGCACGATGTTGAGGTCGAGCGCGGCCTCGCGCGGCCGGAGCAGCCCCACTTCCTTCAGCAGCAGCGCGACCTCGAGCACATCGGAGACGTTGTCGGCCTTCGAGATCACGTAGTTTTGGACCGCGTGCTTGCCGTAGCGCGCGCGCCCCTGCGCGGCCGTGCGCACGATCTCCAGCTCGGACATGGTTTCGGCCGAATAGGACGCAAACGGCGAAGCCAGCAGTCGCGCGGTGCGCAGCTCCTCGAGGAGAAAGGCGCGGCGCGCCGCTTCATCCATCTCCCGGTAATTGACGCCGGGAACGGCGGCGTCGACCAATTCGGCGACGGTGCGCTCGTGCACATCGGAGTTCTGGCGCAGGTCGACGCTCGCCAGGTGGAAGCCGAAGACCTCGACCGCCCGCCGCAGGCTGCGCAGCCGGCCGCGCGCCAGGAGCGCCGAGCCGTTGGCATTGAGCGAGCGGAAGATGACATCGAGATCGGAACGCAGCTCCGTCGGCTCCGAATAGGGCACGGCGTCGGCGACCGTGTGCCGCGGCAGCACTTCCTGCTCGAAAGCGCGCGCCGTCGCCACCAGGCGCGCGTAAATTCCGACGATCGCCCGGCGGTAGGGCTCGGCGGCACGGCGGGGCGAGACGTCCGGCGAATGCTTGATCAGCTCCTGCAGCTGGGTCGAGATAGTCACGCGGCGGCCATCGAGCGACAGCTCGGCGCCGAGCAGATGCAGCTCGTCGAGATAGAAGTCCACGACGCGCTTGCTTTGCATGCTGAGCGTCTGCCGCAGCGCGTCCGCGGTCACGAACGGATTGCCGTCGCGGTCGCCGCCGATCCAGCTGCCGATGCGTAGGAAGGACGGGAGCTCGGTGTTGTTCCACGCCGGATCGAAGGCGATCAGCTGGTCCTCGAGCTGGGCATAGACCCGCGGCAACTCGCGCAGGAAGGTGTGGTCGTAATAGGAAAGCCCGTTGGCGACCTCGTCGATCACGGACGGCCGGTCGCGCCGCAGCATGCTCGTCTGCCACAGGGTCAGCACGGCCCGATTGAGCGCCTCGTCGGAGGCGGCGACTTCCTCGGGCGTCATCTGCTGGCGGTCGCGCTCGGCGAGGAGCTGGGCGAGCTCCATCTCGCGGTCAAGCACGCTCTTGCGACGCACCTCGGTCGGATGCGCGGTCAGAACCGGACTGACCAGCACGCTGTTGAAGAAATTCTGCATCCGCGAGCGCGAGACGCCGGCGGCGCGGGCGCGGGCGAGCGCGCAAGCAAACGTGCCCTCGCGCGGCCCCGATTCACTCTCGCCATGCGCGCGCGCGGCGCGGATATTGTGCTGATCCTCGGCGATATTGGCGAGATGCGAGAAGTAGCTGAAGGCGCGCACGACCTCGATCGTCCGCTCGCGCGACAGCGAGTTCAGCGTGGCCTCGAGCTCGCTGCGGGCCGCCTCGTCCTCGTCGCGGCGAAACTGGATCGACGTCTGCCGGATCCGCTCGACGGTGGCAAAGACGGCTTCGCCCTCCTGCTGGCGGACCGTATCGCCGAGGATACGCCCGAGCAGGCGGATGTCTTCCCTAAGGGTCTTCTCTGCGATCTCCGCAACAGCCACGTCGGACATTGGCCGGCCAATCTCCCTGCCGAATGCGTCAGCCCGGGGGTCACCGTGCAAAATTCACGCCGCAGGCCGCCTACTTCAGCGGGCGCACCTTTTGCCGTCATCCTTGGCTCCCGCCTGTCGATTGTCGTGCTCCGCAAAGGCGGAGCACCCAGTACTCATCGACGGTGCCAGAGCCTTTAGCGTCAGTGGCCACTAGGTCATCCGCCGGAGCCTGTCCTTGGGCCCGCCGAAGGCGGATGATGACATCGGGGAGGGCGCGCGATGACGACGGCGATTCAGTCAGCCGCCGGCCACCGGGACGTTCCAGATGTCCTGGGCGTATTCGCGGATGGAGCGGTCGGACGAAAACCAGCCGACATTGGCCGTGTTCAGGATGCTCGCCCGCCACCAGGCGGCTTTATCGCGCCACAGGCGAAACACGTCACGCTGCCGCGCGAAGTAGGCGTCGAAATCCGCCGTCACCAGGAACGTATCGTGCGCCATCAGGTCGTCGACGAAGCGGCGATAGCGGGTCGGATCGTCCGGCGAAAAAACGCCGGAGCCGATGGCGTCGAGCACCTCGGCGAGCATCGGCGAAGCCTCGACGGCCACGCGCGCGTCGTATCCGCGGTTGCGCCGCGCCTCCACTTCCTGGGCGGTCAAGCCGAAGATGAACATGTTCTCGGCGCCGACCCGCTCCTTGATCTCGATATTCGCGCCGTCGAGCGTGCCGATGGTCAGCGCGCCATTCAGGGCGAGCTTCATATTGCCGGTTCCCGACGCCTCCATCCCGGCGGTCGAGATCTGCTCGGAAAGGTCCGCCGCCGGGATGATCGCCTCGGCGAGGCTGACATTATAGTTCGGCAGAAACACGACCTTGAGCAATTGGCGCACGGTCGGATCGCCGTTGACCACGGAGGCCACGTCATGGGCGAGCTTGATGATCAGCTTCGCCCGATCGTAGGTGGCCGCCGCCTTGCCGGCCAAGATTTTCACGCGCGGCAGCCAGTCGCGCATCGGCTGGGCGCGGATCGCGTCGTAGATGGCGATGGTCTCGAAGATGTTGAGCAGCTGGCGCTTGTATTCGTGGATGCGCTTGATGTGGACGTCGAACAGGGCGTCGGGGTTGACGATGACGCCTAGGCGCTCGGCGATGAGCCGCGCCAGCGCCGCCTTGTTGGCTCTGCGCACCGCTGCAAGCTGGCTCTGGAGCGCCGCGTCGTCCTTGAGCGCGGCGAGCTTCTCGATCGCCATCGCGTCGTCGAGCACCGCGTCGCCGATCGCATCGACCAAGACCTTGGTGAGACCGGGATTGGCTTGATGCAGCCAGCGGCGGAACGTGATGCCGTTGGTCTTGTTGACGATGCGTCCGGGATAGGCCGTGTTGAGGTCGCGAAACACGGTTTGCCGCATCAGCTCGGTATGCAATTGGGAGACGCCGTTGATCCGGTGCGAGCCGATGAAGGCAAGCTGCCCCATGCGCACCCGCCGGCCGTGGTGCTCGTCGACCAGCGAGATGGACGCGAGCGGCGCGTTGCCGATCTTGCCCTTGCTGGCGTCGAGATGCAGCGCGTTGATCAGATAGATGATCTGCATGTGGCGCGGCAGCAGGCGCTCGATCAACGGCACCGGCCAGCTCTCGAGCGCCTCGGGCAGGAGTGTATGGTTCGTGTAGGAGAACGTGTTGACCGTGGTCGCCCAAGCCTGCTCCCACGGGACCTGGTGCAGGTCGAGGAGGATGCGCATCAGCTCCGGCACGGCGATCGCCGGGTGGGTGTCATTGAGCTGAATGGCGCACTTGTCAGCCAGACTGGTAATATGGCCATGCTCCGCGAGATGGCGGCGTACCAGATCCTGCAGCGATGCCGAGGAGAAGAAGTATTCCTGCCGCAGACGCAATTCCTGGCCCGCGGGCGTCTGGTCGCTCGGATACAGCACCTTGGAGATCGACTCGGCCCGGACCCGGTCCGCGTGGGCGCCGACATGGTCGCCGCGATTAAATTCGTCGAGCCGGAGCGGATCCGGCGCCCGCGCCGACCACAGCCGCAACGAATTCACATGCCGGCCGCGCCACCCGACCACCGGCGTGTCGAAGGCCACCGCCTCGACGATCTCGGCCGGGTGCCAAATGTAGCGCGTGGCGCCTTCCGGCCCCGGCGCGGCCTCGACCGAGCCGCCGAAACCAACCGGGTAAACCTCTTCGAAGCGGCCGAACTCCCACGGATTTTGCGACGCCAGCCACTCCTCGGGAAACTCTTGCTGCCAGCCGTCCTTGATGCCCTGGCTGAACAGGCCATGGTCGTAGCGGATCCCGTAGCCGAAGGCCGGGATCGAGAGGCTCGCCATGCTCTCCATGAAGCAGGCCGCCAGCCGTCCGAGGCCGCCATTGCCGAGGGCCGCGTCGGGCTCGACGGCGCGCACCTTTTCGAGATCGACATCGAGGCTGCGTAGCGCGTCGCGGGCAATCTCCGTAAGCTGGAGGTTGTTCAACGTGTCGAACAAAAGGCGCCCGATGAGGAATTCGAGCGAGAGGTAGTAGACACGCTTGCTGGGCTGTTCGGCATCCGCTTCGGTCGATTCCAGCCAGCGATCGACCACCCGATCGCGCACCGCCAGTGCGGTCGCGACAAACCAGTCGTGATGGCTGGCGTGGCGCCGAAACTTGCCTACGGAATAGGTCAGCTTGGCCAAAATTTCAGCACGGAACCGAGCGACCTCACTCGATTCGGCAACCGCAGGGATCGCGGCAGCTTCCGCCTCGGCGGCCACAAGGCGAACATGATCCAAGGCGCGCGGCGGTGCCATCCTGCTCGATTCCCCTTCAAACCTTCGCCGATTTTTCCCGCGGCCAAGCCCCGCCTCGGCAGCGTGCCTGCTCTTAACGGGACAACTTGTTGCATCCCAAGCCTGACATACCAGGGTAGCAGACCAGCAAGACGCGTACCATCCCGGTCGGCCTACGCGGGCGGATCGGAGCCGTCACGGCCGGGCCAAAAGTAAACCCCCGCCGAAGCGGGGAGCCACAGCGGGGGTCCGGAGGTTCAGAAGCTGCCCTGCTTGGTCAGAGCACCCATTATCTATCACCTTCCGATGGCGCTCCAAAGATCAAGTGCTGGGCAAAAGCGACGTTTTCCTGCATCTGTGTTGAGCAGCCGCGACCCAAACCGGAACTGCGCCTCCTGCGTCAGCGGAAAATGAAAGCCGTGACTCCATTCCGTTCGCTCATCCTACCTACAACAAGCGCTACCTGCTCCAGCGCGCGCGCGTTCCGCACCGCCTCTTGCCCGATGAGAGTTTGCAAGATTGTGCGATCGACGCGGGGCGCACGGTGTGTCGG
Source organism: Xanthobacteraceae bacterium (assembly GCA_052148715.1). Lineage (GTDB taxonomy): Bacteria > Pseudomonadota > Alphaproteobacteria > Rhizobiales > Xanthobacteraceae > JBKQHQ01. The sequence goes on along the minus strand of JBKQHQ010000008.1, from coordinate 17,154 downwards.
CGATACGCACCCGAGACGACGTGGGCGGCCTTTCACGATGTTCGGGAGGCGTGGAAATTACGCATCACGCTGCAGGGAGCGGCGCTGGTGGCGCTGAACGAGCTGATGTGCTGCCCGCAGCACGTCCGCATCGTCGTGCGCAACGGTCGCGCGCCCGGCCGCGAGGTGTCGGACTACGCCGAGCTCGAGGCCGGCGGAGCCCGGGGCGCGCCGGCCGCGCCCGTTACCGCCACGGCGTCGGTGGCGATCAGGCTCAACCTGTGGCAAGTTCGCTCAATCCTGTGGAGACGAATCAGTCACTCAATGGCGTTCTTCAGGCGTCCCACATCGACCGCGGAACCGACATGAACAGGCGCTTGATCAGTTGCGTTGCGCTTGCCGTGGCATTCGCGGCCCGCTTGGCGTCGGCCGCCGATATGCCGGGCGACGCGCCGGTGTACACGCCGGCGCCGCCTCCCGCCTGGCTCTGGGACTTCGGCGCCCGCTACTGGTACAGCTCGGCCAAGAACGGCTACAATTACTACGGCGACACGACCACGTCGCTGCTCGTCTCCCGCCTCAGCTACCAGGGAATGACCGCAAATTCGGGCGAGGCATATTTCCGCGTCGACGGCTCGTACGGTCCTCTGACCGGCGTCTTCCTGAAGGGCTATGCCGGCGGTGGCGTCATTTCCAGCGGCAATTTGATCGATGAAGATTTCCCGCCCCTGACCGTGCCGTATTCGAATACGACCAGCAACCTCACGGGCAGCCTCGGCTATGCGAGCATCGACTTAGGCTACTCGCTCTTCGACGATAATTGGGCGCGGGCCGTTCGCGCGGGCGATGTGTCCGGCGCCATGCGGGTCGGCGCTTTCATCGGCTACCATTACTGGCAGGAGACGGCGAATGCCTACGGCTGCACCCAGAATGCTGGGAATCCGGTCTGTGCGCCTCCCTTTAATGTTCCGACCTCGGTGCTCGGTGTCACCGAGCAGGACAAGTGGAACAGCCTGCGCCTCGGCGTGACCGGCGATGTACTGCTGTCGCCGCGGTTCAGGCTGACCGGCGAGTTCGCCTATGTTTGGACATCGCAGAGCGCTCTCGACACGCACTATTTTACGTGGGGTCCCGACCCGGCGACGGGCAACGGCACCGGCTTCCAGACGGAAGCACTCTTGAGCTATCAGGTCACCGACTACCTTCACATCGGGATCGGCGGCCGGTGGTGGCATTTCAACACCAATGCCATCGACAGCTTCAGTCAGTTGCTGACCTACACGACCGATCGGTATGGCGGGTTCCTGCAAGCCGGCTTGGAGTGGTAAGCCGTCAACCCGCCGTTAGCTCTGCGAACGGGCGAAGGTTGGAGTCGCGCTGGAACGTTCGGGACGAACTCGCAGCCGAACAAAATTTCATTGCTGCAAGAGTTTTCCGAGCTGCTGGAGCAGCTCGCCGTAGCGCGCGAAGTCGCCCTTCGCATATTCCTGCTGCATCTCGCGGAACAGCGCGCGTGCGCGCTCCAGCGTATCGCTGCCCGCTCCCGGCGCGCCGGCTACGGCGGCCGCCGGCGTTGACGCACCGACGAGCAGACGCTCGGCGTCGGTGAGTGTGCTCGCCCACTCGATCTTGCGATCATCGGGCAGGAGCTGTCCCAGTGCCACGCGGGCAAGCATCGGGATCCTGGTCTGCTCCGCCTCGATATAGACCGGCTCGATGATGATGAGCTGGTTGTCAGCAAGCGGCAGCACAATGAGATTGCCGCGAATGACGTGCGAGCCGTGCTGATCCCAAAGCGTGAGATCCCCGGAGAACCGGCTGTCCGAGCTGATCCGTGATTCCACCTGCGCCGGGCCGTCGATGAAGGTTCCTTTCGGGAAGCGGAAGGCCACCATTTTCCCGTAGTTATCGCCATCGCACAGACCCGCGAGCCAGCCCGCCATCTGGTTCTTGCCGGCGACCGACAAGGGCAGCATCAGCAGAAATTCCGGCTTGCCGGAACCGGGTAGCTGCGCCGTCACATAATAGGGCAGCATCGCGATCTCGATGCTTCGATAAAGCTCGCGTGGGACCTCCCAGCGATCCTCGCGATTGTAGAAGGTGGTCGGGTTGGTCATGTGGTAGGTGCCGTACATCTCGGCTTGCACCGTGAAGATATCCTCCGGGTAGCGGACATGCCGGCGCAGATTCTGCGGCATCTCGCGCGCGTCCTTGAAAAGTTCGGGCAGTATCCGCCGGTAGGCATTGATGATCGGATCGTGCGGATCGAAAACATAGAACGTCACCGAGCCGTTATAGGCATCGATAACCGCCTTGACGGAATTGCGCAGATAGTTGTACCCGCGGAAGGCGGGGAGCGATCCCTGATAGGCCTCGCTGTAAGGATAGTTCTCGGACGTCGTATAGGCATCGAGCATGTAGGAATAGTGGTCCCCATCGGCGACGATGTAGGGATCGCGATCGAAGCGCAGGAACGGGGCGAGCGTCCGAGCCCGCTCGACGATATTCCGACGCAGCATCACTCGGCTCTCGGGCGTGAAATATCCCGAGATGAAGAGCCGCAAGCCGTCGAACGCGCGGGCAATGACCAGCTTGCGCCACACGTCGGAGAGCACGATTCCTCCATTCCCCTGGTACACCGTCTCGGCGTTGGCTTGGCCTTGCGGGAAATCGAATTCCTTCTCGGTGGTGCGCACATAGACATGGTCTTCGGTGAGCTCGCCGAAATAGATCTCGCCGCGGCTCACCGAAAGGTCCCGCTTGGCGTCGACCGGAATATCGTGCGCCCAGAGGACCGGATTGCCCCTGGCATCGATCTCGTTCACCGGGACCGCGACGACGCCATACCCGTGCGTGTATTTGAGCGCGAGATTGACCCAGACCTTGGCGGGCGCCGGAAGCCGCTCGACATCGAGCTCGCGCGCAGTGATCATGACCTGCCGCTCGGCTCCATCAATCTCATAGCGATCGATGTCGACGCCACGAAACGTGTAATACGGCCGCAGGCCCTGAATCTGCTGCAGTTGCGGCTCGAGCGCGCGCCAGTCCCAGATGCGCGCGTCCTGCAGGGTCGCGGCATCCTTTGCCAAATCGGCGGCGGTTAACGGCTTCGTGGAGACCGCGAATTCCCGCTCTTCGACCAAGGGCCCCTCGAGGTTGAAGGCCCGGCGGGTGCCGGCGATGCTCCGGAGCAAGTAAGGCTGCTCCAACGTGATCTGGTTCGGCCCCACATAGAGATCCTCGATCGCGGCGGGAACCACGAACGCCCCCGCGTAGACGATCGCCAGCGCCCCGAACGGCGCGAGCCAATGCGACTGACGCAGCAACAACCAAGCGCCAAACCGCGGAATGAGCGCCGCCAGCGCCGGGAGCAAGGCGGCTGCGAACCAACACACGACCACGAGGTCGTATCCGGGTATCCAGAAATTGACGTCGGCATAGGAGGCGCCGGCCACGACCTTCGAATGCCCATCCACAACGAGGTGATAGCGGGCCAAGAACCGGCTCGCCCCGAGCGCGACGCACAGGAGCGCGCCGAGAACCATGCCCTGCCGTATCCAAATCGCCCAGGCCTGCTCCGGCGACGGAACACGGATGCTCCGTTTCGGAAGATAGGCGCCGCCTTGATAGAGCAGGTGGGTGAACGCAGCCGTTCCGCGGCGAGCGGCCATCGCGATGCCCACCCAAAGCGCGATCGCGACGCAAAGAATCGCAATGACGGTATCGACAACGTCGTCGTAGAGGGGCAATGCCAACAGGTAGAAGGAAACATCCTTGCCGAGCACCGGATCGACCACGCCGGCCGGCGTCGCGCCAAGGAGCCGCATGAGAGGAATCCAGAGCGGCGTCGCGAGGAATCCGACGACGGCCGCGAACGCGAATCCGATGATCCACGGGGCGCTTGCCGGGACCAGCGGATACGGCCGGCACAGCGCCTGCAGATTGACGCCGATGAACAAGCCGACCAATAAGGCGACCACGAGGAAAATTGCCACGCGATATTCAAGCGACAGCCAATAGCGATGGCTCTGGCCCAGTTCGTCAAACCAATAGATTTCGAGGGAGATGCCAAGCGCTGCTTCAAAGGCGATGATCCCGAGGACAGCGGCCAAGATATAGGCGGCATCGCGATAGAGTCGGCGCACAAACGCAACGTGATTGCCGCCGGCCCCCTGCATCAATGTGGAGGCCAAGGGCACCGCGGCCAACACGAGCACGAACAGGTAGGTCATCTCGAACATCTGATCGTCCCCTCCGGCGGGCGCGGATCAAGAATTTTCAGCCGACATTCCGCATATGCCAATGCTTTCTAGTTCGCGTTGATAAAAATGGGCCATATTCGATGCGGAATTCATTTTCTTCCTCAAATACGTATTGTACATCGCAAATTGACGGTAAATGTTTGAGGCAAATCAAAAACTGCCCGCACCAACTGCGCCATTTGGAAACAACCGTCGGTCAGAGTGCTCGGTCGTTCGGCGCCATTCATTAAGGTTTTCGATTCCGCACTCGCGCCTGTCTTCCAGGGAAGCCGGAAAATCGCTATTATTTATGCTTCTGGCTGGAGGCTGCGATGGCCGAAGACTTCCTTCGATTTGGCGACTCTCGCCGTGGTATCCAAATGCACGCATCTCCCGCCGCGTGAATGGACTCGGCGTTGTCGGTTGAATTGATCTTACCTTCCCAGCCGTCTTCTATTGTCGAATCGGCCAGAAGACGGTCGAAATCGAGGTTTAGATCGGGCAATCAGAACACTTGCTGGGCAAGAGGAAGCCGTTGAAGGAGAAAGAGCTCAGGATCGCGCTGGTATGCTTTGGCGGCGTTTCGCTCGCCGTCTACATGCATGGGATCAGCAAGGAGATCCTCAAGCTGGTGCGTGCCTCGAGCGTGCTGCATTCGATCGAAGATCGTGCCGTGCGATCGAATGCGTCTTTCTTCGACAAGGTCGATCGCAACGATCCCGAATATGATACCGATGAAATTTACTTCGAGCTGTTGCGCGATATCGGGCGCACCCTCGAGCTGCGGGTCATCGTCGACATCGTCGCTGGAGCCTCGGCCGGCGGCATCAACGGCGCTATGCTGGCGCGCGCCTTGAGTCATGATCTGCCGATGGGGGCGCTGCGCGACCTCTGGCTCGATTATGCGGATATCAGCGACCTCCTCGCCCCGCAAGCGCGCGCGCGTGCGGGTAGCAAGCTGGTGCTCAAACCCGTTGTCTGGCTGCTGGGAGCCACGGGCCTTTGGGAGTCGATCAAGGATCGGGAGGTCCGACGCAAGCTCTCGCTCTTCGTGCGGTCGCGATGGTTCAAGCCGCCGCTCAGCGGCCCACGCATGGCCGAGCTCATGTACGATGCGGTCACCGCGATGGGCGAGCCGAGACACCGGCTGGCGTCCCTGCTGCCCTCGGGCCACCGGCTCGATCTGTTCGTCACCGTCACCGACCATTACGGCCATCAGCAGCTCGTTCAGATTCACGATCCTCCCATCATTCATGAGCGCGAGCACCGGCACGTCCTGCGCTTTCGTTATCAGCGGCGGGCGAACGGCGAAGTCATCAGCGACTTCGTGACCGACAATGCGCCGGCCCTGGCGTTCGCGGCCCGCGCGACATCGTCGTTCCCCGGCGCCTTCCCGCCGGCGCAGATCAGCGAGATGGACGACGTTCTCGCGCGGAAATCCGTCGCGTGGCGAAATCGAGCCGAATTCATCGCACGAAATTTCGAGACCTATACGCGCATGAACATCGATCCGACCTCCGCCTGCTTTCTCGACGGGAGCGTGCTCAACAATCGGCCGTTTCGCGAGGCGATCACCGCCATTCGCGGCCGTCCGGCATATCGGGAGGTCGACCGGCGGCTGGTCTATATCGACCCCGACCCGGCGCCGCCGGGCATTCCGGCCCATCGCGATCTTCCGGGCTTTTTCTCGACGCTGAAGGCCGCGCTGTCGGACCTGCCGAGCGCCGAGCCGGTGACCGATGAGATCAACTGGGTGAACAATTTCAACGATCGGACCAATCGTCTGGGCGCCATCATCGACGATGCGCGGCCGCACGTCAGCCGACTGGTTGCCGACATCGTCACGACATCGTTCGATCAACCGATCACGTCCGAGCAAGTCCGTTCGTGGCGCGAACGGGTCAATGTCAAAGTCGGCGCCGATGCCGGGTTCGCCTACGAAGGTTATGTGCGCCTCAAGCTTGCGTCCGTCCGCTCGTTCGTCAGCAGCCTGATCGCGACGCTGCGCGGCGTACCCGCACAATCGCCGTTCGCTCGCGCCATCGCGGAAATCATCGACGCCTGGGCGATTGCCACAGGCACGGTCTATAGCAGGGAAAGTCATCAAGCCGTGCATCTCGAAACGGCGGCGGCACAGCAGGTTCCCCATTGGGTGAAGTTCCTGCTCGCTTTCGACGTTGACTACCGCAAGCGACGCCTGCACTTCATGATCGAAGGGCAGAATCGGCTCTACCAGGACTTCGACCAGCGGCATTTCCAGGGCTTCGACCGGGCGGTCATCGACCGGCTGAAGCGCAGCTTCTACGACTGCCTGGATGTCCTCAACCGCTGCGAAAACAGCGAAGCCTTCAGGGCCTCGACCCGCGATCTGGTCGCAGGCCTATTCACGACCGCGCCCGCACCCGAAGATGCCGAGGACCTCAAACGGTACGCCCGCCAATTCGTGGGACGTCACCGGGAACGCATCGACATTCTCGTGGATCAGTTGTCGGCAGAGATCGGTCTTGATTCGAGCACCAACGACGTCGACATGCTGCTGGCCACCACCGACCCCAAGCACTGGCATCCGGACGCGCGACGGGACGTCCTGATCAATTACCTCGGATTTCCATTTTGGGACGTTCTGACATTCCCGCTCATGACGTGGCGCGAAGTCGGCGAGTTCAACAAAATCCTGATCGATCGCATCAGCCCGCAGGATGCCGGCACACTCCCGGAATTCGGCAAGAGCGGCAGTCTCAAAGGTGTTGGCTTCGCTCATTTCGCGGCATTCTTCTCGCGCGCCTATCGCGAGCACGATTACCTCCTGGGACGTATTCACGCGTTGGATCGGTTGATCGACATCGTCTGCAATTCGGCTCGGCTTGATATGAATTGCGAACCCGATGCGATCCTGGCGTTGAAGAAACGAGGCTTCATGCGGATCCTCGAGGCCGAGGAGAAGCACCTGCCGAACAGTGCGGCGCTGATCGCCGCGTTGCGACGCTCTATCGCTCTATTGGCCGCAAGCCCCCCCGAGGCCCAAGCGGATCGCTGAGCGGCCGTCAACGGACGGTCGCGCGCGCCTGCCCGACGTAGCGGTTGGTGGAAGGCTCGCAAAATGCGACTTGTTGCGGCCTTCGCCCGCCGTCCACATTGACGGGATCGCGGGATCGGGTGCAAGCATGTTCGGACCAAAGTGAATGAACCGCTGGGGCGACTGGACATGAGCGCAGGCAATCTGGCGGCATGGAATATCGGCCCGTCCGACTTCCCCGGCGACGGAACGGCGGCCGAAAAGGCGCGCTTCGCCGTCGGCTACGCCATCCTGGCGCCATCGAGTCACAACACCCAGCCGTGGCGGTTCGTGATCGTCGATGACGAGCTCTTGGTCTGTGCCGATCGGTCCCGCAGCCTCGCAGTCATCGACCCGTTCGACCGCGAGCTGATCATCAGCTGCGGCGCCGCGCTGTTCAATCTGCGCGTCGTCTTCTCGCACTTCGCGGTTCCGATCGAGGTCACGCCATTCCCGCAGTCGACGGATCCCGATATTCTGGCGCGGATCGTGTTTCCTCGCTCTGGATCGATCAACCCCGAACTCGGGCAGCTCTTCGACGCAATGACGTTGCGGGCGACCAACCGTTTGGCATTCGTCGATGCGCCTCCTCCGGATGATCTCTTGGACCAGGTTCGCTCGGCGGCGACCGCGGAAGGCGTCGATATCAGCCTTGCACGGTCCGAAGCGGATCGAGAGCGCATCGCCGCACTCGTCGCCGAAGCCGACCGCCGGCAGTTCAGTGATCCGCATTTCCGGCGCGAGCTTGCAAGCTGGATTCAGCCCTCCCGAAGCAGCGACGGAATGCCGGCCTATTCACAAGGCATCAATCCGCTGGTCGACGCCGCGACCCCGATCGTCGCCATGGTGATCCGCACCTTTGATGTCGGGCACGGCGTGGCGGCAACCCACGAAGCGCTGGCGCGCGGCTCGCCGCTTATCGCCGTGCTGTCGACGACCGTCGACAACGCCGAGTCGTGGCTGGCAACCGGACAAGCGCTTGAGCGCGTGCTGCTGGCTGTCGCGGCGGCCGGCTTCAGCGCGTCGTATCTGAATCAACCGATCGAGGTCCACGAGCTGCGCCGGCGTCTCGCGGAGGAGGCCGGAACGGCGCTATATCCGCAGCTCATTCTGCGAATCGGGCGGGGTCCGACAGTACCGCATTCGCCACGCCGGCCCTTGACTGACGTCTTGGTGTAGGCAGGAGCGCGCCGTGCCCGATGCGATCTGGCTCGCGTCGTACCCGCCGGGCACGCCGCAGAGCATCGACCCCGATGCCCATCCCTCGCTGCATGCATTGCTGCTCGACGCCTGCCGACAGCATCGCGAGCGTCCCGCCTTCGATTGTCTCGGCGCGACCATCACCTATGCGGATTGGGAACGCTATAGTCGCTCGTTCGCGGAGTTCCTGGGCGAGAAGGCGGGATGCCGACCGGGCGACCGCATCGCGATCATGCTGCCGAACGTGCTGGCCTATCCGGTGGCGTTCCTCGGAACGCTCCGGGCCGGGCTCACTGTGGTCAACGTCAATCCGCTCTATACGCCGCGCGAGCTTGAGCATCAGCTCAAGGATTCAGGCGCCAAGCTCATCGTCATCATGGAGAATTTCGCGCACAAGCTCGCGAGCATGGTCGCGAATACGCCGATCGAGCACGTAGTCGTGGCGCGTCTTGGCGACCTCATGCCGTCCCCGAAGCGATGGGTGTTCAATTTCGCGAACACGCATATCCGGCGTGCGGTGCCGCCGTGGAAGTTCGAGCGGTTCACCATGCTGCAGGACGCCTGCGAACGGCCGCCAAGGCCGTCATTCGCGGACGCGCAGCCGCCGGCTTCGACGCCGGCGCTGCTGCAATACACCGGCGGCACGACCGGCGTGCCGAAAGGCGCAATCCTATCGCATCGCAATCTGATTGCGAACACGCTGCAGTGCCGGGCCTGGATCGGTTCGAACCTGCTGCCTCCGGCCGAGCGGACACTGACGCCGCTGCCACTCTACCATATCTTCTCGCTCACGGCGAACATGCTGACCTTTGCGTCGCTCGGGGGGTTGAACGTGCTTGTCCCCGACCCGCGCGACCTGCGTGGGCTGATCGCCACGATGCGCCGGACCAAGGTCACGACGATGTCGGGCGTCAACACCTTGTTCAACGCCCTGACCAACGCGCCGGACTTCGCCAAGCTCGATTTCAGCGGATTGAAATTCGCGATCGGCGGCGGCGCTGCCATTCAACGCGGCGTCGCGACGCGCTGGCAAGAGATCACCGGCTCGCTTCTGGTCGAAGGGTATGGCCTCACCGAGGCCTCGCCCGTGGTCTGCATCAACCCCATCGCCAAGCCGAAGCTCGGCTCCGTCGGCTTGCCCGTGCCGTCGACCGAGGTGACCATCCGTGACGACAACGGTCGCAGCCTCGCGACCGGCGAGAGCGGCGAAGTGTGGGTGCGCGGCCCGCAGGTGATGCAAGGCTACTGGGGCCACGCCGAGGAGACCAGGAAGATACTTACCGATGACGGCTGGCTGCAAACCGGCGATATCGGGATCATCGATCCGGAGGGATTCCTCAAGCTCCAGGACCGCAAGAAGGATATGATCATCGTATCCGGCTTCAAGGTCTTTCCCAATGAGGTCGAGGACGTAATCGCTCTGCATCCGGGCGTGCTGGAGGCGGCGGTGATCGGAGTGCCCGACGAGCGAACTGGTCAGGCGGTGAAGCTCTTCGTTGTCAAGCGCGATCCTACCCTGACCGAGGCCGCGCTGCGCCAGTACAGCCACGACAACTTGACCGGTTACAAGGTTCCCAGGCTGATCGAGTTTCGCGAGCGGCTTCCCAAGAGCAACATCGGAAAAATTCTGCGCAAAGAATTGCAATAAAGAGTGCGACCCCACTAATTTCCTGATCGCCTGCCACACGCGGTCAAGGGACGCAGCGATCGAAAAACGGTGCCGGCTTCAGCGCGGCTCCCGCGCGACGACCATAGCCGGATCGATGATGCGCCCCTTCTCGATCACGACCTCGTTGTCGAGGATGACGGTGCAGTCGCGCATCGGAACGTCGTAGTGTCCACGCGTGCTGCGCTTGCCGCCGCCTTGGGTGTTGGGGCCGGTCGAGAACAGAAAATTGCCCGGGAATGTTCGGGCCGCCGCCCGGCTACGCTCCGGCTCGTCGCCATTGAGGGCGATTCCATACCACAGCGCCTGCGGATTCAGGCCCCAGCCTAGATGCGATATGGCGAACGGATCGCCGTCATCCGGACTTGCCTTATTGTCGGTCAGCCAGTCGCGCATCAGCTTGGCGTCGAGCCCGCCGTCGATCTTTTGGATGAAGCCGTCGCGGATCTCGAGCCGCACCGGATCTTGCACATACCGGCAATAGGGCAGAATGACGATGTCGCCAGGCTGGAACACCACCGTCCCGTTGGCGGTCCTTTCGTTGGGAAACGTGTGCACGTGCCCGGCGCCCCAGTGGTCGAAATGTCCGGGCTCGTCGGCATAGCCCCACTGGCTCATCACCGGATAGTCGCCGCACGAATAGCTGAAATCCGTTCCGGCATCGCTCACCACGTGCACCTTCTTGGTTTGGCCGAGCCGTGCGTGGGCGTGCTTCACCGCCTCTTTGAGGCCCTTCGGGGACATCAGGTGATTTAGATCATCGGGCCCATCGATGATCATAAGGACCCGAGTACCGCCATTCATCACTTCCTTCAGCCACTTGGTGAAGAGCGGGACGTGAAAGATGACGATGATGTCGGCCGCCTTCACGGCGTCGAGCGTTCCCTTGCATTTTCCGATCGTCGCGACCCCGACCTTGGTCCAGGACGGCACCGAGTTGACGCACATTTCGTAGATGTCCGCGCCGATCTCGTCGGCCGCCGCGAATGCGGCCTGGATGTACTCGCGCCGCGTCGTGAGATCGCTTATCAGCGCGATGGTCTCGCCCGGCTGCACCCGGCAGCGCTCGAATTGACGGCGATAGAGGAAGGCGAGGCTCGCCGGATTACCCTCGGTGGCCCGAATTGCTGCCTGCAACATCGCGTGACCTCCGGAATGTCCGCGGAAAAGTCATGAAACTAAATCAAAAACCCTATCGTCGCACCTTGTCAATAGCGAATCTCGTTCGGTGAACGACGATTTCAACGCAACTTGACAGAATGTCGGTCACCGATCTTGCCGCGCCGGGATCTACGCACTACCAGATATCTTGTCGCCCCGCATCAAGGCGACGCATGCGTCCCTCAACTTCGGAGCAGCGATTGGCCCAGGTCAAAAAGGCGGCCCTTCGTGAAGCCATTCTGGCGGCCGCGTATCGGCTTTTTCGCGATCAAGGCTACAACGGATCGACGCTAAGCGAGATCGCGGCCGAGGCCGGCATCTCCACCGCCAATCTCTATTCGTATTTTCGTTCCAAGCTCGACATCCTCTATTGCATCTACGAACCTTGGCTGCACGAGCGGTTCCGACGGCTGGAAAAGGAATTGAGTGCCATTCGCGATCCAAGAAAACGCCTGCGCCGCCTCATTGCGGTGCTCTGGCGAGATATCCCGGCCGAGGCCAACGGCTTTGCAAACAACATCATTCAGGCCGTGTCAGGCGCCGAGCCGGAGGAAGGATACGATCCTTCGCTGCTCCACATGGCCGAGGGACAGGTCAGCAATATTCTTCGCGAGACGCTGCCACCCGACCGATTGGCGGTTGTGGACGTCGAGACGCTTGCGCACCTGTTGTTCATGGCATTCGACGGCTTCGCCATGAGTGTCCACGTCAACCAAGAAGCGTCCTGTGGTGACGGCGAAATCGATTTGATTTGCAATCTCGTCTTGGGCAGCCCCAATGGTCCATCCCGGCCCAAACCTCCCGTCAAAAGCAACGCGGGGCGTAAGGCCAGTGGAAGCCGGACGCCGCGCGTTAAGCCGAGGACTGTTGAGCGGCGCGACCCAAGGGACCGGGCCTAACGGGGTGGCGCGGCGGGCGGCGCTTCCGCACGCAGCGAAATCTGCTGGCGGCGAAGGCTCCTGTCGGCGAAGAGCACATAGACGGTGTTGTCATCGAGCGCTTGGAACGCCTGGACATTCGCGGCGACCAGCTTGCGCGTCTGCATGGTGTCCCGTTCAATCCAGAGCTTTCCATCGGTTCCAAGCACGTAGACGGTGCTGGCATCGAGCGCGTGGAACGCCATGACGTTGCGATCGACCTGAACGCGGGGCTGTTGGCTGTTATTCCAGGCACCGAACTCGCGCCACAGATGCCCATCGGTTCCGAGCACATAGACGGTATTGGCATCGAGCGCCTGGAACGCGCTGACGATCCCATCGACTTGAATGCGAGGCTCTTGGGGATTGTTCCAGGTACCGAACTCGCGCCACAGATTCCCATCGGTCCCGAGCACATAAACGGTGTTGACGTCGAGCGCCTGGAACGCCTTGACGCTCCCATCGACCTGAATGCGAGGCTGCTGAGAGTTATTCCAGGTGCCGAACTCGCGCCACAGATTCCCATTGGCCCCGAGCACATAGACGATATAGGCGTCGAGCGCCTGGAACGCCCTGACATTCGCATCGACTTGCATGCGGCGCTGTCGAGGGTTGTCCCAGACGCCGAAGTCCCGCCACAACTTTCCGTCGATCCCGACCACATAGACGACATAGGCATCGAGCGCCTGGAACGCCCTGATATTTCCATCGACCTGAATGCGGGGACGTTGCGCATTGTTGGACGCGCCGAACTCACGCCACAGCCGCTCGTCGGTGCCCAGCACATAGACGGTATCCGCGTCAAGCGCCTGAAACGCACGGACAGATCCATCAACCGTGGACGTATCGGCAACTACGGAAGCGTCGACGGCTGGAGGCGAGTGCAGCGCTATCATACTCGCCATGACCAGGGTGCCGTCGTTCTGCGACATCATTTGCAGCAACCGTTTGTTCGGCCGGTCGCCCTGGATTTCATACATTTCCATCCGCCCCTGCGGGAGCGTCATGGTAGCCGCGGTCTTGAGCTCCATGGAGGCGGAGATCGCCGTGAAGAACTCTTCCCGCTTCACGTTCATGCCCGGGAACATGATCATGCAGATGTTACCAGTCCCCAAATTTCCGCCAACTTGGCTCTTGCCGGTTGCCACGAGAAATTTGTCCTCGCCCTGCGCGACCGTCCACGCCGAATTGAGCTTGAAGAGATTGTTCGGGTTGGCAAGAGCCGCATCGGGCGCCGTTTCCCAACGCTTCTCGCGGGCGATGACGTCGACTTTGGCGAGATCGTCGACGGCGTCGAGGCAGGTTGCGACCGCAAACTCGGCGGATGTGGCCGAATCGGCAAGGACCGGCGAGCCGGCTATCATCGGAATCACGAGCGCGCATGGAAATACGGCCCCGGCCCATGTGCTCAACGACAGCTTCGGCATAGCATCCTCCTGTGCGGATTTCGGGATGGCTTCATCGTCCAACATTCTCTTCGCGGGAGCCCTTGGAGTGGTTCGGGAACCGCAGATCGCGGGCAGCAAAGTTTGCGGTCGACCGAATTGAAGATGGCGAGCGGCACGGCCAATGGGAATACGCCCCGCCGCCAATTGATTTGCAGGTCGTCAGCGCAGTGGCAGGGCTAGGTGCCCTTGAAATGGTCGATAGCGCCGCCGGTCGTCCATGTCACACGATTTCGGACTTCGAAGCGCGTAGAAGACGTCTACTACCGATGCCTCGTCTCGTCGCCAAGGCCAAGATCACGATCGCAGGCATCGGACGGCCGGGCGCGTCACACCCCGAGCCAAGATTTGGTCGGCACGCGGCGCATCAAATCGGGAGGAAGCGATTCGCATGCTCAAATCTTCGCAAAGCTACGCGCTGGCGGCACCGAGACCGTGGGCACAGCGCGCGTGACCTCCTCCTCGCCGTGCTGACGCAGGAGCTCGAGCAGCCGGCGGCGCATCAGCATGCCGGGCCGGTCGGACGGCATGTGCGATTCGACCTTGCGGTTCATGTCGATGATCGCATCGGGATCGGTGGCTTCCAGCATCGCGCGGTCCTCCTCGACGATCGCCGCGTCCCAAGCGATCAGCTCCCGCGTCGAGCAATCCTCCTCGCGGTCGTTGCGATAAAGAATCTGCGCGAGCTTGATCGAGCCGTCGTCGATCGGCGTCGCCGAGTTGATGATGATGTGGCGCAGCCCAGATGGATACTCGATGTCGAGGCGGCGGCAGAACGGCATGTACCACTTGTTGCGCATGTGGCGCTTGGTCGTCGGCGCGTCCGTGCCGGTGATCCGAAAGGCTTGCGGCGGATTGTTGATGGCGACGATGCTCTCAGCCTCAAATCCGTAATCGGTCTCCGTGATCTCGTATTTTTCCGGCACCGGCTGATCAGCCTGCCCGAACGTGCCTTTGTGTACGAAGGCGAAATGGGCGTTGTCGAACGAGTTCTCCATCATGCGCAGCGCCGAGGTGCTCCACGTGTCATGGAATTGCTGGATGCGGCGGTATTTCGGATCGAAATCCTCCGGGATCTCGGGGATCGGCGCCAGCGGCTCGTCGAGGCAGACCCAGGCGTAGCCATAACGCTCCGCGCAATGATAGGCGCGCACGCCGAGCCGCGGCACGACCTGCTCGGGCGAGAACTGCGGGATCCGTACCAGCGCGCCGGTGCGGTCGTAGGTCCAGCCGTGATAGCCGCACACGATCAGGCCGTTGTCGCACCAGCCTTTCGACAGTCTTGTGGTGCGGTGGCAGCAGCGGTCCATGAGCGCCGCCGGTTCGCCTTGGTCGTCGAGGAACAGAACAAGTTTCTCGCCGAGCAACGTGAAGGGCTGCGGCCCATCATGTAGGTCGTCCATGCGCAACGTCGCATGCCAGAACCGGCGGAAGACCTTTTGTTGCGTGGTCAGCATGGTCAATGCCTCCTTCGGTTTAGCTTCGAGACGGGCAGTATCCTCAAGTCTCGCGGACGTGCTCGCTGTCGTGCCAGCTGCCGAGGGCGAGCGAGGTCAAACCCGCCATGATGAGAAACAAGGTGATCCCCGCGACGGTGATCAGGGCGAGCGCCGCGAACATGCGCGGGATGTCGAGCTGAAATCCCGATTGCAGGATCTCGTAAGCAAGTCCGGCGCTGCGACCGCCGGTGCCGGCGACGAACTCGGTAAGCGACGAGACTGAAACGGGCAGCGCCAGCAGTAGCAACTTTGAAGGAACGGCGCCCATATGACCAACCCTTCGTGATGCATCGCGGACACGCAAGGACCGTTCCAACCTGCAAGGCGTCTCACGTGGGTATTGGGTTTGCGTCAGCTGCGTGGCCCAAGGGCACCCGATGCACGCGACTTGTGCACGCCGCTCGCCCATGGTCCCTCGATCGGGCGCTGCCTTCCTCGCTGGCGGATTTCGAGCCGCAGCCGTCGTTTCCCACCGATGTCATCCCAGGCTTGTCCCGCGACCCATGCGTGCGCTTGCTCCGAGCGTCGGAATTGGTTCCTCGCGCACCGAGCGGCGTCCTCGACTCCAAGACCAAGCCATGCCGCCGGAGCCATTGATTGGCCTATTTCTTGCTCGCCAGACCGATAGGCAGCCTAAGGCATAGACATGCCGACCAAACCGAACCTCGATGCTCCAATCCGAGCGAAACGGAAGCCGGCGGTGGCGCGGGCCAAGGTTCGCATCCGCCCGCCGCGCCTCTATGTCTATTTCGATGCGATCATCCGTCATAAATCCATTCGCAGCGCAGCGGAATCTTTAGGGATCGCCTCGTCGGCGCTCAATCGGCGCGTTCTCGATCTGGAGCAAGACATCGGGACGAGCCTGTTCGACAGGCTGCAAGGGGGCGTCCGCTTGACCGCCGCGGGCGAAGCCTTTGCCAACCACGTCCGGCGCACCTTGGGCGATCTCGAACGGGTGGGAGATCAAATCCAAGCCTTGCACGGCTTGATGCGCGGTCACGTCGCCATCGGCACGGCCGAATCAGCCGCCGTCGACCTCGTCCCCAACGCTATCGCCGAATTCCAGCGCCAGCACCCGGGCGTGCGCTTCACGGTGGCGGTCGGCAACCCGCACTCGATGATCGCCGATCTCCTGGAAGACCGCGTCGACCTGATCCTGACGCACGAGCAACCCGGCCACCACGATGTCCTGGTCGTGGCTGCGGCGCCGAAAAGCTTTTGCGCGCTGATGCGGCCGGATCATCCTCTGGCGGGACGGCAAAAACTCCAATTGCGCGACTGCCAGGACTACCCGATCGCTCTCGCCGACGAGACCTTGGCGGGCCGCTCGCTCATCGAAACCACATTGGCAAAGAGCTCCCATCACCTGCAGCCCGTTCTCGTCACCAACATGATCGAGGTGATGAAGCGATTCGTCCGAAGTAGCAACGCGATCTGCTTCCAGTTTCGCGTCGGACCGGCTGCCGACCTGACGCGCGAGGAGCTGGTGGCAATTCCGCTCGCCGACCCGGAATTTTCTCGCGCCCAGCTGATGCTGGCCACCCGACGGGGGCGCGTACTGCCGCCGAGCGCCGCAACGTTCTGCGAGCAGCTGCGTCTCCTGCTGAAGGAAGCCGCCGCGCTCTGATTTCGGCACCGGTGCGCGCTCAATTTTGTGCTATCGGGCAAAGCCTCGCTCGCGCACCATGCGCTCCCCGCCATCAGCAGAGAGTGCCTGCACATGCGATCCGGTATCAACCTAATCCTTTCCGCGGGCTTGCTGGCTCTTGCATCGATTCCGGCGCACGCGGGCGAAAGCGTGACGGTTCGCCTCAAGTGGCTGCATCAGGCGCAGTTCGCCGGCTATTATGTGGCCAAGGACAAGGGCTATTACGAGACGGCGGGCCTCGATGTGTCGATCCAGCCGGGCGGCTCGGATTTCCCCGCCATCCAGATGGTTGCCGGCGGCAACGAGCAGTTCGGCGTCACGGGCGCCGATCAGATCCTCATTG
>JBKQHQ010000007.1:0-3907 GCA_052148715.1 Xanthobacteraceae bacterium | reverse complement strand
GCTACGGCGCGGAAGCGATCAATCCTTATCTCGCCTTCGAGACGCTGATCGCCATGAAGGACGATCTGCCGCAGAAGCTCGACGAGAAGGAGATCGTCAAGCGCTACATCAAGTCGATCGACAAGGGCCTGCTCAAGGTGATGTCCAAGATGGGCATCTCGACCTACCAGTCCTATTGCGGCGCGCAGATTTTCGACGCCGTCGGGCTGCGGTCCGACTTCATCGAGACATTCTTCACCGGCACCGCGACTCGCATCGAGGGGGTCGGCCTCGACGAGATCGGGCAGGAGACGGTGCGTCGCCACCGCGACGCCTTCAGCGATTCCCCGGTGTATCGCAACGCCCTCGACGTCGGCGGCGAATACGCCTATCGCATCCGCGGCGAGGACCATGTCTGGACCGCGACCACGGTGGCCGCCCTACAGCACGCGGTGCGCGGCAATTCGCTCGACCAATATCGCGCCTATGCCAAGGTCAGCAACGAACAGTCCGAGCGGCTGCTCACCATCCGCGGCATGTTCACGCTCAAGACGGCGGAAGCGGACGGCCGCAAGCCGGTTCCCCTCGAGGAGGTGGAGCCCGCGAGCAGCATCGTGCGCCGCTTCGCCACCGGCGCCATGTCCTACGGCTCGATCTCGCGCGAGGCGCACACCACCCTCGCCATCGCCATGAACCGCATCGGCGGCAAGTCGAATACGGGGGAGGGCGGCGAGGAATCCGACCGCTTCAAGCCGCTGCCGAACGGTGATTCCATGCGCTCGGCCATCAAGCAGGTGGCCTCGGGCCGCTTCGGGGTGACGGCAGAGTATCTCGTCAATTCCGACATGATGCAGATCAAGATGGCGCAGGGTGCCAAGCCCGGGGAAGGCGGGCAATTACCCGGCCACAAGGTAGATCAGACCATCGCCAAGGTGCGCCACTCGACCCCGGGCGTCGGGCTGATCTCGCCGCCGCCGCATCATGACATCTATTCGATCGAGGATTTGGCGCAGCTGATTTTCGATCTGAAGAACGTCAACCCGACCGGCGACGTCTCGGTGAAGCTCGTCTCTGAGGTTGGTGTCGGCACGGTCGCGGCCGGAGTGTCGAAGGCGCGCGCCGACCATGTGACGATCGCCGGCTACGAGGGCGGCACGGGAGCAAGCCCACTGACCTCCATCAAGCATGCCGGGTCCCCCTGGGAGATTGGGCTCGCCGAAACGCACCAGACGCTCGTCGCCAACCGGCTGCGCTCGCGCATCTCGGTACAGGTCGACGGCGGCATCCGCACCGGCCGCGACGTGGTCGTGGGCGCGCTGCTTGGCGCCGACGAATTCGGCTTTGCCACGGCCCCGCTGATTGCGGCGGGCTGCATTATGATGCGCAAGTGCCACCTCAACACCTGCCCGGTCGGGGTCGCCACCCAAGACCCGGTGCTGCGCAAGCGTTTCAAGGGCCAGCCGGAGCATGTGATCAATTTCTTTTTCTTCGTGGCCGAGGAAGTGCGCGAGCTGATGGCCGCCTTGGGCTATCGCCGCTTCGACGAGATGATCGGGCAGATGCAGATGCTCGATCAGCGCGGGGTGGTCGAGCATTGGAAGGCGAAGGGGCTCGATTTCTCAAAACTGTTCACGAAGCCCGTGGCCGGTCCGGGTGTGAGAATCTTTCGCTGCGAGCCGCAGGACCACAAGATCCATGACATCCTGGATCGCACGCTGATGAAGGAGGCGCAGACGGCGCTCGATCGCGGCGCGCGCGTGCGGCTCGAGCTGCCGATCAAGAACACCGACCGCACGGCCGGCGCCATGCTGTCCGGAGAGATCGCCAAGCGCTACGGACACGCCGGGCTGCCCGACCATACGATCCATGTGCGCTTCAACGGGACGGCTGGCCAGAGTTTTGGCGCCTTTCTGGCGCGCGGGGTGACCTTTGAGCTCGAAGGCGACGCCAACGACTATGTCGGCAAGGGCCTGTCCGGCGGACGTATCATCATTCGGCCGCCCGCGATTGCGAGCATCGTGCCGGAGCATTCAATCATCGTCGGCAATACCGTGCTCTATGGCGCCATCACCGGCGAATGTTATTTTCGCGGCGTTGCCGGTGAGCGCTTTGCGGTGCGCAACTCCGGTGCGCTGGCGGTGATCGAGGGCGCGGGCGACCATTGCTGCGAGTACATGACCGGCGGTGTCGTGGTCGTGCTTGGCCGCACGGGGCGCAATTTTGCTGCCGGCATGTCCGGCGGCATCGCCTATGTGATCGATGAGGACGGCACGTTTGCCTCGCGCTGCAATCTCGCCATGGTCGAGCTTGAGCCGGTGCCGGACGAGGAAGAGCTCAACGAGCGGCTCTATCACCAGGCGGGCGATCTCGATGGGCATGGGCTCGTCAGCGTGATGGGCGACATGACTCAGTTCGATGCGCAGCGCCTCAATCGCCTCATCAGCAACCACGTGCGCTACACGGGCTCCCAGCGCGGCGCGGAAATCATTGCTGATTGGAAGCGCTACGTAGGCAAGTTCCGCAAGGTGATGCCGGTCGAATACCGCCGCGCGCTCGTTGAGATGCAGAAGGCGCGGCTACAGGCGGCGGAATAAGAACGAGCAGGAATGGGTAAGGTCACTGGCTTCCTTGAATTCGAGCGTAACGATCGGGACTACGCACCGGTCGAACAGCGCATCCGGCATTGGCGCGAGTTCGTGCTGCCGTTGCCGGAGCCGGACACGCGCGCACAGGCGGCCCGCTGCATGGACTGCGGGGTGCCCTATTGCCACACCGGCTGCCCGGTGAATAATCAGATTCCGGACTGGAATGATCTCGTCTACCGGGGCAATTGGCAGGAGGCGGCGCGCAATCTGCATTCGACCAACAATTTCCCCGAGGTGACCGGGCGCGTGTGCCCGGCCCCGTGCGAGGCCTCCTGCACGCTCAACATCGACGACAATCCGGTCACCATCAAGACCATCGAATGCGGGATTGCCGACCGGGCGATCGAGCAGGGCTGGGTCGTGCCCGAGCCGCCGGCGGCGAAGACCGGCAAGCGGGTGGCGGTGATCGGCTCCGGCCCCGCCGGGCTTGCCTGCGCTCAGCAGCTCGCGCGCGCTGGTCACGATGTCCACGTCTATGAGAAATACGCGAGGGCGGGCGGGCTCCTGCGCTACGGCATCCCCGACTTCAAGATGGAGAAGCACATCGTCGATCGCCGCGTGGAGCAGATGCAGGCGGAGGGCGTCACCTTCCACTACGGGGCCCATGTGGGCGTGAACATCGCCGCTAAGGATCTGCTCGAACAGTACGACGCAGTGGCGTTGACCGGCGGCGCCGAGAAGCCGCGCGACTTGCCGATCCCCGGGCGCGAGCTCGACGGCGTCCATTTCGCCATGGATTTCCTTCCGCAGCAGAACCGGCGCGTCAGCGGCGAGCCCGCACCCGCGGGCGACCGGCCGCCCATTCTCGCCGAAGGCAAGCATGTGGTCGTGATCGGCGGCGGGGACACCGGCTCCGACTGCATCGGCACCTCGATCCGTCAAGGGGCGCTGACGGTGAGCAATTTCGAGATCATGCCGCAGCCGCCGCTGAAGGAGAACAAGGCGCTGACCTGGCCCGATTGGCCGCTTAAGCTGCGTACCTCATCGAGCCACGAGGAAGGCGCCGAGCGCGAGTTTTCGGTTCTGACGCAGAAATTCTCGGGCGAGAACGGCCGCGTGACCAAGCTCCATTGTGTGCGGGTCGACGAGAAGATGAAGCCTGTTGCCGGCAGCGAGTTCGAGCTTCCCGCCGACCTCGTCCTCCTCGCCATGGGTTTTGTGCACCCGGTGCACGAGGGTTTGCTCAAGAGCCTCGGCCTCGACCTCGACCCGCGCGGCAACGTGCGCGCCAACACCGACGACTACGCGACCTCATCGCCCCCAAAGCTACCCCAAAGTGAGGA
>JBKQHQ010000006.1:0-3683 GCA_052148715.1 Xanthobacteraceae bacterium | reverse complement strand
CTGATGCGGATCCGCGACGCTGGGCGGATGCGGCGGGCGGCTGGCGTCGGCTCGGAGCCGACATGGTGATGCTGTACCCGATGTACCGAATCGCAAACTTCGACGATCAGATCGAGACCTTACGCCGCTTCAAGGAGGTTGCCGGCGGATAGTCCGGGAACGCGCCGAGGATCCGGCTCATTCTGTAGATTCGAACGGTTCTCGAGCCTCGGTTCCGAAGGTGGCGCATCCCGGCCTACGGCGTGATTGTTCCGAAGATTGAGCAGGCCACGGAGGCGGACGCCGCGGCTTGACTTGTCCATTCGACCATGACCGTTGGCACTTCAAGGGCTTGATAGGCTTTCAATATTGAGGTGGCGCTGGCTTGGAACTGCTGCACGCTCTGTCCCCTCACGGTCACCGTCGCCATCGCCGTCGGCGGCAACCAGAACCATCCTGCGCCCACGGGCCCGCCCGATGTGCGCGTGCCGCTCTGCAGAAGGACCTGCGAAAGCCCCGAAGCACCGGAAGCGTTGGTGATTTGTATGAAGCACGACGCACTGGTCGCGACCACCAGTTCGCCGGCGGGTATTGGCGAGAAATAGGCGTAGCAAATGCTTGTGTTGGCGCCGGCACTGCTGCAGGTCCCGCTGGTCAACTCCGAGTAATGCCCCTGCACTATGCTCACAGGGGCGGCACGCGCCGGTGCGATTTGCGCCCCGATCATCAACGCCAACGTGCACGCCCTCCTCGCCATCATCGCGCTCTTGGACGTCGCTTTCATAAACACCCTCCATGAAGACCAAGAGTTAAGCCCATCAATGTGCGGACGATATCTTCCGTGGATTTGCGCAAGATCATCGCGTCGATAGGATGGTGCGCAGCTGCACGAGCCGCTTTTGCATCTCCGTCTTCAATTGATAGTCGGGGCGACCGAACAGACGGTTGCGCGTGGCAATGAATGTTCTTTGGTCACGGCGCAGGGCATCGGCCTTCTTTTGATCAAGCCGGTCCAGAGCGGCCTGGTACGCCGCATCAATGTCGCGATCGAAGCGCGCGAGCTCGTCATCCGAGCAGATCGCCTTTTCGGCCGCCTGACTTGCCTTCCTGCAAGCAAAGGATGGGCCCTGATGCGGATCGACGAGCGCGAGGCGATCGCGCCGCAACCTTGCCTTTGCCAGGTTTGTCGCCGCGAGCTCGTTATCGGGATTGAGGCGTATGGCTTGCTCGAGATCGGCGATCGCGCGCTCAAGATCGCCTTTGTCTTGATACGCGGCGGCGCGGTTGTTGTAGGCAAGCGCGAATTGCGGGTCGAGCTTCAGCGCCTCATTGTAGTCGGAAATGGCGCGGTCGTATTCCGTCTTGTACTGATAGGCATCGCCGCGGTTGGTGAGAAAGTTGGCCTGGGGTCGTATGCGGATGGCCTCGTTGAAATCGGCGATGGCGCGGTCGTAGTCGCCGTTATGATTGTGCGACAGGCCGCGGTTGTCGAAATACTCGGGGACACCGGGGTTGAGGCGAATGGCTTCGTTCTCGTCGGCGATCGCGCGGCCGACCTCCCCCAGCTTTTTCAGCGCCGCGCCGCGATTGGAAAACGCCCGCGCATTGGTCGGGTCGCGGCGGATCGCTTCATCGTAATCGGCGATCGCGCGCTCGTACTGGCCTTTGAAGTAATAGGCGGCGCCG
This sequence comes from Xanthobacteraceae bacterium, assembly GCA_052148715.1. Classification (GTDB taxonomy): domain Bacteria; phylum Pseudomonadota; class Alphaproteobacteria; order Rhizobiales; family Xanthobacteraceae; genus JBKQHQ01. The sequence continues at coordinate 2,018 of JBKQHQ010000006.1, read as the reverse complement.
CGGTTCGAATAAGTCATGGCGTGGTCAGGATCGAGTCGAATGGCCTCATTGTAGTCCTCGATCGCGCGCTCGTATTCATGCTTATTGTTGAAGGTATTCCCGCGGCCGTCGAACGCCCGCGCCGATGCCGGATCGATGCGGATAGCCTGGTTGTAGTCGGCGAGCGCCAAGTTGAGATTCCCTGCGCGGCGATAGAGCTCGCCGCGAACGCGGAACGCCTTGGCGCTATTCGGATTGACGTGCAGAGCTTCGTTGACATCGGTCATGGCCAGGTCTCGCTGGCCTCTGTCTTCGTACGCCTGGGCGCGTTCGGCGTAGGCGCCGGAGATCTCCTGCGGCGTACCGCGGTTGGCGGCAATCGCCTCGGAGCAGGCCGCAATCCGCTGCTCGGAGGAGGCGGTGGAGCTTTCGGCGGTGCATGAGACAGGGTCGGCGGCTTGCGCCGATGCCTGGGTGACCGAAAAAGACAGCGCTGCAATAAGGAGACAGGCGGAGGCTAAGGGGTTCATTGTTAGGCTCGCGAAGACCGTGCAAATTTCGAGGACCTGCGCGTGCGCCACAAGAGGTTACCGCTTTCGAGGGCGCCGACACACGCTTCTCCCGGGGCTGCCGGTCACCCCGATTGTGCCGTCGATAGCACGCCAAGAGTCCGCAGGCTGTGACTTACCTCACGGCGCGGAATCCTTGCCTGGCGTGCCGCGGCGGCCAATTTGCGGGTCAACGTTGCTGGCGGTCGGGGCGATTGCGGGCCCGACCCGGTCGGTCAGTTTAGAACGTAGAAGATTGTTCAGGATAGGAGATAGAAGCATTAGTTCGGCGTTCCGCCCCGACGGCATGTCAGGACGCGCCGCTGTACTGGGGACCGATACCTTTAGGGCTGCGGGCATGAGGCTGCCGCACCCGCCGTCCGCGGGTGTTGCCGTGTCAGGCAAGTCGTCGTCAGCCCCGGTCTTTATTGAATTGCGCGAGCCGCTTGCGGTAGCCGTCGGCGTCACCGTAATCCTCGAACATAGCGTAGCGCGGGTGAGCTCCGATCACGCGTCGGGCGTGCTTGATCGGACACCAGTGCTGCTCCGTGCGACCTGCGATCTCGCGCACGTAAGCGATGAGCCCATTCGCGTACGAGCAATAGGCGCAGTTCAGCACTTCGAGTGCGTTCAGATAGGCGAGATGGTAGCGATCGAACACCAGATAATCGCCGCGCCGTACCTTCGGGATGCCGTAAACGGGAAAACAGACGGCTTGGTAGATCGTGACGAACAGGTCGAGCAACACAAACGGTATGATCATCGAGTAGATCACCGGGGCGGTGATGATCACCAAGGGGTGCGCATTTCGGATGTATGTCCAAAGTCGCGTTCTCATCTCGCGATGCCTGCGCAGTATCTCTTCCTCGAAGAAAGCTCGTCCTCTCTCCATGCCGACATGCAGCTCGGCTCTACGTTGTGCGAGCTCCGCGTCCAGCTCGGCCTCCAGCTCGCGAATTTTGTCGGTTAATGCGGTGATATGCGGCGTCATCGGGCAACTCCGGGTCGGGGGTCGGGATTGTATCGTTCTTATCACCATTGGCGTCGTGACAGGGATGCGATCGACATCGGTGCATGAGGATACTGACCCTGCTCCGCTCAACGGCACCGACCTTCAATCGTTTGCAGGCCAGCCTCGGACCCGCCGGGCAGTGGGAGCGTGGCGTCGGCCGATGATTTTCGATCGCTGCGTGGCAACGTGAGATCCGCCATATCTTTCAATCTGGAACTGGCCAGCAGCAAAGGCGTCGGTTGCCGCACTCGCCAAGCCCAAGCGACATCCGGACCTGCCCCTTCCGCGGGCCCGGTCACATATTGGAGATCCGCCATGCAGCTCAACGCCTTCTTCCCGACCCGTGATATCAGCACCGATCCGGCAAAGATCCGTGATTGGGCGCAGGCGGCGGAGGATCTGGGTTACGCGTATATCGAGGTGCCTGATCACGTCTTCGGGGCGGCGGCGCGCGATGGCTGGGCACCGCTCTACAACGA
>JBKQHQ010000005.1:0-3631 GCA_052148715.1 Xanthobacteraceae bacterium | reverse complement strand
AGTCGCTGCGCAAGGCTATCGAGGGTTCGTCGCACGCCAGGGACCGCACCGCTCTGCCTGATAAATTATGCGATTGCATAAGATTCGGCGCTTGACGTAGGTTGGGCGCGAGGCGCCATATATAGCTGGAGAAACAACTGCTCCAGCAAGGCGCGCTATCCAAAGAGTGCCCTGGCCTGAGGTCGGGCGCGGGACTAATCCGATACTCCCGGTCGTCAACTCATCCACTTTCCTTGCGTTCACCCCCGCAACGGTATCAATTTGTTTTCAGCCACTAACCCGTTGAGAGCGCCGGATAATGCGCCATGGGTTGACCGCTGCCTGCGCCGTCCACAGCCGTGACCAATCCCGCCGGCGAGTTCGGCAGGCCCGACAGCTGCTAGGCGACCGGCGTCAGCGACACCGGTATCGCTCCCATCCTCGGCATGCCGCTGTAACGGTCGTAATCGTCGTCGAGCCGGGTCAGGCGATTGACGTTGGCGCCATGGCGGCGCGTGTCGGCCGATTCACCCGGCGCCCGGCCGAAGCCGTGCGCGATCGCCAGCACGCCGCGCCGCAGATCCGGATCCGCCGCGACGACCACTTCGATGGCGCCGTGACGCGAACGCACTTCGGCGAGGTCGCCCGGGGCCATGCCGCGCGCCCGCAGCTCTTCGGGATGGAGGAATGCCGGATTGGTGAGCACCTTGAGCCGGCCAGGCTCCAGCCGGCACGTGCCGTTGGTGACATTCTGCATGCGCCGCGGAATCAGCAGCAGTGGGTATTCGTCATTGGTGCCGCGCCGCGCGAGAATGTCCTCGGACGCCATCGCCGCAAGCTCGCCCATCATGTCCTCGTTACCCAGGTCGAGCCGGTCGGTGCAGGCGGGGTCGCGCGCGCCGACGTAGACGCGCGCCTCGTCGAAGACATGGCCGTTGGGGTACTGCCGGATGCGCTCGAGTGGCACCGCCGAGCCCTCCGCGATCAGGGCGTAGATGTCCTCGGTGGTCGGCTCATTGGCCATGTCGAGCGGCTTACCTTCGGCGACGAACATGCTGCCGCACGTGAGCTTGAGACCCATGTGCTGCGCGATACGATAGTAGGCCCTCCAGGCATCGATCACATCGGAGCCTTGCGGCGGCTCGACCAAGGCCGGCTGAGCCGAACCGAACGGATCGGGGTACCCATAGCCAGGATGAAAGACGCTGTTCAGCTCGGCGAGGAAAGACAGCACGGGAATCTCGAAGGCAAGCCTCGAGGCGAGCACGTAGTCGGCGACGCTCGCCGTCGGCGACATCTCGACGTCGTGAGTGACGAGAAGATCGAGCGAGCGAAACGCCCGGTAGGTGCGCGCCTCGTCGGGCATCGTCCGCATCGCGCCGGCGTGCATGAACAGCGCGCGGACCTGGCCTTGACCCGGCATCAAGATCTCATCGACCAACGCCGCCGCCGGCATCCCGGCTACCGACTGCTCGAGGCCGCGCACGCGCATTTTCTCGCCGAAGCCGGTCGGAGCGCAGGGCTTGCGCGGCTGCGCACGCGGCTGGATCGGCGGCAGCAGCACCGGCGAATACATCACCTCGTCGTTCTCCCGCGCCCAGAAGCCGCGCAGCGTTTGCAGGCAATTCAGCAGATAGGTCGTGAGCGTGCCGCGTCCCGTCATCGACGAACCCGTGCCCGTGCCGCAATTGCCGCGCTTGGCGCGCCCCAGCAGATTTGCAGCGGTGCGCAGATCCTCTTCGCGCACGCCCGCGCGCTTCGCGACGTAGCCCGGATCGAAGGGGCGCACCGCCTCGGTCAAGGCGGTAAGGCCGGCGGCGTTGCGCGCGACGAACTCCTGATCGACCGCCCCGGCAGCGATGATGAGGTGCACGAGGCCCGCGGCGATGGTCGCATCCTCACCGGGAATCGGCTGCAAATGGAGCGTCGCGCGGCGTGCGGTCTCCGTGCGCCGCGGGTCGACGACGATCAGCTGAGTGCCGCGGCGGATCAGCTCCTTCAGGCGAGTGCCGGGGTTCTGGCCGAAGTACTGCTTCGATATGACCGGATTGCCGCCGGTGATGAGAAGGACGTCGAGCGATTCAGGGCGCATGCGCCCGCCGTCCCACGTGCCGTGCAGCGCGTCGGCGATCTTGGTGTTCGGCTGATCGAGCGTCGCCATGGTGAAGAACATCGGCGAGCCGATCGCGCGCAGCAGCGCCATCATGACCGGCGCGGTCGCGATTTGCTCGACCCCCGGATTGCCGAGAAAGCCGGCCACTGCGCGCGGGCCGTGGCGGGCGATCACTTCGCGTAGCTTTGCGGCGATCTCGGCGATGGCGACGTCGGTGGGTATCGGCTTGAAACTGCCGTCGGGTTGACGCTTGAGGCTATGCAGGAGTCGATGGGGATTGTTGTGCAGCGCCGGGAGGGCGCGCCCTTTCGGACAGGTAAAGCCATCGTAAAGCGGTGCAGCCGGATTGCCGTCGACGCGAACGACCAGGCCGTCCTTAAGCGTCACCATCACAGGACAATAGGCCGAGCAAACACGGCAAGTCGATGGCTTTACCTCGATCATGGCATCTCCTCGCGCGCAGGCGCGATCTCTCAGTTACGGTCGAGTCCGAGAATCACGATCTTCGCGGTGGCCTGTTGCGTCGGCCAGAGGATCGAGGTGAGTCCCGCGGCGACCGCGACCTTCTGCGAGCCCCCGGCATTGTAAGTGATGACGCCGCCCCCGATGGCGCCGTCCAGCTTGGCGCTCCAAAGTTTTTGGCCGCTCACGGCATCGACGGCGTAGAGGTTGCCCCCCATGTCGCCGAAAAAGACCAGCTCCCCGCCGGTGGCGGTTACACCGCTCAGAATCGGATAGTTGGTCTTGACTCTCCATTTCCACGTGCCGCTGTCGGCATCGGTCGCATACAGCCAGCCGGCCCAGCCGGAGTGGGGATCTTGCTTGCCGACAATGTCCAATGGATCGATTTTGACGTTTCCCATCCAAACGCTGCCGTTCGAAACAGCCTTGACCTCGCTGTCGCTCTGCAGTCTCACGGTGGTGCACCACTCCGTCTCGCCGGTGAAGATCAGATTGGTCTCTGGATCATAGGCGACACCGTTCCACTCTCCGCCTCCAACCGCCCCCGGACAGAAATGTGTATCTTGACCGGCGCTCAAGGGTGCGTCGACGTTTTCTATGCGCGTCACGGCGCTGCGGTAGATCTCTGCGTTGGTCGCGAGATCGACTCCGTAAAGATGTCCGTTCTTGGGCGCAAATGACAACAACTGTCTACCCCCTCGGGTGGTTATGACAGCCGGAGCATTCGATACATCCCAGTCGTGCCAGTCCCTCGGCACTATTTGATAATGATTGAGGTAGCCACCGGTATTCGCATCGAGAACCACGACCGAGTCGGTGTACAGATTCTCTCCCGCGCGCAGACTCGAGACAAAATCGGGCGACGGGTTCGCCGCAGGTACGTACAGCCGGCCGGTCGCGGGGTCGAGCGTGTAGGAAGTCCAGGTTCCTCCGCCGCTGATCGGCACGTCGGGCGCGTTTTTCCAGGTCGCGGCGGCCGACTGCGGCATCGTTCCCGCGGGACCGCGATGCGGGTCGCTCTCGCCCCGCGGGACCAGGTAGGTCTCCCAGAGAATGCTGCCGGTCGCCGCCGACAGC
>JBKQHQ010000004.1:0-6363 GCA_052148715.1 Xanthobacteraceae bacterium | reverse complement strand
CGCCTACGTGCGCTTTACGCCCAGTGATTCCGAGCAACGCTAGCCCCCTTCGTATTACCGCGGCTGCTGGCACGAAGTTAGCCGGGGCTTCTTCTGCGGGTACCGTCATTATCTTCCCCGCCGAAAGGGCTTTACAACCCTAGGGCCTTCATCACCCACGCGGCATGGCTGGATCAGGCTTGCGCCCATTGTCCAATATTCCCCACTGCTGCCTCCCGTAGGAGTCTGGGCCGTGTCTCAGTCCCAGTGAGGCTGATCATCCTCTCAGACCAGCTACCGATCGTCGCCTTGGTGACGCCATTACCTCACCAACTAGCTAATCGGACGCGGGCCGATCCCTCGGCGATAAATCTTTCTCCTTTCGGACGTATCCGGTATTAGCCCAAGTTTCCCTGGGTTATTCCGAACCAAAGGGTACGTTCCCACGCGTTACTCTCCCGTCTGCCGCTCCCGTATTGCTACGGGCGCTCGACTTGCATGTGTTAAGCCTGCCGCCAGCGTTCGCTCTGAGCCAGGATCAAACTCTCAAGTTGGATGAGAACTTTGAACCGGCTGATCACAACGTTTGACGAGGTCCGTCACGCAAAGATCGCTTGCGCGATCCATGGTGTTGAACCTGAAACGTGTACCGCCGAAGTCTCGTCCGGCCGCTTCTCTTGCGAGGAAGCGGCCCGCCAGGACTCCGCCGTCCACGTTTCTCTTTCTTCTGATTCACTTGTCAAAGAACGTGGGATCAAAGCAATCCCACCCTCCGGCACGCCGAAGGACCGTCGAAGCCCAAGCCCCCGATACTTATCGGAAGCCTGTTCGCCACTATCAGTGAGGAGCTTCAGAGGCGCGCCATCGCGCCGAAGCGGGGGGCGCGCCGTGTGGGGGCGTATATAGGCTACGGCGCTTTCTGTTGTCAACACCTGTACGCAAAAATCTTAAGAACGTTTTGGCCCTGCGGCACATGGGTTTTCGCACTTGCGAACGGGGCATGAGCTCTTGCAAGCCGGCACGGAAATTTCGGCGATCGACTCAATCGGTAACGGGCCACCGTTGACCGGTGGGATAAACCCGTAGTGCCGCACTGCGGCCACATTCCTCCGCCGTTCTTGCCGATCAAAGTTCGGTAAGGGGGATGTCGCGTCGGGGACCTCGCACCAGCTGGCTTGGGTTTGGAATTTCGTGCACGACCAGCATCGTTGACGGCAATAAAATACCTATGCATCGTGCCGTCGCTTGATTCCAACCCAGTCGTGATGCCGGCGGACGGCGATGGGCGTGAACACACCACTCGAGAACGCGCGTGGAGGGGACGGCGGTCTTGGACCAGAGCAGACAGCACGCCGGCACACGTAGCGACATAATTCCGGTCGACCTCGGAAACGAACCCCCACTCTCCGTCGACGGCACCACCGGGGGCATCATCGACCGGCGCCGCGTGTCGGTGCAATGGTTTAGCGGAACAATTCTCACCGGTTTATGCGGCGCCGCCCTGATGGGGGGCGCTATTTTCGCTTCACTCGACGGCGAGACCAACTTTGCCACCCTGCCGGACCGCATCGTCGACACCACGTTGCGCGGCCCGGTCGGCGAGCGGGCCACCATCACGGCGCACAAGAGCGACAAGCTGCCTCAGGTGGTCGAGCCGGCCGTGGCGCGGCAGACCATTCGCTTCTCCCAACCGACGCACTGGGGTGAGCGCGAAGCAATGCGGGTTCGGCAGCTGACGCGCATTGCCGGCAATCTATCCCTGTCGGTCACCGAGCTCTCGGCCAAGATCCCCCCCTTCAATCCGCAGCGCCTGCTCGCGGACGCGGGCGCTGACGGCGCGCCGGAAGAGACGCCGGCCGCGGAGCCGGATGCCGAAGTCTCCTTCGTCACCCGCGAGCTTGCAGGCGTTCTGCCGAAGACGAAAGTCACGGTTGCCTTAGCGCTGTCCGAGGTGCTTGCCCGCGTACGCGAGGCCGCAACACCCGTCAGGGTAGCCTCGGCTGTTGACGACCCCAACGCCTGGATCGAGGCGCGCATCGTGCCCGAGAACGTGACGCTGCTGCAGAAGACCGCGCCGCAAACCACGGGCGGCAATGCGTGGTCCGAACGCGCCGTCCCGGTCAAGAAGGGCGACAGCATCCCCTCGATCCTGCGCGACCTCGGCACCAATCCGGACGAGGCCAAGGCGATCGCCGCAACCTTCGGCCAGCGCGGCCGCGACGGTGGCCTCAAGGAAGGACAAAAGCTGCTCGTCCTTCTCGCCACCACCGGACCATCCGGTCCGACGCAGCGGTTGCAGCCGGTCCGCGTCATCGTCGCCGGTGACAAAGGCCCGGAAGCCGTCGTGGCCTTGTCGGACATGGGCAAATATGTGTCCGTCGACGTGCGCAGCGTCAACACCGGCACCGAGGTTGCAGATACAGGCGACGACGATGAAGACGAAGGCCACGGCGTTCGCCTTTATCAGAGCGTCTACGAAACGGCGTTGCGCTATCAGGTGCCGCGCCCGGTCATCGACAATCTCGTTCGCATCTATTCCTTCGACGTCGATTTCCAGCACCGGGTTCGCCCCGGCGATTCGTTCGAGGTGCTGTTTGACGAAGAAGGCGCGAATGACGCCAAGGGCGAGGTGCTGTACGCCGCGCTGACGACTAGCGGCGAGAGCCGGAAATATTATCGCTTCCAATCCTCCGACGACGGGGTGGTCGACTATTACGACGAGACCGGCAAGAGCGCGAAGAAGTTTTTGGTCCGCAAGCCAGTGGCCGAGGCGGAAATGCGCTCGCCGTTCGGCGTGCGGCGGCACCCGATCCTTGGCTACACCAAGATGCATACCGGCGTCGACTGGGCGACGGCCGCCGGCACGCCGATCTTCGCCGCCGGCAATGGCACGGTCGAGAAGGCCGGCTGGGAAGGCGGTTACGGCAAGTACGTCAAAATCCGCCACGCCAACGGATATGAGACGGCCTACGGCCACATGACGGCGTTCGCGCGCAATATTCAACCCGGCACAAAGGTCCGTCAGGGCCAGGTCATCGGCTTCGTCGGCTCGACCGGCGTGTCGACCGGGCCCCACGTCCATTACGAGATCCTGGTGAACGGTAATTTTGTCGATCCGTTGAAGATCAAGCTGCCGCGCGGACGCGCGCTCGATGGGCCGATGTTGGGCTCCTTCGAGAAAGAGCGCGAGAGGATCGACGCCGTGATGACGCGCAACCCGCCGCGCGCCGCCATGGCGCAAGGTCAGTCCGGAGGCTGACCCTGCGTGATCCGGGTGCGGTCGCGGCGCGATCCTGTTACGCCGCCGCCGCTGCGACCTGACCGTTGAAGGTCAAGCCCTTCTTGCCGACAGAGATCACCACGCGTTCGCCATCCTTGATGGAGCCCGCCAGAATTCGCTCGGCGAGCGGATCTTGGATCGTCTTTTGGATCACCCGCTTGAGCGGCCGCGCCCCATAGGCCGGATCCCAGCCCCGCTCCGCGAGCCAGTCACGGGCGCTCGGCTCGAGCACGATCGTGATCTTGCGCTCCTCGAGCAACTTGGCGAGACGCTTGATCTGGATGTCGACGATGCGGCTGATCTCGCTCTTCTTCAGCCGATGGAACAGGATGATTTCGTCGACGCGGTTCAAGAATTCGGGCCGGAAGTGTGCCCGCACCATGGCCATGACTTCTTCCTTGACGGCATCCGTGTCTTGGTCCTCCGGCTGAGCCACGAGATACTCGGCGCCGAGATTGGACGTCATCACGATCAGCGTGTTGCGGAAGTCGACCGTGCGGCCCTGCCCGTCGGTCAGCCGTCCGTCGTCGAGCACCTGCAGTAGCACGTTGAACACGTCGGCATGCGCCTTCTCGATCTCATCGAATAGGACCACCTGGTAGGGCCGCCGCCGCACCGCCTCGGTGAGCGCGCCGCCCTCCTCGTATCCGACGTAGCCGGGAGGAGCGCCGATCAGCCGCGCCACCGAATGTTTCTCCATGTATTCCGACATATCGATGCGCACCAAGGCCTGCTCGTCGTCGAACAAGAACTCGGCGAGCGCCTTGGTGAGCTCGGTCTTGCCGACGCCGGTTGGTCCCAGGAACATGAACGAGCCGATCGGCCGATTCGGGTCCTGCAAGCCGGCCCGCGCCCGCCGCACCGCGGTCGAGACGGCCTTCACGGCTTCTTCCTGACCGACCACGCGCTTGGCGATCTGCTCCTCCATGCGCAGCAGTTTTTCCCGCTCGCCTTCGAGCATCCGGTCGACCGGAATGCCGGTCCAGCGCGAGACGACTTGCGCGATGTGGTTGGCGGTCACGGCCTCCTCAACCACCACGCCCTTGCCCTCGGCCGCTTCCATCGCCTGTAGCTTCTTCTCAAGCTCCGGAATGCGGCCGTAGGCGAGCTCGCCGGCGCGCTGATACTCACCGCGCCGCTGCGCGTCGGCAAGCTCGGTGCGCAATTTGTCGAGCTCAGCTTTCACGGCCTGCGCGCCCTTGAGATTCTCCTGTTCGGCTTTCCAACGGGTGGTCAGCTCGGTCGATGTCTGCTCGAGCTGGGCGAGCTCCTTCTCCAGCCGCTTCAGCCGTTCCTTGGAGCCGGGGTCATGCTCCTTCTTGAGCGCCTCCTGCTCGATCTTGCGCCGAACGATCTCGCGGTCAATCGTATCGAGCTCCTCCGGCTTCGAGTCGACCTGCATCTTCAGGCGCGCGGCTGCCTCGTCGACCAGATCGATCGCCTTGTCGGGGAGGAAACGGTCGGTGATGTAGCGGTTGGACAGGGTCGCGGCAGCGACCAGCGCGGCGTCCGTGATCCGCACGCCATGGTGCAGCTCGTATTTCTCCTTGAGCCCGCGCAGGATCGAGATCGTGTCCTCGACCGACGGCTCGGAGACGAAGACCGGCTGGAAGCGCCGCGCCAAGGCCGCGTCCTTCTCCACGTGCTTGCGGTATTCGTCGAGCGTAGTCGCCCCGATGCAGTGCAGCTCGCCGCGCGCCAGCGCCGGCTTGAGCAGGTTCGACGCATCCATGGCGCCATCAGCTTTGCCGGCGCCGACGATCGTGTGCATCTCGTCGATGAACAGGATGATGCCGCCCTGCGCGCCCGTCACCTCCTGCAGCACGGCTTTCAGCCGCTCCTCGAACTCGCCGCGGTATTTGGCACCGGCAATCAGGGACCCCATGTCGAGCGCAAGCAGCTTCTTGTCGTGCAGGCTCTCGGGCACGTCGCCGTTGACGATGCGCAGCGCCAACCCTTCGACGATCGCGGTCTTGCCGACGCCGGGATCACCGATCAGCACCGGATTGTTCTTGGTGCGGCGGGACAGAACCTGAATTGTGCGGCGGATCTCTTCGTCGCGCCCGATCACCGGGTCGATCTTGCCGTCGCGCGCCGCCTGCGTGAGATCGCGCGCATATTTCTTGAGCGCGTCATAGGCGTTTTCGGCCGACGCGCTGTCGGCCGTGCGGCCTTGGCGCAAGGCATTGATCGCCGCGTTGAGGTTCTGCGCCGAGACTCCCGCTTTGGCGAGGATTTTACCCGCATCGCTTTGCCGATCGAGCGCGAGCGCCAGCAACAGACGCTCGACCGTGACATAGCTGTCGCCCGCCTTTTCGGCGACCTTCTGCGCGGAATCGAAGACCCGCGCGCCGGCCGAGGTCAAAACGGGCGGTCCAGCGCCGCCGCCGGAAACTTTCGGCATTTTCGCCAGCACCGCCTCGACGGCAAGGAGCGCCTCGCGCGAATTGCCCCCAGCCCGGTCTATCAGCCCCGCCGCCAGCCCTTCCGGGTCGTCGAGCAGCACCTTGAGCAGGTGCTCGGGGGTGAATTGCGGATGCCCTTCGCGCAGCGCCAGCGATTGGGCGGATTGAACGAACCCTTTGGCCCGGTCGGTATATTTCTCAAAATCCATAAGCAAACTCCCTCAGCCTCTCCGCCCGTCTTTTCGGCGCGCAGAGGCCATCGTCATGGGGGATCCCCCCGTCCGTCCATGATCTTCGTCAAGAACGCATGGGGAGCCAACGCGAACCCCGAAGCGGTCCGCTCCCCGATATGTGGGCGCTGGCCAAAAGGACGGAAGAGGTCTCGGGAACATTTGCCGCTTGCCGGGAGGGCCCGGCCACGGCGATCGCGGCACTATGCGGAAGTCATCTTGCGCAGGTGAGATTGCAGAGGGCGACCTCGTCACCGAGGTGGAAACGCCGCCGTGGGTCCGTTCTTGCGGCTAAGCAGAAACACCGCCTGCTCGCCGAACAGATTCCAAAACCACCACGGTGCGTTGAGCCGCAGCGGCGAGCCCCAAGCATTGAGCGCGACCGCCTTGACCATCTTTGCGCCGATCACCTCCGTCAGATCACGGAAGTCCTTGATGGTGCAGAAATGGATGTTCGGCGTGTCGTACC
>JBKQHQ010000003.1:0-7018 GCA_052148715.1 Xanthobacteraceae bacterium | reverse complement strand
TCGATGAGCGGGTTATCTCCGACCTAGAGAAGTTGATTCCACTCGCACCCTTACATCAGCCGCACAACATCGCCGCTATTCGGGCCCTAGCTAAAATCGCTCCCAATGTCCCCCAAGTTGCATGCTTCGACACGGCTTTTCACCACAATCAGCCCGAAATCGCCCAACGCTTCGCCTTGCCGCGCGCGCTCACCGCGAAAGGCATCCGACGCTACGGCTTCCACGGTCTCTCCTATGAATACATCGTTTCGGCTTTGTCGGTGCTTGCCCCGGAATACAGCGGGAGCAAGATCGTCGTCGCACATCTCGGCAGCGGCGCGAGCATGTGCGCAATCGAAGGCGGCCGCAGCGTTGCGACCACGATGGGCTTCACGGCTCTCGATGGCCTGCCTATGGGAACGCGCAGCGGCTCGCTTGATCCGGGCGTCGTACTCTATCTTCTCGAGCATGAACACATGAGCGCGATGCAAATCCAAGATTTGCTTTATCTAAGATCGGGCTTGCTTGGCGTTTCTGGCATATCGAACGACATGCGCGATCTGCTGGCGAGCAAGGCAGCGGCCGCACGCGAGGCGATCGATCTGTTTATTTATCGCATTGGCCGCGAACTGGGATCGCTCGTCGCCGCGATGAGCGGCCTTGACGGTCTCGTTTTCACGGCCGGGATCGGCGAGCACGCGGCCGAAATCCGCGCCCGGGTTTGCCGTGACGCGAAATGGCTTGGCGTTGTTCTCGATGAAAAGGCCAACTTGAACGGCGGACCACGCATTTCGGCGGAACAATCGCCCGTTTCGGTCTGGATGGTGCCGACAGATGAGAATCTCATGGTGGCGCGCCATACGCGCCGCCTGCTGAACGGCACCAGCATAGATACGCCGTCCCGCTAGACGCGGGCTACTTCAACCGATCACAGACGCTATGATAATTCTGTTTTTGAATCGGATTTTTAGTAAGGACATCAGACCGTCAGTTACGGCGATCTGTAGCTCTGCAAAATCTTAATATAGTTGGCGCGCTCGAATGTGGTCGGATCGACGATATTCTTGTGGCTGAGACGGCCTCGGATGGCATCCGGCGATTCGAGATCGCGTGCCTTGAACCACTCCGTCAAATCATCCGTCAGAACTCTCATATGCTCGATACCGTGCCTGAGAAGCGCCGAGGTCGTCATAACGACATCGGCTCCCGCAAGGAGATATTTGATCACTTCGTCGACGTTTTCGACACCGGTGCTGGCTGCGAGTGACGCCTTGATCTGACCCGCCAAGATACCGATCCAAAGCAGCGGCAGGCGGATTTCGCTTGGCTTGCTCAATTCAAGGTCGGAGATGAGCGCGAGCCGTGCTAGGTCGATATCCGGTTGATAGAACCGGTTGAACAACACGAGACCATTAACACCGGCTTGGTCGAGCTGGAGCGCCACGTGACCGATCGAGCTGAAATACGGACTGATCTTGACCGCGACCGGAATCTTCACGGCGCGTTTCACTGCTTTCAAGACGTCAAGGTAACGTTGCTCGACCTTCTGTCCGGTAATGTCGATGTCAGAGGGGATAAAGTAGATGTTCAACTCGATCGCGTTTGCCCCGGCTTGTTCGATCTGGCATGCGTAGTCGATCCAGCCATGGTCCGTGATGCCGTTGAGGCTCGCGATGACGGGAATATCGACGGCCTCAGCGGCGCGATGGACGGCTTCTACATATTGATATGAGCCGATCCGATACGACGCCATGGGCGGGAAATAGGTCAACGCCTCGGCGTAGCTGTTGGTTCCAACCGCGATCAGATTCTCGAGCAACTGGGCTTCGTGTTCGATCTGCTCCTCGAAGATCGATGGCATAACGACGGCGCCTGCTCCGAGATCTTCCAAACGCCGGATATTGTCGAGCTCGGAATTCAACGGACCGGCGCCCGCGATCAGCGGGTTATTCAACGTCAGCCCCATATAACGCGTCGTCAGATTCATTGCCTCGTCCCTTCTTGGGCCCCGCCCTTTGCCAGCAACTCAGGCCTTCGGCGCGTCCATCACTGATTCCGCGTCGCTCGGACTGGCGGGAAGGCTCGCGATTTCCTCGTAGCTGCGATATTTTTCAGTCACATCATCCTGCCCCCGGCGGAGCAGCGACGCGGCCTCTTCGGGCCGCGTCAAGGCCAAGGCGCGGTAGCGCAACTCGTTGTAGGCATAATCCTTGAACGGAATTATCGGCCGCGGCGAATCCAGCCGGAAGGGATTCTGTCCGTGCTTGCGTAGGGCCGGATTGTAGCGCAAGAGCGGCCAATAGCCGCTAGCGACGGCCAAATCCTGCTGCTGCATGCCTTTCTGCATGTCGATGCCATGAGCGATGCAATGGCAGTAGGCCAGGATGATCGACGTCCCCTCATATGCTTCGGCCTCGCGGAAGGCGTCGAGTGTCTGCTGCGGATTGGCGCCCATCGCGACCTGCGCCACATAAACGTTGCCATAGGCTATGGCCTGCAGGGCCAAATCCTTGCGGGCGACGCGCTTACCGGCGGCGGCGAATTTGGCGATGGCGCCCAGCGGCGTCGCTTTGGATGCCTGGCCGCCGGTATTTGAATAGACCTCGGTGTCGAGCACGAGGATGTTTACATCGCGCCCGGCCGCGAGGACGTGGTCGAGTCCGCCATAGCCGATATCATAGGCCCAGCCGTCGCCGCCCACGATCCAGATGCTGCGCCGAACCAGATGATCGACCACGGACAGGAGATCGCGCGCGGTCTCATTGCTCGACGCGAGCGACAGCAATTTGGTCTTAAGCTCCGCGACGCGTATCCGTTGAGCGCGAATCTCGGATTCCCGCACTTGCGGGGCGGTCAAGATGGCCGTAACCAGCGCCTCACCGAGCTCCGGCGCGAGCGATTTGAGCAGAGCCTTGGCAAGATCGAGATGCTTGTCCGCCGCTAGACGGAAGCCAAGCCCGAACTCCGCGTCGTCCTCGAACAACGAATTCGACCAGGCCGGCCCACGGCCCTCATGGTTCACACTCCAAGGCGTTACCGGCAGGTTTGCGCCGTAAATCGACGAACACCCGGTCGCGTTCGCGACCATCATGCGATCGCCGAAGAGCTGCGAGACGAGCTTGAGGTACGGCGTCTCGCCGCAGCCGGCGCAAGCGCCTGAGAACTCGAACAGGGGCTCAAGGAACTGGACGCCGCGCACATTGTCGAAATCCACGCGCGCCCGGTCGTTGATCGGCAAACGCTCGAAGAAGGAGATATTTTGGCGTTCCGCTGCGACAATCGGCAGCTTCGGCTTGAGATTGATCGCCTTCACGCCGGGATCGATCGGGCTGTGGGCCGGGCAGCTTTCCACGCACAGGCCGCAACCGGTGCAATCCTCGACATAGAACTGGAGGCTGAAGCGGATGTTCGGATAGCCGCGGGCATTGACCGGGGCCGATTTGAAGCTCGCCGGCGCGCCGTCGAGGCGGCCCTGATCGTAATACTTCGCGCGGATGACGCTATGGGGGCAGACGAAACCGCACTGGCCGCATTGGATACAAAGGTCGGGCAGCCATACCGGCACGTCATCGGCGATGTTGCGCTTCTCCCAGACAGCCGTCCCGGATGGAAAGGTGCCGTCGGCCGGCATGGCGCTCACCGGAATCAGATCGCCCAGGCCTTCGAACATCTTGGCGGTCACCTTGCGGACGAACTCCGGCGCGCTCGCCGGGACAAGCGGAGGCCGCTCGAACCGACTCGTCGCTTTGGCCGGAACCGCAACCTCGTTGAGGCGGGACAGCGTATCGTCGACCGCCTGGAAATTTTTTCGTACGACCTCTTCGCCCTTCGAGCCGTAGGTCTTCCGGATCGACTTCTTGATCTGCTCGATCGCATCGGCATGCGGGAGCACTCCCGAGATTGCGAAGAAGCAGGTCTGGAGCACCGTATTGGTGCGATTCTTGAGGCCGACATCCTGCGCCACCTTGTTCGCGTCAATGACGAAGAACTTGAGCTTTTTGTCGATGATCTGCTGCTGGGCCTCGCGCGGCAGCCGGTTCCAGACCTCGTCGGGCCCGTAGGGGCTGTTGAGAAGGAAAGTAGCGCCCGGGGCGGCCAGCCGCAGCATGTCCTGGCGTTGCAGGAAATGGAACTGATGGCAGCCAACGAAATTGGCGGCGCTGATCAGATAGGGCGAGCGGATTGGCTTCGGTCCGAAGCGCAGATGGGAGATCGTCTGGGCGCCGGATTTGTGTGAATCGTAGACGAAATAGCCTTGGGCGTAGAGCCCGGCGTCCTCGGCGATGATCTTGACGCTGTTTTTGTTGGCGCCGACCGTGCCATCGGCGCCGAGACCGTAGAACACGGCACGGATGACCTCCTTGGGCTCGATCGAGTAACCGAGATCAACCGCGAGGCTGGTATGGGAGACGTCGTCGTTGATGCCGACGGAAAAGCTGTTCTTCGGCTCGGGTTTCTTCAACTCGTCGAACACGGCCTTGGCCATGGCCGGACTGAAGTCCTTCGACGACAGTCCGTACCGGCCGCCGATGACTTTGGGCAAGATGCGCCGCTCGCCGCGCATCACGGCCTGGGCAAGCGTGGTCGTGACGTCGAGATAAAGCGGCTCGCCCGGAGCTCCGGGCTCCTTGGTCTGCTCGATCACGGCGATGCCGCGACATCCGGCCGGAAGCGCGCCGAGGAAATGCACGGCCGAGAATGGACGGAACAGCCGCACCTGCAGCACACCGACTTTTTCGCCCGCGCTCCGCAAGGCTGCCGCCGTCTCCCGCGCCGTCTCGGCACCGGAGCCCATGAGAATGATCACGCGCTCCGCGTCGTCCGGGCCTTCGTAATCGAACAGGCGATAATCCCGGCCGGTCAGCTTCGCGAAATCGTTCATACAGGTCTCGACGATGGCCGGAACCTTGGCATAGTAGGAGTTAACCGTCTCGCGCGCCTGAAAGAAGGTATCGGGATTATGGGCGGTGCCGCGCACGAACGGGTGCTCGGGATTGAGCGCGCGCGCGCGATGGGCCCGGACTAGCTCGTCGTCGATCAACGCGCGAATCTCGTCGTCGCCGAGGAGCATCAGAGTGTTGATCTCGTGGGAAGTGCGGAAGCCATCGAAGAAATGCACGAAGGGAATGCGCGAGCGCAAAGTCGCCATCTGCGCGATCAAGGCCGCATCGTGCGCTTCCTGGACCGAACCGGACGAGAGCAGAGCGAAACCAGTGGTGCGCGTCGCCATCACGTCGGAATGGTCGCCAAAGATCGACAGGGCCTGGGTAGCAACCGATCGCGCCGCGACATGGAAAACCGTCGATGTCAACTCGCCGGCGATCTTGAACATATTGGGGATCATCAGCAACAGGCCTTGCGACGCCGTGAAGGTCGTGGTGAGCGCACCCGCCTGCAACGAGCCGTGAATCGCGCCGGCGGCGCCGCCCTCGCTCTGCATCTCCTGAACCACGGGAATATTGCCCCAGATGTTCGGGATGTTGGCGGATGCCCACTCGTCAGCCAGTTCCGCCATAGTCGAGGACGGCGTGATCGGAAAAATGGCGCAGACTTCGTTCACCCGATACGCCACGTGCGCGACAGCGGTGTTGCCGTCCATGGTCGCGACTTGCTTGTTCATCTCATCGCGTTCCTTCCAACTCGGGGACCATGTCGATGGCATGGCAGGGACACTGCTCGAAGCACACCGCACAGCCGGTACATTTGGCGTAGTCGTAGCGATAACGGCGCCCGGGTCCCAATTTGACGATCGCGTTCTCGGGACAGGCGCCATAGCAGTTGTCGCATTCGAAGCAATTGCCGCAGGAAAGGCAGCGCTGAGCCTCGTAACGCGCCTGCGCTTCGCTCAGACCGGAGACGACTTCCTCGAAGCCGCTAGTGCGCTCAGCCAGTGCCAGCGTCTTCTGGAGAGACGGATCGGCGTCGCTGTAAACTGGCAGGTTAAGCATACCGAAGGTCACGATCGGCGCCGGCTGCGCCGCTTGGTAGCTGGCGTTGCGCAACCAGGCATCGATGTGGCGAGCGGCAAGTTTGCCGTGACCGACCGACACGGTCACTGTGCGCTCGCTCGGCACCATATCGCCGCCGGCGAAGACGCCGGGATGCCCCGTCATCATGTCGGAGCCGACGATCACCGTGCCGTCCGGCTGGAAATCGACTCCCGGCACCCGGCGCAGGAAGCTGCTATCGGTATCCTGGCCGAGCGCCAACACGATCGCATCGGCCTTCAGGGTCTCGAAGCGGCCGGTCGGCTGCGGGCGGCCATTGGCATCGAGCTCCATCATCTCGACCGTGAGATCGGGCCCGACGACCTCCTTGATGGTGGTCAGCCACTTGATCTTGATGCCTTCTTCTATCGCTTCGTCCGCTTCGAAGGCGCGGGCAGGCATATGGGCACGATCGCGCCGGTAGACGATGAGCGCCTCGTCGGCGCCGAGACGCCGGGCCGTGCGCGCGGCGTCCATCGCCGTGTTACCGCCGCCGTAGATGACGACTTTGCGGCCGAGGCGCGGCGCTTCGCCGGTCGTGACGTCATGGAGCAGCGAGACCGCATCGAGGACGCGTACCGCGTCCCACGCCGGGATATCGGCATGCTTCCCCACCCCGGCGCCGATCGCCATGAACACCGCGTCGAATTTTCCGTGCTTTTTTTCGGCCAGGACATCCTCGACCTTGTGATTGGTCACGATCTTGACGCCCATGGCTTCGATGCGTTTGATCTCACGCATGAGATCCGCGCGCGGCAATCGATAGGCCGGGATGCCGAAGTGCATCATGCCGCCCGGCAGCGGCCCCGCTTCATGGATCTCAACCGCATGGCCGAGCCGCGCCAGGTGATAGGCGGCCGACAAGCCGCTCGGACCGGCGCCGATCACGAGAATGCGCCTTCCGCTCGGCGGGGCCTCGACGCGCAGCGGCCAGCCTTCGGCGGCGGCAAGGTCGCCGAGAAAGCGTTCGACCGCGTGAATGCTCACCGCCGCATCGAGCTCGCCGCGGTTACAACCGGTCTCGCAGGGATGATAGCAAACGCGGCCATGAA
>JBKQHQ010000002.1:0-3069 GCA_052148715.1 Xanthobacteraceae bacterium | reverse complement strand
CGACCGTGTACGCAGCTCAGGGCGCCATCGTCACTGCTTCGCAGGCAAGGACTGTAGGTTTCACTGCAACGAGCGCGACGGGCTAGGGGTGACGAGGGCAGACCGGCGGGGATGCACGGCCCGCACGTGCATGCGATAACGCGCTCGTCACGACGCTACCCACGGGATGTCAGACACGCACCTTCTGCGGAGCGTCGGACAATCGCCTTATGCGTGTTGGAAATGACCAGAGGCGGCGGTTTTGCGCCGAACGTGCGAGCCGCGAACGAATGGATGCGGGGGAACGTGGCAAAAGGAAGGATGGTTGGATGAAAACCCAAAAGAGGATCGTGCGCCGAGTCAGCTCCTTGAGTCAAGCAGCCTGTGAATTTCGCCGGCCGCGAGGAGTAAGAACGAAATCTGCACCCACAAGAGGCCGAGAACGCGAGACGGTTCGGAAGAGCCAGGGAAAGCTAGAAGAACGGGATGCCAACCCCCCGGCCACCCAGGACATCCGCCACATCGTTCAGCTTGGTCATGGCGTCGCGGGCCTGGATGATCGCCGCGCGATCCTCGACACGCCCCGTGGCACAGGCTTTGGTGAGCTCTGAGATGATGCTTCGCTAGAGCGCGAGCGCATCCTTGACGGCCGGGTCGTCGGGTCGGGCGAGGGGTGGCTCCCTTCCCCCTCGACCCGCTGTTCAGAGATCAACCAGCGAGGCCGAATTGGGAACAGAATGGGAACAGGATTGGCAATATCAGCCCAATGCGGCTACAATGTACGTGTGTGAGGTCAGTATCGTAACTGCTCTGCAATCAAAGCCTTTAAGTATCACTGCAACGTGTTTCCAATACCACGAGTATGGCAGAAGTCCCGGACTCAAAATCCGGTCCCTGTAATGGGGGTGTGGGTTCAAGTCCCACCTTCGGTACTAAAACAGCTTAGCCATCCAATCCGCGCAAGAGTCGAGCGCCCGGCGAACAGCGGCGCAGGGAGGCTTACGTAGTCGTGAATTCTGTGCGCAGGGCGGAGCGGGCCGAGACTTTCTCAAGTCGGCATCGGCGCTGCGTGCGAGTGGTGATGGAAATGCAGGCGGGGCCTCTTTGTGGGGTGGGTGCACACGTCGATTGGCACCGTTTTCGCCAACGGTCATTGTCGAGCCACCGCCTCGCCTGCCAATCCTGAACCGTGTTGCGGTTTACCCGCTTGGCCCTGGAAGGATCTGATCAATGACGGATTGCTCCGGCGGAGTGAGCGCGAGCTTTTCCACAAGTTCTGCGAAGCAACTTCGCCCGGTTGCCCACCATCGCTTCAACTCCGCGAGCACGCTCGAAAGCGTGAAGGTCGGCAGGTAGAGGCGGAGCGATTGCAGGACGCTGGTCAGAATCGTTTGGCGGCGGGCGCCGTCGATCGTCTTACTGGTGCGACCCGTCAGGCGCGCTTGCGCCGCGCCACGTAACGTTCGCTCGGCCTCGTTGTTTGTCCCATCCACGAGTTTGGTCGTTCCGTTGGGCTGCTCGGTCGGCTTGGCGGTCACGAACGTCAGCAATTCCTCGCGAAGCAACAGCCGCAGAACCTCATCGACCAAGAGACGATAATCCTTCTCGAGTCCGTTGGACGGCGGTTGGTCCGGGAACTCGTTCGCGACGCACAAGTCCAAGATTTCGTCTTCAAGGGCGAGGACTTTCCTGGCCCGCCCCGCATCGCTCAGCCGCCTGTCGCGCTGGACGCGACACGCCTCGCGGTAAATCTCCAACAGCCGATCCGTGAAGGTCCGATATGCCGCGTTGTTCTGGTCCTGGAGCGTGAGTTTGATCGCCTTGCGCAGCAAATGGGCCCAGCACTTTTGCGCTTGGGTGAAGTTGGCGTACACAGCCGCGTCGTCGCTGATCACGATGCCCGCGAATGTCGCCGGATCGAGAACCTTTTTGAGCGTCCCGGCATCCTTATGAACGCCGAACAACAACACACGTGCCTTCTCCGAAAGAAACGCCCATACGCTGTTCAGACTCCAACCAGTCTCGTCGGCATGCACCACCAGCGAGTCGGCCAGCAACGTGCAGAGCAAGTCAAACTCGCGCTCCCAATCGCGCGACAATTGATAAAGCAACGTGTTGGCTTGCGACTTGCGAAGGCGGACGTTTTGGAAGAAACTGAGGAGATCACAGACTTTGTCGAAAGACAGGCCGACGATATAAACCAGGTAGGCAATCTCGGTGACGATCTCCAGACCGTACTCGCTACGGCCCAATACGCCGGGGATTTGGCCGTACCGGTTGCCGGGGCCACGATAGATTTGGTACGCGACCAGCACCGCTCGACCGTTTTCCAGGCGCCACACCGGCCGAACATGCGACAACCAACACGCGCCCGACGACACACCCGCGGGAAAAACGGCCTCGGTTCGCTCAGCCTGCGCGACTTTGTCGGCGGTGGATACGCGACCGCGTCGTCCCTTCGGCTTGCGCTTGCGTCTTTTCTTGCCGCGTGCTTCTTGTCGCTTTTCTTCCGCCCGAGTGGAAAATGGTTCGTCGACCTTCGCCGTCGGCGTCGAAGCGCATTGCTTCTCAAGCTCTTCAATTCGTCGGTTCGCAGCTTCGAGTTTACGGATTAGCTCCGCGACCAGATCAACGAGCCTTTCGGCGCTGATCCGCCCCTCTCTCACATCCTGTTTGAGCGTTTCGACGGTATCCATACCCCAATGAATCTAACCAATCCCACGGATCTCGGGGAAGACCGATTTTACAGAATAGACGGCTACGAGGCTTACCACGGGCGGATCCTCTGGAGTGCCTCATTCTTCGATCGAATCCCGATGATGATGCGCGGCTAAACTCGGCTCCTCGGGGGCTGGTCAACAGTCTATCTGCGGGTTCGCCGGCAGTTGAAGGACCGAGAGGACGAGCGGGATGAATCCGGAGCATCCGAAATAACTTGGAAATAGGTCTGACCCCCTGGAGTGCTTCCACGCGGAATCTGGGGTGAAACGGAACGCCCTGGAGCTCTGGGCGGCCATCTATCGCCTGCCGCTGTACGAAGCGGCTCTGAATCTGGCCGAGACCTTCAACCTAACTCGAAGCAGAGAAGCG
>JBKQHQ010000001.1:0-3380 GCA_052148715.1 Xanthobacteraceae bacterium | reverse complement strand
ACGCGGCCGAACCAGGTGTGGGCGATGGACATCACCTACATCCCGATGGCGCGCGGCTTCGTCTATCTGGCCGTCGTGCTCGATTGGTTGCGCATTTCGCTGATGGTGAGCGGCGATTTCACTTGATGGTGAGCGCTCATTTCGTTTGATTGTGAGCAGGCATTTCACGCGATCATGAGCGGCCGCTTCGACCGACATGGTGATTGGTTCAGGGGTTTGGGGCGGCGTCAAGAGTGTGATTGCGGGCGTTCTGCTTTCGCATGCTTTCTCCGGAGAGCTGAAGGCGATGAGCGTTATGAACGAGACGGTCCAAGATGGCGTCGCCCAAGGTTGGGTCGCCGATGATATCGTGCCAATGTTCGACGGGGATTTGGCTGGTGACGATGGTGGAGGCGCGACCGTGGCGATCGTCGAGGATCTCCAGAAGGTCGCGCCGTTCGGACGGATTGAGTACCGACAGCCCCCAATCGTCGAGGATCAAGAGCTGAACGCGGCCGAGAGATTTTAGCAGGCGGCCATAGCGACCGTCGCCGCGAGCAAGGGCGAGCGCCTCGAACAGGCGCGGGACGCGGTGATATTGGACCGAACGATTGTCACGGCAGGCTTTGTGGCCGAGGGCGCAGGCAATCCAGCTCTTGCCGAGCCCGGTTGCCCCTGTGATGAGCAGGTTCTCGTTGCGGTCGATCCAGTCGCCGCCGACGAGTCTGGCGAAGACGGCGCGGTCGATACAGCGTGGCGTGCGCAAATCGACGTCTTCCACGCATGCGCTTTGGCGCAGCGCGGCGAACTTGAGGCGGGTCGTGAGACGTTTGGTGTCGCGTTCGGCAGCTTCGCGATCGACGAGAAGCCCGATGCGCTCTTCGAACGGCAGGGCATCGAGATCCGGTGATCGTCGCTGTTCCTCGAAGGCTTTGGCCATTCCGGTCAAGCCGAGCAAGATGAGCCGTTCATGGGTGGGATGCGTCAGCATTGCGATCTCCATGGTTCAGTGAAAATAGCCCTGGCCGCGGATATTGCCGTGGCGCAGGGGCTGGTGGTCGGGCGCGTCGTCGAGGAAAGCGCGATCAAGGCCGTTCTTGAGGATCGAACGGATCGAGGCGACGGAGCGCGCCTTGATGAGGATGCCGCGTCGGCAGGCTGCATCGACGCGCGCATTGTCGTAGTTCCTGGTCAGCGACAGGATGCCGAGACAGGTGCGAAAGCCTTGCTCGGGATGCGGCCGTGCCGCGATGACAGCCTGGAAAAATGCCGCGGTGGAGGGACCGATCTTCTCGCCGGCAGCGATCAGTCCTGCGGGCGTCCACTTGCCGTAGCGGCGATGGGCACTCGGCATATGATCGGCGATCGTGGTGTGACCGCGCCGATTGGGCGCACGAGCGTGGCTCGCGATTCTCTGACCCTTGTGGAAGACCTCGACGGTCTTGTCGGCGATGCGCACATCGACGAGTTCACGGATCAGGCGATAAGGGGTGGAATACCAATGGCCATCGATCTCGACGTGATAGTCGGGCGCGACGCGGCAACGCTTCCAGCGGGCAAAGACGTATGGCTGGTCGGGCAGTTCTCCCAACTTGAGACGATCGATCTCGGCGAACAGTTCGGCGCGGCTGGAGCCGAAACCGCGCATCTGGCGGGAGTTGAGTTCGACGACAAGCACGCGAATGGCGGCATTGAGTTCCGCCCGGGAAAAGAAACGCTGGTTGCGCAGGCGGGCCAGGATCCAGCGTTGCGCGATCTGCACGGCGACCTCGACCTTCGCCTTGTCCTTTGGCCGCCTCGGCCGTGCCGCGAGAATCGCGGTGCCGTAATGGGCAGCCATCTCGGCATAGGTGCGGTTGATCCCGGGATCGTAGCGATCAGGGTTGGTCACGGCGGCCTTGAGATTATCGCAGACTACGAACTTCGGCACGCCGCCCAGAAACCGGAACAAATTGGCATGCAAGCCGATCCAGTCGGACAGGCTCTCGCTTGGGCAAGCCTCGGCGTAGGTGTAGTTCGAGGCCCCCATCGCCGCGACGAACAGCTTCATGGCGCGCACTTCGCCGGTGATGGGATCGATAATGTCGATGGTATCGCCGGCGAAATCGACGAACACCTTCTCCCCACCGATGTGGGTTTGACGCATGCTCGGGCGCGCACGCTGCTTCCAGGCCTCGAAAGTCGTGCAAAACCAGGTATAGCCAAAGCCGTCGGGATTGGCGGCGCGATACTCTTCCCACAACAGCAGGCGTGTCACGCTGCGGCGGCGCAGCTCCTTCTCGACATAAATCCAATCGGGGATCGGTCGCCGGTCGCTTTGCGACGCTGCCATTGGCGCCGGGAACAGCAGCAGATCCAGGCCATCGTCGTCGAGGCCCTCCGGCAGGGGCCAGCTCAGCCCGGCAAGGCGGGCACGCCGCACGTAACCATGCACGACCCCATTGCTCACCCCCAACATCTGCGCAATGACGCGCTCGGTCAGGCCCTGGTGCCGCAAACGTAGAACTTCTCTGATCCGGCGCATCGACAATCTCTGGGTAGGCATCGGGCTTCCTCATCGGTTGAATGAGAAAGCCGTAGCCCCGTTGAGTTGTCGGCCGAAGCATCCAGCACCCGTCAAAAGGTGCTCACGATCGCCTGAAATCGCTGCTCACGATCCTCTGAAATCGTTGCTCACGATCACGCGAAATACTTGCTCACGATGCAGTGAAATCCGTGCTCACGATCCCGCGAAACGCGCAATTGGTTCAGTCGTCGCGTGCTGTCGTGGCGCGTATCGATCACGATGGAAGCGGCATTCTGCGTCGAGACGCTGGAGGACGCTTTGGCTCGTCACGGCAAGCCCGATATCTTCAATACAGATCAGGGCTCGCAGTTCACGGGCTCGGCATTCACCGGTGTGCTCGCCAACAACGACATTGCGATCAGCATGGACGGGAAAGGAGCTTGGCGGGACAACGTCTTCGTCGAGCGGCTGTGGCGCAGCGTCAAATATGAGGAGGTGTATCTGCGGGCCTACGAAGGCGTCAGCGACGCACGCGCTTCGATCGGCCGTTACCTCGACTTCTATAATGGCCGGCGTCCACACTCGAGCCTTGACGGCATGACACCAGATCAAGCCTACTTCCCACGGTTGCCCCTCCGCTTGGCAGCCTAACCCTGGCAGAGACTCCACTTATCGAGGCGGAAAATCTGTTCAGACAACCGGGACCACCTCTGTAGCCTGGAGCCCCAGATAACTCGTTTAGAAATGCAGTTTTCTTCATCAGTTGGCCAACTGGTGATAAAATTCTACTTCCTTATCAGTTGCACTTTGGCGCTGCCGTCCCCTCGGTAGTGCGAAGAGCCCCTCGATAATTCCGGGTTACGTGCAGTTACCCGAAACTCGGTAATGGTGCAGC